>CAVPZO010000081.1:0-86321 GCA_963710045.1 uncultured Alphaproteobacteria bacterium | reverse complement strand
CGCGCTCGATCGCCTTGCGCCGCGTTTCCGCGTCGCCATAGGCGGTGATCATGATCACCGGAACGTCGGGCCGCTCCGCCCTCACCTTCGGCAGCATTTCAAGACCGCTCATGCCGGGCATGTTGATGTCGGACAGGATCAGGATCAGCGACGGATCGGCAACATTCTTCGCGCGATCCAGCGCCGCCGGGGCCGACGGGGCGAATTCCATGGTGAAGCGGCCGGAACGCAAATCGCGGCGGAATTGCTGGCGAAACAGCGCCTCGACATCGGGCTCGTCGTCGACGACAAGTATGTAAACGCTCAATTTGTGCCTCCAGTCTGAATTTGTGCGGCCGCCGTTCGCGGCAGCGTAATAATGAATTCGGTAAATGCCCCCGGCTCGGTATCGACGTCGATCTTGCCGCCGTGTTGTTTCACCACGATGTCATGGCTCATCGACAGGCCGAGCCCGGTGCCCTCGCCTGCCGGTTTTGTGGTGAAGAAAGGATTGAACATCTTTTCCTTCACCTCGAGCGGAATGCCGGTGCCGTTGTCGCGGATGCGGATCTCGACCCTGTTGCCGAGGCTTTTTGTCGTCGCGCTCAGCGTCGGCTCGAAACCGTCATCGCCGGCTTCCTTGCGCTTGGTGGCCGCGTAAAAGCCGTTCGAGATCAGGTTGAGGAACACCCGCGTGATTTCCTGCGGATACAGATCGATCATCCCGGCCTCGGGGTCGAGATCGCGCTGCAGCGTGATATTGAAACCCGACCGCTCGGCGCGCGCGCCGTGATAGGCGAGATTGAGGCTTTCCTCGACGATGGCGTTGATGTCGGCGGGCCGATGCTCGCCGGCGCCCTCGCGCGAATGCAGCAGCATGTTCTTGACAATCGAATCGGCGCGCTTGCCGTGCTGCACCACCTTTTCGAGATTACCCTTCAGCATGTGCGTAAGCTCATCGATCTCCCCGCGCGTCTTGCCATCGAGCGCAGCGGGCTTGAGCACGTCGTTCAGTTCGTCGACCAATTCCGCCGACAGTGCCGAGAAATTATTGACGAAATTCAGCGGGTTCTTGATTTCGTGAGCGATGCCGGCGGTGAGCTGGCCGAGCGAGGCGAGCTTTTCGGTCTGTATCAGGCGATCCTGCGCGGTGCGGAGTTCGTCGAGCGATTGCGACAGTTCCCGCGTCCGCTCTTGAACTTCCTTGAACAGCCCCACATTCGAGATGGCGATCACAGCCTGGTCGGCGAAGCTGGTAACGAGTTCCACCTGCTTGTCGCTGAACGGCTTGACCTCGGTGCGCGCCAGGAAGACGACGCCGATCACGTTTTGATCCCGCAGCAGCGGTACCCCCAGCATCGTGCGCGCCTTGGAGTGCCGCTGCCGGCGCAGATCGGTGAAGCGAGGGTCGGCAAGGGCGTCGGGCAAATGGACCGTTTGCTTTTCGGCCGCAACGATACCGACGGCCGAGCCATCTCCCGCCGTCACCGGATTATTCTGCATCCAGTCAATGAGTTCATGGCTTGCGTTGCTGTGCGCGGCGATCCGATACACCCCATCATCCTCGCGCTGCAGCATCAGCGCATATTCCGACTGGCACAGCCGTCTGGTCGTCTCGACGATGGTATCCATTACCGGCTGCAGATTGTTGGGCGAGCGGCTGATGACGTTCAACACGTCACCGGTGGCGGTTTGATACTCCAGCGTTTCGGTCAGCTCGCTGGTCTTGGCCTGCACCTCATCAAACAGCCGCACATTGCCGATGGCGATCACGGCCTGATCGGCGAAGGTCTGAAGCAATGTGATCTGCTTTTCGCTGAAAGGATGGACTTCGGTGCGTCGAAGCAAGATTGCGCCAATACTCTCGTTCTCGCGTAGCAGCGGCACACTCAATACACTGCGGGTGTCCGCAGAACCTGCGCGGCCCGACAATTCCCGACTGTCGGGAAATTCGTTGCCTTCGTCGGAGAACGCGTCGTGAAGATGCACCGGCTTCCGATCTACGAACGCACGCCCGGCGGTCCAGTTGCGGTTGATGGGCCATTTATCCAGAGCTATCGGTATCGGGCCGTGGTGCTCGCTGAAGCGCAGATCGTCGCCGTCTTTCAGAAGCACCACTGCATCGATCGCCTCGCAAATCTCGCAAGCACTCTCGACAATGGCCTTCAAAACGGGCGCAACATCGGTTGGAGAAGATGCGATCACTCGCAGGATATTGCCGCTGCCGGTCTGATACACCAGCGCTTCGGTGAGTTCGCTGGTCTTGGCCTGAACCTCGTCGAACAACCGCGCGTTCTCGATCGCGATCACGGCCTGGTCGGCGAAAGTCTGGACCAGCGCCAGTTGTTTTGGCGACAATTTGAAGCCTGCTTCAGGGTGCGTCAGGATAATTGTTCCGATGCCGACGCCGTCCCGCAGCAAAGGCACGAAGGTGATGGAACGAAATCCACCGGCATTCCCCGCGCGTCGGGTGTTCTCGGGCGTGTCGGGAGCCGATGCGTCCAGGATTTCAATGATTCTACGTTCTTGTACTGCGCGAGCCGACGGGCTGCGCTCGATATCAAACGGAAGAGGGTAGATCGACTTCACCCGTTCCATGGCTTCGACCGGGCGCCCCAGCGAGGCAGTCGCTCCCCAGTGCAGCTGGCCATCGTGGACCGTGGTGAGCGTCGTTTCGCACGGCGCGAACAGCCGCGCAGCGCTCATTGCGATCGCATCGAACACCGGCTGCACATTGGTCGTGGAACGGCTGATGACGTTCAGCACATCGGCCGTGGCGGTCTGGTATTCGAGCAATTCCTGCAGTTCACGCGTGCGCGCCTGCACCTGGTCGAACAATCGCACATTTTCAATCGCGATGACCGCCTGGTCGGCGAAAGTCGTAACAAGGTCGATCTGCTGCTGTGTGAACCGCTCGACGACACCTCGCGTCAGAAACAGGGCGCCGATCGGGTTTCCTTCGCGCATAAGCGGAACGCCGAGCACCGTGCGAAACCCGCCGCGCCTTTGACTCTCGATGACGGTGAAATCCGGATCGGTCAAAATGTCGTCGACTTGCACGGTCCGGCGCTCGAGGGCTGCCCTTCCCACTATCGATCCCCGGTCTACGGCAATTGGATACGCCTCCACAAATTCCCTGAATTCCGGAGGAAAGCCTTGAGTGGCAACAATGTGAAATCTATCGTCCTTGAGGCGAAGGATCGCCGCCTTATCGGCGCGGCATAGTTGCGCCGCGGACTGAACCAGCGTTTCAAAAACAGCTTGCAAATCGAACGCCGAACGGCTGATGACCTTGAGCACGTCGGCGGTCGCAGTCTGCTGTTGCAGCGATTCGCTCAGATCGTCGGTGCGCTGGCGCAATTCCTTCAGCAGCCGCGTGTTCTCAATGGCGATAACGGCCTGGCTGGCGAAGCTGGTCACAAGCTCGATCTGCCTGTCGCTGAAGGGGCGGACTTCCTGGCGGTAGATGACGATCGTGCCGACCAGCTCGGTGTCTTTCAGCATTGGTACGGCAAGAAGGGTTCTGGCCCGCAAACTCTCGACCGTGACCATTCGCAGCCGATCGCGTTCAATATAAGCATCTCCTGCCCTTACGTCGGCGATGTGGACGACCTGCTTTCCTGCAATGACCCGTCCGAGCGCGGTGTTCGGGCCGGGGATCAGAGGCCCGCTCTTGAACAGCTCGGCAAAGGCGGCTGGCGAATTATGCAGTTCCGCCGGTACTAATCCCGTGCCGTCGAACAGCAGCAGATTGCCGAACTGCGCTTCGCAAATCCGCAAGGCGTTGCTCAACATCGACTTGAACACCGGTTGCAGGTCGCCGGGAGAGCTGCTGATGACCTGCAGCACGTCCGAGGTCGCCGTCTGCTGCTCCAGCGATTCGCTCAGATCGTCCGTACGCTGGCGCAATTCCTTGAGCAGCCGCGTGTTCTCGATGGCGATGACGGCCTGGGCGGCGAAGTTCGTCACCAGCTCGATCTGCTTGTCGGTGAAGGGGCGGACTTCCTGGCGGTAGATGTTAATGGTTCCGAGGACTTCGTTCTCCTTTACCAAAGGTACGATCAGAAGGGTCTTGGCGCCGCCGAGGTCGGCGAGGGCTACGATCGGCGGATACCCTTCACCGTAACCCTGCTCAAGTCTGACGTCGGTAACGTGTTCAACCAGCCTGTTTCTCACGGCCCGAGCGATGGGGATGTGAGACTGCGGTTGAAGCGGCGGGTTCGTAGCTCTGAACTCGGCGAGCGAGGCCGGCACTCCGTGCAACGCGACAGACCGAAACGAGTCGCCACTGAGCAGGAACATTTCTCCAAATCTCGCTTCGCATAAGCGCGTGGCGTTCTCCAGCATCGCTTCGAACACTGGCTCAAGCTCGCCGGGCGAACTTGAGATCACCCGCAGTACCTCCGAGGTCGCGGTCTGCTGCTCCAGTGATTCGCTCAAATCGCGGGTCCGCGCGTCCACCTTCTGTTCCAGGCCGGAATAGGATTCCTGCAGCCTTGCGCCCATGTCGTTGAACTGGTGGGCAAGCCCTTCGAATTCGTCGCCGGTCTTGATCGAGATATGCTGGGAGAAATCGCCGCTGCCGATGCGCGCCGCGCCAGCGCGCAGGGCCTGGATCGGCACGATCATACGCCGCGCCAGAAATATCCCGGCGAGCACGGCCAGGATCGACGCGCCCAGCAGCACGACGGCGAGCCGCTGCAGCGCCTGATACAGCGACGCATAGGCCTCTTCGACCGGAAGCTCGACGAACATGGTCCAGCCCAGCGGCGCTATCGGCGCCGACGCCGTCAGCACTTCGTGGCCCTGGATATTCTTGGTTCCCTGCAACTCATCGGAGGCGCTTCGGCTTCCCGCCCGCGCCGCCTGTACCTGCAACAGCTTCGACATGTCGGTGTTGCGCAGCACCAGGCTAATATCCGGATGCGCGATCAGGCGCCCCTCTGCGCCCACCACATAGGCCTGGCCGTGTTCGCCGACCTTGATCTGCGACACCACGTCCCGGATCAGCTTGAGATTGACCTCCGCAATGCTGACGCCGGCTTCCTTGCGGGTGCCGGCCAGCGAGAGCGTCATATACGGCTCCGACTCGCGACGGAAATACACCGGGCCGTAATAGACCTTGTTGGCGACGGCTTCGGTGAACTTTGGATCTTTCGACAGATCGGTGGCGCCGGCCACCGAATCCATGGCAAGCCGTGACACCCGCAGCCGCTCTATCCCGGTGGAATCGACCTGCGCCAGTTCGGTGATGGCTGGCACCTGCTTCAAAAGCCGCAGCGCGTCGAACCGGCGGTCCTCGATCGATTTCGCCGACCATGGCAGCTGGGTGGTCCAGCCCAGCTGGCTTTCGATCTCCTTGATGAACTGCCCGATCTTCGCCGCCGCCGCCTCGGCCTGCTCGTGCTGAATGCGGATCAGGGCCGCCTTGTGCTCGCGATAATAGAAAAAAACCTCAAAAATGCCGTTGGACAACAGGGCCACCGCCACCACCGCGACGAACAGCGCGACGTATTTGGTGAACAGACGACTGCGGATTTTCGTACCCGAAGCACCCGCCTGCGCCGCCCCCGCGTCGGGCGACGCGGCCAGCGCCGGGCTTTCGGACGTATCCGGGTGCAGGGAAATGCTCATCCGGTTCAATTTAGCAAGAACGGGCGGCATTGTCTCTTGCGGCAGTGCGGGAGGCGGGAGGCAACCTTAACAGCGGCTACGACGCCGGCTGTTACCCCTTTTCGGTTGAACCCCCGCTAGGTCGCTTTCAGCGCCTTCGGACCGAGATCGAAATCCGCGATCTCCTTGGCCCGCTGCGACTCGGCGCCTGCCCTGTGGTCGGTGGCGAGTGCCACATAGACGGCGGGCAGCACGAACAGGGTGAACAAGGTTCCGATGGTCATTCCGGACACGACGACAAGCCCGATCGAGAACCGGCTGGCCGCGCCGGCGCCGGTGGCCGTCAGCAGTGGAAACAAGCCTGTCACCATCGCCGCCGTCGTCATCAGGATCGGACGCAAGCGTACCCGGGCGGCCATCTCGATCGCCGAACGCTTGTCGAGGCCTTCGTTGAGCTGAAGCTCGTTGGCGAACTCCACCATCAGGATGCCGTGCTTGCTGATCAGGCCGACCAGCGTCAGCAGCCCCACCTGGGTGTAGATGTTGATCGTGGCCACGCCGAAGAACAGCGGAATCAGCGCGCCGGAGATCGCCATCGGTACGCTGATCATGATCACCAGCGGATCGCGCAGGCTTTCGAACTGCGCCGCCAGCACCAGGAAGATGATGATCAGCGCGAAGCCGAAGGTAATCGCCAGCTGGTTGCCCTCCTGCACATATTGCCGGGAGTCCGCCAGATAGTCGTGACTGTATCCGGAAGGCAGGTTCTTTGCCTGCGCCTCGAGGAAGTCCACGGCCTGGCCGACGGTGACGCCCGGCATCGGCACCGCCTGGAAGGTGGCGGAGTTCAACTGGTTGTAATGCGTCAGCGCGTTGGGATCGGTCGCGGTCTCGACCGTCACCAGCGTCGACAGCGGCACCTGCTGGCCGGACAGCGTCGGGACGTAGTAATTCGCCAGCGACTCCGGCGACAGCCGCAAGCCGCGCGGCACCTGCGGAATCACCTGATACGACCGGCCCTCGAGATTGAAGCGGTTGGTGTAGTTGCCGCCGAGCAGCGTCGCCAGCGTGCTGCCGATCTGCGCCATGGTGATGCCGAGATCGTTGGCCTTGGAGCGATCGATCTTCACCCGCACCACCGGCTGGTTGAAGTCGAGATCGCTGTCGGCGACGATGAACAACCCGCTCTTGCGCGCGGCGTCCTTCAGCTTGACCATCTCCTCATAGACCGCGCGGAAGCCGTTGGTGGAGTTGATCACCATCTGGATCGGCAAGCCGCCCGGCCCGCCCGGCAATGGCGGCAGGTTGAAGGCGAAGGCGTTGACGCCTTCGATCTTGCTGAGCTCGGCCTGCACCAGCGGCTTCAATTTGATCGAGGAGCGCGCGCGCTCGTCCCATGGTTTTAGCAGCATGCCGGCGATGCCGTTGCTCGGTCCCGCGGTTCCGTTGATGACGAAACGCAAATCGGTTTCCGGAAAAGCCGCGAACGCCTTGTCCATCTTCGAGCTGTAGAAATCGGTATAGTCGATGTTGGCGTATTTCGGCGCCTTGACCACCGCGAACACGATGCCCTGATCTTCTTCCGGAGCGAGCTCCTTGGAGGTGTTCATATAGAGGAACGCCACCAGCCCAAGGATGGTCAGCGCGAACATTCCGGTGATCGGGCGGTAATCGAGCGAACGATCGAGTTGGCGTCCGTACCAGCGGGTGGTGGCGCCGAAAACGCGGTCGACCTTTTTCGCGAACCAGCCGCCGTGGTCGTTCTTCAACAGCACCGAACACATCATCGGCGACAGGGTCAGCGCGATCACGCCGGACACGATGACCGAGCCCGCAAGCGTGAAAGCGAATTCGCGGAACAGCGCGCCGGTGAGGCCGCCGAGGAAGCCGATCGGCGCATACACCGCCGCCAGCGTGATGGTCATCGAGATCACGGGGCCGACGATCTCGCGGGCGCCCTGCAGCGCCGCCTGCACAGGTGGTTTGCCTTCCTCCAGATGCCGATGGATGTTTTCCACCACCACGATGGCGTCATCGACCACCAGCCCGATCGCCAGCACCATCGCCAGCAGCGTCAGCAGGTTGATGCTGAAGCCCATCACCAGCATCAGGCTGCAGACGCCGATCAGCGACAGCGGAATGGTGACGACCGGGATGATCACCGAACGGAAAGAGGCCAGGAACAGGAAGATGACGATGACCACGATGCCGACCGCCTCGATCAAGGTCCATTCGACTTCGTCGATCGACGAGCGGATAAATTTGGTCGAGTCATAGGCCACCTTCATGTGCAGCGAAGGCGGCAGATTGCGTTCCAGTTCCGGAAACAGGGCGCGGACGCCGGTGACGATGTTGAGCGGATTGCCTTGCGGCGTCGCCTGCACGCCGATGAAGATCGCCCGTTCGCCGCTGAAGGCCACGCTGGCGTCGGTGCTTTGCGCCGACAGCTCCACGGTCGCGATGTCCTGCAGCCGCACGAAGCCGCCGTCCTTGGCCTTGACCGTCATGCGCTTGAACTGCTCGACGTTCTGCAGATCGGTGTTGGCGGTGACGTTGGAGACGATGAAATAGCCCTTGGTCTGGCCTGCCGCGGCCTGAAAATTATTGGCGCGGATCGCGGCTGCGACATCGTCGGGCGACACGCCGCGGCCCGCCATCCGCATCGGATCGAGCCACACCCGCATCGCAAAGGTCTGGCCGCCGAGAATATCGGCGGATGCCACGCCGTTGACGGTCGACAGGATCGGCTGCACCACGCGGGTGAGATAATCCGAGATCGCCGAGCCCGAAAGCTCGTCGCTGGAGAAGCCGATGTACATCACCGCCGTGGTCTGACCGGTCGATTTCAGGATGACGGGATCGTTGGCTTCCTTCGGGATCAGATATTTGACCGAATTGACCTTCGCCAGCACTTCGGTCAGCGCCTGGTTCGGATCGACGTTGAGCTTGATGTAGACCGAGATCAGGCTCTGGCCCTGGGTCGAAGACGACGTCATGTAATCGACGCCTTCCGCCGAGGCCACCGCCTGCTCGATCGGCGTGGTGATAAAGCCCTGCATCAGGTCCGGCGAAGCGCCGGGATACACGGTCGTGACCGTGATCACCGTGTTCGACAGTTTCGGATATTGCCGAATTGGCAGACTGGTCGCGGCCTTGAAGCCGATCAGCAGGATCAGCAAGCTGACGACCAGCGCCAGCACCGGGCGCTTGATGAAGATATCGGTAAAAGCCATTACGGGCGCTCCGGTCTCAGTTCAGCGGCGGTTTTGCCGGCACCGGCGGCGGCGGATCGGGGGAGATCGCGACCGCCGAACCGGATTGCAGCTTGAGCTGCCCGACCGCAACCACGCGATCGCCGGCCTTCAGGCCGCTGGCAATCACGACGCGCCCCTCGACGCGGTCGCCGGTCCGCACGAAGGTGCGCTCGACGGTCAGACTGGTCTTGCCGTCATCGGTCTTGGTCTCTTTGATCAGGTAAACCGAATCGCCATACAGCGTGTAATCGACCGCCGTTTCGGGAACGGTAATGACCGCGGGCTTGTCCGGCAGCACGACCGTCGTGGTGGCGAACATGCCGGGCTTCAGGACACGATCGGGATTGTCTATCGTGGCCTGGATGCGGATATTGCGCGTGTCGGTATTGATCTGCGGCTCGATGGTGGTGATCTTGCCCTCGAACTTGCGGCCCGGATAGGCATCGACCACGACGCGCACGGTCTGCCCGACCTTCAGCGTCGCGCTTTCCTTTTCCGTCGTGGTGAAATTGGCATAGACCGCCGACAGATCCGTCAAGGTCACGATCTGCGTACCCGCGGTCAGGAACTGGCCGACCTCGACGTGGCGCACGCCGAGTTCGCCATCGAACGGTGCCCGCACCAGTTTTTGCGAGATGATCGCCTGGGTCTTGGCGATGCCGGCATTGGCCTGGTCGAACGCGGCCTGCGTGGAATCGACGGTCGCCTGCGGTCCGAACTGACGCGACGCCAGCTGCTTGGCGCGGTCGAGCGACAGCTGCGCCACCGTGGCCTGGGCCCTGAAGCTTGCAAGGTCGGCCTGTTCGGGGGCATCGAACAGCTGGATGAGAGGGCTTCCAGCTTTGACCTCGGTACCGGCGGTAAACAAGATCTCGGTGATGCGTCCGCTCACGTCGGAAGTGACATTTACCTGATGCACGGCGACGAGATCGCCGACCGCGGTGAGCAGGTTGGGAACCACTTCGGATTTCGCTTCCGCAACCGTCACCGTGGCCGGCGGCGGCTTGTTGTTGGCGAAGAACTGCGTGATCATCTTGGTGCGGAACGCGTTAAAGCCAACGAACCCGCCCACCAGCAGCGCCAGCAGCGCGCCGACTATGATGAACCATCTGACGGTGCGGACCGGGCGGTGCCGCGGCTTTTCCTCGACCGGCGATCTGGCCGACGTGTTGTTTTCCATCGCAATCGTCATGTCATGCACTTTCCGAAGTTACCGGCAGCCCGAAATCTGGCGACAGTTCACGATCCAGATGCGCGGCGATGGCCGGTTCGTTTAATCCAATTCCGCGAAGGATGAATTCGCTGATCTGCCGTTCCAGATCGGCAGCCTTGGCGTAAGTGAGGCAGGGAACGGCAGGAAGCTGCGTCAGCGCCATCATCAGCACCGTGTGATGCGCAAACCAGAACAGGTTGAGCGGTTCGCGTCCGACCGGCGATGCATAGCCTTGAGCCACGGCCCGCTCCAGCGACGCCTTGAACATAGGCCCGATCAGGCTTCCTATCTTCTCGTACAGAACCCGCGCGAATTCTCCGTCATCCAGATGGCTGTTGGTCATCAGCCGCAAACGCTGTGCTTCTTCCTGATCGGGCGCGTGCGACAGCTGCAGGAAATGCCCGACCATGCCTCGAACCAGCGCGACCAGCGTTTCCGTCGATGGCGCCAGGCCGAGCAGTTTGTTCAGCGCCGGATCGGCCTCGCACTCTTCCGCCAATATTTCCGCGTAAAGCGCCGATTTGGTCGGGAAGTGCTTGAACAGCAATCCCTCCGAAATTGAGGCAGCGGCGGCTACGCTTTTGGTCGTAGTGCCGGCGAACCCGTTGCGTGCAAAGCAACGCTTGGCCGCGCTCAGGATCAATTCCCGGCGCAAATCACTGGTCATGCGGAGTGTGCTCATGGTCGTGAGTAAGCACTCACTTGAGCAAATGTCAAGGCAATTGCTGCGGTGCAGCAGGCTTGGTCAGATCGGCTGGTAGCCGAGCGCCCCGCGGATGCGGTTCACGATAAACGCGCCGTCGCGGTTGGACAGCACCCGCTCCAGGTTCGCAGGATCGATCTTCACCGAGGCGAAACGAGGGCCGCCGCCGATGTCCTGCATCTGCGCTGCAAAGGCCTCGACCTCGGCCATGGTCGCCAGATTTCGGCTATCGGCGATGCCGCAGCAGCGGGCGATGCCGACGAGATCGACCGTCGCGGCGGTGTGGCTCGCCTGCCCGCCGGTTTCGCCATAGACCTCGTTATCGAGCACAATGATGGTGAGATTCCCCGGCTTCTGCAGGCCGACGGTGGCGAGGCTCCCCATCCCCATCAGCATCTCGCCGTCGCCGGTGATCACCACCACCGGCAGTTTCGGCTGCGCCAGGGCGATGCCAAGCCCGATCATCACGGCGCCACCCATGGCGCCCCAGAGATAAAAGTTGCGGTCGTGGTCGCCGGCGGCGGTAATGTCATAGGTCGAAGCACCGAGGCCGCCGACCACGACGGCGTCCTTGCGGTCCTTGAGCAGGCTGGAGACGACGCTGCGCCGTTCGAGAAGATTGGTCTTGCTCATTTGACGAATACCTTGGTGCCGATCAGGCGCTGCGAGAGAAGAACGGCGGTCGGCGTGCAGGCGTTGTAGGCCTGGGCCGCGGCCGCCTCCGTGACGTCGCGCACTTCGTCCGGCGATGACGCCCGCAGCACTTTTATACCCGATAGTTCGAAGACGCCCTGCGTGCTTGATCCCATCGGCACCTGCCAGGGATTGAACTCGCCCCATTCGCCGCGCATCGTCACCAAAGTGAGGAACGGAAAGCGAAAGATCTGCGTCAGCGACAGCATGTTGATGCAATTGCCGACGCCGCTCGATTGCATCAGCAGCACGCCGCGCTGGCCGCCCGCCCAGGCGCCGGCCAGCAGCGCCACACCCTCCTCCTCGGTGGTCAGCGGCACCGCGCGCATCGAGGACGCGCCGAGCACGCGCTCGATCAATTGCGAATGCCCGGCATCGGGCACGTAGGGTACCTGCCGGACATCGAAGCGCTGCAGAATCCCGAAGATGTCCTCGGGCCAGGATTGGGCATTTTCGGCAGGCGCATCGGCGCGGGCGTGCATTTTCATTTCCAGTCAGTTGAGCCAGGCTGTATTCCGGGACGGGACTGTAGCCGGGTCAGTGGTTTGCGAAAGAGCAAAAACGGCATATCGGTCTGACCGAAAGAGTATGGCAGCATGGACGCAAGCGCGCGAGATCTGGCTGAAAATTTCGACATCGAAAAGCTGACGCCGGAATTCTACGCCAACCCCTACCCGACCTATCGTGCACTGCGGGAGCACGCGCCGGTCAAGCGCCTGCCCAACGGCAGCTATTTTTTGACCCGCTACGACGATCTGGTCGGCATCTACAAAAGCACCAAACTTTTCTCGTCCGACAAGAAAAAGGAGTTTTTGCCGAAATACGGCGACTCGCTGCTGTACGAACACCACACCACCAGCCTGGTGTTCAACGATCCGCCTGCGCATACGCGGGTGCGCCGGCTGATCATGGGCGCGCTGTCGCCGCGCGCCATCGCCGAGATGGAGCCGGACCTGATCGCGCTGGTGGACCGGCTGCTCGACGGGCTGGCCGCAAAGGGCGATGTCGAGCTGATCGAGGATTTCGCCTCCGCGATTCCGATCCAAGTGATCGGCAACCTGCTCGACGTGCCCATGGACGAGCGCGAACCGCTGCGCGACTGGTCGCTGGCGATCCTTGGCGCGCTGGAGCCGGTGATCGGTCCCGAGGTGTTTGCACGCGGCAACAAAGCGGTGCGGGATTTCCTGGCCTATCTCGAAACACTGGTCGAACGGCGGCGGGCAAAACCCGGCAATCCCGAACGCGATGTGCTGACAAAGCTCATTCAGGGCGAGGACAATGGCGAGCGGCTGACCGCGAAGGAGTTGCTGCACAACTGCATTTTCCTGCTCAATGCGGGACATGAGACGACGACCAATCTGATCGGCAATGGGTTGGTGGCGCTGTCAGGCAACCCCGAGCAGAAAAAGCGGTTGATCGACGATCCCGGGCTGATCAAAACCGCCATCGAGGAATTTCTGAGATACGAAAGCTCCAACCAGCTCGGCAACCGTGTCACCACGGAAGCGGTCGAGCCCGGCGGCGTGCAGATGCCGGCCGGCACGTTCGTCACGTTGTGCATCGGCGCCGCCAACCGCGACCCCGCACAATTCGCTGACCCGGAAAATCTCGACATCGGCCGCACCCCGAACCGGCACCTCGCCTTCGCCACCGGCCCGCACCAATGCGCCGGCATGGCGCTGGCGCGGCTCGAGGGGGCGATCGCGGTCTCGCGATTCCTGGCGCGGTTTCCCGGATATGAGCTGACCGGCGCGCCGGTGCGCGGCGGCCGTGTGCGGTTTCGCGGATTTTTGAGCGTGCCGTGCACCGTTGCCTGAGTTCGTCATTGCGAGGAGCCCTTGCGACGAAGCAATCCAGTTCTCGGCGCGACTGGATTGCTTCGCTTCGCTCGCAATGACGGCGGAACTCACACCACCGTCCGGTGCCGCTCAATACACGTCCGCAGCACCTCGTCCATCGGCCTGCCCCACCAGTCGTTGGAAAAAATCTCGATCTCCGAATAACCGGCAAACCCCTGCGCTTCCACCGCGGCGCGCACCGACCAGATATCGATCACGCCATCGCCCATCATGCCGCGGTCGTTGAGGATGTCCCTGGTCGGCACCAGCCAGTCGCAAACGTGAAACGCCAGCAGGCGATCCTTACCGGCGCGTTCGATCTGCGGCATCAACTCGGGATCCCACCAGATGTGATAGACGTCGAGCGCGACGCCGAGCATGCCGGTTCGCGCGGGGTCCAGCCGATCGCAGATATCCAGCGCCTGTTTTGTCGTGTTGACGCAGGCGCGGTCGGCGGCATAGGCCGGATGCAGCGGCTCGATCGCCAGCGGCATGCCGGCCTGCCTCGCATACTCCAGCATCTCGGCGATGGCGTCATCGACCTGCACTCGCGCCTGCGCGATGTCCTTTGAAGGCGCGCTGCCTGGCCGCGAATATTGCGGCAGGCCGCCGGCCACCAGCACGATACACGGCGCGCCCAGCGCTTTTGCTTCATCGACGGCGCGGCGGTTGTCGTCACGGACCTCGTCCCGATGCGCGGCGTCGGATGTAAACATGCCGCCGCGGCAATAGCCCGACAGTTCGAGCCCGGCGTCGCGAACCACGCGCACCGCGCGGTCAAGCCCGATGGCTGCGACCTGGTCGCGCCACGGATCGATGGCGCGGATGCCATGGCGCGCGCAAGCCTCGACAATTTGCGCGAGATCGCCCTGCTTGCGGACCGTCGCGGTGTTCAGCGACAGCCAACGGTGATCGGCCGAAAAATCCCGCATCAGGCCTCGACGCCGCGCGTCGCCAGCAGCGTCGTCATGCGCCGCGTTGCGAGTTCGGGATTGGAAAGCAGCCTGGCTTTGTCGGCGAGCCGAAACAGCTGGGCGAGATGCAGCGTCGAGCGCGTGCTTTCCTGGCCGCCGACCATGGTGAAATGATCCTGATGGCCGTTGAGATACGCCATGAACACGATGCCGGTCTTGTAGAACCGGGTCGGCGCCTTGAAGATGTGGCGCGACAGCGGCACCGTCGGCCCCAGCACATCGTGAAAGCCCTGGTCGTCGCCGGCCGCAAGCCGCGACAGCGCGTAGGACGCCGCCGGCGCGATGGCGTCGAAAATGCCCAATAGTGCGTGCGAGAAGCCTTTCCTGTCGCCGGCGATCAGTTCGGCGTAGTTGAAGTCGTCGCCGGTATACATTTTGACCTTCGCATCAAGCCGGCGGCGCATGTCGATCTCGCGTTGCTTGTCGAGCAGCGAGACTTTGACGCCATCGACCTTGGCGGTGTTGGCGTTGATGATGCCGACCGCGATATCCATCGCGGTGTCGAGATCAGGCGTACCCCAGTAATTCGCCAATGCCGGATCGAACATGTCGCCAAGCCAGTGGATGATCACCGGCTCGCGCACCTGGCTCAGCACGCGGTTGTAGACTTTGGCGTAGTCGTCGGCGTTGCGGCCGATCCTGGCCAGCGCGCGCGAGGCCATCAGGATGATGCGGCCGCCGGCTTTCTCCACCGCCGCGATCTGCTCCTCGTAAGCGCGGATCACGTCATCGATATTCTTTGCGTCTTCCGGCGCGAGATGATCGGTACCAGCGCCGGAAAACACCAGCGCGTTGCCGCGCGCCTTCGACGCCTTGACCGAACGCTGGATCAATTCCAGCGACGTCGGCCAGTCCAGCCCCATGCCGCGCTGCGCGGTATCCATCGCCTCTGCAACGCCGAGGCCGAGATCCCAGATGTGCTCGCGGAACGCGATGGTCCTGTCCCAGTCGATGGCGGCGCCGAGCCAAGGATCGACCTCGGCAAAAGGATCGGCCACCACGTGGGCTGCAGAGAATGCCACACGATTCAACGTGCCTTCCAGCTTCGGCGGAAACGTCCGCGACGCCGCGAGGCGATAGGTCTCGATCGATCGATCCGCCTTCGGCAGCTTCAGCGACAGCGACGACATCGGCAAAACCGGCTTGTTCATGGTCCTGTCCTCACACCTTGATGGGAGACACGTCGATCCATCGGCGTTCTTTCCAGCTTTGCAGCGCGCATTCGGCCAGTTGCACCCCCTTGGCGCCTTCGAGCAGCGTGTATTTATACGGCGCGTCCTCGCAGACGTGGCGGATGAACATTTCCCACTGCTCCTTGAAACCGTTGTCGTAAGCCGTGTTCTCAGGAACCTTTTGCCAGTCGGCATAGAAGTCGTGGGTGCGCTTCTCGTCCGGATTCCACACCGGCCGCGGCGTCGCCTGCCGCGCCTGGATCACGCAATCGGTGAGGCCCGCCACCGCCGAGCCATGGGTGCCATCGACCTGGAAGGTGACGAGGTCGTCGCGATACACCCGCGTCGCCCAGGACATGTTGATGTGCGCGATCACGCCGCCCTTCAGCTTGAAGGTGGCGTAGGCGGAATCGTCTGCCGTGGCCTTGTATTTTTTGTCCCTCTCGTCCCAGCGCTCGGGAATATCGGTGGTGCCGAGGCAGGAGATGCTCTCGACCTCGCCGAACAAATTGTCCAGCACGTAGCGCCAGTGGCACACCATATCGAGGATGATGCCGCCGCCGTCCTCCTGGCGATAATTCCAGGACGGACGCTGCGCCTGCTGCCAGTCGCCTTCGAATACCCAATAACCGAATTCCCCGCGCACCGAGAGCATGCGGCCGAAGAAGCCGGAGTCGCGCAGGAACGCCAGCTTCTTCAGGCCGGGCAGGAACAGCTTGTCCTGTACGGTGCCGTGCTTGACGCCCTTTTCGTTGGCGAGTTTCAGGACGTCGATGGCTTCCTGCAGATTTGTCGCGATCGGCTTCTCGCAATAGACGTGCTTGCCGGCGTTGATCGCCTTGGTCAGCAGCGACGGCCGCGCCTGCGTGGTTGCGGCATCGAAGAAAATGGTGTCGCTCGGCTCGGTCAGCGCCTCATCGAGATCGATGGTCCAGCGCTGCACGTTGAACTGTTTTGCGAGCCGCTCGACCTTATCGGCGTCGCGGCCGACCAGGATCGGATCGGGCACCACGCGGTCGCCATTCGACAGCACTACGCCGCCCTGGTCCCGGATCGCGATGATGGAGCGGATCAAATGCTGGTTCAGCCCCATGCGGCCGGTGACACCGTTCATGATCAGGCCGAGGCGCTGCATCGTCATAGGGTTTGCTCCTGAAGTATTTTTGTTGTTGGGGTCTGCAGCGACTTCAGCGCCGCCCAGTCCGGATGGGCGCCGGAAGCAAATCCGGCCGAGGTCAGCGATCCCGTCAGGAGATCGCCGTCATGGATCGACAGCCGCACGGCATTGCCGTCGCGGACATACAGATCGGGATGCGCTGCGAGAAACGCCTCCGCCTCGTGGGCCGGTGTGTTTGCAAAACCATCGACATAATGGTGGCCGTTGCGCTCGGCATGGGTGACGCCGATCAGCGCGCCGAGCGCGAGGTCCTGCTGCACCGCGAGCCCGGCCTGACAGGTGAGGTCTTCGCCGGCGATGAAAAATCTCTCACCGCCCGCGCTCCACTTTTGCGCGCGAGTCGCATTGAGGATCGACTTGTAGATGCCCTTGCAGGATTTCGAGGAGATGCCGCGATAGCCGAGAGCGCGCGCCGCAGGAAATGCATCGTAGCTATCGTCGGCCTCGTCGATGATGAAATCCCGCTTCGACAATTTGCCGAGCGGTGATTGCCGTGTGATGTCGCGCGGCATCGGCTGCTCGATGTAGAGCAGTTTTGACGCGATCGGTTTGAGCGCGCCGTCGCGATCGAGACGATCCACCAGCGCACCAAGCGCGGCAAGGTCGGCGTATTGCTCGTTCGCGTCCAGGGTCACCTGATAGTCATATGGCAGCGTGGCGAGTTCATTTCCGATCCGGATCAGCCGGGCAACATCGGCCTCTGGATCGCCGCTGAGCTTGAGCTTGAAATAACGCGCGCCGGAATTCTGCGCGGGATCGGAGACGCCGCCCTCGCCTTCGATATGGTCGTCCAGACCGACGGTATGTCGCACCGCGACACGATCGAGCCGGCGCCGCCCGGCAAGAAAAAATGCGGTATCACGATCAGAGAGCTCAGGCGTCAAGCCGGCATCGATGCCTGCGGCATTCGCAGCCATGCCGTCGAAGAAATTCACGCCGAGCGAACGAAGCAGCGCATCCAGAACCGCCTTGTCGATCTCGGCCGGCCCATACCCCGCCGCCAAGGGTGGAATATCCTCATTCGCGCAAGCCGCGACCTGTGCGGCAATGCGCGCGGCATGCAGGCCGAACGCGGTCTCGAAGCCGTTTCGCGCTAGATATAAATCGCGCACGATCAGCAGCGAACGACGCAACTCGGCGGCGGTTTCCTCGGATGACAGATGCGGCCGCTTGTCGAACCATTTAGGCGCCAGCAATTCCGCGGTTGCGCCGACCGATGTTCCCCTGCCTTCGATCTCGATTTCGACACGAACGAAAATCTGCGTCGAGGCATTGATCGTCACCGCGCCGAACCGGAACGGCCGGACGAATGGAACCGCGCGCTCGAAAAACGCGAGTTCGCGCACTGCCAATCGTTGCGCCATCATCATCGGCCTCAATCCAGCGCGCTTTGGGTGAAGAAGTGCTTGCGAATGCGCTGCACCAGTTCGGTGAAAACCGGATCGGCCATCACATCCAGTGAACGTTCGCGCCCGAGCGGTACGTCATAAATTGCGGCGATCGCGCCGGGCCGCTCGGTCATGACAAGCACGCGGTCGGCGAGGAAAACCGCTTCCGGAATCGAATGCGTGATCAGCAGCACGGTCTTGCCGGTCTCGCGCTGGATCCGCTGCAGCTCGACATTCATGCGCTCGCGCGTCATGGCGTCGAGCGCGCCGAACGGCTCGTCCATCAGCATGATCTTGGGATCGTGCACCAGCGCCCGGCAGATCGAGGCGCGCTGCTGCATGCCGCCCGACAATTGCCATGGCAGCTTCTTCTCGAAGCCTTCGAGGCCGACCATCTTCAGCAGCGCCATCGCGCGCGGCAGATATTTTTCGCGCGACAGTTTCTTCATGTCGATCGGCAGCATCACGTTGGAGATGATGTTGCGCCACGGCAGCAGCAGCGAGTTCTGGAACACGATGCCGACATTGCCATGCGGCTTGGTCACCTTCTCGCCCTCGACCAGGATTTCGCCGGATGAAGGCGCCAGCAGCCCGGAGATCATTTTCAACAACGTGGATTTGCCGCAGCCGGACGGGCCGACCACGACGAAGAA
Organism: uncultured Alphaproteobacteria bacterium; assembly: GCA_963710045.1. Lineage (GTDB taxonomy): Bacteria > Pseudomonadota > Alphaproteobacteria > Rhizobiales > Xanthobacteraceae > Bradyrhizobium. Next base: position 67,664 of record CAVPZO010000081.1, on the reverse strand, counting down.
CTCGCCCTCGTTGATGTGAAAATCCAGCGGCCGCAGCGACGGCACGTCGCCGTCGCGCGCCCGGTAGGTTTTGGACACGCCGGAGATGCGAATCCCCGACGTGCCGGCAGACGCGTCCGACACCACGCGCAGATGCGCGCTGGTTCGATTCCCGGTTGCCGCTGCGCTCATCCAGCCAGCCTTATTTCGGCAGATAATCGTTGGTGTAAAACGCCTTCGGATTATCCTTGGCCTTGGCTTCGAGGCCGCCGAACTCGACCATCAAATTGACGCTGTCGGTCATGTTGGCATCGGTGACCTGGAACGGCCGCTTGCCCTTGGTTTCCGGCGTCCGGTACAGCGGGATCGTCAGCTCAAAACCCTGGGTCAGCGTGTCGATCTTGCCGCCCTTCGGATTGGCGTCGAGAATCGACTGCGCCGCGCCCTTCGGATCCTTCTCCGCGGCTTCGATCGCCTTGGTGGTTGCCGACATGAAGCGTTTTGCAATGCTGTCATTCGCCTTGAGATATTCGGTGTTGGCGACCATGCCGGAACAAACCATGTTGATGCCGTAATCGGCGAACTTGATCGGATAGACGTCCTTACCTGTGGCGTCCTTGATCTTCATCGACTGATCCATGACATAGCCGAGCAGCAGATCGGCTTGCCCGTTGATGACGGCGTTGAGCTTGGTCTGGCCGTCGCCGGCCACCGTCTTGAAGTCGGCTTCCTTCAAGCCGGTTTTCTTCAGGAACAGCGGCCAGATCTGCGTCATGGAATCCGCAGGCGTAATCGCCACGGTCTTGCCCTTGATGTCCTCAGGCTTGCGGATGTTCTTGTCGACAAAACCCATCGCCGACATCGGGCTGGTCTGCAGCAGCACCCCGGTGGCGATCACCGGCGCGCCCTTGACGGCGGCGCGCATCATGGTGGGTACGTCGACATAGCCGAAATCGGCGGTCTTGGCGGCGACGGCCTGGGTGGTCGCAGCGGAACCGCGGCCTTCCTGGATTTCGAGATCGATGTTTTCGGCTGCGTAGATGCCCTTGGCCTTGCCGTAATAGAACGGCGCGTGCTCGCCATAGACGTACCAGTTCAGCATCAGCACGACCTTGTCGGCCGCCGACGCCGGCGCCGCCGCGAGCAACGCCCACGCCAGCACCGCCGAAAACCCTGTCATCAATCGCATCATGTTCATCCTCCCGTTGGTGTTCGTGCGGCCCTTTGCGAGCCGCTTTTTTGTTGCCGCTTACGCGGCGAAGACAAGATCCTCGCGCTGGCTGACATGCCAGGGAATTACAAGACGCTCGATCCGGTCGACGATCCAGAACAGCACCACGCCGAGCAGCGCCAGGATCACCAGCGCCGCGAACATGGTCGGCAGATCGAAGGTGCCGATCGAACGCTGCAGCACATAGCCTATGCCGGAATTGGAACCGACGAATTCGCCGACCACGGCGCCGACCACAGCGAGCGTTACCGAAACCTTCAGGCCGGAGAAAATCGCCGGCATCGCATGCGGCAAGTTCACCGCAAGAAACACTTTGGCGCGGCTGCCCTGCATGGCGCGCGCGAGATCGACCATGTCGGGATCGACCGACTTAAAACCCTGCACCGCCGAGACCACCACTGGAAAGAACCCGAGCAGGAACGCCGAAATCACCTTCGGGATGATCCCAAAACCGAACCAGACCACGAACAGCGGCGCGATGGCGATCTTCGGCACCGACTGCGAAAACACCAGCAGCGGATAGACGTAGCTCTCCACCGTCTTCGAGCCTGCGATCAGCATCGCGACGGGAATGCCGAATACCGCCGACAGCAGGAAGCCGCAGATGGTCGCATAGGTGGTCGGCCAGGCCTGCCGCATCAATTCCGGCCAGTCCTGCCACAGCACCACGACGACATCGCCGGGTGCGGGGATTTGGTAGGGCGGGATCTTGAACAGCCGGATCGTCAGATCCCAGGCCACGACGATGAAAAGCAGAAACAAAAACGGCCGAATCCATACCGCGTTCAGCGCTTTCGATACGCTCCCCGGATTTTGGGCTTCGGCCACGCTTCGCTCCCTGTTTGTCAAAACAATTAACCCGTTGGATAAATACTGTCCAGCATTTTTGAGGCGTCAAATCGGCGCGGCCCTCTCCGCGTCATGCCCGGGCTTGTCCCGGGCATCCACGTCTTCGTCGGCGGTTAAGACGTGGATGGCCGGGACAAGCCCGGCCATGACGCTGCAACTTGTCGCTCCCCAAATGCCGCAGCCGATTTGCCGGTCAAAGCGGCCAGAACCAGCGCCACCATGTGGTCGAGCCGCTCGTCGCGGGCTTCTTTCTTCAAGAGGTCGCGGCCGAAAATCACGCTTAGCGTCGCGCTGTTGGAAAGGTAGAAAAAGCACAGCGCGGCGATCGAAATATAAAGCTGCACCGGATCGACGGCGACCGGGAAGTCGCCCCCTTCCACGCCGCGCGTCACCACGGTGCGGATCATCTCGACAAACGGCGAATGCATCGATTTCACCTTGGTCGAGCGCTTCAGATGCCTGGCCTTGGCGAGATTTTCGGTGTTCAGCAGCGCCAGGAATTCCGGGTTGCGGATGAAATAATTCCAGGTGAACTCGATCAGCCGCTCGATCGCTTCCGGCGGATCGAGATGTTCGAGATCGAGCCCGCGCTCCTCGACCCGGATTTTCTCGTAAGCGCCTTCCAGCACCGCGAGATACAGGTCTTCCTTGTTGCCGACGTGATAATACAGCATGCGCTTGTTGGCGCCCGCCTCCGCCGCGATGCGATCGACCCGCGCGCCGGCAAGGCCATGGGCGGCGAATTCCTGCTTGGCGGCCTCGAGAATGCGTAAGCGCATGCCCTCGGGGTCGCGCTGCCATTTCAGGGTTCGTTGTGCCTTGGCCAAGTCGAGCGATCCTCTCCGCGTCATGGCCGGGCTTGTCCCGGCCATCCACGTCTTGCAGCATTACAGCATGAAAAGTGGCTACGCCGCGAATCCAGACTGAACGACCTTAGCAACGATTGCGACCTAAAGACGTGGATGGCCGGGACAAGCCCGGCCATGACGTCTACACCGCCCGCGGCGTCCGCTGCACCAGCAGCGTTGGAATGCCGCAGGTGCCGCTGCGCACCGTGAGCACGCGGGTGCCGGGCTGGCGGCCGGTGCGCACATCGGATACCTCGATGCCTGCGGAGGCGAGCCGCGCCCGCGTCGCATCGGCGTCCGCGACGCGCCAGCTCAGCCCATACAGCCTGTCATGCGTGATATCCGCGGCGACACCCGGACGCTGGACTGTTTCAACAATCAAATCGCCGCAGCGGAAGAACATCAGCTGGCCCCAGTCCGGATGCGAGCGGTCCAGCGCCATGTCGAGTCCGAGCCGCGCGCCGTAAAGGGCTGCGGCGCGCTCGGGGTCGCCGGTGGAAACGACTACGTGATCCATCGCGATGACCGGCGCATCTGCGATGGCGGCCGAGCGCGGGCGCTCGCTTGCCAGCTCCAGAAAAAACAGCCGGACGCCACGGGTGGCCTCGGTCGCCGCGCGGGTTCGCTTCCATGACAGTGTCGCGCCTGACGCGGTATCGCGGCTTTCGGCATCGGCAATCGGTTCCGGCTTCAGCGCCAGTCGATCCAGCCGGCGATGCATCCGCGCAATATCGCTTGTGCGAAAGCAGATGCTGGCCAGCCCCTCGCCTTGTTCCGCGAGTGCAGCGCGAATCCGGTCGGCGGCCGCGCCATCGCCATTGGGCGACATCAACTCCAGCGTCATGTTGTCGAGCGTGAACAGTACGGTCTCGGCGCCATCACTTGTGCCGCGCCACGCCGGCGCGCGCGCCAAAAGCGTTTTGTAGGCCGCGATGCCCGCCTTTAGTTCGCGGACCAGAACGACGACGTGATCGAGCCCCGTGATCATGAAAAATCCATCACGGGAACAGACCCCGCGTGGTCTTCGCGGCCCGGACTTTTTCGACGCCGATCGCCATCGCGGCGGTACGGTGGGAAATTCCGTCAGCCTTCGCGCGCGCCGACATCGTGTCGAAGGCGCGATCGAGGATCTGGTATTCGCGCCGTACCACCTCGTCTTCTTCCCAGAACAGTTGCTGCAGATCCTGCACCCACTCGAAATAGCTGACCACAACGCCGCCGGAATTGCACAGGATGTCCGGAATCAGAAACACTTCATCCTGGCGTTTTTCCAGCACCAGGTCGGCCTCCGGCGTGGTCGGACCGTTGGCGCCCTCGGCCAGGATCCGGCATTTCAGGTTTTGCGCCGTCTGCGCGTCGATCACGCGCTCCATCGCGGCGGGCACCAGCACGTCGCATGGCAGCGTGAGGATTTGCGCCGGATCGAATTGCAACTGGTTCGAATAACCGGCGAGGCTGCCGTGTTCGCCGGTATGCTTCATCAGGCCGGGAATATCGAGACCGGCCGCATCATATAGCGCACCAGTGTGGTCGCTGACCGCGATCACCTTGAGGCCGAAGCGTTGCAGGTCCAGCGCGGCGTAGGAGCCGACATTGCCAAAGCCCTGAATGACGGCGGTGGCATTGTTGAGGTTGATGGAGAGCTGGTTCATCACCCGCTTGGCGAGATGCGCGACGCCGCGCCCGGTCGCCTCGCGCCGGCCCAGCGTCCCGCCGGAACTCACCGGCTTGCCGGTGACAATCTCGGTGACGGTACGGCCCTGGTACATCGAATAGGTATCCATGAACCAGGCCATCACCTGCTCGTTGGTGCCCATGTCAGGGGCCATCACGTCGATATGGGGACCCACGAAGGGGATCATCTCCTGCATGTAACGGCGCGACAGCGCCTCCAGCTCCCGTTTGGAAATCGTTGAAAGATCGACATTGATGCCGCCCTTGGCGCCGCCATAGGGCAAGCCCACCAGCGCGCATTTCCAGCTCATCCAGATCGCCAGTGCCGCGACCTCGCCGATATCGACGCTGGGCGCAAAGCGGGTGCCGCCCTTGGTGGGGCCTAGCGTGAGATGATGCTGGACGCGATAGCCCTCGAACACCGCGATCGATCCGTCGTCGCGATGGATCGGACAGGAAATAGTGATGGCGCGTTTCGGCAGCAGCAAGCGGTCGCGCTCGTCCATGGGAATCGAGAGATGGTTGGCGATGACGCCGAACTGGTTCACCGCCATGTCGAACACCGGACCGGAATAGACCGTCATCGTTCCCTCCTCTTTTTACCTCAGTGCGCGCGATATTTGACCAAGGTCGTAGTCCCGCCACATGCCGATCTCAAGCGATACCGTGACGCGGCTGCAAATAATTTTAGCGTATGGTCCGTGATAAGCAGTGCTAATGTACGGACGAGCCGGGACCACCCTTCACGTAACGGATCGCTTAATGCAGGCCCTCTTCATCGGACAAACCTATATCGACGTCACCTTCATCACCGACCATATGCCGACCGGTGACGAGAAGCACGTGGCCTCGGCCTACGCCGTCTCGTTCGGCGGCAATGCGGTTACCGCCGCGTTCTGCTGCGCCAAGCTGGGGATCGTGCCGGACCTGCTCGCGACCGTGGCCAACGACTGGTTGGGGCGCATGTTTCAGGACATGACCGCGAAGTATGGGATCTCGGTGCATCCGCGAAAGGTCCAGACCTCGTCGCTGTCCTTCATCATGCCGAAGGACGGCAAACGCGCGATCGTGCGCTGCCGCGACGACGAGCATATCCACCCTTTTCCGATGTTGAACCTCAAGGGCTGCCGCGCGCTGCATGTCGACGGCCACCAGCCGGATGCGGCGATTCACTATGCAAAACTGTGCCGCGAGGCCGGCATCCTCACCTCGCTCGACGGCGGGGGACTTCGGACCAACACCCATGACCTGCTTGAGTTTATCGACGTCGCCATCGTCGCCGAGCGGCTGTGCGAGCAGATGGACAAGACGCCGGAGGCGATGCTGGACTATCTGAAAAGCCGCGGCTGCCGCGTCGGCGGGGTCACCATGGGCGAGCGCGGCCTGCTCTGGTATGACGAGACCGGCGTGGTGCGCGCGCTTCCCGCGCTGTCCATCGCGCCCGACCGCGTGCTCGACACCAACGGCGCCGGCGATGTCTTTCACGGCGCCTATGTCTATTCCTATCTCAGCAACCCCGAAAAAGCCTGGCAGGATCATTTCGCCTTCGCGCGCGCCGCGTCGACCTACAAGATTCAACGGCTCGGCAATGAGGCCGGCCTGCCGACGCTGCCCGACATCGAGGCAGTGCGGCGGGAGTTTGAAGTCCCGGCGTAATTTTTCAGGAATGAACCATGGGCCGCGTGTTCGTTGCCGGCAGCATCAACATGGATGTGGTGGCGACGGCCGACCGGCATCCGCAGCTGGGCGAAACCGTTGCCGGGCGCGAGGTGCTGTATTTTCCCGGCGGCAAAGGCGCCAACCAGGCGGTCGCCGCGGCAAAGCTGGGCGCCGCGACGATGCTGATCGGAAAACTCGGCGAGGATGGGTTCGGCCGCAATCTGCGGACATTTCTGGCGGCGCAAGGCGTCGATCTGGCGTTCGTGCAGGACACGCCTGCGGCGCATACCGGAACGGCTGTCATCACCGTCGCCAATGCCGACAACACCATCGTTGTCATTCCCGGCGCGAATGCTTTGCTGAGCGCGGCTGACGTAACCATGCCATTGCTCGCGAAAGGCGACGTGGCGGTCAGCCAGTTCGAGATTCCGCCGCCGACCATCGGCGCATTTTTTGCTCGCGCGCGCGCTGCTGGCGCGGCGACGATTCTCAATCCCGCGCCGGCGTTGGCGTTCGATCGGGAATTGCTCGATCTGGTCGATATCCTGATCCTCAACGAAAGCGAGCTTGGCTTCCTGGCGAGGACCGAGCTTCGCGATAGCGACGATCACGCGCGCTTCATCGAGGCGGCGCGATCGTTGGAGGCCGGCAGGGACAAGATTGTCTGCGTGACGCTGGGCAAGCGTGGCAGCATTGCGCTGGTGGACGGAGAGCCGCTGATCATTCCCGGCCGCCGCGTCAAGGCGGTCGACACCACCGGCGCCGGAGATTGTTTTGTCGGCGCGGTGGCGGCACTACTTGCAAATGGCCAACCCGTGCGCGATGCGTTCGACTACGCCAACATCGCAGCGTCAATTTGCGTGCAACGCATGGGCGCAGCGCCGTCGATGCCGACCGTGGCGGAAATGGCCGCTGTCGTGAGACGCTAGGGCCGCTACTTCAACATCCCCATCGTCCGCGGCAGCCACAGCGTCAGCTCCGGGATAAGCGTAATCGCGATCAGCGACATCAACAGTGGGACCAGCCATGGCAGGATCGCCATGGTGGTGCGTTCGATGGATAATTTCGCGATTCGTGACAGCACAAACAGCACCATGCCCAGCGGCGGATGCAACAATCCGATCATCAGGTTGAGCGTCATCACAACGCCGAAATGCACGGGGTGGATGCCTACTTTAAGAAGGATCGGCATCAGCACCGGCACCAGGATGCTGATCGAGGCGATCGGCTCGAGGAAGCAACCGACGATCAGCAGCAGCACGTTGATCAACAACAGAATGATGTATTTGTTGTCGGTCAGTTGCAGCAACGCCTCTGCGCCGGCTTCGGTCAGCCGCGTCGTGGTGAGCACCCAGCCGAACAGCGACGCCGCGGCGACGATCAGCAGCACACCGGCGGTGGTCTCGATGGTGTCCATCGTGACCTTGTAGAACTGCTTCAGCGACAGCGAGCGGTACAGAAACACGCCCAATATCAGCGCCCAGGCGCAGGCCGCAATCGCCGCCTCCGTCGGCGTGAACCAGCCGAACGTCATGCCGCCGACGATGATCATCGGCGTCATCAAGGCCGGCAACGCCGCGATGAAAGTACGGCCGAGCACATTCCAGCGAAACGCCTGATCCGAGCCCATGCCGTATTTGCGCGCGCAATAGGTCACGTACAGCATCATGAAGATGGTCATCACCGCGCCGGGAATGAAGCCGCCCAAAAACAGCGCGCCGATTGAGACGTTGCCCATCATGCCGTAGATCACGAACGGCAGCGACGGCGGGATGATCGGGCCGAGGGTCGCCGAGGCCGCAGTGACACCGACGGAAAATTCAAGGTCATAGCCATGATCCTGCATGGCCTTGATCTCGATGGTGCCGAGGCCGGCGGCGTCGGCGATCGCAGTCCCCGACATGCCGGCAAAGATCACCGAGCCGAAGATGTTGACGTGGGCGAGCCCACCCTTCATCCAGCCGCAGGTTGCCACCGCAAAATCATAGATGCGGTTGGTAATCCCCGCTGAATTCATCAGATTGCCGGCGAGAATAAAAAACGGTACCGCCAGCAACGGAAAACTGTCCAAACCGCCCGCCATGCGATGCAAGATCACGAAGTCCGGGATGTTCGCGATAAAGTGCGTATAGAGCAGCGACGAAAACGCCAGCGCGATGAACACGGGAATGCCGGCCAGCAAGGTCAGGAAGAAAACAAAAATCAGAATTGGCATCGGTCGGCCCAGTTCTCAATCGGCGTGAATTTGTTGGGTGACATCGTGCGTCCGCCGCCAGCCGTCGCGCGCATTGCGCCACACCACCTGGATCTGGCGCCCCAACATCATGAAGCAGCCGAGGCCGACGGCGCCGTAGACGATACTCATCGGCAGATCGAACACGGTCATGCGCTGCGAATGCATGCGCTCGACGATGGTCACCGAGAAATAAGCGAGCAATCCCATGAACCCGAGCGTGATGAAATCCACCAGCGCCAGCAGCGTGGCCCGCATCGGTCCCGGGCCCATCAGGTTCGACACCAGTTCGACCGCGATGTGCGCCTTCTTGCGGGTGACCACGGCGCCACCGATGAACGCCAGCGACATCAGCCCGTAGCGCGCGATCTCTTCGGTCCACGACAGGCTGTCGTTCATGATGTATCGCGTGAAGAACTGCAGGAACACGATGATGGCAAGCGCCCAGAACAGCACGAAGGCGATCCAGTCCTCCGGATGGTGTTCGATGATCACTTCTTCGTCCTGCGCGACGATCAGGTGAACGTCGTCGTCGGGAGCGACGGCGGGCTTAGGTTTAGTGTTCATGGCTTAATCTCAACCGTCGTCCCCGCGAAGGCGGGGACCCATACGCCGTGTCATCTCATTTTGGCAGAGTGGTAGAGGCCTCTGCTATCATCAACGCCAGGGGTTATGGGTCCCCGCCTTCGCGGGGACGACATCCTTGGCGCGTTCACTCCGTTAGCTCCACCGCCCTATTTCAACGCCTGCAATGCGTCATACTCCGCCTGGCTCCAGCCGGCGCCGGCCGAGGCGTCGTTGTGCAGCGGCATCGCTGCCTTGCGGAAGGCCTCACGGTCGACCTGGACCACGGTCTTGCCGAGCTTGCGCAGTTCGTCGGCGGTTTTTTGCTCCGAAGCACGGATTTGATCGGACGACTTGGCGGCGGCTTGAATCAGCACCTCGTCGAACACTTTCTTGTCGGCATCGGACAGTTTCGACCAGACGTGTCCGCCGACGATCGTGAGCAGCGATTCGGCGATGTGGCCGGTCAGCATGATGTGCGACTGCACTTCATAGAATTTCTTGGCCATGATGGTCGGCAGCGGATTTTCCTGGCCGTCCACGGTGCCCTGCTGCAAAGCCAGATAGACTTCCGCGAAAGCGATCGGCGTGGCATTGGCGCCGACCGACTTCGCGAGCATCAGATAGAGCGGCGCCGGCGGCACGCGGAGCTTCATGCCCTTCATGTCTTCGGGCTTCTTGATTTCCTTGTTGGCGGTGACCATCCGCTCGCCATAGTAAGTGAGCGCCTCGATCTTGTGCCTGGTTTTGTCCTCGTATCCCTTGGAGATGTCGCGGAACAGCTTGCTGTCGCGGTAAGCCTTCCAGTGGTCGAAGTCGCGCATCATGAACGGCGCGCCGGAGATTGCCAGCGGTTTGTGAATCGAGCCGGCGAACGAGGTGCCGGTGTAGATGATATCGACGGTGCCGAGTCCGAGGCCTTCGTTGATCTGGTTCTCGTTGCCGAGTTGCGACGCCGGGAAGACCGCGATCTCGTAGCGGCCGCCGGTGCGCTTCTTGATCTCTTCGGCAGCCCACAGCGCCTCGGTGTGGTACGGCTCGGCGATCTCGTAGACATGCGCCCATTTAAGTTTTGTTTGCGCCGCGGCCGGTCCTGCGATTGCTGCTGCGACGATGATTGCCGCGCCCATGGCAAAACGGCGTGTCCAGATGGACATGGTATCCTCCCCGAAAATTGTTTCCTGAGACCTCGTTGATGGGTCCTCAACCGCTAAACTCGCCGATATGACCAGCGGATGCAAGTGGCGGCGACTGCGACCTAAGTCATGCTGCCGATAAAACGGGCACAGGCAATCGGTTACAGTGGCCTGACACGAAGCGGCAAGTGTCGAGCCCGCGCAAAGCAGAGCGCCTCCTCACCAGGAGGAGAACGGTCATTTTGCACGAAACGGTGAGGGATTGTCACCCTTTTCGCTTTGCTATTTAAATGCGCGGCCCACCTGCCGCCGCCTGACGAGGGTTATGCCAATGCCGACGCCCGAGCCCGCGACATCTCCCGCCACCGACCATCCGGCGCTTCTGAAGATCGACGGCCCGATTGCCACCATAACGCTCAATCGCCCCGGCGCGTTCAACTCCGTCAATCTCGCCATTGCGCAGAAGCTGGAGCAACTCGCCCAGGAAGTGGAAGGCAACGACGATATCCGCGTGCTCGTGATCCAGGGCGAGGGCCGCGCATTCTCGGCCGGCGGCGACTTGCAGACTATCGGCGCCGCCGCAGCCGCCGACACCATCGCGCCGGTGGTCGGCGAGCTGCTCAAGCATTACCACGCCTTCATCACGAGCTTGCGGCGAATGCCGAAGATCGTGCTGGCGAGCGTGCACGGTTCCGCCGCCGGCGCCGGCCTGTCGCTCGCCTTCGTCGCCGACATGTGCATCGCGGCGGAAGATGCGCGCTTTACCCCGGCCTATGGCAAGATCGGCGCGTCGCCGGACGGAGGCGGCACCGTCGGCGTGGTCCCGACCGTCGGCGTGCGCCGCGCGTTGCAGATTTATCTGGCCGAAGACAGTTTTTCCGCGCAGCAGGCTTATGACTGGGGCCTGGTCGCCAAAGTCGTGCCGGCGGCCGAACTGAAGGCCGCGACGCGCGCTCTGGCGGAGCGTCTGGCGCAAAACGCGCCGGCGGCGATCGCAGCGACCAAGGCGCTGATCCACCGCGCGCATACGACGCCGGTCGAACAACAGCTCGACGCCGAGAAGGATGCCATCATCGACTGCATGCATACCGATGAGTTTCGCATCGCGGTGCAGAAGTTTACCAGCAAGGGAAAATAACGGGGCAGCCACGCATGCCGCCGTCATCCTGAGGTGCTCGCCGCTTCGCGGCGAGCCTCGAAGGATGGGCCACGAGTGCAAGCGGCCATCCTTCGAGACGCCGCGCAAGAGCGCGGCTCCTCAGGATGACGGTCCCTGCCCGCGCATGAAGTCGAAATCGCAGCCTTCGTCCGCCTGCAAAATCGTCTCGTTGAACAGATGCGCATAGCCGCGCTTCGCCCAATCCGGCGGAACGGCCGGCGGAAGGGCCGCACGGCGCTTTTCGAGTTCGGCGGCATCGACCAGCAGATCGATGCTGCGCGCGGACACGTCGAGCCGGATCATGTCGCCGTTGCGCACCAGCGCCAGCGGACCGCCGACCGCGGATTCCGGGGTGATGTGCAGCACGATGGTGCCGAACGCGGTGCCGCTCATCCGCGCGTCCGAAATCCGCACCATGTCCTTCACGCCGCCGCGCGCGAGTTTTACGGGGATCGGCAGATAGCCCGCCTCGGGCATGCCCGGCGCGCCCTTCGGCCCGGCATTGCGCAGCACGAGCACGTCGTCGGCATTGACGTCGAGGTCGGGATCGTCGACCCGCAGCGTCATGTCCTCGACCGAGTCGAACACCACGGCGCGGCCGGTGTGCTGCAGCAGTTTCGGGCTCGCCGCGGAATGCTTGATCACCGCGCCGCGCGGCGCGAGATTGCCGTGCAGCACCGCCATCGCGCCTTCCGGTTTTATGGGATCGTTGCGGCCGCGGATGGCATCCTGGCCGGGCACGTCTTCTGCATTTGCAACCGCGTCGCGTAGCGTACCGTCGATGGTTTTGGCGTCGAGATCCAAGAGGTCGCCGAGCTGCCGCATCAGCTTGGGCACGCCGCCGGCGTGATGGAAATGCTCCATGTAATGCGCGCCCGAAGGTTTCAGGTCGATCAGCACCGGCACCTCGCGACCGAGTTGGTCGAAGGCTTCGAGATCGATGCGGTGCGGCGTGCGGTTGGCGATGGCAGTGAGATGGATCAGGCCGTTGGTGGAGCCGCCGATCGCCTGCAGCACCACCAGCGCGTTGCGGAACGCGGCCGGTGTCAGCAATTCGCTCGGACGCGGCGACTTTGTCACCGCCATCTCGGCGGCACGCTTGCCGCTCGCCTCCGCGAGACGAAACCGCTCGGCATGCGGCGCCGGGATCGTGGCGCTCATCGGCAGCGACAGGCCCAGTGCTTCGGTGATGCAGGCCATGGTCGAGGCCGTGCCCATCACCATGCAGGTGCCGACCGACGGCGCGAGCCGGCCGTTGACCGCCTCGATCTCCACCTCGTCGATTTCACCGGCGCGGAATTTCGCCCACAACCGGCGGCAATCGGTGCAGGCACCGAGCACCTCGCCCTTGTGATGGCCAACCACCATCGGCCCCACCGGAATCACCACGGTCGGCAGATCGGCTGAGACCGCGGCCATGATCTGCGCCGGCAGCGTCTTGTCGCAGCCGCCGATCACCACCACGGCGTCCATCGGCTGGGCGCGGATCATCTCCTCGGTATCCATCGCCATCAGGTTGCGCAGGTACATCGAGGTCGGGTGCGCAAAACTCTCCGCGATGGAAATGGTCGGAAACACCATCGGCATCGCGCCGGCCAGCATGACGCCGCGCTTCACCGCTTCGATGATCTGCGGCACGTTGCCATGGCAGGGATTGTAGTCGCTGTGGGTGTTGGTGATCCCCACGATCGGCCGGTTCAGCGCGTCGTCGGAATAGCCCATCGCCTTGATGAAAGCCTTGCGCAGGAACAGCGAGAATCCGGCGTCGCCGTAACTGGTCAGTCCTTTGCGCAATCCGTCGGCCATTGTCGTTTCTTTCTGTTATTTGCAGGTCGCACCATCATACACCGTCATTCCGGGGCGCGCTCTTTGCGCGAACCCGGAATCCAGAGCAGAGTACAATCTCTGGATTCCGGGTCTGCGTGCTGCGCACGCATCCCGGAATGACGGCTTCACCATCACTTCCACTTCACGATCCTGCTCGCGTCGCCTGAGAACTCCATGCTGCAGAACGCGCCGCCCTGATAGAATTGCCGTACCGGGTCCGGCTTCAGCTTGGTCTGTTCGGTAAACGCATGCTCGCGAAAATCCTCGGCGCGGCCGGTCGGGCGATAGCCGAGATCGTAGGCGCGGTGATTGTCCCACCAGGCGCGCTCGTTGTAGGACGCGCCGTACAGAATCTCGAAATGGATGTCGGGATGCTCGAGCCCGATCCGGCAGAGCTGCACCAGGTCTTCCGGCTTCAGCCAGATCGAGAGCCGGCGGTGATCCAGCGGCTTGTCGCCGAAATTGCCGATCCGCAGGCACGTCACACCGATGCCGTGCTTGTCGGCGTAGAGCGAGCCGATCGCTTCCCCAAATGCCTTGCTGACCCCGTAACGGCTGTCGGGGCGCACCGTTACGTCGGTGCCGATGCGGTGATGTCTGGGATAGAAGCCGACGGCATGGTTGGACGACGCGAACACGACGCGTTTCACGCCCTTCTTGCGTGCGGCCTCGAACAAATTGTAGCAGCCGATGATATTGGACTGCAGGATGTTGTCCCATGGGCCTTCGACGGAAAATCCGCCGAAATGCAGGATGCCGTCGATGCCCTCGCAAATCGCCTCGACCTGGGCGAGATCGGCGAGGTCAGCGGCTTTGAATTTCTCGCCCGCGCCGAGATCGGCCGGCGTTTTCACGTCGCTGAGCACCAGATCCGGATAGATCGGCGGCAACAGTTTTCGCAGGCGCGTGCCGATTTCGCCGGAAGCGCCGGTCATCAATATGCGTGGCATTTCATCCCTCTTGGTATCGATTTGCGGTCCTCGACCGCCGGTGATAGCAAACCAAATCACAAGGAAACGCAACAACGAGAAACGTCCATGTCCGATTCCACCGAACGCCCCGGCTGGCGGCCGGCGACTTGCTATCCCGATCCCGCGATTTACGCGGTCGATCCGCGCTTCGAGAAATACTGGCTGAAGCTGTCGGCGATCGAGCGGCTGGCAACGGGATTGCGCTGGGGCGAAGGTCCGGTGTGGTTCGGCGACGGGCGTCATCTGTTGTGCAGCGATATTCCCAATAACCGCATCCTGAAATGGGAAGAGGAAACCGGGGCGGTCTCGATCTATCGCAAGCCATCCAATTTCGCCAACGGCCATACCCGCGATCGCCAGGGCCGGCTTGTCGGCTGCGAGCATGGCGGCCGCCGCGTCGTCAGAACCGAATATGACGGCTCGATCACGGTGCTGATGGATTCCTTCGAGGGCAAGCGGCTGAACTCACCCAACGACGCGGTGGTGAAATCCGACGGCTCGATCTGGTTCACCGATCCGGTGTTCGGCCTGCTCGGCAATTACGAAGGCTACAAGGCCGAATCCGAGATCAATCCCAATGTCTATCGCATCGACGGCAACACCGGCGCAGCCACCATCGTCGCCGATGATGTGCTCGGCCCCAACGGGCTTTGCTTCTCACCGGACGAGAAGATCCTCTATGTCGTGGAATCGCGCGGCGTGCCGAACCGGAAGATTCTCGCCTACGATGTAAGCGCCGATGGCAAGACCGTCTCCAACAAGCGCGTTCATATCGACGCCGGACCAGGAACGCCGGACGGCATGCGCTGCGACATCGACGGCAATCTGTGGTGCGGCTGGGGCATGGGCGATCCGGAACTGGACGGCGTGTTCGTGTTCGCGCCCGACGGCGCGCAGATCGGCCGCATCGCGCTGCCCGAGCGCTGCGCCAATCTGTGTTTCGGCGGACTGAAACGCAACCGGCTGTTCATGGCCTCGAGCCAGTCGATCTACGCGCTGTATGTGAACACGCAGGGCGCGCTGGGGGGCTAGCCGTAGCCCGGATGGAGCGAAGCGCAATCCGGGAAGCGTGGTCCCGGGTTTCGCTGCGCTTCACCCGGGCTACGAATTACAGCGTCCTGTATTTCTCGATCGCCTTCACATCCGGCTCGATGCCGAGCCCCGGCGTTTCCGGCAACACGATCTCGCCGTCCTTGATGTCGGCCACCACGCCGCAGAAAGCATCGCGCAGCGGATTGTCATTGCTGTCGACCTCCAGCAATCCGCCGCCGCGCGAGCCCGCGAGCAGATGCGCCGAGCCCAGCAGGCCGATGCCGCCACCGAGAAAATGCGGACAATAATGGCGCTTCGACGCAAGCACATCGCGCGCTACCGCGATGCAGCCGGTAATGCCGCCCCATTTGGCGGCATCGGGCTGCACCACGGTCAGCACGCCCTCGCTCAGCGCCGCCGCAAAATTCTCGCGGCCCGCGATGTTCTCGCCGCCGGCCAGCGGAATCGTGAGACGTTTCTGCAAGGAGCGCCATTCGCTCCACGGACGATCGGCGCGCAGCGGCTCTTCCAGCCACGCCAGGTTGAACTCTTCCAGCGGCGGCGCCAATTGCAGCGCCGTTTCGATTCCCCAGCCCTGATTGACATCGGCGGCGAGAAAGCTGTCGCCGACCAGTTTTCGCAGGTCGCGAAGATTGCCGCGATCCTTGCCGGGATCGAAGCCGATCTTCAGCTTGAAGGCGCGGTGGCCGCGGCGCATCGCCGCTTCCGCCTGCGCGACACTGCCGGCCGGGTTGATGCCGCTGGCATAAACGCGCATGCGACCGGTGGCGCCGCCGAGCATCCGCCACAGCGGCGTTTTTGCGCGTTTCGCGAACAAATCCCACAGCGCGATGTCGATGCCGGCGATCGTCTGCGCGAACGGGCCGGCTTCACCGGATTGCAACGCCAGCACGGAGGTCGCCGCGCTGAGGCTTTCGAACACGTCGGAAGGATCGGTCACCGCGCGTCCGATGAGCATCGGCGCCAGCATTTCATTGATGAGGCGCGTGCGGTGCTCGGCACCGACCGACGGGAAATTGCACCAGACCTCGCCCCAGCCGGTTTGGCCGTCGCCATCCTCGACGCGGATGAACAGCGTGGGCCGGTCGCGCATCTCGCCGAACGAGGTCACGACGGGCACTGTCAATGGATAGCGATAGCAGAAGGCCTGAATGCCGCGGATGGTGAAGGACGTGGTCATGATCTGGCGTCGTCCCGGCGAACGCCGGGACCCATAACCACCGGCGCCCGCGACTTACAAACAAGCGTTGCAACATCGCGCTTCAACGGAAACTCCGGCGGGTATGGGTCCCGGCCTTCGCCGGGACAACATTGCGTTTTGCGGAAGCGCCTGACGGAGAACGCTGCGATTACGCCGCGTTGAAGCCGGCGATCGCCTTTACTTCCAGATACTCTTCCATGCCGTATTTGCCCCACTCGCGGCCGTTGCCGGACTGCTTGTAGCCGCCGAACGGCGCGGTGCGGTCGTTGGGAACGCCGTTGAGGTTGACGTTGCCGGCCCTGATCTGGCGACCGACCTTGCGTGCGCTTTCGACCGTGCCGGCGGAAACGTAACCCGCAAGACCGTAGGGCGTGTCGTTGGCAATCTTCACCGCATCGGCTTCATCCTTGGCGCCGAGGATGGTGAGCACCGGCCCGAAAATTTCCTCGCGCGCGATGGTCATGTCGTTGGTGACGTCGGCGAAGATGGTGGGGCGCACATAAAAACCCTTGTTGACGCCTTCCGGCAGGCCGGGGCCGCCGGTCACCAGCGTGGCGCCTTCCTCGATACCCTTCTGGATCAGCGTCTGGATCTTGTCCCACTGAATCCGCGAGACGACCGGACCGATGTTGGTATCCGCAGCGCGGGGATCGCCGGCCTTGGTCTTGTCAGCCACGCCCTTGGCGATGGCGGCGACTTCCTTCATCTTCGACAGCGGCACGATCATCCGGCTCGGCGCGTTGCAGGACTGGCCGGAGTTGACGAACATGTGCATCACGCCTCCGGTCACTGCTTTCGCAAGATCGGCGTCTTCCAGAATGATGTTCGGCGACTTGCCGCCCAATTCCTGGCTGACTCGCTTTACGGTAGGCGCCGCGCGCTTGGCGACGTCGATGCCCGCGCGGGTCGAGCCGGTGAACGAGATCATGTCGATGTCCGGATGCTCGCTCATGGCGGCGCCGACTTCAGGGCCGAGGCCGTTGACGAGGTTGAACACGCCCTTGGGCACGCCGGCCTCATGCAAGATTTCCGCGAAGATCAGCGCCGACGACGGCGTGAATTCCGAGGGTTTCAGGATCATGGTGCAACCGGCGGCGAGCGCGGGCGCGACCTTGCAGGCGATCTGGTTGAGCGGCCAGTTCCATGGCGTGATCATGCCGATGACGCCGACCGGCTCGCGCACCACCACGGCGGAGCCGAGCGGCTCCTCGAAATGATAATTCTTCAGCACTTCCAGCGTGGACATGATGTGGCCGAGGCCGGCGCCGGCCTGCATCTTCTCCGCCATCGGCAACGGCGCGCCCATCTCGTCGGATACGGCCGCGCCGATATCCTTCATGCGGGTCTTGTAGACCTCGACGATCCTGGAGAGCAGCGCGACGCGCTCCTCGCGGCTGGTCTGCGAATAGGTCTCAAACGCGCGCTTGGCGGCGGCGACCGCCTTGTCGACATCGGCCTTGGAGCCGAGCGCAACCTCATACATCGCCTCTTCGGTCGCCGGGTTGACGACGGGCGTGGACTTCTTGACGGCGGGATCGACCCAGGCGCCATCGATGTAGAACTGCATGCGGTTGACCATCGTGAACCTCTTTATTTTACAGGCGAATGAAGGGAACGGAGCGTTTCCGCAAGCATCCTTGCACGAAAGCGCCGGGAAATGAACCCGCCATGCGCGGGCCGCGTTGCGGCTGGTGCGGCATATAAGGTCGGGCATGTGGAGGAAGCAAGGCAATGGGTCCCGTCTCGGCGTTCCCCGGACGCAGCGCAGCGCGTAGCTCTTCGCCATAAGCGCGTTTACGCGCGTCTTCGACGCGCTATGGCGGTGCGCTGCAGAGCCGGGGTCCCGGTTACTAGCTGCTCGAAGAAACCGGGGTCCCGGTTCTGCGAAGCGGCATGAAGAATGCCGCATCGCGCCCGGGACACGTGGCATGCAAATTTCCAAATTCAATTTCAAACAGCCACGCGTCCGCGTTCTCGCGCCGCCGCGCGAGTTGGGCTTTTAGTTTTTTCTCCCCTTTTTGAGGGGAGACGGAGCGCCGAAAGACGCGCCTTGGTAGTAAAAATGCGCCCTTCGGACGCTCCGTCGCGGGGACTTCTTCGTCCCTGGGACCGATCTTCCGGCACAGGCGCGAACCGAAGCTCGCCATCCAGGCAGGCTTTCGCCCGCCCTTCGCCTGTACCCCCCAGCCACTTAAGGCAGAGCCTCGTAGTGGGCACGGTCGGTTACCCAAGGCCCCCCGAGTCCATGCTTGCGAGGCACAGCCGCGGGCGCCGCATCCGACCGGCTTGGGTTACCCCTCCCCGGTCAAGCTTTCGCTCTGTCCCACTTCAGAACGCCTCATGAAGCGCCCCTCACTGGACAGGACACGAGCAGGATAAGGCCGGTCTGAAGGGCGGGGATAGGTATACATTCACATCTTCGTGAACGGCAACTTCGTTCCCCGGATGCAGCGCAGCGCGCCGTTCTTCACGGCGTGGTGCGCTACAGATCCGGGGTCCCGGTCACTCGCGACCGGAAGAAACCGGGGATCCCGGTTCTGCGAAGCGGCATGAAGGATGCCGCATCGCGCCCGGGACACGGTAGTAGCAAGCGTAGCCCGCATGAGCGGAGCGACATGCGGGATTGTGGTACCCGAACCGTATGCGAGCTGATCGCGCGCCCCGTACGCGTGCTGCAAATACGCTCTCATGATTGCACGGCCATGCCGGGCAGAACAGCGATCAGCATTTCGATCAGAAAGGTATGCCATGGCCGGGTCTCGGTGTCGTCATCGGACTGCACGCCTTCCGGCCATTGCTCGGGCCGGACGCTGATGGCGCAGTGCAGCAAACCCAGCACTCCCGCCATCGTGGTTGGGGCGACGTTTGCCAAGGCGTAAGCGGCGTCGGTAGCGGCATCGGAGGTGCGGTGAACCTCACGCACGCTATCGATCCATCGCGGATCGTCGGTTTCCACAATCTCTTCTTCCCAAACCGTGATCCAGGACCGGGTTTTTTCGCGCGGTAATTCCTGCTCAAGCGCACAACCCCGGCTGACAGCGTTTTCGAAAGCAAGGCGGGCGGCCCTGTGGACCTCAATTGCCTCGAATATCGGATCGGGCGTGGACGCGTCGGCAGCGTTGGCCGGGATGGCGACAGCAGCGGACGCAGCCAGCGCGGCAGCAGTTGAAAGGAAACCGCGGCGGGTGGTATTGGTTGAATTGGTCATCGATTTTCTCGCTTTGCCAAAGGTGGAGGGTTCGATGGTCGGAGCCGGGCGGGTGTTGACGCATCCGTCCGGTTCATTTTTCACCCCGGCTGATGATCGCAGAGCGGCTAATTTGGGCATAGCTCCGCCGTCCGCCGGGATTGCCTTCGGATTCAAATGGTGATACTAAATAGATCATAACTCGATGATCTAAAAAGTGTCAAGACGTTTTTGATGATTTCTATCGATCAGATTCGAGCTGCCCGGGCGCTGTTGGGCTGGACCCAAGCGCAGCTAGCGGAGGCAGCGGCGCGCTCCCTGCCGACCATCAAGCGTCTCGAAAGGGATGACGGAGAGGGCCCTTATGTCTCCGACGATGTCAGAGACGCTGTTCAGCAGGCCCTGGAGAAAGCCGGCGTTGAGTTCATTGCGGAGAATGGCGGCGGTGCCGGCGTCAGAATGAAGAAGCGCAAGCGCTGATTTTTTTGAACAGCGGCGTAGCCCACATGAGCGCAGGACCGTAGGGCGCAATAAGCACAGCGCATTGCGCCGCAAGAATAATGGTGCGATCGCCATACCGAGTTCTGCCCTCGCCTTAATGCCCGAAGATGGCGCAATGCGCTCCGCTTATTGCGCCCTACGAGCCGTACCGTCCCCCAGCCCCGATTACTCAACCGCCCCAAAGAAAATGAGCTTGGCTAGCTTGACATAATCTTCATCCTCTTCGCTTCGCGGTTCTTTGCCCAGAATGGCTGTCATCAGCCCTTGCATCGTCTTGTGAACGTAATTGGCTTGCGCCCTGAGTAGTTCCAGGAACTTCGCAGCGTTCCGTATGCCTTCTATGCTTTTTATGTCCACGCCTTCGATCTTGAGGAAGCGGTGGGCCAAGGCGTTGCGGTTTTCCACGAAATCTTCGAGCTCTCGGTCGAACATTTTATGGACTGTCATGCGCTTCCGCATCAGCAGTAAGAGTTGCCCCAGCGTTTTCTTTCGTTCGGCCTCAGCTTGGGTCTCTACTTCTTCAATGGTTTTTGACTTGTCGTCAGGAAAGAAATAGCTAAGGCAAAACTGAAGCTGCCGTTCAGCCGCTTGAATGTGCAGCAATGTTTCGCCCATGTAGCTGAGCAATTCTTGCTGCAAGAATCTCAGCTTTGCGGCTTCGCTTTTGCGCCGCATTCGGCGGCGACGACTGATACGTTGGCGCTTCTTGCGAGACATTTGCGTGCCAATCCTGATCGACTGTCTGTCGAATTACATCATAGCCAGATTTCAGAGAGCGATGCGAGGACTACTGAACGTGCTCAGGGCAATGGAGATATGGCGTGGATGATCTCTCAACCTACTTAAAGCACATCGTCGAACCGACGTTCGACGACTGGAATAGGAATCCAAGCTCGACCCGCCATGCGTTCCTGTCGTGCCTGACGGTCTACCACGCAGTCGATCGTGCGGCGTTCCCGAAGCGGCCGGGACAACTTCTCAAGCTATGGCGGAAAGAGTCCATCGAGTTTGCGGTTGTCGAGATCGTCGCCAACCAGCTAAAACACGTGAAGGCGAGCGAGGCGTCCGGCCCATTCATTCCCCTGTCGTTCGTCGTGTTCGGCAAAAATGAAGTCGAGCATAACGCGACCGCGGAAGAGGGCTATCGGATGGAGCTTCGCAATCTTTGGTTCGCCGTCCGTGACGCGATACGGTTCTTGCACCGCAAGGCAGGCAAAGAGAATCGACTGCCGGTCGATGGATGCCGGTAAGTCCGTCCCCCAAGGTAGCCCGTAGGGCGCAATAAGCGCAGCGCATTGCGTCGCAAGAACAATGGCGCGACGGCCATACCGGATTCTGAAAAGTGCACCTCGCCTTAGTGTCCGAAGATGGCGCAATGCGCTTCGCTTATTGCGCCCTACGAGCTACTAGAGCATGATGCATTTAGGTTTACGCATAGCCTGAATTTTGAAAATAGTTGGCACATTCGTCGGGTGTAAAAGCTCCGAGGATTTCGCCGATCGCGGTGCAGATAGTTTCGACCGAGCGCGCGGCGGCTTTGCGCAAGAAGTGCTTGATCTTGGCGAAGGCCTGCTCGATCGGGTTCAAGTCGGGCGAGTATTTCGGCAGGAAGAAGAGCTTGGCACCGGCCGCGCGGATAAGCTGGCGCACGGCTTTGGCCTTGTGGCTGCCGAGATTGTCCATGATTACGATGTCGCCGGGATGAAGCGTGGGGACGAGGACTTTTTCGACATAGGTTCTGAAGCTTTCCCCGTCGATCGGACCATCGAATAGCCATGGAGCGTCGATCCGGTCATGGCGTAGCGCGGCCAGGAAGGTCGTGGTCTTCCAGTGCCCGTGCGGGGCCTTGGTCTGGAGCCGCAGGCCACGCGGTGCCCATCCGCGCAACGGCGTCATGTTAGTCCGCGTCCATGTCTCGTCGATGAAGACCAGACGCTCAGGCTCGATGCGGTTTTGATACTTGTGCCACTGCGCCCGCCGATGCGCGACGTCGGGGCGATCGCGTTCGCTGGCCACCACGGTTTTTTTTGAAGCTCAGCTTCTCGGCGTGGACGAAGTTCCAGACCGCCCGATAATCGACCTTGAGGCCGCGCTCGGCGAGTTCGGCGACGAGCCCGCGCAAGGTGAAGTCCCTTGCCTTGGCACGCTCCAACAACCAGGCACGGTGCTCGCCCGAAATTGCCTTCGGCTTGTGCCCGCCCATCTGCCCCGGCGCAACGCTGCCGGTCTCGCGCAAGCGCCGCACCCAGACAATCGCCGTGCTGACGCCCACGCCGAATTGTGCCGCCGCCTGATGGCAGGACAGGCCTCCAACCCCAACCGCGCCAACCACGCGCTCGCGAAGATCCATTGAATATGGTTTGCCCATCCATACTGGCCTCCATCCCAGCCAGTATGTTGAATCAGAACAGCCCTGATTTGGGAATCCCAAACCGAGTCGACCTAAAGGCATCCCGCTTTAGCTGTGACCTCCGCTGCCAGACGAATGTCGCTCACGGGGGTGGCGCCAAAGCCGTATGTGGGCCATCAGGTCGGCTTTTGACCCGGAGCGGACTTGTTATCGCTGAGGCGATAGTCCAAAAAGTTTGTCCCTCGATAGAGTTTTGACATGGACGGAACCTGCGCCTTCTGTGGCGAGCACAAATCATTGAAGGATAGCCACGTTTTGCCGGCGTTCGTCTATCGGTGGCTGCGCACTCGTTCGGGAACTGGCCATATTCGAAATACCGAAAATCCCAATCGGCGCGTGCAGGATGGTTTGAAATTCCCTTGGCTATGCGGCGATTGCGAAAGTCAATTTAACCGGTACGAAACCCCGTTCGCCACAAAGATTTTTCATCCTTGGCATTCTGGTGAATATCGGCTCGCGTATGAGGAATGGCTGCTGAAGTTTTGCGTTTCAGTATCTTGGCGCGTCTTAAAGTTCGCTAGAGGGCGCAACAAGAATGCTCCCTATTCGAATGTACAACAGACGCTGATGGATAGTGCGGAGGTGCGTTGGCGTGCTTTCCTCAAGGATGAGGTACCGCATCCGGCGGATTTCGAGCAGCATCTTTTGATTTTCGATATCGTTGAATCGACAAACATTCCCAACTTGCCGACCAACTTTAACCGATTCATGACCGGTGCAGTCACGCTCGATATCGTTGGGTCTGAACGATCTGTAATGACGTTTGCCAAGCTTGGTCGATTCATGATCTTTGGCATGATCCAAAAGGGACCCAACCAATGGGACGGAACAAAAATTCATGTCAAACGCGGCCTGCTAAAGCCTAGTCAAATCTCGGTTCCGGCGGGATTGCTCGACTTATTTAGAGAGAAGGCCGAAAACGCAGCCACGACAATGTCAAATATTTCGTCCGTTCAGAGAGCGAAGATCGACAAACACATCCTCGATAACCTTGACGCTTTTGCCGAGTCTGACCAGTTCGCGTCGATCAGGGCCGACGCTGCGATGTTTGGAGAGCACGCGGTCCTGTGGAAGGATGAGTCTTGAATTTGCTGTCAGGCACCCATGGTTAGGATCATCCGGTCGGATTGCCATCTCGGTGTCCGGCGTTCGTGCTGTCAAGGACCGGTTTTGGCACTTAGCGGACATCGCGCGATCTTCGCTACAGATCGTAGGGTAGGCAAAGGCGCGCCTTCGCGCCGTGCCCACCATCCTGGCCCGGATGCGCGGCCTGAATGGTGGGCGCGCCGCCGGACGCGTTCGCGTCCATCGGCTTTGCCCACCCTACTCTCTACACCGCCATCTTGCGATGCCGCACCGGCGCGCCGGCGGTGAGGCCTTCGGCCGCGTCGATGATGGCGTTGGCGTCCATGCCGTGATGGCGGTAGAGGTCGTCGATGGTGCCGGTCTGGCCGAAATGCTCGACGCCGAGCGCCTCCAGCCTGTGGCCACGCACGCTGCCGAGCCAGCCCAGGGTCGCGGGATGTCCGTCGATCACGGTGACGATGCCGCAATCGCGCGGCAATGGCGCCAGCAGCTTTTCGATGTGGCTGATATGCTTCGAGCCGCGGTTATCGCGGCGAATTTTTCGCGCCGCGGTCCAGCCGGCATGCAGGCGATCCGCGGACGTGATTGCGAGCAGGCCGACATCGCGGCGGCTTTCGCCTAAAAGCCCGATGGCTTCGATCGCCTCCGGCGCCACCGCGCCGGTGTATGCGATCACCACCTCCGCGTTCGGCCCAGGCTTGCGCAGCCAGTAGGCGCCGTCGGTGACGCCTTTTTGCAGATCCGGCGCCATCATGCGCTGCGGCTGGTCGATGGTCCGCGTCGAGAGCCGCAGATACACCGAACCGCCGCTGCGCATGCCGCTTTGCTCGTCGCCCTCGTCGGTCAACTCGCGCTGCATATGCTGAAATCCCCAGCCCATGATAACGGCGAGTTCGTCGACGAACGCCGGCTCGAACGCGGCGAGGCCATCCTGCGCGATGCCGATCAGCGGGGTGCCGATCGACTGATGCGCGCCGCCTTCCGGCGCAAGCGTGATGCCCGACGGCGTCGCCGCCACCATGAAGCGGGCGTCCTGGTAGCAGGCGTAGTTCAGCTGATCGAGCGCACGACTGATGAACGGATCGTACAAGGTCGCGATCGGCAGCAGTCGCACGCCGTTGATCGAAGAGGACAGGCCCAGCGCCGACATCAGCAGGAACAGATTGCTCTCGGCGATGCCGAGTTCGATGTGCTGGCCTTTGGGCGAAAAATCCCAGTTGAAGGTCGAGGGGATTTTTTCTTTCCGGAACAGGTCGGCGGCCTCTCCCTTGGCGAACAGGCCGCGCCGGTTGACCCAGGCGCCGAGATTGGTCGAAACCGTGACGTCGGGCGATGCGGTGACGATGCGCGCCGCCAGTTCAGTATCGCCGCGCGCCAGTTCGTTGAGCACGAGGCCAAACCCCTGCTGGGTCGACATCTGCGGCGATGGTGAGAACGCCAGCCGCTGCGGCACATCGATCACGGGCGCGGTGAGACGACGCTTTCCTTCGCGGTTGAACGGCGCGTCGTTGAGAAACTTCTCCAGCGCCGCGGGCTGCTGCGAGAGTCCCTCGAACTTCTCCCACTCATGCCCCGGCCGGATGTTCTGCGACGCCCGCCACTTTTCCATCTGGGTCGGCGTCATCAATCCGGCGTGGTTGTCCTTGTGGCCCTGGAACGGCAGGCCGACGCCCTTGATGGTATAGGCGATGAAGCACACCGGGCGGTCGTGATCGATCGCCTCGAAGGCCTCGATCATGCTGGCCATGTCGTGGCCACCGAGATTTGACATCAGCGCCAGCAATTCGTCGTCGCTGCGCCGCTCGATCAGCGCGGACACCTCGCCCTGGTCGCCGATCTCGTCGCGCAGGCGCTTGCGGAAGGCGGCGCCGCCCTGAAAACACAACGCCGCATACATCTGGTTCGGACAGGAATCGATCCAGCGCCGCAGCGCCTCGCCGCCGGGTTCGGCGAACGCCGCCTGCATCAGCCTTCCGTATTTCACGATCACCACGTCCCAGCCGAAATTACGGAACATGGATTCGAATTTTTCCCACAACCCTTCGCGCACCACGGCATCCAGGCTCTGGCGGTTGTAATCGACGATCCACCACGTATTACGCAGGCCGTGCTTCCAGCCTTCCAGCAGCGCCTCGAAGATATTGCCTTCGTCCATCTCGGCGTCGCCGACCAGCGAGATCATCCGGCCCTCGGGCCGATCCTTCATCCAGCCATGCGCGGTGACGTAATCCTGCACCAATGAAGAGAACAATGTCTGCGCCACGCCGAGCCCGACAGAACCGGTGGAGAAATCGACGTCGTCGACATCCTTGGTGCGCGACGGATAGGATTGCGCGCCTTTAAAACCGCGGAAATTTTCCAGCTTTTCGCGGGTCTGATGGCCGAACAGATATTGAATGGCGTGAAACACCGGGCTGGCATGCGGCTTCACCGCGACCCGGTCCTCCGGCTTCAGCACCGAGAAATACAGCGCCGACATGATGGTCACCAGCGACGCCGACGAGGCCTGATGGCCGCCGACTTTCAGGCCATCGCTATTCGGCCTGATGTGATTGGCGTGGTGGATGGTCCATGACGACAGCCACAACACTTTCCGTGCGAGCGCGGACAACAGCTCAAGACGCGTGGACTCGACGGGCATCGTGCTGCTCCGGGATGGGCTGGTATTGGCCGGATGTTAACGGGCGCGGGGTCTCAAGAAATCTCAAATTCTTGGCCCATACCATCGATTATTGGTATAAAATACCATTTCCTGCGCCATTTTCCCGGATTTTTCCCAATGCAGACCCTCGACGTCATCGACCGCAAAATCCTTAGCCAGTTGCAATCCGATAGCCGCACCACCATGCAGGAGCTTGCCGACAAGGTCGGGCTCTCGATCTCGCCGTGCCATCGCCGCGTCAAACTGCTGGAGGAGCGCGGCGTGATCACGCGCTACATTGCGATGGTCGACCAGAAATCGCTCGGGTTGCACGTCAGCGTCTTCATCTCGATCAAGCTGACGCGGCAGAAGGAGGAAGATCTCGACCGCTTTGCGAAAGCGATTTCGGGCTGGGAGGAAGTTCTCGAATGCTACCTGATGACCGGCAACCGCGATTACCTGTTGCGCGTCGTCGCCGCCGACCTGTCGTCTTATGAAGCGTTTTTGAAAAACAAGCTGACCCGGCTCGACGGCATCGCCTCGATCGAATCCAGTTTTGCGCTCAGTCAGGTCAAATACTCGATCGCACTGCCGGTGTGAGGTACACCTCTCTGTCGTCGTCCCCGCGCACGCGGGGACCCATCACCCCTGGCGTTGATCATTGCAGAAGGCGTCTACCCCAGTGCTGAAACGAGAGTCGGCGCCGTATGGGTCCCGGCCTTCGCCGGGACGACCCGCGGCATCCGCGACGGGATGATTTAAAAATAGTTCTGCAGCGTGCCGCGACGGCGGACGTCGAGCGTAGCGCAGTGGAACGCGCCGCCGAATGCCGCGTAGTGCAGGAACGGGCAGGGAATCGGCTCAAACCCCCATTTTTCCATGGCGCGCATCATGTTGGTGTGATGCGGATCGACGATGACGCGTTTTTCATCGATCATCAGAATATTCATGCTGAGCCATTTCCCGCAAAGCGACGTGATGTTCAGCACGCGGTCGGTAATCGGATTTGGTTCCGGCGCGACCAGAATATCCCAGGTCTTCAGAATATCGGGAAGGCGATCCGGATCGATGTATTCCGGATTGATCAGCAGCTTGCCCGGGCCGAGCGGAAGAATCGTCGTATCGATATGCATCGGGTTGGGGCAGCGGCTCTCGATCTCGTGGATGCGATAGGTTTCGCCGAGATGACGCCGGAGCCATTCAATACCGGAGGCATTGGTAACGTTGCTGCGCGTGACGAACAGGTCACGGCCGCAGCGAAAGAAGTCCGCCGCGTCGAACACCGGTTCGAACTCGGTCAGAATATAGCGCACAGGCGCGCCCTTCTCCGGCAGCTTGAAGTCGGGATCGAACAATTCGTCGGTAAGCTGCGGCTTGGGCGCCGACGTCCAGCGAGCGCCGCGCCGGAAATAATCCTTGAGGATCGGCCGGTAGGAATGCGTTTCAAAGTAGCGGCAGGGCCATGCCATCGGCGTTTCGATGATCTCATCACCGATCACCAGCATGCTGTCGCGCGGACAGGTGTTGCAGAAGCCCCGCGAGGACCAATCGGGTGTGCTGAACTTCTTCCTGTGATCGATTGCCTGCGGCCTTGTGACGATGATACCAAGCGATTCCAGCAGCGTCACGAACCCGTCCAGCTCGCGTTGCGCCGGCGCCAGCATCAACTGAGGATAGTGGAAACCCGCGGTGATCGCCTGTCCCCAGGCCGCCATCCCCGGGATATTGCAGGTGACAACCGGGTGGCTGGACGGGATGACTGAACCTTCCAGACGTCCAACGATGATCTCTTCGAGCGGGTCCCATTCGTTATGCGAGCTGACCGGCGACACGGATCGCGGCGCAACGTTCTGCGGCGCGTCGACAACAACATTCACATTCATGCCGGCAAGCTCATCAATGAAACGATCGAGACGGCCCTTGATTGAACCGCCGAACAGCTTCGCTCAATTCCTGGCCCTCGTTGCTGCGATTCCGCTGGAAATCGGCGCGGCAAAACAGGGCGGTCGCGCGTGTCTACACGTCTTTAAACAGGCGTCGAAGCGAAAATCCGGTTCCATCATGCCAAGGGCGCGCGACACATTGTCCGGGACGCGCTTAGGAAAGCCGCCACACCCCGAGGCTCTTGTCGCGCCAGCCGCCACCGGCCTCGGTGCAGTTCTCGTTCAGCAGTTCAACGGGCGCTCCCCAAATGAACGGCGCGCGCTCAAAATTCAGCGCCCGCCAGTCGCCGTCCTCGCAATCCCGGTTGCTCTGCCACTGCGGAAACGTGGTCGCGATCAGCCATGTGGCACCGGAGCGCCGGAAATTCGCCACCGCGCGTTCGATGTTGGCGAACGAAAGATGCACCAGGCAGTCGCGGCACAGGATGGCGTCGCATCGAGGCAAGGGATCGCGCGTGATATCGGCGAGGTGATAGTCGCCGCTGATTTCTCCCGCAGCGGCGCGCGCCTGCAGGCGCTCGACCAGATCGGGCACGATGTCGATGCCGACATAACGCGCGCCCAGGCCCGACTGGTTGATCCAGCCGGCGTCGCCGCAGGGCGCGTCAAGCAGCGACTTGGCTCCGAGTCTCGCCAGCAGCCCCGGCAACCCGGCGCGCAACGCTGCCGTGGCATCCATCTCCGATCCCAGCCCTGATGTGGATTCCGCAGCACCCCACAGGTTGCTGTCGTGAATGCGCTGGAAGCGCTGCGCCAGGTTCAAACCGGCGAAGGATTTTCGGTCCGCGGCAAAGCGCTGATGCGCAAGCACCGGCGGGCGGTTACAGTCTGCGGGAAATCTGTCGCGGTTCACATCACTCTCCGCGCAGCCACGCCAGCAAGGCTGCGTTGATCTCGTCCGGATAGCAATGGCTGAGATCGTCGAGTTCGCGGTAGACAATCCTGGCGCCTGCCGCCGCGAGCATGGCGTGCGTTTGCCGCGCCACCTGCACCGGGAACATCCAGTCCAGCGCGCCATGTACGAGATGGACCGGCAACCCGCGCAGCCGATCCGGCGAGGCCATCTCGGCCATCAGCGGATGGAACGTGGCCGAGACCGGGGCCAGATGCGTGAAAGGCGACGCGTCTTCCAGGCCGGTAACGTAGCAGAACGTGCCGCCGTCGCTCATCCCGGTCAGCAGCATCCGGCTTGCGTCGATATCCCAGCGGCTTCGCACGGCATCGAGAATGCGGACCAGATTGGGCGTGTCGGTGTCATCGCCCATCAAGGCCCAGGTCGGCCCGGTGGCGGTTGGCGCGACAACAATGGCGCCATGGCTGCGCGCGCTGCGCAGCCACGTCCATAAAAAGTTGCGGCCGTTGCCGCTGCCGCCATGCAGCACCATCACCAGCGGCCACGCGCGGCCGGGCGCATAAAATTCCGGCACGTAGAGCGAATAGCCGCCGCGGCTGCCGGGTTCGTTGTCGAAATGCATGACGCCGGTGCCATCCCGCGCCGGCGCTGCAAGACGCGCCAGCGCCTCGGCATTGTCGCGCAGCGCGGGATCGAGAAAGTATTGATTGATCGCGGGCAGCGCGGCGGCGAGCGGATACAGTGCCTCTTTGGCGCGCGGCAGGTATCGAAGCGCGCGGAACGCGGCGCGTACGCCATCGATCTCGCCGGGCGCCCGGCGCAGGCCATCGAACGCGGCAAGCGTGGCATCGGTTGCGCTCAACAACTGCCTGCGCAGGCCGGCGAACTCATCCGGCCAGCCATCGAGCAGGCCGCGCACCGCCCGCAAATCCTGGTCCGGCGTTCCCGCGGCATCCATCACCGCGCCGAAATCCGGCGGATGGAAATGTCGCGCGATGAAGCCGAGCATCTCCAGCGACCGCAGCAGCGGTGGCAACATGGTTGCGAGGTTTTCAGTGACGGTGTCGCTCATCCGGCTTTCATAACACGTTGATGACAGCTCGCGGCACAGCATACGGCGGAATCGGCGGACTGCACATTGCCAGATCAGAATCGCGCTGAGCGAGTTCGATCACTACGGCTGACGGAGATTACGCGTTCGGAGAAGGCTCTGCTTCGACCGGCGCCCGCTGCCGGCGGATGCGCTCGCGATGCGCGGTGTAGAGGCCGCTGGCGACGATCACCGCCGCCCCGGTGACGGTCCAGATATCCGGGACTTCGCCGAAAACGAAATAGCCGAGGACACTGACCCATACCAGCTGGGTGTAGGAAAACGGCGCCAGCACCGAGGCGTCGGCGTAGCGGAACGCCAGCACCACGATCCATTGCCCCGCCGTCGAGGCAATGCCGATGAAGATTCCGAACATAATATCGTGCCAGCTCGGCGTCACCCACACCAACGGCACCAGCGCCGACAGGATGCACACGCCGGTAATGGCGGACCAGGTCATGGTGGTGATGGCGCGCTCCTTGCCGCTCATCATCCGCGTCATGATCAGGGTGCAGGCCCACGCCAGCGCCGAGACGATGGGAAAGAACGCGGCGGGATGAAACGCGCTGGAGCCCGGCCGCAGGATGATCAGCACGCCGATCAACCCGGCGATCGTCGCCAGCCAGCGGCGGACCCCGACTTTTTCGCCGAGAAAGGCGATCGACAACGCGGTGACGAACAGCGGCGCGATGAAACCGGTGGCGGAGGCTTCGGCGATGGGAAGAAACCGCAACCCGGAGATGAAGAACAGCGAGGACGCCAACAGCGCGACGCCGCGCATGACGTGCAGGCCGGGACGTTCGGATTGCAAGGCGAACAGCCGCGTTCCCGGCAACATCGCCGGAACCATGATCATCGCGAACACCAGAAACCGGATCCAGGCGATCTCGATCGACGGCAGCGTGGCCGACAGATATTTCGCGGTGACGTCGGAGCAGCCGAGGAAGATCGTCGACGCCAGAATCAGCGCGATACCGCGAAACGGTCGGTCGGCGCGAGCGGGCGCTGATGGAGCGGCCAATTTCTTCTTCGGCAACGGTAATGAAACGCTGTCCAGCCTGGCGGCTGTTGCGGAGGGCGGGGTCACGGTGAAACTCGGGCGTTAACAAATCGAATCGGGCGAGGTTCTTAAAAACAATAATTCGCGAGTGGCGACAAGGCCGGAAAACAGGACGCGGATATGCGCTATTGCGTGCGACGGCTCGCCACGGTTCCGGATTCGTAGCCCGGATGAGCGAAGCGACATCCGGGAAGTCGATCATCGCGGATGCGGTCGTCCCGGATATCGCTTCGCTCATCCGGGCTACGGATTACAGCATCGGCAGGCCACGCGGCTTGGGTCCGCGCGGAAACGCCTGATCGATCGCGGCGACCTCCTTGTCGCTCAGCGTCAGCTCGCCCGCCGCGGCATTGTCGGCGACATGATCCGGCGTCGATGCTTTTGGAATCGCGAATACCGACGGCCGTCGCGCCAGAAAGCTCAACGCGACCCGCCGCGGCGTTGCGCGATGCGCATCCGCGATTTGCTGCAGTACTGCTCCCGCCTTGCTGCGCGGCGACGGAAAATCGTTGTGGCCGAACGGCGAATAGGCGACCACCGCGACGCCGTGTTGCTCGCACCATGGAATCACCGCGTGTTCGATGGCACGCTCCTGCAGATGATAGAGCACCTGGTTGCAGGCGATGCTGTCTTCGCCGGCGACATCGAGCATCTCGCCGAGATCGTCGGTATCAAAATTGCTGACGCCCCATGAGCGGATTTTTCCGGCCGCGACCAACGCTTCGAACGCCGCGACGGTTTCCGCGAGCGGAACCGATCCGCGCCAATGCAGCAAATAGCAATCGAGCCGGTCGGTCTTCAATCGCTTTAACGAGCGTTCGCACGCGGTGATGGTGCCGCGCCGCGACGCGTTGCTCGGCAGGACTTTCGAGACCAGAAAAATGTCATCACGGCGTCCGGCAATCGCCTCGGCCACGACGAGTTCGGCATCGCCATACATTTCGGCGGTGTCGATATGGGTCATGCCGAGATCGACGCCCCGGCGCAGCGCCGCGACCGCGGTGGCGCGATCGCCGTGGTCGATATACCAGGTGCCCTGCCCGACCACCGAAACCTGCGGGCCGCGCGAGCCGAAGGGATGACGCCTCATGGCTGTCTCCAGTTTTGTAGCCCGGATGAGCGAAGCGAAATCCGGGGGCACAGCATCAGCGCATCGAGATTCCCGGATTTCGCTTCGCTCATCCGGGCTACGGATCATCGAGTACACCGATATCCGCCACCAGCACCGTACCAGTCGCCAACTCCGTCACGTAAAGCCGGTCGCGATTGGCGCCGCCGATCGCGACATTGGTGCAGCTCGGTCCCGCGCAGGATTTGATGCGCGCGATCAGCTCGCCGTTCGGCGCAAACACAAAGACATGGCCGAGCGAGGCATGCGCGACGAACAGACGGCCTTTTTTGTCCATGGTCAGGCCATCGGGACCGCTGGTGCCGAAGGTCGAACAGAAGCGGCCGACTTTCGCGACGCCGCCGTCCTTCATCAGCGGCGCGCGCCACACCGCGTTGTCGCGGGTCATCGCCACGAACAGCACGGTCTCGCTGGGGTCGAGCACGAGGCCGTTGGGACTGACGCCGGTATCGATCAGGCAATCCAGTTTTCCGGCCGGGGATAGCCGATACACCCGGCCGGTCGGATCGTGCAGGCCGGTCTGCCCCTGGTCGGTGAAATAGATGTCGCCGTTCGCTGCGATGTGCAGATCGTTGCAGCCTTTGAAGGATTCCGAATTGCGCGCCGTCAATACCGGCTGCATCCGGCCCGCTTGCGCATCGAGCTGCATGATGCCGTGCCTGTAGTCGGCGACCAGAATGCGGCCATCGGGGTGAATTTTCAGGCCGTTGGGCCAGCCATCATATTCGATGACAAGGGACCAGGCGCCGTCCGGTGCAACCCGGAAGATGCGCCCGAACGGAATGTCCACGATGTAAAGATGGCCGTCGGCATCGAATGACGGTCCCTCGATGAAGCAATCGGTCTCGAGCCCCGGCCGGTTGGCGTCGGCCCAGGTCGAGCGCACGCCCTTGCGGCGAAACTGGTCGGGTAGCGCCGAAAACACTCTTGTTTCAATCAGCAGCGGCGGCTGGTCGAGATATTGCATCGAATGGTTCACCCCGTGAAAGACGAGGCGCACCATAAATGAGTAAGTCTAATTCGCAACGGCCAGTTGGCGCGGCGGCGAAGCATCCGCCTGCGCGACCAGCCGCTTCAACTCCGGAATGCACGAGCCGCAATTGGTGCCAGCTTTTAGCTGCACGCCGATCTCGCCGGCTGAGCCCGCGCCCGCCGCGATTGTCTCGCAGATCGAGATGCGGCCGACCCCAAAACAGGCGCAGACGATCGGCCCGCTGCTCACCAGCCCGTCGATCGATTTGCCTGACAGCAACATGCGGCGCCGATCGTCATCAAGCGCATCCGCAGCGAACAGATCCTTGACCACGCCCCAGTCGCCGGCGTCCTGCGCGGGACCGATGAACAGGCAGGTTTCAATGCGGTCGTCGACAAACGAAGCTGCGCGAAAAATGCCGCCGCCGAAATCCTCGTATTCGGCGAGATCGTGGCCGGCGACGGATCGCAACCATGATCGCCATCCTGCCAGATCGGCATTGCCGGCGAGCAGATAACCATATCCGCCGTTGACGGCGACGCGCGCCCACCAGACGTTCGGCGGCAATTCAAGTGGCGCGCGTGACAATGCGAAGCCGCGAAAGACGTATTCGTAAGGCGTGATCGACGCCGGCGTCGCCTTGTTCTCGGGCTGCCCGGAAAACGGATCGGTGAACGGCGCCACCAGCGCGCCCACCCGCGCGGCCGAAGCGTTATCGTCGCTCCAGTGGATCGGCGCGAACAGCATGCCGCGCTGCTGCCGCTCGCTGACCACGACTTTCAGGATGCACTGCCCGTAATCGGTGCTCAGCCGCGCAAAGTCGCCGTCGGCCAGGCCCGCCCTCGCCGCATCGTCGGGATGTATCTCGACAAACGGCTCCGGCAGATGCTGGCCCAGACGCGGGCTGATGCCGGTGCGGGTCATGGTGTGCCATTGATCGCGGATCCGCCCGGTATTGAGCCGCAGCGGCCGCCCGGCCGTGGTCTCGCTGCGCAGCGCGGGAATTTCCGGCGCGATGAAGCGCGCCCTGCGGTCGTTGGTGTAGAAGCCGCCCTCGGCAAAGAAACGCGGCTGCGGCTCCACATTCCCTTCCCGCGCCGGCCACAGCGCCGGCGCCATCGCATCGAACGCCTCGTCCGATATCGCCGCCAGCGCGCCGAGATCGAAATCGCGGCTGCCGCCGTTTTCGAACGCCGACAGCGACGCATGCTCGCGAAACACATCCGCCGCGGAGTTAAAAGCAAACGCGGCACCGAAGCCGAGCCGCTTTGCGACTTCGCTCAGCATCCACCAATCCGGCCTGGCTTCACCGGGCGGGGTGAGAAACGCGCGCTGCCGCGAGACGCGCCGTTCCGAATTGGTCACCGTGCCGGATTTTTCGCCCCATGCCTGCGCCGGGAGCAATACATGCGCGCCGGCGTTAACGGTGTCATTGGAGCGAACGTTTTCGGAGATCACGAACAAATCGAGCTTTTTCAGCGCGGCGCGCGCCGCGTCGGCATCCGGCAGCGATACCGCCGGATTGGTGCCGATCACCCACAGCGCCTTGATCTCGCCGCGGCCGATCGCCTCGAACATCTGCACCGCTTTCAACCCCTCATGGGTCGCGATGCGCGGCGCTTTCCAGAACCGGCGCACCCGGTCGATATCCGGCGGCGTAAAGCCCATGTGGGCCGCGAGCTGGTTGGCGAGGCCGCCGACCTCGCGCCCGCCCATCGCGTTGGGCTGGCCTGTGAGAGAGAATGGCGACGCACCCGGCTTGCCGATCCGCCCCGTAGCGAGGTGGCAATTGATGATGGCATTGACCTTGTCGGTGCCTTGCGCCGACTGGTTCACTCCTTGCGAATACAGCGTGACCACGCGCGGCGTTTGCCTGAACATCTGGAAGAACGCGGCGACATCGGCCTCGGCGAGCCCGGTCGCCAGCGCCGTCGCGCCAATGCTGCCGGCAATACTGCGCGCACGGGCCAGGGCGTCATCAAATCCGGAAGTATGCCGCGCGATATACTCGCGATCGAGCGCGCCATTGTCGGCAAGATGGACCAACAACCCGCTGAACAACGCGGTGTCGGTGCCCGGCTTCAATCCGAGAAACAGGTCGGCATCGCCGGCGGTATCGGTACGCCGCGGATCGATCACCACGATGCGCGCCCCGCGCGTCTGCTTGTTGGCGAGCATGCGCTGGAACAGCACCGGATGGCACCACGCCGCGTTGGAGCCGGCCAGCACCAAGAGATCGGCCTCGTCGAGGTCTTCATAACAGCCCGGCACGGTGTCGGCGCCGAAGGCGCGGCGATGCCCCGCCACCGACGACGCCATGCAGAGCCGCGAATTGGTATCGACATTGCCGCTGCCGATGAACCCCTTCATCAGCTTGTTGGCGACGTAATAATCCTCGGTCAGCAGTTGCCCGGAGAGATAGAACGCCACCGCATTCGGGCCGTCGCGCGCGATGATGTGTTGAAAGCGATGCGCGACGTGGTCGAGCGCGTCGCTCCAGGCCACGCGTTCCATGTTACCCTTGCTGCAGCGGATCATCGGATAGAGCAGCCGCTGTTCCAGCGTCAGCGTTTCGCCGAGCGCGGAGCCCTTTGAGCACAGCCGGCCGAAATTGGCGGGGTGTTCCGGATCGGCGGCAATGGCCGCGCCGCCGCTGCCATCCGGCGTCGCCAGCACGCCGCAGCCGACGCCGCAATAGGGACAGGTCGTGCGGGTGGCGCGAAGTGCAGGATCGATGACGGTCATGCTACTAACCCAGTCATCACATCACGCCGCCTCCGGGCGGATTGCGAGCGAGCGTCCGAACATCATGTCGCTGCGGATTTTGGCGATCGGCGCTCGCGTGCGGATCAGGTCGAGATACCACAACGCATCCTGGGTATCGCCGACCAGCACCGCGCCGGTGAGCCGGCCGCCCGCGATCACCAGTTTCTTGTAGGTGCCGCGCCTGGCATCGTTGAGCACGATGGTCTCGGCTCCATCGGCTGCGATGAAATCTCCGGCAGAAAACACCGCGACACCGGAAACCTTCAGGTT
Source organism: uncultured Alphaproteobacteria bacterium (assembly GCA_963710045.1). GTDB lineage: Bacteria > Pseudomonadota > Alphaproteobacteria > Rhizobiales > Xanthobacteraceae > Bradyrhizobium. The sequence continues at coordinate 31,371 of CAVPZO010000081.1, read as the reverse complement.
GGTGGCGACGACGCTGCCGCCGTAAGAATCGCACCCTCCCGCGAGATGCCGCGCCAGCACCCTCGCCTGCTCGTACGCGGGTTCGACCAGCCCGTAGCAGATGCCGCGATGCTCGGCGCATTCGCCGAGTGCGAAAATATCCGCAAGCCCGGTCTGCAGCTGATCGTCGACGACGATGCCGCGATTGACCGATATGCCGGCGTCCTTTGCCAGCGCGACATTGGGACGAATGCCGGCGGCGAAAATCACCGCATCGGCGCCGATCCGGCGGCCGTCGGTCAGCTCAACGCCTTCGACGAACTTTTCGCCATCAAGGCGCGCGGTGTTGGCATTGAGCAGGACCTCGATGCCCTTGCGCTCGACCAGCGATTTCAGCAAGTCCGCAGCCGGTGCGTCGAGCTGGCGCTCCATCAACCGGTCCATCAGATGGATCAGCGTCACCGCAGCGCCGGCCTTGGCGAGGCCGTAGGCTGCTTCCAGCCCGAGCAATCCGCCGCCGACCACGACGACGCGCTTCTTCTGCGCGGCAAGCGTCAGCAGCAGGTCGACGTCCCGGCTGTCGCGAAAGGTATGCACGCCGGCAAGATCGGCGCCGGGCACATTCAGCCGCAGCGGCGCGGAGCCGGTCGCAAGCACGAGTTTGGAAAAAATGATGCTCTCTTCACCCGCGATCTTGAGCTCGCGGCGGCCGACATCGACCTCGGTGGCAACGCAGCCGTATTTCAGGGTGACGCCGCGGTCGCGCCACCACGATGCCGGCCTGAGTTCGATGTCGTGCGATGCGGTTTCGCCCGCCAGCACCGACGACAGCAGCACGCGATTGTAGGCCAGCCTTGGCTCGTCGCCGATCACGGCGATGGCGTAACGGCCGAGCGCGGATTTCGCCAGTTCGTCGACCAGACGCGCCGCCGCCATTCCGTTGCCGACGATCACCAGCGGCTCACTCACGTCGTCGATCCCTTACGCCGCCTCGACGAACCGATGCCGCTCGTAGAGGAATTCCAGCACGCGCTGCCGGCATTTCAGGTAGGCGGCATTGGTCGAGAGCTCGAGCCGCTTGCGCGGGCGCGCCAGCGGTACGTCCAGCACTTCGCCGATCCGCGCGCTGGGGCCGTTGGTCATCATCACGATCCGGTCCGACAGCAGCACGGCTTCATCGACGTCGTGCGTGATCATCAGGATGGTGTTGCCTAACTTCTGATGCAGCGCCATTACGGAGTCCTGCAGATGGGCGCGGGTCAATGCGTCCAGCGCGCCGAACGGCTCGTCGAGCAAGAGCACCTTCGGCTCCATCGCCAGCGCGCGGGCGATGCCGACGCGCTGTTTCATGCCGCCGGAAATCTCCGCGGGGCGCTTGTCCTTGGCGTGCGCCATCTGCACCAGATTGAGATTGTGCATCACCCATGCATGGCGTTCCGCCCGGGTCTTGCGCGAGGCGAATACCTTGTCGACGCCGAGCCGCACGTTCTCATAGACGGTCAGCCACGGCAGCAGGCTGTGGTTCTGAAACACCACCGCGCGATCCGGGCCCGGCGAATTGACCTCACGGTTTTCCAGCAGCACGCAGCCCATGGTCGCGTTGGTGAGGCCGGCCACGATGTTGAGCAGCGTGGATTTTCCGCAACCGGAATGCCCGATGATCGAGACGTATTCGCCCTTCTCGATCGTGAGGTATACGTCTTTCAGAACCTCCGTCGAAGCATTACCCCGCGTAAAGACCTTGTCGATGTGGTCAAGTTTTAGATAAGGCTGCATGACATGCTCCTTCAATTCAGCGCGGTGCCGCGGGTCACGATCCTGGCGAGGCCCGCGATCATGCGATCCAGCACGAAGCCGATGATGCCGACGTAGAACAGCGCCAGGATGATTTCGCTGATGTGCGAGGAATTCCAGGCGTCCCAGATGAAGAAGCCGATGCCGACACCGCCGATCAGCATTTCAGCCGCGACAATGGCGAGCCAGGACAGGCCGATGCCGATGCGCAGCCCCGTGAAGATGTAGGGCGCCGCGGCCGGAATCATGATCTTCCAGAAAAATTCCAGCGGGTTGAGCTGCACGACGGCGGCAACGTTGCGGTAGTCCTGCGGGATGTTGCGGATGCCGACCGCGGTGTTGATGATGATCGGCCAGATCGAGGTGATGAAAATCACGAAGATCGCCGACGGCTGGCCGTCGCGGAAGGCTGCGAGCGACAGCGGCAGCCAGGCCAGCGGCGGTATAGTCCGCAGCACCTGGAAGATCGGATCGAGCCCGCGCATCGCCCAGACGGACTGGCCGACCAGCGTGCCCAGCGCGATGCCGGCGATGGCCGCCAGCGAATAGCCAAGTGCTACGCGCTGCAGGCTGGCGGAGAGATGCCAGAACAGGCCTTTGTCGATACCGCCGCGATCGAAGAACGGATCGAAGATCAGTTCCTTGGTTTCCTTGAAAACCCGCGACGGCGGCGGCAGGGTCGAGCCCGCGCGCCGGCACACCAGTTCCCAGAACAGCATCAACAGCGCGAGCACGATCAGCGGCGGCACTACGCGCACCGCAGTTTCCCGCGCCATCTTGACGTATTTCTCCGCTAGCGGCGGCCGCTTCTGCGTGAGCTTCACGATCGCAGCCGGCGCGTTGGCGATAACCGCGGCGGATTCGATCTTCTTTGCAGGCATATTCATCGCTCAGACCTCGATGCGCTTGATCGACAACGACTTCAGGTAGGCTGCCGGATTTTCCGGATCGAACACCTTGCCGTCGAAGAAGGTTTCCTTGCCGCGCGAGGTGGAAGCCGGAATATCGGCAGCGGCAACGCCGAGATCCTTTGCGGCTTCCTTCCAGAGGTCCTCGCGGTTGACCTTTGCGATCAGCGCTTTCGCGTCGTAGCCCGGTTCATATTTGCCCCACCGGATATCCTCCATCATGAACCAGAGATCGTGGCTCTGGAATGGATACGACGCGTGGTCGGCCCAGAACCGCATGATGTGCGGTGAGTTCTCGACCACCCTGCCGGTGCCGTAGTCGAACTTGCCCTTGACGCGGTCGGTGACGTCGTCGACCGGGCAGTTGATCCACTGGCGCTTGGCGCAGATCGCCGCGACTTCCTCGCGGTTGTCCGGCTTGTCGCACCACTGCTGCGCTTCCATCACCGCCATCAGCAGCGCCTTGGCCGCCTTGGGATATTTGTCGACATAGGCGGCGCGCATGCCGAAGGATTTTTCCGGATGCTTGTTCCAGAGTTCGCCTGTCGTGATCGCGGTGTAGCCGATTTCCTGATGGATCAATTGCAGATTCCACGGCTCGCAGACGCAGAAGCAATCCATGGTGCCGACCTTCATGTTGGCGACCATCTGCGGCGGCGGCACCACGATGGTTTCGATGTCCTTGTCGGGATCGATGCCGCCGGCGGCAAGCCAGTAGCGGATCCAAAGGTCATGGGTGCCGCCCGGGAACGTCATCGCCGCCTTGATGGATTTGCCGGACGCTTTCTTCTTCATCAGCGCCTCTCTAAACGGCGCGGTGTCCAGACCGACCTTGAGATCGGAATATTCCTTGGCGACCGAGATGCACTGGCCGTTAAGCTGCAGCCGCGCCAAAATGTACATCGGGGTCGGCTGGTTGTTCTGCGTCACCTTGCCCGCCGAAATCAGATACGGCATTGGGCTGAGGATGTGCGCGCCGTCGATGCCGTTGCCTTCCGAGCCCAGCACAAGGTTATCGCGCGTGGTGCCCCACGAAGCCTGCTTCTGCACTTCGACATCGGGCATGCCGTATTTGGCGAAGATGCCTTTCTCCTTGGCGACGAACAGCGGCGCCGCATCGGTCAGCGCGATGAAGCCGAGTTTGGCGGCCTTGACTTCGGGGCCGGCGCCTTGCGCGAACGCGCCCGCGGGGAAATTCAACTTTGCGCCGGCGAGCAGCGCCGCCGTACCCGCTCCTGCTTTCAGGATTTGGCGGCGGCTGAGACTGCGTGGCGTCCGGGTGTTTGTCTTGGTCATAGGTACTGTCGTCCTTTGCGTCTGAATGGCCGTCCGTCTGGCGTCACCCGCAGTCGCGCTCGAAGGGCATAGAGGCGCGTTCTGGGGAGGCCCCAGTCTGGCGGTGTCGCAATTCGGATGATTGGTTTCGAAGGACGGCTTCAATGGCGTCAGCACAAACTATTCAAGCTTCGTGCCAGACGGGTGCACCGCAAAAATGATAGAATTTATAAGGTGTTACGCGATCACTGCGTCGCGCTCACCATTGGTAAACGCACCCAAAATTTGCGATTCGCTCAATTATTGTGCGCCGCACAAGAAATAAGCAGAGCCTTACCAAGTCATTGCGAGGAGCGAAGCGACGAAGCAATCCAGTTTCGCGCGGAGTTCTGGATTGCTTCGCTTCGCTCGCAATGACGGCGGCCTACGCGTCTTCCTTCACCGCCGCCATTATCGGCTTCGGCGCATTGCCTTTGCCCGGCTTCATCCGGAAATCGTAGGTCATCAGATGCCAGGGGCCGCCGGCCGATTTGCCGTCGGGCATCACCGGGTCGGTGCGTTTTTCGATTTTGGAAATCAGGTCGTCCTTGACCCCGAACACCACGTCGGAATCCAGATACTTGTCGCCCTCGATAAAGACGTGGGTGATCAGCGGCTCGTAGCCGGGCGCATCGACCAGGAAATGCACATGCGCCGGACGCATCGGATGACGCCTCGTCTGCAGGATCATTTCGCCGACCGGACCGTCGGTCGGGATCGGATAGCTGCATGGCAGGATGGTGCGGAAGAAAAACCGGCCGTCCGCATCGGTGACGAACCGCGCCCGCGACGACGGCCCGGTGGTTTCATAAGTCGGCCTTTGCGAATCGTAATAACCGTCGTTGTCGGCGTGCCAGACATCGACCGGCACATTGGCCAGCGGCTTGCCGGCGAGATCGGTGACGCGGCTCTGCACGAACATCAACTCGCCATCCAGCTCGGGCGAAATATCCGCGCCGTGCGGCATCGGCTTGTGCTCGCCGACATAGAACGGACCCAGCACCGTGGTCTCGGTGGCGCCGTCGCGTTCGCGATGGTTCACCGCATCGACCAGCATCGACACCCCTAATACGTCCGAGAGCAGAATGAACTCCTGCCGGGTCGAGGTGCATTTCTGTCCCACGCGGGTCAGGAAATCGATGGCGTATCCCCATTCGTCGAAGGTCAGGTCGGTTTTGCGGACATAGTCGTGCAGCGACTTCACCAGCTCTTCCAGCAGGAATTTTACACGCGGATCAGGCGTTTCTTCAAAGCTGTGGATCACGGCGGCGGTGAGTTCGGTGTCATTGAACTGGGGCATTGGGCGCGTCCTGTGCGGATTCTCGATTTAGGACGCCAGCCTATACCACGACACCGGTGGTGATAAGCACGCCGGCATTGGAATGCCGAACACTTTTGGGCTATCAGGGCTCTCCCGACAGCTCCGGAGTAAGCCCGATGTTAGCCCCGACCCCCGCCTCGCCCGAATCCGCCGGCATGTCCAAGCCCGCGCTCGACCGCATCGAGGATCACCTGAAGCGCCGCTATATCGACGCCGGCCGCTTTCCGGGCACGCAGCTCCTGGTCTACCGCCGAGGCAATATCGTTCATTCAGCCGTGCAGGGCTTTGCCGATCTCGAGCGCAAGTCGCCGGTCAAGGACGACACCATCTTCCGCATCTACTCCATGACCAAGCCGATCACGTCGGTGGCCTTCATGATGCTGGTCGAGGAAGGCCGCGTCGCGCTCGACGAGCCGGTCCACAAATACGTCCCGGAATGGAAAAACCTCGGCGTGTTCCAGGCCGGCACGGCGCCGGCGTTCCTGACCAGGCCGCCGGCACGGCCGATGCAGATCGTAGACCTGATGCGCCATACGTCCGGACTGACGTACGGATTCCAGCAGCGCAGCAATGTGGACGCCGCCTACCGGGAAAAAAAGATCGGCGAGGTGATCAAGGCCGGCACGCTGGATTCGATGATCGACGAACTCGCAAAAACTCCTCTGGAATTTTCGCCGGGAGAGGCCTGGAATTATTCGGTTTCGACCGACGTAATCGGTTATCTGATCGGCAAGATCAGCGGCATGCCGTTCGAACAATTCCTCAAAGAGCGCATCTTCGATCCGCTGGGGATGGCCGATACCGACTTCTTCGTCCCACCCGACAAGGCCCATCGTTTCGCGGCCTGCTACAATGCCGATCCCGGCGGCATGATGTCGTTTCATGCGGTCGAGAAGAAGGGCGGTCTGACGCTGCAGGACGATCCGACCACGAGCTCGTTCCTTACGCGGCCTTCCTTCATTTCCGGCGGCGGCGGGCTGTGCTCTACGGCAGCCGACTATCTCACCTTCTGCCGCGCGCTGCTCAATGGCGGCGAACTCGGCGGTGTCAGATTGATCGGTCCGAAGACGCTCAAGCTGATGACCACCAATCATCTGCCCGGCGGACGCGATCTGCCGGAGATGTCGCGATCGATGTTTGCCGAGGCCACCTACAACGGCATCGGCTTCGGCCTCGGTTTCTCCGTTACGATGGATCCGGCGAAGACGCTGATTCCGGGAAGTCCCGGCGAATACGCGTGGGGCGGTGCGGCGACCACATCGTTCTGGATCGATCCCGCCGAAGATCTGATCGCGATCTTCATGACCCAGGTGTTGCCGTCGAGCGCCTATCCGGTGCGGCGCGAACTGCGCACCATGGTTTATTCGGCGATCACCGACAGCAATCTGTAATTGGACCCCAATCGGATGCGTCATCCTGAGGTGCTCGCCGTTCTTCACGGCGAGCCTCGAAGGATGGGGCTACGGGTGCAAGCGGCCATCCTCCGAGCCGCGCGCAAGGGGCGCGTTCCTCAGGATGACGGCGGAGCCGTTAGGCGGGGAGCGACGGAACTATCCCGCGCGCAAGCCGTTGCGTCGGCAGCCTAAAATCCTTGGCGGAGTTCAACCGCTTCTCGTATGTTGCGGGGTGTGTCGGCTGCGCTGAGGGCACCATTTGCGAGATCGACTGCCAAAGCTGTCATTGCCGGTGCGTCTCGTGCTGCTGGTCGCCGGCACCACACTGCCGCTGATTATCTTTGCCGGCGCCATCATCTTCAGCCATTACCAGCGCGATCGAGAAGACGCGTCGCGGCGTGTGCTGGCGACCGTGCGCAGCATCCGCCTTGTGCTCGATGCCGAGATGCAGCGCATGACCGGGGGCTTGCAGGTATTGGCGCTGACCAATGCGCTTCGCGACGGCGAATTCGAAGGATTCCGCCGGATCACCAGAGGCTTCCTCGATCAGTATCGCGAAGGCGGCGTCGTGCTGGTAGCGGATCGCGAGGGCCGCCTGGTTTTCTCTTCGGACACAGCGGATACCGCGAGCCTGCCGCCGCGCAATAACCGCGCGATCGGGGAGAAGGTTTTCGCGGAAAAAAGGCCGCTCTACTCCAACCTGTTCATCGGCGCGGTGAAGCGCAAGCCGATCGTGACCGTCGAGGTCCCGGTATTTCGCGACAACGAGGTCATCTACGATTTGTCGTTCAGCCCGCCGATCGAAATCTTCCAGGACATTATCAACACGCAACGCCCGAGCGACGACTGGACGATGTCGATCTTCGATGCCGAGGGCACCAATTTCGCCCGGGTGCCGAATCCGGAAGAGACGATCGGCAAGCGCGCGTCGCCGACGCTGTATGCCGCGATGTTTCGCAGCTCCGAGGCGACCCTGCCCACGGTAACACTGGAAGGCGTGCCGCTGATCACGGCCTTCATGCGATCGTCGCTCACCGGATGGACCGTCGCCGGCGGCATCGCGGAAGCGACGCTGGTCGGACCGCTGTGGCGCAATCTGGCGATCACCAGCCTGATCGGCGGCGTTCTGCTGCTGATTGGCCTCGCCTTCGCGGTGCGCATGGCGACGGCGATCGCGCGCGGCGAGATGCTGCATGATCTGCTGATCGAGGAGCTCAATCATCGGGTCAAGAATACGCTGGCGATCCTGCAATCGATTGCGGCGCAGACGTTTCGCGGCGCCAGCAGGAATGAACGCGAGAAGTTCGAGGGCCGGCTCGGCGCGCTCGCGCAGGCGCACAATCTGCTGAGCAAGGAAAAATGGCAGGGCTCCGAGCTGCAGGACGTCGCCGCCCGCGTCTTGCAACCCTACGCGCTCAACAATCCCGGCCGCATCCACATGTCCGGACCGAAGGTGCCGCTGTCGCCGCGGCAAGCCGTCGTCTTGTCGATGATCGTCCATGAGATTGCGACCAACGCCGCAAAGTATGGCGCACTGTCGAACGAGACGGGCACCGTCACGCTCGATTGGAGCATAGTCGCCGACAACCCGATACGAAGATTGAAATTGAGCTGGACCGAGACGGGCGGTCCTCGCGTCGCCGCGCCGGTACAACGCGGCTTCGGGTCGCGATTGATCGAGCGCAGCGCCCGCGACCAGCTCGGAGGTGACGCGACGGTTGATTTTCTGCCACGCGGCGTCGTCTACACCGTGAACTGTTCGCTCGATCCCGTCAGCGCGTCGGACAGTGGCGACATCAGCAGTCCAACCGTGGGGCCGATAGCGGCGGGTTGATCCTTGCGGGGCGCCTTTATCCACATATCATCAGGCCGCGCGCAAAATAGGATATGGAGCAAGCCCGTGAGCCGACCGCCGCTTCCGCCTTTTACCGCCGGGACGTCCGCGCAAAAGGCGCGAATGGCGGAAGACGCCTGGAACAGCCGCGACCCCGCCAAAGTGGCGCTCGCCTACACCACCGACAGCCGCTGGCGCAACCGGGCCGAGTTCCTGCAAGGCCGCGAGGCCATCGAAGCGTTCCTGACGCGCAAATGGAATCGCGAACTCGACTACCGGCTGATCAAGGAAGTATGGGCCTTCCACGACAACCGCATCGCGGTGCGCTTCGCCTATGAATGGCACGACGACAGCGGCAGCTGGTTTCGAAGTTACGGCAACGAGAACTGGGAGTTCGACAATGACGGGCTGATGCGGTTTCGGATCGCCAGCATCAACGATCTGCCGATCAAAGCCAGCGACCGCAGATATCACTGGCCGCTCGGCCGGCGGCCCGACGACCATCCGTCGCTGAGCGATCTCGGCCTGTAACCTGCGCTTGCGGGTGTTCCGCCGACCGGCGAAGTCTTGCTACTTGATCGAATGGGGCCAACGCGAAGCGCGCCGTGTCGGGGATCCGTCCGGCGAGGGAAGCTCACCTGTTCTTCTGGCCCGTTCGGTCTCGTGAAGTTGCACGGCCTCGCAGAAAGCCTTCAACTCGGAACCGTCGATACCGTGAAGCCGCATCCGGAGCTGAAGAATCGCTATCGAAAGGATTTGAGCTGCCTCCAGATTGCAGCTTTCAACGAGCGCGGCGCGATTTTCCTCGAGGGTCGCGATGATGGAACGCAAATGCGCCTCGGAGTCCGAGACCAGGCGCAACCGATTGTCTGAGTTACTCACCTGAACTGCCCCCTTACCAAGCCCCGCAGTCGTATCGTCGCGGCGAAAGTCGATTGCGACCGACCGACTGTACGCGCCGGCATCATCTTGCAGATGTGAACTGGATCACATTTGGCAAAATAAGTGGTGAGATCGCCCGTACCTGAAACCAACGCCACCAAGCCCTGACCCGGAGATCCCGGAGAACTGGTTTCGGGGCATCCCGGAAAAAGGGTCGGGCCGGTAATGAAACCGGTGTGTTGACCAACAACCAAAGCGATTATCAATCGTCGTGGTATTATGATACTATCACCTTGTCGGGCGCAAAAGTCGCACCTTGGACGTCAATTCGCGCCGTGCGTTTGATATTTCACTGTCATATCATCTAGGTAGCGCCGCCGGGATCAACCGAATGATCGTCCGGTTACCAAACTCGCACTTCCCACAAGATTTCGGTGGCTTAAAGACGAATTCATCCATTCAAACCACCTGAAAGCGGTATATAAGGAAGAATCCCTGCGAAACCTGTTCGAGGGTTTCTCGATCGAAGGACGGTAGCATTCGAAATGAACAAATTAGCGGTGAAGAGAACGAAACAGCGCAGTGCCGGCAAACCCGATATTGAGATGGGCAAAAGAATTCGTTTGCGCCGGGTTGAACAGCGAATTTCACAGGCAGAGCTTGGCCAGAAGCTGGGGGTCAGTTTCCAGCAGGTCCAGAAATACGAGAAGGGCGTCAACCGGGTCGGCGCAGCCCGGCTTCAGCAAATCGCCACAGCGCTCGATGTGCCCGTGACATTCTTTTATGACGGCGACGGCAAATCGCGGGAAGTGGAAAGCCTGTTGTTCCTCGACAGCGCATTCAGCCTCCGGCTGCTGCGGGCCTACAGCAAGATCAAGGACCAGACCGTGCAGCGCCAGCTGGTGTCCTTGATGGAATCGATCGCCGCCGAAGACTAGCGACGTGAACGGTTGATCGCGGTTCGCCGCGGCTTCAACCTGCCGCCCCGCGCACGCGATCGATCAGCGCCAGCGGGTCGGACGGCAACGCATCGCCGCGCCAGGCGACGTGCTGGTCGGGCCGCGAAAGCACAAGCCTGTGGCCGTAGAGGCCGCGGGCTGCGGTCGCGTCTACATCGAGGACCGCCAACGGCACGCCCCTGCGCTCTGCCGCAGCCTGGAGCGGCGCGGTCTCTACCGGCGAATTGAATCTCAACAGCGTGAACTCAGGCCCCATGGCGTCGTAGAGTGAACCGCCGTCATCGCGCCAGAAATGCGGCGTGCGACAGCCGGGCACGGTCGATGGGGTATAGCTGGCCATCGTATAGGCCGGATGTTCGGCGCCGTCATACGCAATGATCGGCGAATGATCGTAGTAGGTGCCGAAGTTGAGACCGGCGCAGGCATATTGCTGGACGTTGATCTGGTAGGCGAGGCGCCCGACTTCCCGCCGCGCCAGTTCGCCTTCCGATCCGGCATCCTCGATGTCGCCGGGCACCGCGCCGCGGCGGCGGATTTCAGCTTCCGCATGCGACATCGCGAATTGGGAAACCTGGCTGGTGATCGGCCCGCGCTCCGCCTCATAGGCGTCCAGAATGGACGGCGGTGCCCAGCCGTTGAGATGGGCTGCCAGCAGCCACGACAGGTTCATGGCGTCGGCAATGCCTGCGTTCATGCCATAGCCCGCATAGGGCACCCAGATATGTGCCGCGTCGCCGGCGATGAAGGCGCAGCGGTCGCGGAATTTATCCGCGATCAGCCGGCGTCCGACCCAATCCTCCTTCGAAATGATGTGGTAGCGAAAATCGCTGTCCACCCCGAGGATGGTGCGGATGCAGGCGTCGCGATCAACCGAATCGAAATCGCCCTCATCCGGCTTCATGTAGTTATGCACCAGCCAGCGCTCGCGGCCGTCGATGGCATAGACCATGCCGGCGCGCCGGGGGTTGATGGAACCTGTGCCCCAGGCGCGCTCGTGGCGCTGAAGGTTCAGCAGATCAGGCGCGCGGATGTAGGTCGACTGCACCCGCTGCACCACCTCGTCGCCGGAAAATTTTGCGCCGATGGCTTTGCGGACGATCGAGCGCGCGCCGTCGCATCCAACGAGAAACCGGCTGCTCATTCGCCTGATGGCGCCGCTGTCGAGGTCACGAAGCACGGCGCTCGCCGACCTGTCGCCGACCACCACGTCCTCGACCGAGGTCCGGTTGATGATGCGGATGTGCGGCTGTGCGGCGGCGTGCTCGAACAGGATCGGCTCGAGAAAGATCTGATTGATGCGATGTGGCGGCTCCGGCGTCGGCCAGTTGCAGTCCGGGCCGTCGGTCATCGTAAAACGGTCGCGGCGGCAGGGAATCCGGATCCGCGTCAGTTCCTGCCCGGTGAAGGTGGTGCGGTAGCTGATGTCGTGCGGATAATCCGCCGGCAATCCGGCGTCGCGCACCTTCCCGGCGATGCCGAGGCGGCGGAAGATTTCCATGGTGCGGGCGGCGACGTGATTGCACTTCGGCTCCGGCGGCGCCGCCCGCGCCCGCGTCTCGACCACGGTGACGTCGATGCCGCGCCACGCCAGATCGATCGCCAGCGTCAGCCCGACCGGCCCTGCGCCGACGATCAGGACGTCAGCCTCGTTTTCTTCTTGCATGCGTTGCGCCTACTCCGCCTCGGCGCCTGAATTTTTGACCACCACCGCCCAGCGATCGACCTCGGTTTTGACATAAGCTGCAAAACTGTCCGGCGTCGATCCGGCCAGCGGCTCTAGCGAAAGCGCCGTCAGCTTGTCGCGCGTTGCCGGATCGGCGACCAGCTTTGCGATCTGGGCGGCCAATTGATCGACGATTCCCCGAGGCACGCCCGCCGGCGCGACCACGCCCTGCCATGCCACCAGCTCAAACCCGGGCAACCCGGCCTCCGCCAGCGTCGGGATATCCGGCGCCGCCGCGACCCGCTTCGGCGTGGTGACCCCGAGCACTCTTACTTTGCCTTCGCGGATTTGCTGCAGCGCCGGCTGCAGGTCGACGATCATGAACGGAATATGCCCGGCGATCACGTCGAGCATCGCAGGCACGCTGCCGCGATAGGGGACGTGCCGGATATCTATGCCGGCCGCGCTGCGCAGCATCTCCGCGCCGAGATGCTGCGGGCTGCCATTGCCCGCCGAGCCATAGGCAAGATCTCCCGGCTTCGATTTGGCGTAGGCAATGAATTCGGCCAGCGTTTTGGGCGGCAACGTCGGGTTTATAATGAGCGCGAACGGCACGCCCGCCAGCAACGCGATCGGCGTGAAGTCTTTTACCGGATCGTAGGGCAGCTTCTTGTACAGCGTCTTGTTGATGGCGAGCGTGGTCGAGGTCGCCATCAGCAACGTATAGCCATCGGGTTCCGACCGTGCGACCTGCTCGGCGCCCAGCGTCGTTCCGGCCCCCGGTTTGTTCTCGACCACGACCGTCGCGCCGAGACCCGCCTTCAGTTGATCGGCAACCAGCCGCCCCAGCAGGTCGGTGGTGCCTCCGGCCGGATAGGGCACGATCATCTTGATGGTGCGGCTCGGATAGGCCGCCTGGGCAATGGCCGGCGATGTCAGCAGCAAAGCCAGGCCCCCGGCACCCCCGGCCATCACCTCCCGACGCGTCAACAGCATAGCGTTCTCTCCCCACACCTCATCATGGCCGGGCTTGACCCGGCCATCCATCTTTTCTGATAGAGTCTTGTGAAGGGTGATGGATGCGCGGGTCAAGCCCGCGCATGACGAACTCATCCATGCGGCGGTGCGATAGATACAATGACTGCTTAATCGGAATTCTCGCGGTAATGCGTTGCTAAAATGCATCCGCGGATGTAGCTCTCACCCAAATGATCGATTGACTTGCGCGCTGGTTTGCGGCGCTTCTGAAGGCACCGAAATGCTGAACATCCCGAAAAATCCGGCCGAAAAATCCTTCGCCGACGGCAAGATTTTGCAAAGCCTCAGCGAGGGCATCGGCATCGTCACCTTCAACAATCCCGAAAAGCGCAACGCCATGTCGCTGGACATGTGGGAAGGACTTGGACAATCGCTGGTCGAGCTGCGCGACGATCCCGAGGTCCGCGTCGTGATTCTGACCGGCGCCGGCGACAAGGCGTTCGTCTCGGGAGCCGACATCAGCCAGTTCGAAAAGACCCGCCATAACGCCGAAGCCTCGGAGGAATATTCCAGGCGCAGCGCCGCGCAGCGCGCACTGCTGGCGGATTATCCGAAGCCGACCATCGCCTGCATCCGCGGCTTTTGCCTCGGCGGCGGCATGCAGGTGGCGATGCTGGCGGATATTCGCTTCGCCGCCGAGAACAGCCGGTTCGGCATCCCGGCGGCAAAACTCGGCATCGCCTATGGCTATGACGGCTTGCGCAACCTGGTGTCGCTGGTCGGACCGTCCTGGGCGCGGCTGATCATGTACACAGGCATGCGGATCGACTCCACCGAAGCGCTGCGCATCGGCCTCGTCGATCGCGTGCTGCCCGACGCTGAATTGTGGGACGCGACGCTGGAGATCGCCCGCACCATTTCCGGCAACGCGCCGCTGGCGATCAAGGCCGCAAAAATCACCATTGCGCAGGTACTGAAAGACCCCGCCGCGCGCGACTTCGATGCGATCAAGGACATCGGCACCGCCTGCATGGACAGCGAAGATTTTCGCGAAGGCCGCCGCGCCTTCATGGAAAAGCGCAAGCCGCAGTTTAAGGGGAAGTAGAGTCACGTGTCCCGGGCGCGATGCAGCGTTCTTCACGCTGCTTCGCAGAACCGGGACCCCGGTTCAGCAGCGCACCACGCCGTGAAGGACGGCGCGCTGCGCTGCGCCCGGGGAACGGATGCTACAGCGCCTCCAGCACCGCCTTCGCGATATCCGCGGTGCCGTTGGCGCCGCCGAATTCCATCGGCTTGATGCCTCTCGCATAGACCTTGTCGACCGCGTGCTCGATGCGTTCGCTTTGCTCCGCGGCGCCCTCAAGCCCATGCTTGTCGGCAAGCCAGTCCAGCATCATCGCGGTGGACAAAATCATCCCGGTCGGATTGGCCTTGCCCTGCCCCATGATATCGGGCGCGGTGCCATGGCAGGGCTGAAACACCGCGTGGCGGTCGCCGATATCCGCCGATGGCGCCATGCCCATGCCGCCGATCAGGCCGGCGGTCATGTCGGAGAGGATGTCGCCGAACATGTTCTCCATCACCATCACGTCGAAATCCCACGGCCGCTTGACCAGCAGCGCCGAGCAGGCATCGACATAGAGCCGATCGGCTTTCACGGCGGGATGCCGCGCGGCGGCCGCATCGAACATCTCGCGGAAGAATGCAAACGCCTTGAACACATTCGCCTTGTCGACGCAGGTCAGCGCCCCCGGCTTGCCGCGCGCCTTGCGGCGCTCGGCGAGGCGAAATGAAAACTCGAACAGCCGCTCCGAGGTTTTGCGCGTAATGACGAGGGTCTCGCGCGCTTCATCATCGGTGACGATCCCCTTCCCCATCGACGCGAACAGGCCTTCGGTGGATTCCCGGATCACGATCAGATCGATGCCGCGCTCGGCAGCGCCAACGATCGGGCTGGGCACGCCGGGAATCAGCCGCGCGGGGCGCACCCCGGCATAGAGGCCGAAGTGAAAGCGCAATTCTACCTGCGGCGCGATCTCGGTATTGTCGGGATAGCGCACCGCCGGCAGCCCGCAGGCGCCGAGCAAAATCGCGTCGGCCTCGTCGCACAGCCGCACCGTCGAGTCCGGCATCGATTTGCCGGTTTCGCGATAATTGTTGGCCCCGGCCGGCGCATCAGTGAAGCGAAATTTCAGCGCCGACGTTGCTTCGATCTTGCGCAGCACCTCCAGCGCCGGAGCCATCACTTCGGGGCCGATGCCGTCGCCGGCCAGCACGGCAATGTGGAGCGCGTCGTTGGCGGACATGGATGTTCCTGTCTCGTCGTCCCCGCGAAGGCGGGGACCCATAACCCCTGCCGTTGCTGCGATCGCATAGCAGTGCAACAGAATGCTGAAGCTGTCCAGAACACCGACGACACGGCGTATGGGTCCCCGCCTTCGCGGGGACGACCAGTTGTTGGCGCATTGACTCCGTCCGCGCCGCCAGTTTGGATTGTCCCGCCCGAAGCGACCGCAAACGAGTCCGCACGGGCCGGGAGGACACCCATGAGTTTCGCCTATTTCGACTGGATCGCCCATCACGCCGAGGTGCGCGGTGACAAGACCGCGCTGATCGATCTGGCGACGCAGCGGCGACTGACCTACAGCGCGCTCGACGAGCGGATCGACCGGCTGGCCGCGCATCTGGCTTCACTGGGCGTGACGCGGGGCGAACGCGTGGCGGTGCTGGCGCCGAACACCACCGACATCCTGGAAGTTCAGTTCGCCTGCTTCCGCCTCGCTGCGATCTTCGTTCCGCTGAATACCAGGCTGACCGTGCACGAGCTTCAGTTCATCCTCGGCGACGCCGCGCCGGTCGTGCTGGTACACGACCATGAATTCGATGGCATGGCGCACCAGTTGCAAAAACTCTGCGGCATCGCGCATCTGCTCGAGTTCGGCGCGCCCTACGAGAAGGCGCTGGCCGGCTCGCCGCGGCTGGCCAAACACGAGGCCGTCAGTCTCGATGACATCTCGACCATCATGTACACCTCTGGCACCACCGGAAAACCGAAGGGCGCCACCATCACCCATGGCATGACCTTCATCAATGCGGTCAATCTCGGCATTCCCACGTGCATTTCGCAGCGCACGATCTTTCTTTGCGTGCTGCCGCTGTTCCATACCGGCGGGCTGAATTGCTACACCAATCCGGTGCTGCACGCCGGCGGCGCCGCCCTCATCATGCGCGCCTTCGATCCCGCGGAGTCGCTGCGCATTATCGGCGACAAGGCGATTGGTCTCACGCATTTCTTCGGCGTACCCTCGATCTACCAGTTCATGTGCCAGCATCCTTTCTTCGCCGAGACCGACCTGTCGCGGCTGCAAGTCGCCGGGGTCGGCGGCGCGCCGATGCCGGTGCCGCTCTTGAATATCTGGCAGGATCGCGGCTGCGCGCTGGTGCAGGGCTATGGCATGACGGAGACAAGCCCGGCGGTGATGATGCTCGATCCAGAAGACGCCGCGCGCAAGGCGGGCTCGGCCGGCAAGCCGGTGCTGCATGGCGATTTGAAGATCGTCGATGCGGATGGAAATCCGGTCAAGCCTGGAGAGGTCGGCGAATTGTGGGTCAAGGGCCCGAACATCACGCCGGGTTACTGGAACCGGCCGGAGGCCAACAAGGCCTCGTTCACCGACGGCTGGCTGCACACCGGCGACGCCGCGCGGGTCGATGAGGATGGATTCTACTACATCGTCGACCGCACCAAGGACATGTACATTTCCGGCGGCGAGAACGTCTATCCCGCCGAGGTCGAGGACGTGCTCTATCAGATACCCGCGATCGCCGAAGCGGCGGTGATCGGCGCGCCCGATGCGACATGGGGCGAGACCGGTCTTGCCGTCATCGCCGTGAAGAAAGGCCACGACCTTAACGAGGCACAGGTGATCGGCTATTGCCGCGAACGGCTGGCGCGGTTCAAATGTCCGCAACGAATCGTGTTCATCGACGCCCTGCCGCGCAATGCCACCGGCAAGGTGCACAAGCCGACGCTGCGGCAGAAATTTCTGGAGACCGAGATAGCCTTGTCGTGAGCACTCCCATTACAGGCGTCGCGACGTCGATCACGGCCTTCATCGGCAGCGCCCTGCGCGGCCCCACGGATGCGCCGGGCTCGGTGAATTCCTTTGTCGATTTCGAGCGGCTCTATGGTGGCTTGTGGGCACAAAGCACGCTCGGCTATGCGGTGCAGCAGTTCTTCTTGAACGGCGGCAGCCAGGCCTTGATCGTCCGCGTCGAGGGCGATGGCGCCGGCGGAATCACGGATGCGGACATTACCGCAAGCCTCCCGGTGCTCCAAAAGGCGGATGTTTTCAACCTGCTCTGCATTCCGCCGCTGAAACGCAGTGGCGGGGATGTCGGCAAGGAGGCCTGGGACGCGGCGGTTGCCTATGCGGACTCGCGAAGCGCTTTCGTCATCGTCGATCCGGCGGAGCATTGGGCGACGGCGGAGGATGTTCTCAACGCCAGCACCGGCGTCGCCAGCGTCGTCACCGCAAAGAACAACGCCGCGATCTATTTTCCGCGCATTCTCATGCACGATCCGTTGACGGAAACGGTGGACAGTTTTGCGCCAGGCGGAACCATCGCCGGGATCTTTGCAAGCACCGACCTGCAGCGTGGCGTCTGGACCGCGCCAGCTGGAATTCAAGCCGCAATGCTCGGCGTATTGGGCCTGTCGCTCGGCGGCAGCACCAACGCCGGTCAAATCACCGACGCCGATAACGAGAAGCTGAATCCTGCCGGCATCAATTGCCTCCGGAGCTTTCCGGTCTATGGCGATGTAGTGTGGGGTGCACGGACCTTGCAAGGCGCTGATGCGCTGGCCTCGGACTGGAAGTACATCCCGGTTCGCCGGCTCGGTTTTTACATCGAGGAGAGCGTTGTTCGCGGCACCCAATGGGCGGTCTTCGAACCGAACGCTCCATCGCTGTGGGCGCAAATCACCGTCAGTGTCGGCAATTTCATGCAGACGCTGTTTGCGCAGGGCGCCTTGAAGGGCACAACGCCCGCCGAGGCCTATTTCGTGCAATGCGACAGCGCTACCAATACGCCCGCCGACATCGCCAACGGCATCATCAACATCGTGATCGGCTTCGCCGCGGTCAGCCCCGCCGAGTTTGTCATCATTCGTGTGCAGCAGAACTCGGCCCAGAAAGCTGACGCGGGTCACAGGATACCGGTCTAAATGAAGCGTTAACCATACCGTCCGTAGTATGCCCAGCTGGTAGGCAGACCGCCAGGTTCGCCGTCAGGACCCTTTCATGCTGCAGACAGTTCCCGCACCCCGAGCTGACGCCGAGACCGAAACGATCCCCGTACTGGTCAACTCCATCAGCCGCCGGTTGGGCGATTTCGGCCTGATGCTGCATGAGACGGCGACCAACCTCACCGCGGTGACCAGCGAGTCCGAGCGCCAGGTCGTGCAGTTCAAGACGCTGCGCGACAGCGCGGATGTCATGGTCGAGGCCAACCGGAAAATCGATAACACCTCCGGAATGGCGCAGCAGACCGCGAGGACCGGTCAGGCCGAGCTGTCCGACTGCCGCGGTGCGATCACCGAAGCGATCAAGCGCGTGTCGCTGCTGGTCTCCACCACCGAAACCATCGAGCAGCGGCTGGCCGAAATCGAAAAGGCGCTCGCCGATGTCGGCGGCGTTTCCAAGGCGATCGAAAAGATCGCGCAGCAGACCAATCTTCTCGCGCTCAACGCCACCATCGAAGCGTCGCGCGCGGGCGACGCCGGGCGCGGTTTCGCGGTGGTCGCGGCCGAGGTCAAGATCCTCTCCGGCCAGACCCGGGAAGCGACCTTGCGCATCCGCTCCACCGTCGACACGCTGTCCTCGCAGATCGCGCAGTTGAGAAACGATTCGACCCGCGGCACTTCGGACGCGCGCGGGACGCACCAGAGCACCCAAACCATCGAAACCGCGATCGGCCGCGTCGGCGCAAGCCTGACCGAGCTCACCGAGCTCAACGCAGCCATCAAGGGCGAGGCCGCGCAGAATCTCAAATATTGTTCCGGGACCATCGACGAGCTGACCGGTCTCGAACAAGGGCTCACCTCGTCGTCGGCAAGCCTCGGTTCGGCCAACACCCAGGTTGCCGAAACCCACAAGAAGCTGGCGCAGCTGATCGACGAAATCGGCAACAGCAGCATTCCGACTGACGACACGCCCTATCTCGAAGCCGCCAGAGCGATGCGGGCGCGCGTGGTGGATGCCTTCGAGAACGCGCTCGCCAGCAAGGCGCTTGCGGTCGACGAACTGTTCAGCGAGGACTACGCCGAAATTCCGGGAACCAACCCGAAGCAGTACATGGCGAAGTTCACCCGGTTTTGCGAGCAGGTGCTTCCGGCAATCCTTGAGCCCGGCAAGAACTGCCTGCCGCATATCGCGTTCGCGGTTGCAACCGACCGCACCGGCTATCTTCCCGTCCACAACGCCGAATATTCAAAGCCGCAGGGCAAAGATCCGGCGTGGAATGCGCTCAACTGCCGCAACAGGATGTTCTTCCCCACCCAGCACACGATGGGCGGCATCGACTTCACCCGTCCATCCTATCTGCTGACGCGGCGGCGCGAGCTCGGGCAAGGCAAGCACGTGATGGTCAAGATCGCGATTGCGCCGGTCTGGATCGCGGGGCGCTATTGGGGCTCGGCCTCGATAGGCTATATCCTGCCATAGGCGGCGCGGAAAAAATCTGCGCATCGAAAAATTCCCGCCAGCTTTTACAACGCAATCTTTGGTCGCTACACTTCCCAAAAATCATGGGAGGACGACCGACATGGAAGCCTGGCAGCGATCCGCGATCGATTATATCCGCAGCTGGATCGAGTTTCAGGTGCGCGCGTCGCAGCAGCCCGGCTGCATCGTTGCGATCGCGCATCGCGGCAAGGTCGTAGCTGAATATGCGTTCGGCCACGCCAACCTTGCGACCGGCGAAAAGCTGACCCCGCGCCACCGCTTCCGGATCGCGTCGCATTCCAAGAGTTTTACCGCGGCCGGGATCATGAAGCTCCGCGAGCAACGCAAATTGCGGCTCGACGATCCGGTCGGGCAATATGTCAAGGGCCTGCACCGCCAGGTCGCGGAAACCACCATCGCGCAAATCCTCTCGCACAGCGCCGGCCTCGTCCGCGACGGCACCGCCGCCGGACAGTTCTCCGACAGCCGGCCTTTCCTCAGCACCGCGGAGCTGATCGCAGACCTGCAGTCGCCGCCCGCCATCGAGCCAAACACCCGCTTCAAATATTCCAACCACGGTTTCGGACTGCTCGGGCTCGTGATCGAAGCAATCACAAAAGAGCCGTATCGCGCCTGGATCGAGCGTGAAATCGTCGATGCGGCGGGCTTAAGGGAAACGCAAGCCGACATGCCGCCGGCCAAAGGCAAGCCGTTTACGCGCGGCCACAGCCCGCGGCTTCCCGTCGGCCGCCGTCTCGTCATCCCCGGCGACAATATCGTCAACGCCATCGTACCTGCCGGTGGCTTCGTCAGCACCGCGGCGGATGTGGCCCGCTTTTTCGCGCAACTGGCGCCGAATGCAAAGCGCAGCGTGCTCTCCGCCGGCAGCCGCCGCGAGATGACCCGAAAACACTGGCGCAATCCGCATGCGAGCCTGGAAGGGTATTACGGCCTCGGAATCATGAGCGGCACGATGGGTGGCTGGGACTGGTTCGGCCACAGCGGAGGACTGCAGGGGTATATCTCGCGGACCGCAGTCATCCCCGCCTGCGACCTGACCATCAGCATCATGACCAATGCCACCGACGGCTGGGCCGGGTTCTGGCTCGACGGCGCCATGCACATCCTGCGCGCCTTTGCGAAACACGGCGCGCCGAACCGGCGGGTGCGCGACTGGGCGGGACGCTGGTGGAGCCCGTGGGGCGCGGTCGATCTGGTGCCTGCGGGCAATATCGTACTGATCGCTGTCCCCAACGCTTTCAATCCATTCCTGGATGCGAGCGAGATCGAAGTCACCGGCCGCGATACCGGCCGTATTTCGCTGGCCGCCGGGTATTCCAGCCATGGCGAAGCTGTTCGCCGCGTCCGCAACAAGGCGGGCAAGGTTACCTACGTGCAACTGGCAGGCGGCAAAATGCGGCCGGAGAAAGCCGTGGCGGCGGAGATGGAGCGGCGATACGGGCGAAGCAGGCGCAAGGCCCGCTGACCGGTCTCGTATCTCCCGACGTCTGCATCTCGCGAGAACCCCTTCAAATATAAGCGGTATCCGCCGGAACTATCGGTCCCGGCGGCTGTTGTGAACTGATCCCCGAGCGCGGCGGGATCGGCGAAACGCCACAGTCAGCAGCCCAAATGATCAAATCCCTCACTGCCCTGGCGATATTCGCCCTGTTAGGCGCGTCTGTCGTGGCTTTGCCCGGTTTTGCGCCTCAGGTGAAAGCGAGCGAAGCGGTTGCCCTGGCCAAGGCCGACCGGCTCGATATCCGCCCCGTTGCCCGAAATTGCTCGCAGCAGGTCTGGCCGAACTTCGAAGCGTCCTGCTTGCGCAACGCAGAGTCCGGCGCGACGTTCCGCGAAGCCCGTCTGGTGACCGCGCGCCGCTGACGCCTCATTCAGGTCTTGCCGAAACGTTCGAAGCCATAAGCGAGCAACTGGCCCGGGCTTATTCACTGGCTCCCAATGAAAGTGCCCGGCAATCATGGCTCCAGGCGTCACCGCCGCTCTTCCCACCGTTCTCATTGTCGAAGACGAGATGATGCTGCGCATGCGCGCAGTCGACATCGTCGAGGATGCGGGCTTCACTCCCATCGAAGCCGTCAACGCCGACGACGCGCTGGCTATTCTGGAATCACGCTCGGACATCGAACTGTTGTTTACCGACATCCAGATGCCGGGCAGCATCGATGGCCTCAAGCTGGCGCATGCCGTCCATGAGCGCTGGCCGCTGATCAAGATCATGATCGTGTCCGGCCAGTTGAAATTGACAGACGCCGACAAACCCGTCGACAGCCGCTTCTTCGGCAAGCCGCTCGACGTCAAGCACATGGTTGCACAAATGCAGGAAATGATGGGTAAAGGTTCTCTCGAAATCATCCCGGGCGATGTCGCCGCATTGATTACCAAGGCTTCGAACGGCAAAGCAGCCCGATCCGAACCGGGCGGTTCCTCCTCGCAGGAATTTCTGACCGCGCAAAACGACAGCCTTCGCCTGCTGCTGGAGCAGGCCGGAATCGACGCCAAGGTGCTGCTGGCGCAGGCCGGCATCGACGCCAAGGAGCGCGAAGCCGCCGACAAATTGCAGAAGCTTATTCTCGAAGAGCTGCACCACCGCATCAAAAACACGCTGGCGACCGTGAGCGCCATTGCGTCGCAGAGTTTGCGGACCGCGACAAGCCTCGAACACGGTCAACATGCGATCGAAGGCCGGCTGGTCGCGCTCGGCCGTGCACATGACCTGCTGTTGCAGGCAAGATGGGCCAACGCCAGTCTGGCGACCACCATCCGCGGCGCGACAGCGCCTTATGACAGCGAAGGCGCCGGCCGGTTTCTGATCGAAGGGCCGGATATCCGGATCACGTCCGGCGCCGTGATCGCGCTTGCCATGACGCTCAACGAACTCTGCACCAACACCACGAAATTCGGTGCGCTATCGGTGCCGGCGGGCCGCATCGAAATCGAATGGAAGATCGATGCGGACAAGCAGCGGCTGCAGCTGACCTGGTCGGAGAAGAATGGCCCAGCGGTCCATGCTCCCACCCGGCGAAGTTTCGGTACCCGGCTGATCGGCTCCCTTGGCCAGCAGTTGAAGGGAGAGGTTCAGCTTGCCTATGACGCGAGCGGGTTCGTCTATGTGCTGGACGTGCCGATGGCGTCGCTGGTTGCGCCGGGATAAAAAGTCCGTCATGGCCGGGCTTGTCCCGGCATCCACGTCTTGACAGCATCGCAGCGAGAAAGACGTGGATGGCCGGGACAAGCCCGGCCATGACGATAAAACAGTGGACCGGCTACGCCGCCTTGCTCTTCTCCACCTTCACGCCGCCGCCTTCCAGCAGCATCACCTTGTTGAGCAGCTTCACCAGCGCGTAGACCGATTCGATCGCGGGCGCCGGCGTATTGGTCAGCCTGGCCATTTCCAGGATCGAGCCGATCAGCGCCTCGGTTTCGAGCGAGCGGCCGGCTTCGACGTCCTGCAGCATCGAGGTCTTGTGCGCGCCGACGGCCTCGGCACCGGCGATGCGCTTGTCGATCGAGACGCGGAAGGTGACGCCGAGCTTTTGCGCGATGTCCTGCGCTTCCTTCATCATGCTGGCCGCCAGCGCGCGGGTTTCGGCGAACTGGCAGATGTCCACCAGCGTGGCATGGGTCAGCGCCGAGATCGGGTTGAACGACAGGTTGCCCCACGCCTTCAGCCAGATCTCCGAGCGGATATCCGGCAGCACCAGCGATTTCAGCCCGGCCTTGATGAAGACGTCGTGCAATTCCCTGACGCGCTCGGTTTCCTTGCCGTCGAGTTCGCCGATCGGGAAGCGGTCACCCTCGACGTGATGGATTACGCCGGGCGCCGTTGCGGCCGCCGCCGGATAGACCACGCAGCCGATGATGCGCTTCGGATCGATATATTTGGTCAGCACGCCGGAAGGATCGAGGCTCTCCAGCTTGTGGTTGTCATACTGCCCGCCGAGCCGCTGGAAGTACCACCACGGCAGGCCGTTCTGGACGGTCAGCACGATGGTGTCGGGACCGAGCAGCGAATCGATATCGCGCACCACCTGGTCGAGGAAATGCGCCTTCACCGCCAGCACCACGATATCCTGCTTGCCGGCGTCGGCCGGTTTGTTGACGGCTTTCATTTTGGCGGTCTGGACCTTGCCGTCGTGCCATTCCAGCTTGAGGCCATTCTTCTGGATCGCGGCGAGGTGCGCGCCCTGGTCGATCACAGTGACGTCTTCGCCCGCAAGCGCAAACTTGGCCGCCAGCAGGCCGCCGATCGCGCCGGCGCCGACGATGCAGATCTTCTTCTGCTTCGGCGGGCTGCCTGACAGATACGGGCTCGGCAGCACCTGATCGAACGCGTTGGAGAGGCTGCCGACGCCGTCGATCACGATATCGACCACGTTGTGGGCATCGCCCATGGTGCCGGCGCCGAGCGAAGTGCCGCAGGCGATGATGTCGCCGGGCATCAGGGTCACGTCCCTGGAGATGGCGGCGACCAGCTTGTGCGGCGGGAAGAACATGTCGGCGACCGGATAGTTCTGGCGCTCCTTGCCGTTCAGCACGGTCTTGACCGACAGCTTCATCGGATCGGCGCCGGTCTCGATCACCGGGCCGAATACGCCAAACGTGTCAAAACTCTTGGCGCGCGCCCATTGTTCAAACGACTTGTCCTTGCGCAAGAGGTCGACGGCGGTTACGTCGTTGACGCAGGTGTAGCCGAAGATGTAGTCGCCGGCCTCGGCTTCGGTGATGTTGAAGCATTTCTTGCCGATGACGACGCCGAGTTCGCCCTCGTAGATGATCTTCCCGGCATAGGTGGCCGGACGCTCGATCGGCTTGCCTGCCGGCCAATAGGCATTGGGGGCTTTGAGGAACCAGAGCGGCTCCTTCGGCCGCGTAAAATCGTTCTTGGCCGCGAGCTGATGGAAATTGTTCCACAGGCAGATCATCTTCGATGGATCGCAGGGGGTGCGGACCTCAACCTCGGAGAGTCTTCACGCTCTCGCCGCTCGGCCTGGCGCCTGCGAACATATCGCCTTGGTGAACCGCGATTGTCTCGCCTTCCAGCGTGCCGAAGCCGGTCTTGCCACCCTGCTCGAAACGGACCCATTTTGCCATCTGCGCTTCTCCCCGTGCCGGCTGCGTCATTCGATGCGCGGCCCTTGCTGCATTGTAGTCGCCGCGCCGTTCCCCGCAATCGTGCACTGCATCAAACCTTCTACAGGACATCCCCCCGGACGCGGGATGGCCCGGGACGCGAGTTCCAGCACCCCTTTTGCATATGCCCCGCCCCGGAATCGGACTAGCGTCATCTCCTCAAATTGGAGGCGGTCATGGGCGACGAGAAATCAATCACCGAGAAGCTGGCTGGCGCCATCAGCAAGGCTGCCGAACTCGGTGAAAAGCGCCGTGAGCCATATCGTCGATACCGCATCGGACGCCGCCCAGCATGCCATGGAGGCCAACGCGGAAAAGATCTCCAGGATACCGCCCGCCAAAACCGATCCCGCGCAGGTGGCGGGAACGACCAACGAGCAGCTTTACATCCCGGAGGCCAACGACGCGGCGGCGATGCCGATGCCGCTCATTCCGGTAGCTCCCGAGCCGAAAAGGAAGCGGACACCGAAGGCCGCGGCAGCGAAGGCCAAGCCAAGTCTCTCGGGCCGCATCACGCCGGCATACGACTACCCGGCACCGAAATCGAAGATGCCCACACTCGGGAAAAAGAAAAGCAAGGCTGCGAAGAAAGCAGCCGGGAAGCCGGCGAAGCAAGCGGCCAAGCGTTCGCCCGGCAAGAAATCGAAGCCATCCGTTGGCAAGAAAAGCGCCGGGATGAACAGGAAGGCCGCTAAAAAGACCGGCAAGAAGTCGAAGCGCTAGGTGTCCGAACGCCGCCGAGATCAGCTATACTTTTCCAGCAAATTCATCGCGGCGGCCGGGGAACGGCCGCGGCCACGGGGAGGATGCCATGCGGGACCGAAAATGGTCGAGGCGCGAGGTGCTCACGACATCGACGGCGCTGGCCGCGGGCGTGCTGTTCGCCGAGCCGCTCAAAGCCGCCGCTCCCCCGCCGACCGCAGTCACGCCGGCCTTGATCGAAGCCGCGCGCAAGGAAGGCAAGGTTTCCTTCTATAGCGCACTGGAGCTCAACGTCGCGGAGCGGTTGGGCAAGACGTTTGAGGCCAAGTATCCGGGCATTTCGGTGCGCGTCGAGCGCTCCGGGGCGGAGCGGATTTTTCAGCGCATCGCGCAGGAGCAGGCAAGCCGCATCAACGCCGTCGACGTCGCCAACTCGACCGACCCCGCGCATTATCTCGACTGGAAGCAGAAGGACTGGCTGGCGCCCTATATGCCCGAGGACGTTGCCAGGCATTTCCCGGCGGACCAGGTCGATCCGGACGGCATGTACGCCACCTCCTGCGCCTGGCTGGAAGCGATCGGCTACAACACCAACCTGGTGAAGCGCGAGGACGCGCCGAAGGGCTACGCCGATCTGCTCGACCCGAAATGGCTGGGCAAGATCGTCAAGGGCCACCCCGGCTATAGCGGCGCGATCCTGACCGCGACCTTCGTGCTGACGCGCGATCTCGGCTGGGTTTACCTGGAAAAACTCGCCCAGCAAAAGGTGCTGCAGGTGCAATCGGCAGCCGATCCGCCGAAAAAGATCCTGCTCGGCGAGCGCGCGGTGATGGCCGACGGCAACGACTACAATCTGGTGCTGCTCAAGGATGACGGCAAGCCGGTGCAGGCGGTCTACGCCACCGAGGGCTCGCCGCTGATCATCGTTCCCTCAGGGATTTTCCGCAACGCGCCCAATCCCAACGCGGCGCGGCTGTTCCAGAGCTTCTTCTTCAGCGCCGAGGCGCAGCAATTGCTGGTCGACACGTTTGCCCACCGCTCGTTCCATGCGCTGATCAAGGAGAAGGCAGGCCACGTGCCGCTGTCGGAAATCAAATTGCTGAAGGCAGACCTGGCCGAGGTGCTGGCGCAGAGCGAAGCCATCAAGGCGCGCTACACCAAGCTGTTCGGGGTATGATCAACTGTAACAGGGAAAAAGAAAATGAACGACGGGATCAACAATCCGCCGCCAAAAGCCGTTGAAATCGGTACCACCGCCAAAGACTTCCAGAACCTGCACGAACTCGTCGCCAAGGCGCGGGCCAACCTCAACCAGAATGCCTGGGATTATATCGTCGGCGGCACCGAGACCGAGACCACCTTGCGCCGCAACCGCATGGCGCTCGACGAGATCGCGTTCCGGCCGCGCGTGCTGCGCGATGTCAGCAAGGTCGACGCCTCGGTGCAAGTGATGGGCCGCAAGCTGCGCCTGCCGGTGATGCTGGCGCCGGTCGGCGCGCTGGAAACGTTCGATCCCGGGGCCGGCGGCGCCGTCGTGCGCGGAGTGGGTTCGTTCGGCGCCGCGCATATGCTGAGTTCGGTGTCCGAGCCTGGGCTGGAGAAAGTCGCCGAGGCGGCGCCGGACGCGCTGCGCATCTATCAACTCTATGTCCGCGGCGACGATGCCTTCGTCGATGATCGCATCGAGCGGGCCATCGCCAGCGGTTATGCCGCGTTTTGTCTCACGGTCGACACCGCGCATTACAGCCGGCGCGAACGCGATCTCGCCAAGCGCTACGTCCGCGCCAACCGCCGCGACGTCAGCGGGCGGGAATTCCAGATGGCGCTGGACTGGCGCACCGTCAAGCGCATCAAGGACAAGTACAAGATCCCGCTGGTGATCAAGGGCATCGCCACCGCGGAGGACGCTGTGATCGCAGTCGATCACGGCGTCGAATGGATCTATGTCTCCAATCACGGCGGGCGCCAGCTCGACCACGGCCGCGGCGCCATGCATGTGCTGCCCGAGATCGCCGCTGCAGTTGGCGGCCGCGCCAAGCTCATGGTCGACGGCTCGTTCTGCCGCGGCACCGACATCGTCAAGGCAATCGCGGCGGGCGCCGATCTGGTCGGCCTCGGCCGCCTGCAATGCTGGGCGCTCGCGGCAGGAGGCGAAGCCGGCATCGTGCGGATGCTGGAGCTGCTCGAGGACGAGGTGCAGCGTTGCATGGGCCTGCTCGGCGTCAAGAATTTCGCCGAACTCGACAAGGGCTATCTGCACGCCGCCGCGACGACCAACGCACCCGATGTCTTCAGCGCATTCCCGCTGCTGCAGATCGAGCCGTACCGGTATTGAGGAGGCCAGCAAAACCGCAGCGTGGCCCCGGACGCAGCACAGTCTTAACCTCGCCCCGCTCTTTCGCGGGGAGAGGTCGAAGCCGTAGCGCAGCGAAGGCTTCGGGTGAGGGGCGAGGCAGTGCGGAAAATGCAATCGACGGATTCTCGGGTCGTGCTTGTTTAAGTCGCAGACCTTTCGACCCGATAGGTTTTGCATCGGGCTGCGCAGTGCCTGGCCCCTCACCCGGCGCTTCGCGCCGACCTCTCCCCGCGAAAGAGCGGGGCGAGGTTAAGAGGCGCCTCGCTTCAAATTTCGATTGGTAGATTCAAACAGCCAAGCGCCTGCGTTCTCGCGCCGCCGCGCGAGGTGGGCTTTTAGTTGATCTCCCCTTTTTGAGGGGAGACGGGACGCCGAAAGGCGCACCTTGGTAACGGCCGCGGCTTGTTTCCCGGATTGCCGGGAAACAGAGGCACACGGCAACGCCTCTCAGCGTCCCGCCGCGGCGACTTCTTCGACCCTGGGACCGTTCTTCCGGCACAGGCGCGAGCAAGCTCGCCATCCAGGCAGGCTTTCGCCCGCCCTTCACCTGTACCCCCCAGCCACTTAAGGCAGAGCCCCGTATTGGGCTCGGGCGGTTACCCAAGGCCCCCCGGGTCCACGCTTGCGAGGCATGGCCGCGGGCGCCGCATCCGACCGGTTCGGGTTACCCCTCCCCGGCCAAGCTTTCGCTCTGTCCCACTTCAGTAACGCCTCTAGAAGCGCCCCTCGTGAACAGGACGCGATCAGGATAAGCGAGGTTTTGGGAGCGGGGATAACTATCCCGCGAATCCATGCAGATTTAATGTTGATGAACGAAAAAAATTCCGAGCACGCAGATCGCAGGGTGGGTTAGCGGCGAAGCCGCGTAACCCACCGGCCGAGTTTCCGCGGCTACTTGCGGTCAGCCGCACACCTGAACGGGCTGCGTGCGCCAACCATGCGTGGTATGGACGCGCCGCTGAACCACATAGCAATCGCCGTTGTCATCGTAGGAGTCGCTAGTGGCGTAGGGATCGTAGCCGTAGTAGCCATCGTTATACCCGTAGAGGCCATAGCCCAATCCTGGCCCACCGAACGCCAATCCGCGCCCGAAACCGCGGCCATGAAAGCCACCGGCGTGAAAACCGCCGCCATGGAAGCCGCCGGCGAGGCCGCCACCATGGAATCCACCGCCGCCAAAGCCGCCTCCATGAAATCCGCCACCGCCAAAGCCGCCACCGTGGAAACCACCGCCGCCGCCAAAGCTGCCGCCGCCGTGGCCACCACCGCCGCCGCCACCACCACGAGCAAACGCCATCGTTGGCGCAACCAGGCCAACCGATACGGCTGCCAGCAACGCGATCATTGTTTTGCGTACCATTACCATTCTCCTTCAGAGAGAGCGCTCCCAGCTCGCTGCTCTTTGCAGGTAGAAATGGTTGTTGATCATCGCTAGCGCGCTTGACGCATTCGCCGCTCAACTCTCCGCGACCAGCATCCGATTAAATTTAAATTCAATGAACGAGTTGTCTGCGGCGGAACATGATTGAGCTTGCTGCCTCGATCCGAGTACCTTGTTGGGACTGTTTAAACGTAACAGCAAACACACCGTCATCCTGAGGAGCGCGCCCTTGCGCGCGTCTCGAAGGATGGCTACGGGCGCAAGCGGCCCCTCCTTCGAGACGCCGCGCTACACGCGGCTCCTCAGGATGACGACGTGTTTGTTGCCGCCACATATCGTTCGACAAGATGGCCGGCATGCCACGCAGGAGAACCAGTTGAGCGAATGGCTCGGGGTGACGCTCGCATTGATTTCAAGCTGCCTCGGCGGAACCGCGGCGGCCGTCACCCGCTATCTGGTCGGCAATGCCGACCCGATCACGCTTGCGATCCTGCGCTGGGGAATCGGTTTTCTCTGCCTGCTGCCGGTAGCCCTGCTGCTGCGGGTGCGATGGCCTCCGCGCAGCGACTGGCTCGCCGTCGCCGCCCTCGGGCTTTGCTTCTTCGGATTGTTTTTCGTGCTCTATAACATCGCCGTGAGTTTCACGACCGCGGCCCGCGCCAGCCTCGCTTTGTCGACGCTGCCGCTGCAGACCATGGTGGTCGGCGCCCTGCTCGGCATCGAGCCGCTGACCAAACGGAAAACGGCGGGCGTCGGCATCGCCGTGCTCGGCGTCGCTGCCGCGCTGGTATCCGGCCTGTCGGCCGCGCCGCTGGGAGCGTGGCGCGGCGAGTTGATCATGGTCGCTGCCGTGCTGTGCATGTCGTTCTACAACGTCTGGTCCCGCCCCTTCATCCAGCGCTCCAGCGCGCTCGGCTTCCTCACCGTCGGCATGGGCGCCGGCGCGGCAGGTCTCATCCTGGTCGGCGTACTGACCGGCCGCGTGGAGGTGTTGAGCAGCTTCGGCGCCCCGCAATGGATCGCCGGCATCTACCTCGGCGTCGGCGGCGGCGCGCTCGCCTTCATCCTCTGGGTGCTGGCGCTGGAGCGCGCGACACCGACCCGGGTCGCCAACACCATGACCGTCAACCCGATCGCAGCGGGCCTGCTCGCCACCCAGCTGGTCGGAGAGCCGATCACGGCCAATCTGGTTGTCGGACTGATCGCGGTGTTCGCGGGGATATGGATTGCGACGACGGAGGGTGGGAAGAGGTGAACATGTCTGCCGCGCACATCGAAATTCGACGACTGACACCGGCCGACGCAGATGTCGCCCTGTATCGGGATATTCGGCTGGAGGCTCTCAAAGCCAATCCGGAAGCATTCCGCAGCACCTTTGAGATTGAAGATGCGCAACCTCTGAGCTGGTTCTCGGTCCGTCTCGGCAGTTCAGAAATACTTGGCGCATTCTGCGGCGCGAGGCTGGTCGCGACCGCCGGATTCGCGATTCAGCAGGGCCAGAAAAAAGCGCATAAGGGTACCTTGTGGGGCATGTATGTTCGACTTGATGCAAGGAGGACCGGCATCGGCCGCCGATTGGTCGAAGCCATAATCGATCTTGCCCGTCAGCGCGTCGAACTCATCCAGCTAACGGTGGTACGGGACAATGAGCAAGCCCGGCGCCTGTACGCGAGTCTTGGCTTTCGCGAGTACGGCATCGAAAAGAATGCTCTAAAGCAAGACGGCCGCTACTACGATGAGGTTCTGATGGCGAAGGATCTCCTGGAAAAATCGAGCTGAGGCCTCACGCCGCCGCCCCCGCCACCTCCTCCACCCGCGATTGCGCGGCTCGACGCCCCAGATCATTCCGGGGTGCGCGCACGTCCCGCAACTGCAGGCGCCGCAGCGTTTTTGGCCGCGATCGACGATTTTTTATCCCCGGCCGCCGTCCGCTAGGCCCGGGCATCGGGCAGAAGCCGTTGAGCGGAAACGCATTTCGACCGGTCACAAGCAATTCAGCTCTGTTCGCCCTTCGATCCGGCTTCGGCCAG
>CAVPZO010000080.1:0-88161 GCA_963710045.1 uncultured Alphaproteobacteria bacterium | reverse complement strand
GGCGTGGCCAACGATACGCTGTCCAGCATCGAGAACGCGATCGGATCGTCGAGCAACGACTTCATCTACGGCAATGCCGGCAACAACGTGCTCGACGGCGGCAATGGCGGCACCGATCTGATTGACGGCGGCGGCGGCAGCGACACCGTCAGCCATGCCGGTTCAAGCAGGGCCGTCATCATCGACCTCGGCGGCCAGGTCACATGGGACGGCGTGGCCAATGATACGCTGTCGAGCATCGAGAACGCGATCGGATCGTCGAACAACGACTCCCTCTACGGCAATGCCGGCAACAACGTGCTCGACGGCGGCAATGGCGGCACCGATTTGATTGACGGCGACGCCGGCATCGACACCGTGAGCTATGCGAGCTCGAACCTGGGCGTGGTCATCGACCTCGGCGGCCAGATCACCTGGGACGGCGTCGTCAACGATACGCTCTCAAGCATCGAGAATGCGATCGGATCGTCGAACAACGACTCCCTCTACGGCAATGCCGGCAACAACGTGCTCGACGGCGGCAATGGCGGAACCGATTTGATTGACGGCGACGCCGGCAGCGACACCGTTAGCTATGCGAGCTCCAGCCTGGGCGTGATCATCGACCTCGGCGGCCAGATCACCTGGGACGGCGTGGCCAACGATACGCTCTCGAGCATCGAGAACGCCATCGGATCGTCGAAGGACGACTCCATCTACGGCAATGCCGGCGACAACGTGCTGGATGGCGGTGCCGGTATCGATTTCCTCGCGGGCGACGCCGGTAACGACACCTTCGTTTTTCACCGTGGCGAAGCCGGTGGAGACACTATTGCGGATTTTGCCGGCAACGGCGCTGCGGCCGGCGATCAGCTGCAGTTCTCGGGCTACGGCACTTCCGCCGAAGGCGCGAGTTTGACCGCCGTCGATGCGACGCACTGGAGCATCAATTCCGCGGACGGACTTGTGCACGATATTATCACTTTCTCGAACGGCGCCAGCATTCACGCGAGTGATTACTTGTTTGTTTGAGTTCTCGCAGCTCAAGGAAGGCGGGTCGTCTCTCAAAGACCGAAAGCGGCAGCCACGCCGCCTGTCCCTGTCAGTGGGCCGTCCAAAAAAACGGGGGCATGATGCGCCCGTTTCGGTCTCAACCGGCGGCAGCCATGCCGCTTACGCCTGCGGCTGCGGCTCCAGTCCCGCGTCGGGATCGGGACGCGGGCGCGTCTTGCCGGCCGGGGGCACCGCGGAGGTGCGCGGGCCGGTCGGCTCCAGCACCGATTCGCGGTTCGGCTTCTTGCCGTTGAGCAGGTCGATGATTTCATCACCGCTCAGCGTCTCGAATTCCAACAGGCCCTTGGCCAAGGCTTCGAGGTCGGCGCGCTTCTCGGTCAGGATGCGCGTGGCTTCGTTGTAGCCTTCCTCGACAAAGCGCCGGATCTCGATGTCGATCTTCTGCACCGTGGCTTCCGATGCGTTCTGGGTGCGCGACACCGACATGCCCAAAAACACCTCGTCCTGGTTCTCGCCGTAGGACACCGTGCCCAGCGCTTCGGAGAGGCCCCAGCGCGTCACCATCATGCGCGCGAGGCGCGTCGCCTGCTCGATATCGGAGGAGGCGCCGGAGGTGACCTTCTCCTTGCCGAACACCAGCTCTTCGGCGACGCGGCCGCCCATCATGATCGCCAACCGCGAGGTCATCTGCTCCAGCGACATCGACAGCTTGTCGCGCTCGGGCAGCTGCATCACCATGCCGAGCGCGCGGCCGCGAGGAATGATGGTCGCCTTGTGGATCGGGTCGGTGGCGATGACGTTGAGGCCGACGATGGCGTGGCCGCCCTCGTGATAGGCCGTCAGCATCTTCTCTTCCTCGGTCATGACCAGCGACTTGCGCTCGGCGCCCATCATCACCTTGTCTTTTGCTTCCTCGAACTCGGCCTGCGTCACCATGCGCTTGTTGCGCCGCGCAGCCGTCAGCGCGGCTTCGTTGACGAGGTTCATCAGGTCGGCGCCGGAGAAGCCGGGGGTGCCGCGCGCGATGGTCTTCAGGTTGATGTCCGGCGCCAGCGGCACCTTGCGGACGTGAACTTTCAGTATCTGCTCGCGGCCGACGACGTCCGGGTTCGGCACCACCACCTGGCGGTCGAACCGGCCGGGACGCAGCAGCGCAGGGTCGAGCACGTCGGGACGGTTGGTGGCCGCGATCAGGATCACGCCTTCATTGGCCTCAAAGCCGTCCATCTCGACCAGCAACTGGTTCAGCGTCTGCTCGCGCTCGTCATTGCCGCCGCCGAGGCCCGCGCCGCGATGGCGGCCGACGGCGTCGATTTCGTCGATGAAGATGATGCAGGGCGCGTTCTTCTTGGCCTGCTCGAACATGTCGCGCACGCGAGACGCGCCGACGCCGACGAACATCTCGACGAAGTCGGAGCCCGAAATGGTGAAGAACGGCACGTTGGCTTCGCCCGCGACCGCGCGCGCGATCAGGGTCTTGCCGGTGCCGGGAGGTCCGACCAGGAGCACGCCGCGCGGAATCCGCCCGCCGAGCCGCTGGTATTTTCCGGGATCGCGCAGGAACTCGACGATCTCCTGCAAATCCTGTTTTGCCTCGTCGACGCCGGCGACGTCCTCGAAGGTGACGCGGCCATGCGCCTCGGTCAGCATTTTTGCGCGCGATTTGCCGAAGCCCATCGCCTTGCCGGCGCCGCCCTGCATCTGGCGCGACAGAAACACCCACACGCCGATCAGCGCGATGAACGGCAGCCAGGACACCAGCAGCGACACGAACCACGGCACGTTATCGCCGGGCGGCTTTGCGGTGATCGAGACCTTGCCGTTATAGAGCCGCGACACCAGCGTCGGGTCATTCGGCGCATAGGTCTGGAAGCTCGAGCCGTTGGTGAAGGTGCCGTGAATTTCCGGACCCTGGATCACCACGTCGCGGACGTGATTGGCATCGACTTCGGTCAGAAGCTGCGAGAACGAGATATCCTGCGAGGACGCGCGCTGACCCGGATTCTGGAACAGCGTGAACAATGCCAACAGCAGCAAGACGATAATGACCCAGAGGGCGAAATTGCGCAGATTGGCGTTCATCGAACTTCCTTCGTGGCCGCGCGGATCGCGGCCTTATGTCCTTGGGTCGGCGGGGCGGAATCCGTGAAGGAATCCATCGCGGTCGGCTGGTCTGTAATCTAGGTGCCGCCCCCGTCGATGCCAAGGGAACGGCGCAGGACTATTTAACGCATCTTAGCCGCATTCCGGTTCAAATAATGGCGGTGAAACGGCTGTTTTCCCGAGGGTGGTTAAGGCCTGCGGCCAACCTCAATCCGTCCGTCGGCGGCGCGGCGGCGCCGGTTCGATGCGAATGCGGCCGTCGACAAGGCTTACCAGCGCGCCGGCGAGGGTCTGTTTCAGCCTGATTCGGCCTTTTGCAGGCCGCGCGATCGAGCGCCGCCAGCAGCGCCTCGACCTTGCCGAGTTCAGCCGGGCCTTCGTGGCCGACCCGGTCGATCCTGCGCAGCAGTAGGCGAAGGCGGATTTCCTCCGCAAGGGCGGCAAACGCAGTGGCGTCAAACCCGGCATGATCAGGGTCAAGCTGGCCGAGCGCGAGATAGCGCTCGGCGCCGTCGACCAGAAGCTCCAGCGCCGCATTGGCGCGCGCCAGGCGGGATGCCAGCCGTGACAGATTGCGCGCATCAAAACCCTCGGCGGCCAGCGCCGGCATGATCGCGCGCAGACGCGGACGGGTAAAACCGGTGTCGCGGTTGGTCGGATCGTCGGCGAAGCCGATCTTCGCCTTTTTCAGCGTCGCCACCAGCCGCGCCTTCGGAACCTGCAGCAACGGCCGCGCCAGCACCACGCCGTCGCGCTGCGACTGTCGCGCCATCGCGGCAAGTCCAGCAATCCCGCTGCCGCGCGACATCCGCATCAGCAGGGTTTCGGCCTGATCGTCTCGTGTATGCGCGGTCAGCACATGCGTCGCGCCGGCCGCCCGCGCAGCCTTGGCCAGCAGCCGATAGCGCGCATCCCGGGCCGCCGCCGGCAGTCCTGTTTTGGGTTTTGCGCCGCTCCAGCGCAAGGTGCGATGCGGCAGGTCGAGGGTTTTGGCCAGATGCTTCACGTCACGCGCCTCGCGCGCGGCCTCGCTGCGCAAGCCATGGTCGACGGTGACGGCGATGAGCTGCGGCCCGCGCTTGAGGGCGCGGCGCCAGCGCGCCGCCAGCCACATCATCGCGATCGAATCGGGCCCGCCGGAGACGGCGAGAACAATCGCGGGCGCGGCTTTCCAGTCTGCGAACAGATGCTTTGCTTCCGAGACCGAGATCGGCGATTCTTCACGCATGAAGCAATTGTTGTCATTGCGAGCGAAGCGAAGCAATCCAGAAGCGGCAAGCAAGACTGGATTGCTTCGTCGCTTCGCTCCTCGCAATGACGCTCAATTACCTAGCACTTGACGCGCTTCTGCTCACGATCCACGGCCGCTTTGACGCCGCCCGAGGCGCGGGGATATTTCCGCGTCACCTCGCCGAGCGCGGCACAGGCGGCTTCCTTCTCGTTCAGGGCCGCCAGCGATTGCCCGAGCCGCAAAAGTGCGTCCGGCGCTTTCGCGGAAGACCCGAATTTGGTGGTCACGCCGAGAAAGGATTCCGCGGCGTCGCGATATTTCTGGCGCTGGAAAAAACTTTCACCCAGCCAATATTGCGAATCCGCCAGCAGCGGATCGGCCGGATATTTCTGCGCGAAATTGCGCATGGTTTCTTCGGCCAGCGCGTAGTCCTTGCGCTGCATGTAGCCGATGCCGAGATCGAATTCATCCTTGGGCGTCGCCGACGGCGGCAACGTGGTCAGTGCCGCAGTAGCACCGGGACCGCGCGGGGCGATTGCGGCGCCGGGATCGCGCGGAACGCCGGCCGTGTTGCCGAGATCGAGCGGCTCGCCTGCCCCGCGTCCTCCGGGCGCGCCGACCGCTTCGCTTGGGATCGGCAGTTGTCCGCCGCCGAGCGCGCGCGGCGCGCCCGGCGCATTCGGATTCTGGCTGGGATCGAAGGCATCGCCGCGGCGGCGAGTTTGCGGTTGCGGCGCCGGCGGTTCCTGGATGATCGGCGCCGGCGCCGCGATCTGCTGATCGTAAGGCGGCTGCTGAACCGGTGGTTGCCGGGGAACCGGGCCGGGTTGCGCCGGAATGGCCGCGACGTTGGGTTGGGCAACGGCCGGCTGGCCGGCGGGCGCAGCACCCAGCTGCCTCAGGCGATCCTCGAGCTGCCGGTTGCGATATTGCAGTTCCTCATTCTGGCCGGTGAGCTGCCGCAACTGGTTCTCAAGCTGCTGGATCCGGATTTCCGGATCGACGTCGTAAGCTTGTTGCGCGAGTGCCGGCGAGGCGGCCGCCAGCATCGCGGCCATGAGGGCCGCGCGCGCAGCAAAAGAAAATCTGGAAGACATGTTGGCCTGACGAATGAAATTGGCGTCACATCGAACGCAATACATTGAGGGAGGGAGTACGCCAAAAATGTGACTGATGCCAGCCAGGGTCGAGTATCCTTAGCAAAGCATCAAGCGGCATTACCGGCAGGGCAATTCGCCGGCTCGAGCGCGGGAGATCGGCTCATGCATGTGCTCGTAAACGGTGTGCGGCTGTTCTTCGATGTCGAGGGCGCGCAGCCTGGTCCCCGACGGTCCCGCCATGCGGGAAAAGCCCACCTTGCTGATGCTGCACGGCGGCCCCGGCGCCGACCATTCGATCTACAAACCCGACTACACAGGCCTTGGCGGAGGTCGCTCAGATCGTCTACCTCGACCATCGCGGCAATGGCCGCAGCGAGGACGGTCCCAAAGAGGCATGGACGCTGGCGCAATGGGGCGACGACGTACGCGCGTTCTGCGATGCGTTAGGCATCGTCAATCCGATCGTGCTGGGCGCGTCGTTCGGCGGCATGGTCGCGCTGGCCTACGCGACGCGCCATCCGGCGCATCCTGCAAAACTGATCCTGATCAGCACCGAGGCCGCGGGAGGTTCGCACCGCGAGCAGCGCGTGGCGCTGTTCGAACGCTTCGGAGGGCCGGAAGCCGGCGCGCTGGCGCGCCGCCGGTTTTTCGAGGTCCGGGGCCATGACGAAGCTTCGCTCGAGGCCTGGCGGCGACTGGCGCTTCCGCACTATTTTCGCACTCCCCGTCATCCGGACGTGGCGCGCCGCGCGGTCAACCGGCCGGAAGTGCTGCAATGGTTCACAAGACCGGGCGGCGAGAGCCAGACTTTCGACATGTTCCCGGATCTTCATCGCATCCGGTGTCCGACGCTGGTGATGGGCGGCGAGGACGATCCGATTCATCCGATCGAGAGCCAGGCCGAACTCGCAGCGCCCTGCCGGCGCATCTGGTTCAGTTCGAGCGGTTTGCGGATTGCCGGCACGCCGTGGTCCCGGATGCGCCCGAACGCGCCATGGCGGTGATCCGGGATTTTATCGAACGTCGCTAACGGGGGACGCCAAAACAAAACCGGCGCCCCAAAGGGCGCCGGCGATAGCTTTCGAAGAATGGCCGCTTTAGGAGCTGGCGTTCAGCACCGTGACCGCGCGGCGGTTCTGCGACCAGCACGAGATGTCGTTACACACCGCGACCGGGCGTTCCTTGCCGTAGGAAATCGTCCGCATCCGGTTGGCATCGATGCCGCGCGAAGCGAGGAAGGTGCGGACCGACTGCGCACGGCGCGCGCCCAGCGCGATGTTGTATTCGCGGGTGCCGCGCTCATCGGCGTGGCCTTCGATGGTGAAGGAATAGCGGTTGTAGCTCTGCAGCCAGCGCGCCTGCTTTTCCAGGGTCGCGATCGCCTGCGGCGACAATTCGGTCTGGTCGCTCTCGAAGAATACGCGGTCGCCGACATTGACCACGAAATCCTGCTGGCTGCCCGGCGTCGCCGCACTGGCCATCGCGCCATCGGCTCCGAGCGGGTTCTTGTTGGCGCAGGCGCCCATCGACAGCGCCACTGCGAGCACCGCAGCCAGTTTCAATCCCTGGAGGATACGCATCTGATGTTTCATTCCGGAGCCTCCACGCTCACGTTTTTCCGACTGTTATCCGGTCTACAGGGCGATGGTTAAGCGAACGTTCCGTCAACCTTGATGAGGTGTTGCGCAACCGCATCAAATGCCACCAATCGGCGAAAAGCAATCGCGATAGTTAATGATTTGTAAATGTGGCGCCAAGGTGAAGGCGCGCCGGGGCAAGCCGCGGGAACGGCGTTCTCCGGCAGGCAGGCTACGCCCGGAACCGATCCAAGCAGGTGCGGGGATCCGGCATCAAGCGCCGGCGCAGATCGAAGCGCGATCGCAAGGCAACTCGCGCTCATTCCGAGGGGCCGAGCCACGCTCGCCGCCGCGCTCGAACAGCATCCGCCGCTCGAAGGCGCTGGAGTGCAAATAGGGATAGCGGGCAAATACCTTTTCGCGCAGCGTCGGATAGTGCGCCGCCATCAGTCCGACCGGTTTCAGCAGGCCGGGGAACAATCGCGGCTCGCACAGCGGTTCCTGCAGGAACACGCGGCGATAGAATGCCCGATGCTCGGCGCGCACAGTGGCAAGCCCGATATCGGCATTGAAATGGACGCCCGCGACATAGCCGAGCCGGACCGTTGCATAGGGAAGTTCCGGATATCGCTTGGCTCTTTCGGGATCGGCAACGAAGCGGGTCGGATCGACCAGGGTTCGGCCCCGCGCCAGTTCCGGCTTGAGAATGTCGGGAAAAACCTCGACCGACGGCGACGTCGGGTATTCGGGCGTCGCCACGCTGACGCGAATCGAGCTGCACAGCTCGCCATGAATGTAGACGCCGAAAATAAAGGACCAGGGCGAGTCGTCGAAGCGGTCGGTGACGCGCTCGTCGTCCGACGGCAGGATCGTCCCTTCGCGCAGGTACGCCCGGTAGCGCAGGCGATACATTTCTTCTTTTTGCTCGGGCGTCTCCGCAAGCCGATAATCGACATTATCGAGGAGATCGGCGCTGCGCCCGGGAGTTATCGAGGTTATCTCGGCCGCAGATCGCATTTAAACACGTCCCCCGCACGCAACAACTATAGCGCGTATATTAAAATGTTAACCCGTTCTTAATGTCAATGCAAAGGGATCAGGCCGTTAGGGTTAATCGGCGGGCCCTGCCCTCATTGCCGGGAGGATGCATTTTCTGTGGAAAGATTTGATGAAGTCAGGCGATCGACCGCGATGGAACCGCGAGTTCGCCCGGCAGCCGGCGGCCATGCGATGCGTTCAACAACTGACGCACCCGCGCCGCTGGAACCGGACGGCTGAACAGGTAGCCCTGCGCCTCGGTCACGGTGCCGTCGGCGCTGATCAGTTCCAGCTGCTCGTTGGTTTCGATGCCTTCGACCACCACCGACATTCCAAGGTCGGCGCTCAGCCGCGCGACGCCGCGCAGCAGCGTCAGCGGACGGTCGGTATCGATGCCCTCGAGGAACGAGCGGTCGATCTTGACCTTCTGCAGCGGGAAATTATGCAGATAGCTGAGGCTCGAATAGCCGGTGCCGAAATCGTCCAGCGAGATGCGGACGCCGGCGGCGTGCAGTTGCGACAGCGCGTCGTGGATCCATTGCGTGTTGCGCAGCAGCGACGATTCGGTGATCTCGATTTCGAGACGGTTGGCGGCAAGTCCGGACACTTCGAGCGCATAGCGCACCTCGCTCAGCACGTCGCGCTGATGGAACTGCTGCGGTGAAAAATTCACCGCGACGCTGACGCCCTCCGGCCACTTCATGGCCTCCATGCAGGCCTTGCGCAGGATCCAGCGGCCGAGGTCGACGATCAGGCCCATGTCTTCGGCGACCGGAATGATATCGACCGGCGAAACCGTGCCGCGTTCCGGGTGGTTCCAGCGCAGCAGCGCTTCGCATGTCGAAATCCGCCCGGATTTCAGATTGACCAGCGGCTGATAGAACAGCTCGAATTCTTCGTTGGCCAGCGCCTTGCGCAGGTCGAGCTCGAGGATGCGGCGGGCTTCCACAGTCAGCGCCATCTCGTCGCGGAAGAAGCAGTAGGTGCCGCGGCCGTCGGCCTTGGCGCGGTACAGCGCCATGTCCGCGTTCTTCATCAGCGTATCGGCGCTGATGCCGGGCGGCTGCGTCATCGCGATGCCGACGCTGGCGCCGATTTCCACCAGATGATTGTCGATTTCATAGCGTTCGCTCAAGCGATCGACGATGCGGCGGGCCAGATGCGCGGCGTCTTCCTCGGATTTGATGTTCTGCTGGAACACCACGAACTCGTCGCCGCCGAAGCGCGCCACGAAGTCCTCGGGCCGCAGCATCTCGCGCAGGCGATCGGCCACGGCGCACAGCAGCTCATCGCCGCAGGGGTGGCCCAGCGTGTCATTGACCTGCTTGAACTGATCGAGATCGATGAACAGCAGCGCGGACAATCGCGCGGCGCTGTGCGAGATCGCCAGCAGCCGCTCCATTTCGTCGCGGAAGTTGACCCGGTTGGGCAGCGCCGTCAGTTCGTCATAGCGCGCCAGATGGCTGATTCTGGCTTCGGCGTTGCGCCGTTCGGTGATGTCCTCGACCAGTACGACGGTGCCGCCGCCGGCCATCGGCTGAAACGTCCATGACAGCGCCCGGCCGCTGGCGCTGTCCGGGTCGGCCGTGGTGATATAGCCCGCCTGCAGACTATCGACTTCCGAGACGATCAGCTTGCCGCTCGCCGCCGAAACCGTGCCGGCGCCGATGCAGGCCGCGACGATGTCGGGGGCGCTGGCGCCGCGATGCACCAGGTCCTCGGACAGCCGCATCATCTCGCTGAAGCGATGGTTCATCACCGCGAGACGGCCGTCGGCGCCGAACATGCACAGGCCGTGCGGCATGTTGTTCAAGGCGGTATCGAACTGGATCGCCAGCGCCGCCTCGCGCTCGCGCGCGACGAGGGCGCGAACGAAAATCTTCTGCAGGCCGGTGGTGATCTGCTTCAGCGCCACGAAAAACAGCGCGCTCAGCACCGCCATGCCGATATAATAAGGACTGCCATGCAGTGCCAGCGCCAGCGCCATCGGCCCGCAAGCGAACAGAATCTGCAGATGGAAGATCCAGGGCCGTCCATAGGTTCGCCCCGCCCCCGCCGCCATGTAACCGGTGGTGACGGTCAGGCAGATCATGTGAGCGACGGCATCGTCGCTGCTCAGCAACGCGACGACGCACCATATTCCCAGCGCGATCGCATAGAGCATCGCCCCGATCTGATAGCGAATCTCCCAACTGGTGGCGTCGTCGGCGGTGAGCGCTGCCTTGCGCGCCTTGTAGCGGTGCATGTCCCAGGCACGGAAAGCGCCGGTCACGATCAGCAGCCCGGCGCATGGCCACAGCCAGTTGTCGCCCGACTTTAGCGCCGTCATCACCGCGGCGATGGCGGCGAACACCGCGCCTGCAAGCATCGGCCCGGGATTCTGGAACAGCGAATCGACCAACGCCGCGTAAATCGACGGCGATATCTTCTGATCGGGATCTGTGTTCTGACCAGCCAGTTGCATCGGGCGCGCGCACGTCCTATTTCGACGCGCAGTGTTACCTGCCGCAGATGAAGTCTTTCTGAGGGAATATCGTTACCGAGTCGTTGCCTTCACCGAACGGCGGCAACAAATCTGTCCGGAAAATCAGCAGCCTAGGCAAGCTTTGCCGGTACGCCGGCGATCAGGCCGGGCCGATGCACGATAACCATGTCACGACAGCAGCGGCGACCATGCCGGATCGGATGCGAAGCCGGGCGTTGGAACGCGTTGCTCATTGCGTCCGGAAATATCCACGGTGAACAACGAAGGACCGCCGGTGCCCTGGGGATCGCGGAAGAACATCAACACGCGGCCGTTCGGGGCGAAGGTCGGACCTTCATTGTGGTATCCCGACGTGAGAATCCGCTCGCCCGACCCATCGGTCTTCATGATGCCGATCGAAAATTGTCCGCCGCCCTGCTTGGTGAAGGCGATGTAGTCGCCGCGCGGCGACCACACCGGGGTCGAATAACTGCCCTCGCCGAACGAGATGCGCTGCGCGGCTCCGCCGGTCGCCGGCATGACATAGATCTGCGGCTTTCCGCCGCGGTCGGATTCGAAGCAGATGCGCGTGCCGTCGGGCGCGTAGGACGGCGAGGTGTCGATGGCCGGCGTATCGGTAAGGCGCGTGGTCGATTTCGAGCGCAGATCCATCACGAACAGGTTCGAGTTGCCGCCCTGCTGCAGGCTCATGATCACGCGCTGGCCGTCCGGGGAAAACCGCGGCGAGAACGACATGCCGGGGAAATTGCCGACGATCTCGCGCTGCCCGGTCTCGACATTGAACAGATACACGCGCGGGTCGCCCTGGCCGAACTCCATATAGGTGATTTCCTGGGTCGACGGCGAGAACCGCGGCGTCAGCACCAGATCGGCGCCGCGCGTCAGATAGCGCACATTGGCGCCGTCCTGGTCCATCAGCGCCAGCCGCTTGACACGCCGCTCCTTCGGCCCGGTTTCGTCGACGAACACCACACGGCTGTCGAAATAGCCTTTCTCTCCGGTCAGCCGCTCATAGATCTGGTCGGAAATGATATGCGCGATGCGCCGCCAGTATTCCGGCGAAGTGAAATACTGCTGGCCGGTGAGCTGCTGGGCCGCGGCGACGTCCCAGAGGCGGAATTCCGCCTTCAGCCGTCCGTCGCCCTGCCGGGTCATGCGGCCGGTAACCAGCGCCTGCGCGTTGATGGTTTTCCAGCTCTGGAATTGCGGCGCCGCGTCGATGTTGGAAATTTTTTCGATGAAGGCGGCCTGATCGATCGGCGCGAACAACCCGCTGCGCTTGAGGTTGTTGGTGATGGCCTGGGCAACGCCGACGCCGACTTCGTTATCCGCCGGCGTGCCGCCTACGAAATTCGGAATCGCAATCGGCAGCGGCGCGACATTGCCTTCGGTGAT
Organism: uncultured Alphaproteobacteria bacterium; assembly: GCA_963710045.1. Classification (GTDB taxonomy): domain Bacteria; phylum Pseudomonadota; class Alphaproteobacteria; order Rhizobiales; family Xanthobacteraceae; genus Bradyrhizobium. The sequence goes on along the minus strand of CAVPZO010000080.1, from coordinate 76,239 downwards.
CTGCAGCCGCGTCTGCGCGCGCGCCAGCGACGGCAGCAGCAGACCGGCGGCCGCGCCACCGATCAGGGCGTTGCGGCGGCTCAACGGCAAGGGTGGAAGACGGAACGACGTCACGGACATTGCAAACTCATTTCAGAAAACATCAGCCACGAAACATCTCGCGCGGATCGAAGGTGACAATAATGTCCTGCCACTGCGCGTAGGTTTCATCGCGCAACATGTTGTAGGGTTGCCCCTGCAGGACGGCCCGGACCGCGGCATCGGCCGCGGCCTGATAGCGCGGCGAGGTCCCGCGCGAGACGATCTCCGGAGCCGCCGCCAGCCGCCGTTCCTTGGTCAACCGTATCCGCACTTCGACCACCAGTTCTTCGGGGCGCTCGGTGCCTGCCTGAACATTCCAGAGCTGCGTCAACCGCGCCCGCATGGCGTCAAGCTCGGACTGCGACAAGGTCGCCGCGGTGCCCCTCGCTGCCCCAAGCGAGGCCTGCGAGTTCAGCTCCGCGCCGGTGGCGGCCTGCCGGGTCGGATCGCGCTTGTCGATCAGGGCCGCCATCTTCGTTGCATCGAACACCCGCTCTTTCGGCTTCTGCGGCGGCTGCGGCGGCGCAGCCTTGGCCTCGGCCTTGGGCACCGGCTTCTTGCTATCGTCGGTTTTCAGCGCTTCGGCGATCGGATCGACCTTGGGCGGATCGGGCTTCTTCTCGATCGGCTTCGGCTCGTCCTTCGGCTTGCTCTCGGCCACGGGCTTGGGCGGATCGGGCTTTTTCTCGACCGGCTTTTCCACCGGCGGCTTTGGCAGCGCGGCTTCGGTCTCGACCGGCGGTTTTGGGGTGATCTTGCCGACCAGATCGTCGACCGGTTTTGCCTCGGCTATCTTGTCGACCAGCGGTTTCGGCTTGTCCTTTTCGCCGCTCTTGCTGCCGGCGGTGAGCTTGGAGAGCTGGTCGGCGGAGATGATATCGACCGGCATCGACTCCGGCGGCGGCGCTTCCATCGAGCGCGACGAGAACGACACCAGCCCGTAGCCGAGCACGAGCACGTGCAGGGTAACGGACGCCGCCAGATTCTTGTCGAACTTCAGCTTCACTTAAAGAGGCCCTACCCCTGCTCCACTTCCGTCACCAGCGCCACGCGCCGAAACCCCGCCTGCGACAGCCGTCCCATCACCCGCATCACCGTCCCGTAGTCCACCTTCTTGTCGCCGCGGACGAAGATACGCTCATCCAGCCCGCCGCGCGCCTCCGTAATCGCCTTTAATTTCGGCACAAGTTGGTCCAGCGCGATCTCGGTATCGTTGAGGAACACCTGGCCCTTCAGGTTGACCGACAGCGTCAGCGGGTTCTTGTCCTGATCGAGGCTCTTGGCCTGGGTCTGCGGCAGATCGAGCGGCACGCCGACCGTCAGCAGCGGCGCCGACACCATGAAGATGATCAGCAGCACCAGCATCACGTCGACCATCGGCGTGACGTTGATCTCCGCCATCACCGCCTTGCGCCGGCCGCGGCGTCCGCCGCCGCCGGAAACCCCTGCCCCGCTCATCCCCATGATTTCAGGCCCACAATTGCCTCATACTCTGACTTTTCAGGTCCGCTCGTCGATCTGCCGCGACAGGATCGCGGAGAACTCGTCGGCGAACCCCTCCAGGCGCTGGGCCTGCCGGTTCACCTCCGAGGTGAACTTATTGTAGAAAATTGTCGCCGGAATTGCGGCGATCAGGCCGATTGCGGTGGCAAAAAGCGCTTCCGCGATGCCCGGGGCCACCACCGCCAGCGAGGTGTTTTTCGAGGCCGCGATCGACTGGAAGCTCGACATGATGCCCCAGACCGTGCCGAACAGCCCGACGAAGGGGCCGGCCGAACCCACGGTGGCTAGCACCAGAAGCCGCCGTTCCAGCCGCTCGATTTCGCGGGCGATGGAGACATTCATCACCTTCTCGATCCGCATCTGCAGCCCGGCAAAGGAGCGCGCCTGGCTCTCGAACGAGCGCTTCCATTCCCGCATCGCCGCCACAAAGCACGCCGCCATCGACTGCGTCGGCTTGCCCGACAGCGCGCGGTACAGCTCCTCGATCGATTCGCCGGACCAGAACGCCTGCTCGAACCGGTCCATCGCGCGCTTGGTGCGGGAGTAAAGGAATATCTTGTCGATCGCGATCGCCCACACCCAGACCGAGCAAGCGAGCAGCCCCAGCATCACCGTTTTCACGACCCAGTGGGCCTGTATGAACAGCGCGACCAGCGAGACATCGGAAGCGGCGAGCGGCAATGCTGACTGCGCGACGTCGCCCTGCGCGAATGCGGCGTTGCCTGCGGCGGTCAGCAGCACCGCGGCGACAGAGAGGGTCGCCAATCCAGCGGGTTTCATAAGCGGATTCCTCTCAACGCAAGTGTCCCCTCGGTTGCCCGGGCACGGCGGTTCCTTAAAAACCACGCGCCACGCACGGCGGCAGGCGCCAACGCCAAGGTTCCAATCTGTCGCATGGGGGGCCCGTCCAAAGCCGGGTCCTGCATCCCCTGCCAACATGTCAAAACGAGGGCTGATTTAGCGCATTTGCCCCGGTTAGCAGACGCTAATCATGGTTAAGAAGGGGTTACCAAAGGGGAGGATGGGGCGGGAAATGGGGGTGGCGAATGGTCCGGACGCGGACGGCGCATGCCCGTTCCCCGGATGCTGCGCAGCGCGCCGCCCTTCGCGGCGTGGTGCGCTGCTGATCCGGGGTCCAGCTTGCCTGCTTAACCGGGGTCCCGGCTCTGCGGAGCGGCATGAAGAATGCCGCACCGCGTCCGGGACACGAGGTCGCCACCACGCGCTCCGTCATACGCGGACTTGACCCGCGTATCCATCGCTCTTTGCAAGAAGCGTTTTTCGAAGTGGATGAATTGCCGGATCGAGTCCGGCAATGACGCTGTGTTTGTGGAAGCGCAGGTACTGAACATCGCGCCCACCGAATTGTCGCGACAGATCTCCGTGCCGCCGAGCAAGGCCCCGCCCCATCCTCGGCGTCGTCCTCGCGAAGGCGGGGACCCATACCGTGTCGCCGATGATCTGGGAAGCGTCAGTATCCTTGTTGGACTGCCACGCGTCACCATAAACGCCAGGGGTTATGGGTCCCCGCCTTCGCGGGGACGACGCGAGAGTCCTGCGGCGGCATTCAACCTCCCCACGATTGGCTTCAGCAACTGCGGCGACAGATAAATCGGAAACTGCGACATCGCGAAATACAGCCACGTGAGCCCCGGCAATGCGCCGCCGGTGGCGGCGACCATCAGGCCCATGTTGCGCTGGGAGACCAGCAGGCCGAGCGCCATCGCGCGCGCGCTCCCTAGGCGGCGGAACACCAGCATGGTGGCGCCGACCAGGGCGAAGAAGATCGCAAACGCCAGCAGCGTCAGGCCTGCGACCTGCAGCGGATCGGACCAGAGGTCGCCGGCGACCGAGCCCATCACGGCGCTGACGAACACCAGCAGGATCACGATGTTTATGCCGTCGATCGGATCGCGGTGGCGGCGGATCGCGGCAATGCCGAACATCCACCGGATCGTCATCGCTACACCGAGCGAGCCCGCCAGCATCAACGCGAGCTTCAAGCCAAGTGCGAGCGGCGACAGCGTCAGCGCGCTGCCGAAAAACATCCAGGCGAACAGCGGCGCGGTCAGCGGCACCAGCGCGGTGCCGGTCACCAGTGTGATCAGCGCCAGCGTCGAGTCGAGGCCCATCAGCGCCGCCAGCGCAGGCGCGGCCATCATCGGCGAAGCGACCGCCTGCAGCATCAGCGCGAGAAACAGATCCGGCGAGGATTTGTCGACGCCGGCAGCAAGGCAGCCGAGGCCGATCAACGCGGGCACCGCGATCATGGTCCATGCGGATGCGGCCAGCACGATGGCGGGCCGCCGCAAGTGATCGCGCAAGGCGGCGAGGTCGACGCGCATGAACGAAATGCACAGCAGCAGGAAGATCGCCTCGGCGACGTAGGATTTCAGCACTTCGCCGAGCGGCGGCAGCGCGATGCCGATCAGCACAAGTGCTGCGATGGCGCGGGTGCCCTGCCGGCCGAGCCATGCGAGGGCGCGCACCGGGATGGCGAGAGCATTGGTCAAGGCGACAGGCATGGCGTTCTCCTGCCGCGTCATACGCGGGCTTGACCCGCGACTCCATCCTGAAGCCGTCATTCCGGGATGCGCCACTTGGCGCAGGCCCGGAATCCAGAGCTGTGCGCGGCGCTGGATTCCGGGTCTGCGCCCAAGAGGGCGCATCCCGGAATGACGGGGAACAGCCGTTCACGAAAATGTGAATGTATACCTATCCCCGTCCCCACAACCTGCCTTATCCTGCTCGTGTCCTGTCCAGTGAGGGGCGCTTCTAGAGGCGATCCTGAAGTGGGACAGAGCGAAAGCTTGGCCGGGGCGGGGTAACCCAAGCCGGTCGGATGCGGCGCCCGCGGCTGTGCCTCGCAAGCACAGACCCGGGGGGCCTTGGGTAACCGCCCGAGCCCAATATGGGGCTCTGCCTTAAGTGGCTGGGGGGTACAGGCGAAGGGTGGGCGAAAGCCTGCCCGGATGGCGAACTTCGGTTCGCGCCTGTGCCGGAAGATCGGTCCCAGGGACGAAGAAGTCGCCGCGACGGAGCGTCCGAAGGGCGCATTTTTTACTACCAAGGCGCGTCTTTCGGCGCTCCGTCTCCCCTCAAAAAGGGGGAGATCAACTAAAAGCCCAACTCGCGCGGCGGCGCGAGAACGCGGACGCTTGGCTGTTTGAAATTGAATTTGGAAATTTGCATGCCACGTGTCCCGGGCGCGATGCGGCATTCTTCATGCCGCTTCGCAGAACCGGGACCCCGGTTTCTTCGAGCAACCGGGACCCCGGCTCTGCAGCGCATCGCTTCGCAAGAGCTGCGCGCTGCGCTGCGTCCGGGGCACGCACGCGGGGACGACAGCGGTGGACAGGCCAAAACAAAACCGCCCACCTTTGTTCAAGGTGGGCGGTGGTGTCGCCGTCAGGTGAAGGGGGCGCTTGCGCCTGGGGCTACTTCTTCAAGCTTACGACTGCGGCTGGGCGTCGTTCGGCGGCGTCGGGCGCGGGCGGTGCTGCGCCATGAACTGGTCGAACTCTTCCTTGTCCTTGGCGTGGCGCAGCCGATCGAGGAAGTTGCGGAATTCGACCTGCTCTTCTTCCAGCCGGCGCAGCGTGTCGGTGCGGTATTCGTCGAAGGCGCGGTTGCCGCTGGAGGGCGGGCCGAACGGGAAGCCGCTGCGCTCCATGCGGCCGCGCATCCGCTCCATCTTGTCCTGCATCCGCGCCATCTTGTTTTCGAAACGGTCCGAGTGAGTCCAGCAACCCATTTTTCTGCTCCCGATTGTGTAGAAGAGAAGTGCGAGGCCGATCGGCCACCAGAAGATGAAGCCCAGCACCGTCAGCGCGATCCAGCCGGGATGCCAAGGATTTTCAAAGAGATGCGGGCGGTACGGCTGTTCCACGGGGCCGCGCCAGCGATTGACATCTGCGGTGTAGGCCATGTTCCTCTCCATGACGGCATCTGCCGTTGTGAATGTAAATAACATTTACATAGCTAGCGCAATCCTGAATTTTGTCAAGCGGGGCCGCAAAAGGTCCGCTCACATTATGTTGAGCGGGCGCCCCAGGGACCTGAAGGGCCTGCGGGCTTCTGATCTTCCTGCGGTTTTCGCCGGTCGGTCGGGAAACCCAGCCCGCGCAGATAGATCAACACTTCGGCTTCCAGCAGATCCTCGGCCGACATCGGCAGCTTGCGCCGTGCGCCGTCGCCGCGGGCAAACAGCGAGGCGACACCGTGCGACATCGACCAGATGTGCAGCGCCATCATCAGCGCGGGGGGGCGCGTCACGCCGGGCGGCGCTAGTGCGGCGAGGCGTTCGGCGGCGGCGCGGATGATGCCGAAGGCGCGCTCGCCCGCCGCCTGCAGCGCAGGGTTAAGATCGACGGGAAGCCCGGATTCGAACATCGCCGAATAGAATGCCGGCTCCTCGCGCGCGAATTTCAGATAGGCTTTTCCGACGCGCTCGAACGCGGTGACGGTGTCGGGGCGGCCGTCTTCCCATGCCGCGTTCAGCGCGGATTCGAACATCTCGAAGCCGCGCTGCGCGATCGAAGAGAGCAATTCGTCGCGGTCGCGAAAATGCCGGTACGGTGCGGCGGGGCTGACGCCGGCCATGCGCGCGGCGTCGGCAAAGGTGAATCCGGCGGCACCCTTTTCCGCGATCAGGCCAAGCGCCGCCTGCAGCAGCGCCTCTTTCAGATTGCCGTGATGGTAGCCGCGCTCGGCGCGGCGCGATTCCTTGCGCCAGCTCATGTGAACGACTTTTACATGAGCCGCGGCAAAAGGTCACGAGAAAGTCTGCCGTAGCCCGGATGGAGCGCAGCGTAATCCGGGACGTCTGTGCCCCGGGTTTCGCTACGCTCCACCCGGGCTACGAAGCTAAATGTCTTGCGACAACGTTGCGGCAAACCGGCGGCGGAATCGTGATTCGTCATCCGCCGCCGCCGAAGAAGCCGTCACGCCGCCTAAGCTTTGGATTTCCTTTGCATTTCCTCGAATCCCGCGGCGGCTTGCTGCACATCCTCAGGAAAATCGGCCATTTCCTGCACCTGGCGGATTTCGATCACCTCGTTCGGGCCGGCCGGGCACTTGCACGCCCAGGCGATCGCCTCCTCGCGCGAGGCGACGTCGATCATCCAGTAGCCGCCGAGCACTTCCTTGGCTTCGGTGAACGGGCCGTCGGTCACCAGCGGCTTGCCGCCGGCGAACGAGACCCGCGCGCCCATCGAGGGCGGATGCAGGCCGTCGAGCGTGATCAGCACCCCGGCCTGCTTCAGCGCCTCGTTGTATTTCATCATCGCGGCGACGGCGTCGGCCGGCGGCATGGTGCCGGGCGCGGCGCTCTCGTAGCCTTTCGGGATCATCAGCATCATGAATCGCATGGGGTAGGTCCTCGTTGCTATTTCAAAACTCGCCGTCATTCCGGGGCGCGCCTCTTGGCGCGAACCCGGAATCCAGAAAGCAGGCGTCATGCGTCTGGATTCCGGGTTGACGCGAAGACGCGTGTCCCGGAATGACGAGCTCTAATTCTTCGCCTGGGCGCGCAGGCGTTCTTCCTGCTCGCGCAGTTCCGGCGTCAGCGCCTCGCCGAAATCGTCGGCCGAAAACACCTGGCGGATTTCGATCTCGGCGCCGCCGTCGAACGGCGCGCGCTTCATCCAGTCGATCGCCTCATCCAGCGACCTGGTCTCGATCAGCCAGAAGCCGCAGACCAGGTCGCCGGTCACGGCGAACGGACCATGGCTGACCGCGGGCTTGCCGGCGTATTTGATGCGCGCGCCTTTCGAGGTCGGATGCAATCCCTCGCCGGCCTGCATCACCCCGGCCTTGACCATCTCCTCGTTGAACTTCCCCATCGCCGTCAGCAGCTCGGTGCTCGGCATCTTGCCGGCCTCGGAATCCCTGTCGGCCTTCACAATCACCATGAATCGCATTGCATGCTCCGTTCCATCTTGCCGCAGCGTTTGGACGGCGGCTGTATCATGAAGACGGGTGCGGTTTTATGGCCCCGACATTTGTCCGGAAATTATTTCGGAGGTAATTGTGAGGGATTCGTAGCCCGGGTGAGCGCAGCGAAACCCGGGGTCTTCAGCGCCGTCCCGGATATCGCTTCGCTTATCCGGGCTACGGGCTACAGACTCACGTTTCCTTCGGCACCATATCGAAATACGGCTCGGCTTCCCTGAGCACGCGTGCGGTGGAGGGGATCGTTCCCTCACCAATGAATGATTGATTTTTCAAAATTTTCTTGACCAGGATCTGAAATATCTACTCCTGGTTGAGCGCAAATATACTCCGTGTGCGTTGCGGTAGCAACAATTTTCAACCTCGAATAAGTGTCGCACCCCGGGGCGCCGGCGAATGCACCCCGATGCGACCATCCTTCGAGACGCGCCAAGAAGCGCCCCTCAGGATGACGGGGAGACGGTCCAGCGCCGTACCATTTCCGTCGATCCCTGCGGCGTCGCCTCGAACATCGCTGACGCCAGCACCGCATGGATGTGCAGGGTCACCGTGCCGGAATTGCGAAAACCGTGGCTGCGGTGCGCGGGGACGATCAGCGATTGGCCGGCGGAAACGATGGCGCGCAGATCGTCCATCCACATTTCGGCTTCGCCTTCGAGCACGGTCAGGACCTCCTCGACCGGATGGCTGTGGGTCGGCGCGCCGGCGCCGGGGGCGATCCATTGCTCGAAGATGCACAGTTGCGCCGCGCCGTTGACCGCCGACACCCGCATCCTTGTTTCCGCGCCCGCCCGCCACTGCTCCGTCGGGATGTCGCGAGGGTCGATGATTTGCATTGATTGGCCCTTCTCATGTTTCGTGTGTAGCCCGCATGGAGCGAAGCGCAATGCGGTAATGAATCCCGGATTTCGCTTACGCTCCATCCGGGCTACGAACCTGCCCCGAATGCGGCGCAACGCGCGCTAGCGATGCTATAAGACCCGTTCAACAGCAAAGAGACAAACCGGAATGACCACCGAAATCAAAAAAGTCGCGCTGGTGACCGGCGCCGCGCGCGGCATCGGGCTGGGCGTGGCGAAAAAATTTCTCGCCGAGGGCTGGAACGTCGCGCTGCTCGACATCGAAGGCGAACTGCTGCGCGCCGCGCGGGCGGCGCTGGCGAGGCCCGACGACACGCTTGCGCTGCAATGCGACGTCTCCGACGCCGCCGCGGTGGCCGCCGCAATTTCCGCGGTGAGCATCCGCTTCGGCCGGCTCGACGCGCTGGTCAACAATGCCGGCGTCGCGGTGTTCGCGCCGCTGCTGCAAACCACCGACGACGACTGGAACCGGGTGCTGGCGGTCAATCTCACCGGCCCCTTTCTCTGCACCAAGGCCGCGGTGCCCCTGATGCGCGAGCATGGCGGCGGCGCCATCGTCAACATCACGTCGATTTCCGCGGTCCGCGCCTCGACGCTGCGCACTGCCTACGGCACCAGCAAAGCGGGGCTGGCGCATCTGACCAAACAATTCGCGGTCGAACTCGCGGGCCTGGGGATTCGCGTCAACGGCGTGGCGCCGGGGCCGGTCGAGACCGCGATGGCGAAGGCGGTGCACACGCCGGAGATCCGCGCCGATTATCACGACGCGATTCCGCTCAACCGCTACGGGCTGGAGGAGGAACTGGCGGAAGCGGTGTTCTTCCTGTGCAGCGAGCGCTCGAGCTACATCACCGGGCAGATTCTTGGCGTCGATGGCGGCTTCGACGCCGCCGGCATCGGCCTGCCGACGCTGCGCGGGGAACGGCGGAATTCGTGACCCGTAGCCCGGATGGAGCGCAGCGCAATCCGGGATTTTTCGGGCGCCGCTCCCCGGATTTCGCTCCGCTCCATCCGGGCTATGAAGGTTGCCGGAATTTTGCCTTAAGCCGCGCAGTTAATGGCGGTTTCATTATCGAAGGAACGTCCGGCTCATGCGGACAATTTTCGCTACATCAGCCCTGCTCGCACTGCTGCTCGCATTTCCCGCTTCCGCCGAGGTGCGCATCCTCGCCAGCCCGGGCGGCGAGGTAGGTCCGTTTCTCGATCTGTTCGCGCGGGTGCGCGCGTCCGGCGAGCGCGTGGTGATTGACGGGCCGTGCCTGTCGGCCTGCACGCTGGTGCTGTCGGCGGTGCCGAGCAACCGCATCTGCGTGACGCGCCGCGCCGTGCTCGGCTTTCACGCCGCGCGCTCGATGGATGCGCGTGGAAGAATGTATGCCGAGCCGGAAGCGTCCGCGGCGGTGCTGCAAGCCTATCCGCCACCGGTGCAGAGCTGGATCCGCCGCCGCGGCGGGCTGACCTCGCGCACGCTGCTGCTGCGCGGGCGCGAACTGGCGGCGATCTATCCGGTGTGCGGGTAGGCTGCGTTCCCCGGACGTAGCGCAGCGCGTAGCAACTCGCGGAGCGGTGCGCCGCAGAGCCGGGGTCCCGGTTGCTTAACCGGGGTCCCGGTTCTGCGAAGCGGCATGAAGAATGCCGCATCGCGCCGGGGACACGAACCTCACATCTGCATCGGGCAGATCACCATCCACGGAATCCCGAACTGGTCGACGCACATGCCGAAGCCTTTTGCAAAAAAGGTCGGCGCGAAGGCCATGTTGACCGCGCCGCCTTCGCTCAATGCCTTGAACTTCTTCTCCCCCTCGGCGACGTCGTCGACATGCAGCGTGACCGAAAACCCCTGCTGCTTCTGGAAGTGGCCGGGAGGCGCGTCGGAGCCCATCAGCACGTGGCCGTCGAAAGTGATCTGCGCGTGCAAAATCTTCTTCTTCCAGTCCGGCGGCATCGGCATGTCCGGCGGCGCGCTCTCATGCGTCATCATCACCTCGACCTTGCCGTCCGCCGCCTTCTCGTAAAACCTGAACGCCGCTTCGCAGTTGCCGTCGTAGTGGAGGTAGGGATTGAGCTTCATGGTGGGCTCCTTTGCTGGTTTCCATTCCGTAGGGCGGGTTAGCGTAGCGTAACCCGCCGCATGAGGCGCACGTGGCGCGGCGGATTACGCTACGCTAATCCGCCCTACTTCTCCGTGATGCGTTTCAGGTTGGCTAGGCCAACCGCGAAATCCTTGCCGATCATGTTGTCCATGTTCATGAAGACCTGCATCACCTTCGACAGCAAGGGCGCGGGACCATGCATCAGCCAGGTGACATTCGTGGTATCGCCCACCGGCTGCAGCGTGAATTCGGCGGTGTTGTGGGCCTCGAAGGGTTTCAGGAAATCCAGTTTTATGACGACCTTGTCCGGCGGCGGCGCGTCCAGAATTTCCATGCGGCCGGAGCCGACATTCTTGTTGCCGTTCCATTCGTAGACCGCACCCTTGCCGCTCGCGGCGCCGCTGTAGCTGCGCTGCAGGTCAGGGTCCCTGTCCTCGTAGGGCGACCACGCTCTCCATTGATGAAAATCGCTGATCAGCGGGAAGATTTTTTCCGGCGGCGCCTTGATCGAGGCAGCGCGCTGCACCCGGAGCGTATCCGGTTTTCGCATCGCAAGGATCAGCACAACGGCGATGGCAGCTGCGAGAAGGACGGCGATGACGGCAATGATCTCGAACATGGGCGGCTCCGGCGATTTAGTTTAAGACGAATGGTGTGGCGGCAATCCGACAAGAGCGTGAAAATTTTTCAACGTCGTCCCGGCGAACGCCGGGACCCATAACCACCGGCTTCGGTGTTTTCGCGCGGCTGTTGCAACAGCATTGCCAAAAAACAAACAGCAGGGGTTATGGGTCCCGGCGTTCGCCGGGACGACGCGTGGAGAGCCTTGAGCATCACTTCGCCCTCACCCTTGGTGCGCTGTCGCGCATCAGCCGGTCGAGATGCATGCGGATGTGGGCGGCTTCCGCTGACGTGTTGGCGAGCGCGATGGCGCGGTCGAAGGCGACGCGGGCTTCGTCGTTGCGTTCGAGTTGCATCAGGAACGCGCCTTTCACCCCGAAGAAATGAAAATAATTTTGCAGCCGCGCGCCCAGCGGTTCGATGATTTCCAGCGCCGCCGCGGGCCCGCGCACCTTGGACACCGCCACCGCGCGGTTCAGCGTCACCACCGGCGACGGCTGCATCAGTTCCAGCGCGCCGTACAACAGGTCGATCTGCACCCAGTCGGTTTCTTCCGGCGTCGCCGCGCGTGCGTGCAAAGCCGCGATCGCGGCCTGGATCTGATACGGCCCGCTGGCGCGATGCCGCATCGCCTTGTCGATCAGCGCCAGCCCCTCGGCGATCATCTTCGCATTCCACAACGAGCGGTCCTGATCGTCCAGCAGCACCAGCGCGCCGTCGCCATCGAAGCGTGCAGCGGCGCGGGCGTGCTGCAGCAACAGCAGCGCGGTCAGGCCCATGATCTCGGCTTCGCTCTGGAACAGCCGCAGCAGCAGCCGCGCCAGCCGGATCGCCTCCTCGCACAGGGTGCTGCGGATCCCGGCGGTGTCGCCGCTGGCCGAATAGCCTTCGTTGAAGATCAGGTAAATCATCGCGGCGACGGCGGCGAGGCGTTCGCTGCGTTCGATGGCGCCGGGCGTTTCGAACGGCACGCCGGCCTCCGCGACGCGTGCCTTGGCGCGGGTGATGCGCTGCTCCATCGCAGCGTCGGTGACGAGAAACGCGCGGGCGATCTGCTTGACGCTGAGGCCGGAGACGACGCGCAGCGCCAGCGCGATCTGCTGCGTCGCCGGCAGCTCGGGATGGCAGCAGATGAACAGCAGCCGCAAAATGTCGTCGCGGTAGTGCGAGCCGTCGAGCCGCTCGGCCAGCGCGTCCTCGGCATCGCCGAGATCGGAGATCGCTTCGTCCGCGGGCAGCTGCGTTTGCTTGTTGCCGCGCCTGATGTCGTCGATGGCGACATTGCGCCCGACCATGATCAGCCACGCCGCGGCATCGCGCGGCGGCCCGTTCTGCGGCCAGCTCTTCAGCGCGCGCAGACAGGCATTTTGAAAGGCTTCCTCCGCGGTATCGAGATTGCGGAAATAGCGAAGCAGCGCGCCGAGCGCCTGGGGACGCGCCGAAGTCAGCGCCGCATCGATCCAGGCGGTGTCGGTCACGAAGGCACGCTCCCGGGGGTGAAATGGCCGACCGGGCGGATTTCATAGGCGCCGCCGGGATTGGCGCGGCCGAGATCGCGCGCGACTTCCAGCGCGTCGTCGAGATTCCTGGCATCGATCACATAGAAGCCGAGCAGCTGCTCCTTGGTCTCGGCGAACGGCCCGTCGATCACCAGCGGCGGATTCTCCTTGCGCAGCGTGGTCGCCGATGTAGTCGGCAGGAGGCGCGCCACCGGCCCGAGCCGGCCCTGTTGCGTGAGCTTGTCCTGCACCACGGCGAGTTTCGCCATGACGGCTGCGTCCTGTTCCTTGGACCAGGAACCGACGGTGTCTTCATCGTGGTAGCAGAGGATGGCGTAGAGCATGCGGAGTTCCTGTTTGTTGCAAGACGAACGAGACTAGCCGTTGCCGACAGGGGTGAGAAATGAATTTGAGGCGCAAAACTTACTGCGTCGTCCCCGCGAAGGCGGGGACCCATAACCCCTGGCGCTGCTTGATGCAAAAGGCTTTTGCCCCAGTGCCGAAACGAGACGACACGGCGTATCGGTCCTTAGCCTGCGCGGGGACGACGAAGTGCTGGTGTTATTGCCGCAGCATCAGCTCGATCGCGCCCTTCACGATTCCCTCCAGCTCCCGGCGCGGCACCTGGGCGCGGGCGCGGATGGCGATGGTGTGGATGGTGGCGGAGGCCAGTTGTGCCAGCGCGCCGGGATCGGCGGATGCCGGGAGTTCACCGCGCGCTTGCGCCGCCTGGAACAGCCGGGCGAAGAAGCGGTCCATCTCGGTGAGGCCTGAGAGCACCAGCTTGCGGATGTCGGGATCATAAACCGCTTCCGATGTTGCGGTCATCACCGTGAAGCAGCCGCGCGGGCCGTCCTCGCCCGACAGATACATGTCGAGCGCGATTGAATAGACCCGCTGCAGCATCGGCCGCAGCGGCAGCTCGGCTGAAAACACCTCGCCCATGCGCAGCCGGGCGCGGTCGCGATAGCTCTGATAGCTCTTGATGTAGAGCTCGCGCTTGTCGCCGAACGCGCCATAGAGGCTCGGGCGATTCATCCCGGTGGCGGCGGAGAGGTCGTCCAGCGAGGTCGCCGCGAATCCGTCCTTCCAGAAAACGTCCAGCGCGCGCGCCAGCGCGACGTCAGGCTGATAGCCGCGCGGACGTCCGCGCCGCTTCGCAGCCGGCACAGCGCCAGGCGCCTCAGCCCTCACGGGTTTGGCCTTCGCAGGCGGCGGCGCATTCCTTTTTTGTACCATCTCGCAAAATAATCCTTGACGCGATTTATATTATGCGGAACAGTATAAAAATCAACCGCCGTCATTCCGGGGCGCGCGTCTTCGCGCGAACCCGGAATCCAGCATCGCGTGCTGCTCTGGATTCCGGGTTCGCTCGCCAAGAGGCGAGCGCCCCGGAATGACGCACTAACCCAAGGAGATTCGTCATGGACCTGTATTTCTCGCCGCTTGCCTGTTCGATGGCAACCCGGATTGCACTGTATGAAGCCGGCGCCGACGCGAATTATCTCGAGGTCGATCCGAAGACAAAGCGCGTGCAGAACGACGGATCGGACTTCTTCAAGATCAATCCGCTCGGTTTGGTGCCGACGCTGCGCACCGACGACGGCGTCGTTCTCACCGAGAACGCAGCGATCCTGCAATACGTCGCCGAGCGTTTCCCGGATTCAGGAATCGGCGCCAAACCCGGAATGGACCGCAGCCGCCTGCAGCAATGGCTGTGCTTCATCGGCACCGAACTGCACAAGGGCCTGTTCGTGACGCTGCTGTCGAAAACCGCGCGGGCCGAGGCCAAAGCCTGGACGCTGGAGAAGGGCCTGTCGCGGCTCGATTACCTGAACAATTATCTGGAAGGCCGCGAATTCCTGCTGGACCATTTCAGCGTCGCCGATGGGTATCTGGTGACGGTGATCAACTGGACCATGGCGACGCCGCCGATCGATCTGGCCAAGTGGCCCGCCATCAAGGCGTATTACGAACGCACCCGCGCGCGGCCGAGCATTGCCAAAGCGCTGGGCGAGGAGTTCGCGTTGTACAAGGCCGAACTGGGGCGCCACAAGGCGGCGGCGTAGGCTGACTTCGTAGCCCGGATGGAGCGAAGCGTAATCCGGGAATGATGCGACGGTGGTCCCGGATTTCGCTTCGCTCCATCCGGGCTACAACCGGCCAATCACCCCTGATCCGCCTTCATCGCGATCCGCAGCGCTTTCGGGATCGGCCGCGCCTGGCCGCCGGCGATGAACGCCACCTTCACCTTGGCTTCCAGCAAAACAATGTCGCCACGCCGCACTTCCTGCGCCAGCGTGATCGACGCGCCCTTCACCTCCAGCGGGCGGGTGACGATATCGAGCAGGTCGTCCATCCGCGCCGGTTTGAGGAACTCCAGCGTCATCGACCGCACCACGAACGCAAACCCCGGCGCCTCGCTCTCGGCCTCCGCAAACAGCGCCCGCTGGTCGGCGCCGAGCAGCCGCAGATAATTGCTGCGCCCGCGCTCCATGAAGCGCAGATAATTGGCGTGATAGACGATGCCGGAAAAATCGGTGTCCTCGTAATAGACCCGGATTTGCATGTGGTGCCGGCCGTCGGCGATCGCGCCGTCGAGGTGGGATGTCATGCTTGACGCGCACGCTGCAAAAAGTCGGCTAAATCCCAAGGCCGAACGCGTCCGGCTGCTTCGTCCGCCAGCTCCGCGTCGATCGCGTCCTTGAGCGCGCGAAATTTTTTGGCCTGGGACAGCAGATAATCAGCCACCGGCTCCCGCATTTCCTCGGGCAGCAACTCAAGCGCTTCGGCAAGTTTTTCGGCGGCTGAACTCATGGCAGCAAGGCGGCTCTATCCGGCACGGGCCAGCGGCGGAGCAGGTTTCGGAATTTCCTGCTTCCACTCCCTCGCGGATTCGATCCAGGACGCGATGGCCTCCTGCACGTTTCTGAGCGCATCTTCCGGCGTTGCGCCATCCGACATGCAGCCCGGGAGTTCGGGCACGGTTGCGAGGTATCCTCCGCCATCGCTCTCGGCCAGCCGATCGATCCGCACCGCATATTCCAGTTTCATTTCCGGCCTCCGTAGGCATCAATATAACGCACAAGTTTGCGAATGTAGACCGGCTTGATCGGCCGGCGAGCCGGAATGGTCAATATTTCGACTGCGGAAGGATGTTTGGCATGGCAATGCGACGTCCCCCGGCCGGCGCGAAACCACATGCCATAAGCGCGGCAAACCTTCTCTACGTCGCTGATGGTCCAGTCCCCGAGCGGATTGCGCCGCATCTGTTCGAGCAGATCGGCACTCATCGTCGGGGAGGCGTTCTGGTTTTCACGAGCAGGCTCCGGAGCAGGCTTCAACGTAGCGCTGCTGGATGCCGGGCTCCACGTCTGATGCCGAGTATTGGGCTAGTGTTTGCAACCGCGAGTCAGCGCCCGTTATGCTGCGGCTGAGCCCGCCCCGCCCAGCGTCACCAGCACGATCTCCGGCGGCACGCCGAGGCGGAACGGCATGATGCTGCAGCCCAGCCCGCCGGAGACGATGACGTCGCAGTTCTCGCGGGAGTGGCCATAGGCGAATTTTTCGTAACGCGTCGGCACCACCGGCGACCATCCGAGCAGACGCACCTGGCCGCCATGGGTGTGGCCCGAGAGCTGCAACGCCACACGTGCCGGCACGCGCTTTGCGACGTCGGGCTCGTGCGCCAGCAGCACCACCGGCGCGTCGTCGGTGACTTTCGCAAGCGTCGCTGCGAGATCGTCGACGCCGATGCGGCGCACGGGCCGAAAACGCCGCGCCGGAAGATACGCCAGCTGATCGCCGAGCCCGGCAAGCCAGAACGGGCGGCCGGCCTTGGTCAGGCGCCGCGAATCGTTTTCGTAGACCGGGATGCCGGCGGCTTCCAGCGCGCGGCGGGCGATGGTGGGCCCCTGCCCTTCGCGCTGCACCGCCTTGTCTTCCCACCAGTCGTGATTGCCGAGGATCGCATGCACGCCGAGCGGCGCTTTCAGCCCGGCCAGCACCGGCGCCCATTCGCTGGCGGGAATATAGCGAGTCACCTTGCGATGGCCTGCCACGTAGTCGCCCAGCATGACGATGATATCGGCATTGAGTGCATTGGTGCGATCGACGATTCCCTCGATGCGCTCAAGCGACATCCACGGGTCGCAGGCGTGCAGGTCGGCGATGACGGCGATCCTGAGCTGGAAACCGGCGGGCCATTGCTTCGGCGTAATGTCATAGCGCGCGACGCGAAGCCGCAGCAGCGGTTCGCCAAAACCGTAAGCCGCGGTCGAGGCGCCGAGCGCGCCCAATCCGCCGATCACTTTAAAGAACTGCCGCCGTGAAATCATGAATGGTTAATCGCGATGCCTGCTCTTGCTACGCCGGCATTGCAGCCGAATTGGGGTGCGTTTGTGCAGATGGTGCGCAGTGGTTAACCTCTCCCCGCTCTTGCGCGGGGAGAGGTCGGAGCCGTAGCGCAGCGAAGGCTCCGGGTGAGGAGCCGGGCACTGCATCAGACAAGGGCGATGACCCTCGGGTCGCACAAGTTGCTCGCGACCTACGTTCCGACCCGAGATGCCATGATTTTTTCGAGCGCAGTGCCTCGCCCCTCACCCGGCGCTTCGCGCCGACCTCTCCCCGCGAAAGAGCGGGGCGAGGTTAAGAGGCGTCATCACTCTTCCTCGCTCCCGCCGAACAATCCGAACTGCGCCGGGTCGCGCGAGGGCTCGGCGAGGCCGAGGTGGCGGAACGCGTGCGAGGTCAACAAGCGGCCGCGCGGGGTGCGCTGCAGGTAGCCGCACTGGATCAGGAACGGCTCGATGATGTCCTCGATGGCGTCGCGCGGCTCCGACAGCGCCGCCGCCATGGTTTCGACGCCGACCGGGCCGCCGCCGTAGTTCATCGCGATGGTCGTGAGGTATCGCCGGTCCATGGCATCGAGGCCGGCGGCGTCGACTTCGAGTGCTACCAGCGCGTGGTCGGCGATGGCGCGGTCGATCGAGGCGGCATCCGCAGCGGACGCGAAATCGCGCACCCTTCGCAGCAGCCGTCCGGCGATGCGCGGGGTGCCGCGGGCGCGGCGCGCGATCTCGTTGGCGCCGTCCCTGGTCATTCCGATCTTCAGCACGCGGGCGCCGCGGGTGACGATCTGTTCCAGCTCCGCCTCGGTATAGAAATTCAGCCGCACCGGAATGCCAAAGCGGTCGCGCAACGGATTGGTCAGCAGCCCCGCGCGGGTGGTGGCGCCGACCAGCGTGAACTTTGCCAGCTCGATCTTCACCGAGCGCGCCGCCGGGCCTTCGCCGATGATGAGGTCGAGTTGAAAGTCCTCCATCGCCGGATACAGCACTTCCTCCACCGCGGGACTGAGGCGGTGGATCTCGTCGATGAACAGCACGTCGCGCTCCTCGAGATTGGTCAGCAATGCCGCAAGATCGCCGGCCTTGGCGATCACGGGCCCCGAGGTGGCGCGGAATCCGACGCCGAGTTCGCGCGCCACGATCTGCGCCAGCGTGGTCTTGCCGAGGCCGGGGGGACCGACGAACAGCACGTGATCCAGCGCCTCGTTACGCTTGCGCGCGGCCTCGATAAAGATCGAGAGGTTGGCGCGCGCCTGCTGCTGGCCAACGAATTCCGACAGCAGCTGCGGGCGCAGCGCGGTATCGGCGATATCATCGGCGCGGCGCTCGGGGGTGACGATGCGGGAGGGCGTGGTCACCGCGACAGCTCCTTCAAGCCCAGCCGGATCAGCTGCGCCGTTTCCGCGCCCTCGCCCGCGATACGCGACGCGCCCGCGATGGCGGCCGCCGCCTGCGGCTGGCCGTAGCCGAGATTGACCAGTGCGGAGATCGCGTCGGTGACCGGACGCGGCGCGCGGTGATCGTCGAGGCTGCCTGCCAGATGCACCAGCGCCGGATCGACGTTCGAAAATGCCGGCGCCTTGTCCTTCAATTCGGTGACGATGCGCTCGGCGACCTTCGGGCCGACGCCCGGCGTGCGCGCCACCGCGGCCTTGTCGCGCAGCGCAATCGCGTTGGCAAGGTCGGACGGCGGCAGCGTGCCGAGCACGGCCAGCGCCACCTTGGCGCCGACGCCCTGCACGGTCTGCAGCAGCCGGAACCATTCGCGCTCCATGTCGCTGCGAAAGCCGAACAGTTTTATCGCGTCCTCGCGCACATAGGTCTCGATCGACAGCACCGCGGCCTCGCCGGGCGCGGGCAGCGCCTGCAGCGTTCGCCCGGCGCAATGCACCTGATAGCCGACGCCGCCGACGTCGAGGATGACGTAATCCTCGCCGTAGGAATCGATCAGGCCCTTGAGTTTGCCGATCATGCCCCCACCACCTTCAGCCGCAGCGCCGTGCTGGCGCGGTGATGCGCATGCGTGATCGCGATGGCCAGCGCATCGGCGGCGTCAGGGGATTTCGGCTCGGCCTTGGGCAGCAGCAGCTTCAGCATCACCAGGATCTGGTTCTTGTCGGCATGGCCTGCGCCGACCACGGTCTTCTTCACCTGGTTGGGCGCATATTCCGCGACCGTTATTCCGAACATCGCCGGCGCCAGCATCGCGACGCCGCGCGCCTGCCCGAGTTTTAACGTGGCGACGCCGTCCTTGTTGACAAAGGTCTGCTCCACCGCGGCCTCGGCCGGCTCATAGTCGCCGAGCACCTTTGCCAGCCCCTGATGGATCGCCAGCAGCCGGTTCGCCAGCGGCAGGTTTTCGGGCGGCTCCACCGAGCCGCAGCCGATGAATGCCAGCCGGTTGCCATCGATCTCGATCACGCCCCAGCCGGTGCGGCGCAGGCCGGGATCGATGCCGAGGATGCGGACGGGGGTGCGAATCGGCAGCGGTGTCATCGGGTAGTGATACCGCCGGAGCGGCAGGAACGAAATAGCAACGGGCGGTCGTCACCGGGAAAGCACCGTCACCTGGGCCACGCATCCAGCCGTCATCCTGAGGAGCCGCGCGCTTGCGCGGCGTCTCGAAGGATGAGCCGCATGGCCTGTGGCCATCCTTCGAGGCTCGCCCAAGAGGGCGAGCACCTCAGGATGACGGTAGCGCTGGTGGCAGGTGAAAGGGTTGCAGGGAATCAGCGGTACTTGCGGTCGATCGCCTTGATCTCCTGGCGGATCTGGCGATTTTCCCGCTCGTAGCGCTGCATGGTGGCCTCGTGTTCGCGCCGCGCGGCGGCGCCGTTGTCGCCGGACGATGAAGGGGCGCTGTAGTACCCGCCGGACGACGACGAGGAGGACGATGAACTGCTCGCCGCCGCGGCGCGTTCGGCGTCGAGCTGCCGCTGGCGCTGGAAATCGGCGAGATATTTTTGATAGGCGGCGTTGTTCCTGGCGTTGATGTAGTTGGTGGCATGCAGCTGCAGCCCGTGGCACGTCAGTCCCCACTCGCCCCACGGCAGTGCGCGCATTTTCGCATAGTCCGCATCCCATTTCGCGGCAACCCGTGCACGCAGCCGCTCGCGCTCCCTCGCAACCAGCGCTAACGCAGCCGCCTGATCGACGCCGCGGTCGAGCTTGGCGACCGAGCTGGCGGTCCCGGTATAACCGTCGATCTGCACCTTGGCCGAACCGCCGCCGCGCGACTGGATCAGCTCCATGCGATCGATGCATTCGACCATCGCCGACCACAGCGGCCGGCCGGAAAATTCCGCGCGCGCCCGCGCGTCGGCGATATCGGACCCGACCCGCGCGTCGCGCGGGTCGTCGCCGCCGGCCGGCGTGCCGGGCGGAGGAATGAAGGATGGCGCCGCGGGAATCGCCGGCGCGGCCGGTGCTGCGGGCGCGGCCGTAACGGCTCTCGGCTTGACCACCGATGGCGAAATCGCCGGTGGATAGGGCAGTTCGGGCGGTTTTGGCGCCGCCGCCTTTTCCGCCGCGCGCTGCTGCTCGTTGAGTACCGCGACCTTGGCCTGTTCGGCAGCAGCAACTGGTGCTGCAAGGCCGTTTTGCGCCGCGTACCAGTCGCGGGTGAGCTTGCACGCCAGCAGCCGGTCGGTGTTGCGCGCGGTGCGGACGGTCACGCCGAGCGCCGTCGTATCCTCGCGCGCGAATTTGAGCGTATCGGGCGCTGCCTTCGCAAGGTCGGCATCGACCGCCTTCTGCGCTTCCGCGGCGCTGATCTTCGCCGAATACGCCTTCAACTCGATCGCCAGCGCACGATAGTCGGCGATCGCCTTGTCGAGATCGGCGCGCGGCGCCGGCAGCGCGCGGCCCTCGTCGCGGATCGCGGTGAGCTGCACCACGCAGATGCCGAAGCGGATCGGGAACGGGATTTTGTCGCTCGGCAGATCGAAATTCTGGTCGACTTTTGCGGTCGCCAGCGTGCGGGCTTTGGGCAGGAGCTTGGGATCGGGATCGAGTTTGGAGTCGGCAGCCTGTGCCGGCGCGGCCGTGATCAGAGCGATGACGAACAATAGCGATGCGACGCGCGCGTTGCCGGACATGAGATTCCCCCGAACCCGGGGATAATTGATAGCGGAGGGGGTGCGGAGTGCAAGGGGGCTCGTTCCCCGGACGCAGCGCAGCGTGTAGCTCTTGCGAAACGGTGCGCTGCTGAGCCGGGGTCCCGGTTGCTTGCGACTTGCAGAAACCGGGGTCCCGGTTCTGCGAAGCAGCGCTCCGCAAGAGCTACGCGCTGCATCGCGCCCGGGACACGAGATACTACCCGCCCATCTTCGCGACCAGCACGTCGGACACTTCGAAATTCGCATAGACGTTCTGCACGTCGTCGTGCTCGTTGAGCAGGTCGATCAGCTTCAGCAGTTTTTCGCCGGTCTCGTCGTCCACCGGCACGGTGTTTTGCGGCTTCCAGGTAAGCGCTGCCTTGCGGGCTTCGCCGAATTTTGCTTCCAGCGCCTTTGCCACCTCGCGAAAGGTTTCCTGCGAGGCGTAGACCTCGTGGCCGCTCTCGCTGGAGACCACGTCGTCGGCGCCGGCGTCGATCGCGGCGTCCAGCATGGCGTCGTCGGAGGCGACCCTGGCGTCGTATTCGATGATGCCGGTGCGGTCGAACATGAAGGCCACCGAGCCGGTTTCGCCGAGATTCCCGCCGGATTTTGTGAAATAGGAGCGGATGTCGGAGGCGGCACGGTTGCGGTTGTCGGTCAAGGCCTCGACGATGACGGCGACGCCGCCGGGGCCATAGCCCTCGTAGCGGATCTCGTCGTAGTTCTCAGCCTCAGAGCCGATCGCCTTCTTCACCGCGCGCTCGATGGAATCCTTCGACATGTTCTCCTGCCGCGCCGAGATGATGGCGGCACGCAGCCGGGCGTTCATCGAGGGGTCCGGCTGGCCCATCTTGGCCGCCACGGTGATTTCCCGCGCCAGCTTGGAGAACAGTTTTGACTTCTGGGCATCCTGCCGGCCCTTGCGGTGCATGATGTTCTTGAATTGGGAATGTCCGGCCATGCGGGTCTCTTGGATGCGATCAGGATGTGAGGGGGTGAAAGCGCGGCGTTATAGGCCGCAAAACGTCTGAAATCAAAGATATGCCTGCCGATTTTCGTATGCCGGTAGGGCGCGTCAGGCAATCGTTAACCATGACTTCATTGGCGAATGCGAGGATGCCGGCCCGGATTCCTTTAGCCTGCGAGAACCAATGGCGTTTGGTCTGTTCCGAAAACCCGAAGCGAAGCCGGCCGCGGCGGATGCCCCCGCTGCGGCCCAAGTCGCGGCCAATGGCCCCGCCGAGGCGCCTCACCACGATTCGGCCAAGGAAATCCTCGAACTGCTGGAACTCGAACTCGGCGCCATGATCCGCCAGCTCGAGCGCGCGGCCAATTCGGTGGCCGGCGGGGCGCAATCGACCGCCGCCACGCTGTCCAATATCCGCGCCCGCACCGATGCGCTGACGGGGCGCACCAGCGCCGCGCAGTCCACCGCCACCACGTTCTCTCAGGCGGCCGAAAAATTCACCCATTCGGCCGAAGGGATCGGGGCGCAGGTGCGCGATGCCTCAAAGCTCGCCGACCAGGCCAGCGCCGCCGCGCACGAAGCCAGCCTCAATGTCGACCGGCTCAGGGAGTCTTCCGCCGCGATCGGCAATGTCGTGAACCTGATCGCGCAAATCGCAAAACAGACCACGCTGCTGGCGCTGAATTCCACCATCGAGGCCGCGCGTGCGGGCATCGCCGGCCGCGGTTTTGCGGTGGTGGCCTCCGAGGTCAAGGCTCTGGCGGTGCAGACCCAGAACGCCACCGAAGAAATCAAGCAGAAGATCGACGCGCTGCAGAAGGATGCCGCGGGCTCGGTCGACGCCGTGCATCGCATCTCCAGCGCCATCGAGGCGATCCGCCCGGTGTTCGAAAACGTCAACAGCGCGGTGGCCGAGCAGAACGAGACCACCAGCGACATGTCGCAAAACGCCGCGTCGGCCTCGCATTTCATCGTCTCGGTCGGCGACAGCGCCGCCGAGATCGACCTCGCCACCAAGGAAGCCGAGGCCCACGGGACAAGCGTTGCGGAGGCCGGCAAGGCCGTCACCATGTTCGCCGAAAAGCTGAAATCGCGCTGCGCGGTGCTGCTGCATCAAGGCGAGCGCGAGGACCAGCGCAAGCGCGAGCGGCTACCGTGCAACCTCAGAATCGAGATCGCCGCGCGCGCAGGCTCGGTCAATGCGGCCGTCTATGAAATTGCCATGGAAGGCATTTTGATTTCCGGCCCGGACGCCGAGAAGCTTGCGCTCCACGAAACCTTCACGGCCGTGCTGCAGGACATCGGCGCCTGCAAGATCCGCCTCACCGAGCGCTCCGCCGCGGGCGCCTGGGCGCGCTTCGAGATGCCGGATGCGCAATTGCGCGAA
The DNA here is from genome assembly GCA_963710045.1 of uncultured Alphaproteobacteria bacterium. Taxonomy (GTDB): domain Bacteria; phylum Pseudomonadota; class Alphaproteobacteria; order Rhizobiales; family Xanthobacteraceae; genus Bradyrhizobium. The sequence continues at coordinate 52,827 of CAVPZO010000080.1, read as the reverse complement.
TTGATCGAAGACAAGCTGTGGTCGATCCACGACGAGAACACCGAATTCGTCACCCGCGCCATGGACGCCGGCGCAGCGCTGACGAAAATCTTCGAGAACGCGGTCGCGAGCGGCGCGATTTCGATCGACGACATGTTCGACACCGATTATGTGGAAATTCCCGGCTCCAATCCGGTGCAGTACCGCACCCGGATCCTGGACTGGGCCGACCGCGCGCTGCCCGAATTCCAGGAAGCGTTTCTGGCCAAAGACCCGCGCACGGTGTTCTGCGCCATGATCGACCGCAACGGCTACCTGCCGGTGCACAACCGGATCTATTCGCACCCGCAGCGCCCCGGCGACGTCACCTGGAATACCGCCAACAGCCGCAACCGCCGCATCTTCAACGACAAGGCGGGATTGGCGGCGGGCCAGAACACCCGCTCCTATTTGATCCAGAGCTACGCCCGCGACATGGGCAACGGCAGGACCATCATGATGCGCGAGATCGACGTGCCGATCCGGGTGCAGGGCCGGCACTGGGGCGGGTTGCGCACGGCGTATAAGCTGTAGACATTGTCTTGTAACCCGCATGAGCGAAGCGAAATGCGGGGTCCGGCGCCCGACACGAGCGCTGTCCCGGATGTCGCTCCGCTCATCCGGGCTACGAAATAGCGTCCGGGCACGAATACGACCTAAGTCCGTCCTGGCCGGGCTTGTCCCGGCCATCCACGTCTTGCAAGCTCTCAAAAAAGAAAAACGTGGATGCCCGGCACAAGGCCGGGCATGACGAACAGAACGGGCGGGGGCTCTCATGAGACGGCGCGATTTCATCAAGGCTGCAATCGGCACGGCAGCGGCCTGGCCTATCCCGGCGCGGGCGCAGACGTTTCCATCGCGTTCCATCACCCTGATCGTGCCGTTCGCGGCCGGCGGGCCGACCGACGTGCTGGCGCGGATTCTCGCCGAGCACATGCGGCTGACGCTGGGGCAGACCGTGCTGATCGAAAACGTCACCGGCGCGTCGGGCGCCATTGCCGGCCTGCGCGCCGCGCGGGCTGCGGCGGACGGCTATACCCTCACCATCGGGCATTGGGGCACGCATGTGCTCAATGGCGCGGTCTATTCGCTGCAATATAACGTGCTGAACGACTTCGAGCCGATCGCGCTGGTCGGCAACGGCCCGCAGCTCATCATCGGCAAACCGAAACTGCCGGCAAAGGATTTGCGGGAGCTGATCGGCTGGCTCAAGGACAATTCGAACAAGGCGACCGCGGGTACCGCTGGACCCGGCTCCGGCGCCCACGTTGCCGGCGTTTTCTTTCAAAACCTGACCGACACCGGCTTCGCGTTTGTGCCCTATCGCGGCGCCGGACCCGCGCTCAACGATTTGATGGCCGGACAAATCGATATCATGTTCGACCAGGCCACCAATTCGCTGCCCCAGGTGCGTGGCGGCACCGTAAAGGCTTACGCGGTGACCTCGCGCACGCGCCTTGCCACGGCGCCGGACATCCCGACCGTGGATGAAGCGGGGGTGCCGGGGCTTTATATCGCCTACTGGCATGCCATCTGGGCGCCGAAGAATACGCCGGCCGACGTCGTCGCGATCCTGAACGCGGCGGTGCGGGTGGCGCTGGCCGATCCTGCCGTGCAGCGCCGGTTCCTGGAACTGGGCCAGGAGACCCCGCCGCCCGACAAGCAAACGCCGGCCGCGCTGAAGGAGCATCAAACCGCCGAGATCGCCAAATGGTGGCCGATCGTGAAGGCGGCGAACATCAAGGCGGAGTGAGGGGCCGTGTCCCGGGCGCGATGCGGCATTCTTCATGCCGCTTCGCAGAACCGGGACCCCGGTTTCTTCTTAGCAACCGGGACCCCGGCTCTGCAGCGCACCGCTCCGCAAGGGCTACGCGCTGCGCTGCGTCCGGGGAACGATTAGTCCCAAAACCCTGGCATTGCCGGCTCCAGCCGTCCGCCGATCCGCACCGGCGCGATGCGCCGCGCGAGGCCGGTAGCATCGTCGGTTTCCACCGCGACGCCGCTCAGCGTCGCCACGCCACCCGCCGGCTCGAATCTCCCCGAGGGGATGCCGGTGAGGAAACGATGCAGCGGCTCCTCCTTCTGCATGCCGATCACCGAATCATAATCGCCGGTCATGCCGGCGTCGGTCATGTAGGCGGTGCCGCCGGAAAGGATCTGATGATCCGCGGTCGGCACGTGCGTATGGGTGCCGACCACGAGAGAGACGCGGCCGTCGCAGAAGAATCCCATGCCCTGCTTTTCGCTGGAGGCCTCGCAATGGATATCGACCACGATGGCGTCGGCCGCCTCGCGCAACGGGCAGGCGTCGAGTTCACGGCCCACCGCGGCAAAGGGATCGTTGAGCGGCTCCATGAACACGCGGCCCATGGCGTTGATGATGAGCGCGCGGGCGCCGCGCTTGGTCTCGACCAGCGCTGCGCCGCGGCCCGGGGTGTGCCGCGGAAAATTCAACGGGCGCACCAGCCGCGGCGCGCGCTCGATGAACACCAGCGCCTCTTTCTGATTCCAGGCATGGTTGCCGAGCGTGACCGCGTCGGCGCCGGCGTCGATGAAGTCGTTATAAATTGCCTCGGTGATGCCGAATCCGCCGGCGGCATTCTCGCCGTTGACGACGACGAGATCGAGCGTCCAGTTGCCGATCAGGCCCGGCAGGTGTTCGAGAATCGCGGCGCGGCCGGTCTTGCCGACGACGTCGCCGATGAAAAGAATGCGCAAAGTTACAGGCTCCGGAAATCGAATGCGTGCTTTTCCGTTAGCACATAATCCAGCGCCACGTCGTGCGGCTGCATCGGGACTGCCTTGATTTCCTGCACAGCGAAGGCAAGGCCGATGGCGATGCCGGCTTTGACTTTCCGCAAATGCGCCAGCGTAACGTCGTAATGTCCGGCGCCATAACCGATGCGATGACCTGCGCGGTCGAACGCCGCCAGCGGCACCAGCATGATGTCGGGAACGAGCTCGGCGGCGGCCGGCGACGGCTCGGGAATGCCGAGCGATCCGAGCATCAATCGATCGTTGGGCGACCAGGCGCGAAAGATCAGCGACTTGCCGCGCGCGGTGATCGCCGGCAGCGCCAGTTGCGCGCCCTGGGCTGCGAGGTTTTTCATCAATGGCGTGGGATCGATCTCGCTGCGGATCGGCGAGTAGCCGGCGACGATCGCGCCGGGTTTGATCGCAACGGGCAGTCCGCGTTTGGCGATGGCTTGGGCCGCAGCGGCGCGCTGCTCGTCACTCAACGCATCGCGCCGCGCGAGCGCGGCGGTGCGGAGATCGCCTTTTGATGCGGTGGATGACATGGCGCTATAAAATAAACTACCGCCGTCATTGCGAGGAGCGAAGCGACGAAGCAATCCAGTTCTGTGGCTGCAACTGGATTGCTTCGCTTCGCTCGCAATGACGAGCAAAACAAAAGTGCGAAGCCGCGATGGCCGTTGGAGCACTCGATCCCGGAGTTCCCTACGAAAGTAGGTGGGCACCATGTAGCCAGGTCCACGAACCTGGCCAGGGACAGTTCCCGGAAGGATCGATAAGGCCCCGGGGATATATGGCTCCTGACGCGCGACACAGCTTCGCAGGGGTAATGTAGGGGTTATGGAGGGGAGATGCCAGCGGCGATTGCGTGTCCCGGGCGCGATGCAGCGCGCAGCCCTTGCGAAGCGCTGCTTCGCAGAACCGGGACCCCGGTATCTCTTAAGCAGCCGGGGCCCGGCTCTGCAGCGCACCGCTTCGCAAGAGCTACGCGCTGCGCTGCGTCCGGGGAACGGCGCTATCCGATCGCCACCCCGCCCCCGATGGTGCGGTTCAGCACCTGCGTCGTCTTCTCGATGCGGTCGGCGGCGGAGTTCAGCGCGGCGGCTACCGCGGTCTGCGTCGCCCTGGCGCGGTCCGCGGCGGCGACGCGGACGTCGCGGAGCGCGGTGAGTTCTTCCTCCAGGGTGCGGATGCGGGCGCTGGCGTCGAGCAGTTCGTCGCACACCGTCAGCGCCGCCATTACGGTCAAGCGCGCGTCGCCGATCTCGCCGAATTTTCCGCGCAGGCTGCCGATCCGCGTCTCAAAGCTCTCGGCGAGCTTTAGCAGCCGCGCCTCCTGGCCCTCTTCACAGGCCATGCGATACTGGCGGCCGTTGATGGTGACGTTGATGTGGCTCATGAGGTCTCTCCCGCGTCGAGCACGGAGCGGATGGTGCCGATCGCCGCATCCAGCCGTTCGGCGATCTCGCGATTGGCGCGCTCCAGCTTGCGCGTCTTCACCAGCGAGCCGTCGAGCTCATCGGCCAGCCGCGAACGGTCCGCGCCCAGGGCCTGGATCCGGGTCGCCAATTCGTCCTCGTCGCGGTCGGCCTCGCGGCGGCGTTCCACGGCACTTTCCAGCGCGTCCAGCGCCGCCATCAGCCGCCGCGTCGCCGCGTCGATATCGGCGGCGGCTGGCTCGGAACCGGTGGCGGGGCGATCGTTCATTTGGGCGGCGCGGACCTTCAATGCGGCTGCCGCCGGCCACAAAAGCCCCGGCTCGGCAAGCCTTTAGGGCGCGAAATTTACGTGGCAAGCGAGGCCAGCGCAACGACGCTTGCAAGCTATGCACCGCAAAGCCGCTCTGGCGGCGCAATCTTGGGGTTCCCGGCCTTGGACTCCCATGACGCAGGTGCTATCCACCCATCTCGTTTCTTGCCTCATTTTCCGCAGACCGGATTGCATCCAATCCCGGCGCGGAGCGTTCACAAGCACTCACCTCAAACGGATATCCCCATGGCGAGCGTCGATCACACCCGTATGGCCAATGCGATTCGTGGCCTGGCCATGGATGCGGTGGAAAAGGCCAAATCCGGCCATCCCGGCCTGCCGATGGGCGCCGCCGACATCGCCACCGTGTTGTTCACGCAGTTTCTGAAATTCGACGCCTCGAACCCAAAGTGGCCGGACCGCGACCGTTTTGTGCTCTCCGCCGGGCACGGCTCGATGCTGCTGTATGCGCTGCTGTATCTGACCGGCAACAAGGACATGACGCTGGACCAGATCAAGCATTTTCGCCAGCTGGGATCGCTAACGCCGGGCCATCCGGAAAATTTCGAGACATCGGGCGTCGAGACCACCACCGGTCCGCTAGGCCAGGGCCTTGCCACCTCGGTCGGCATGGCGCTGGCGGAAAAGATGCTCGCCGCCGAGTTCGGCAAGAAGATCGTTGGCCATCACACCTATGTGCTCGCCTCCGACGGCGACCTGATGGAGGGCGTGTCGCAGGAAGCCATCGCCATGGCCGGGCACTGGAAGCTCAACAGGCTGATCGTGCTGTACGACGACAACGGCATTTCCATCGACGGTCCCACTTCCATCGCCGATTCGGTCGACCAGGTGAAGCGCTTCAAGTCCGCCGGCTGGGCGGCCGAGTTGATCGACGGCCAGGACCAGGCCGCGATTGCGGCCGCGATCGCGCGGGCGCAAAAATCCAGCAAGCCGTCGATGATCGCCTGCAAGACCACGATCGGCTACGGCGCGCCGACCAGGGCGGGTACCGCGAAAGCCCATGGCGAAGCGCTCGGCGCCGAGGAATTAAAGGGCGCCAAGGAAAAGCTCGGCATTTCGCTGGAGCCGTTCTCGGTGCCGGACGATGTGCTGAAGGCCTGGCGTGACGCCGGCAGCCGCGGCGCCGCCACGCGACAAGAATGGGAGGCGCGTTTCGCCGAGCTCGGCAACCGCAAGCGCGCGGAATTCGAACGCCGGCTGCGCCATGAGCGGCCGGCGTCGCTGGCCAAGGCGCTGAAGGCGCACAAGAAGGCGCTGATCGAGACGCCGCAGAATATCGCGACCCGCAAATCGTCCGAAGCCGCCATCGAGGCGATCGCAGCCGCAATGCCGATGGAATTTCTGGCGGGCTCGGCGGATCTCACCGGCTCCAACAACAACAAGGCAACATCCGCGGTGGCGTTTTCGGCCAAGGTGCCGAAGGGCCGCTTCATCCATTACGGCATCCGCGAGCATGGCATGTGCGCTGCCATGAACGGCATCTTCCTGCATGGCGGCTTCGCCCCCAATGGCGCGACCTTCCTGGTGTTCACCGACTATGCCCGGCCGGCGATGCGGCTGGCGGCGCTGATGGGCGCCGGCGTGGTCTATGTGATGACGCATGATTCCATCGGGCTCGGCGAAGACGGCCCGACGCACCAGCCGGTCGAGCATCTGTCGGCGTTGCGCGCGATTCCGAACATGCGGGTGTTCCGGCCCTGCGACGCGATGGAAGTCGCGGAGTGCTGGGAACTGGCGCTGAACCGGATCGACGGCCCGACGGTGCTGGCGCTGACGCGGCAGAACCTGCCGCAATTGCGCACGGTGGCGCGCAACGACAATCCGTGCAGTAGCGGCGCCTATGAACTGGTCGCCGCTTCGGGCGAAGCAAAGGTGTCGATCTTCGCCTCGGGCTCCGAAGTCGAGATCGCCGTCGCCGCGCAAAAGCAACTCGCCGAAAAAGGCATCGCGGCGCGGGTGGTGTCGGTGCCCTCGCTGGAATTGCTGCTGGCGCAGGATGAGGCCAAGCAGCGCGCGATCATCGGCGCGGCACCAGTGAAAATCGCGATCGAGGCCGCGGTGCGCTGGGGCTGGGACGCGGTGATCGGCCACGACGGCATCTTTGTCGGCATGCACGGTTTCGGCGCCAGCGCGCCGGCGAAGGACCTGTTCAAGCACTTTGGGATCACCGCCGAGGCTGCGGTTAACGCTGCCGTGAAGCGGCTTTCCTGACGGTTGAGATTGCCTGCAAAAAGGACTACCTAACGGTCATATTTCCGTTCTCGTCCGGCCGAACCGGGCGATACGCAGCAAGCATCCCCGTGGAGGACGCAGTGTCGTCCGTGGGGATGACACAAGCTTTTTGAAGGAGATCAGAGATGGCAGTCCGGGTCGCGATCAACGGGTTTGGCCGCATCGGCCGCAACATTCTGCGCGCCATCGCCGAGTCCGGCCGCACCGACATCGAGGTGGTGGGCATCAACGATCTCGGCCCGGTCGAGACCAACGCCCATCTGCTGCGCTTCGATTCGGTGCATGGCCGCTTCCCCGGCACCGTGACGGTCGACGGCGACAGCATCAGCCTCGGCAACGGCAACGGCAAGATCAAGGTTTCGGCGGAACGCGATCCGTCAAAGCTGCCGTGGCAGGAACTCGGCGTCGACATCGCGCTGGAATGCACCGGCATCTTCAGCGCCAAGGCCAAGGCTTCGGCGCATCTCACCGCAGGCGCAAAGCGCGTGCTGGTGTCGGCGCCGTCCGATGGCGCCGACATGACCATCGTGTTCGGCGTCAACCATGACAAGCTGACCAAGGAGCATCTGGTGGTTTCGAATGGTTCGTGCACCACCAACTGCCTCGCGCCGGTGGCAAAAGTGCTGAACGACACCGTCGGCATCGAGACCGGCTTCATGACCACGATCCACGCCTATACCGGCGACCAGCCGACGCTGGATACGTTGCACAGCGACCTCTATCGCGGCCGTGCCGCCGCGATGTCGATGATCCCGACCTCGACCGGTGCGGCCAAGGCCATTGGTCTCGTGCTGCCCGAATTGCAGGGCAAGCTCGACGGCGTCGCGATCCGGGTGCCGGTGCCGAACGTTTCGGTGATCGATCTGAAGATCGTCGCATCCCGCAAGACCGACGTGAAGGAAATCAACGAGGCGATGAAGCGCGCCTCCGAGCAGCAGCTCAAGGGCGTGCTCGGCTACACCACCGCGCCCAACGTCTCGATCGACTTCAACCACGACCCGCATTCGTCCACCTTCCACATGGACCAGACCAAGGTGCAGAACGGCACGCTGGTGCGGGTACTGTCGTGGTACGACAATGAATGGGGCTTTTCCAACCGCATGGCCGACACCGCGGTCGCGATGGGGAAGCTGCTGTAACTACTTCGTGTCCCGGACGCGGTGCGGCATTCTTCATGCCGCTCCGCAGAGCCGGGACCGTAACGAACTCCGGCGTTTGTGGCGGTCCCGGCTCTGCGGTGCACCGCCAAGAGGCGCTGCACCGCGTCCGGGACACGATAGCAATGCCATCATTCCGCACCCTCGACGACGTCGACGTCAACGCCAAGCGCGTGCTGCTGCGCGTCGATCTCAACGTGCCGATGGAGAGCGGCCGCGTCACCGACGCGACGCGTCTCGAGCGCATAGCGCCGACCATCACCGAAATTTCCGACAAGGGCGGCAAGGCGATCCTGCTGGCGCATTTCGGCCGGCCCAAAGGGCGCGATCCGAAGCAGTCGCTGAAACCTGTTGCCGCGGCGCTTGCAGAAGTGATCAAACGTCCCGTCGCGTTTGCCGATGACTGCATCGGCGATGTCGCGGAAAAGGCCGTCGCCGCGATGAAGGACGGCGACATCCTGTGTCTCGAAAACACCCGCTTCCATCCCGGCGAAGAAAAGAACGATCCGGCCTTCGTCACCGAGCTGGCAAAACTCGGCGACATCTGGGTCAACGACGCCTTCTCCGCCGCGCACCGCGCCCACGCCTCGACCGAAGGCCTCGGCCACAAACTCCCCGCCTTTGCCGGCCGCACCATGCAGGCCGAGCTCGACGCGCTGGCTAAGGCGCTGGAAGCGCCGAAGAAGCCGGTGATCGCCATCATCGGCGGCGCTAAGGTTTCCACCAAGATCGAGCTGTTGCAAAACCTGGTCAGCAAGGTCGACGCGCTGGTGATCGGCGGCGGCATGGCCAACACCTTCTTGCATGCGCAGGGCGTCGGCATCGGCAAGTCGCTGGCGGAGAAGGACCTCGCCGCCACCGCGCTGCGCATCTTCGACAAGGCCGAGGCCGCCAACTGCGCCATCATCCTTCCCGTCGATGCCGTGGTCGCCTTTCACTTCGCCGCCAATGCGCCGTCGCATGCCTACGGCCTCGACGCCATTCCGTCGGACGGGATGATCCTCGACGTCGGCCCGCAATCGATCGAGCGGATTCATGCCGCCATCGACGACGCCGCGACGCTGGTGTGGAACGGCCCGCTCGGCGCGTTCGAGATGACGCCGTTCGACCGCGGCACCATGGTCGCGGCAAAGCACGCGGCGGCGCGCACCAAGGCGGGCAAGCTGATCTCGGTCGCGGGCGGCGGCGACACCGTGGCGGCGCTGAACCAGGCCGGCGTGGCGGATGATTTCAGCTATGTCTCAACCGCAGGCGGAGCGTTCCTGGAGTGGATGGAAGGCAAGCCGCTGCCGGGAGTGGAAGTGCTGAAGTTGTGAGGCTTGCAACTATGAGGCGATTGTTGCAACCCAGCGTTTATGTTATGTTCTCATCATGGCTGATGAACCGACCGATGCTGTACCGCAAATCCTGATCAGAATTCAGGACAGCATAAGTGCACTCCGTTCAGAGATGGGGCAGTTCAAGCATGAGAACGAGGCGCAGCATGAGGGAATCCGGGGCCTCATCCGCAAGCAGCAGCGCGGCTCGGCCGCGATGATGGTGATCATGCGGGCGACGGTCAGCGATTTCGACGAGCGGGTCAACGAGGTCGAGGAACGCGTGGCTGCGCTGGAAGCCCGCACGAGCTAAAGGGCCGCAATGCCGGATGGACCGATCAACATAACGACCGACATTCTGATTGCGATCCGCGAGGATATCGCGTCGTTTCGAACCTTGGTCGAGGGACGATTCGATCGGGTTGAGGGACGGCTGGATCGGCTTGAGCAAACCAGCCGCAAATATCGGCACGACGCGGCCGCCACAATGGTCATTATGCGGGCGACCGTCAGCCACTTCAATCAGCGCGTCACCGCCGTTGAAGAACGAGTAACGGTGCTGGAAACCCCAAAAAGCTGATCCGCCGGCAAGTTGCGAACACCAGCGTTTTCCGGCGCGCGAACCTGCGCAATTCATAGCCTTGGATTTCGCCGCCTGCCGCGTTATGAGCGGTGCAGCATTTCTTGGCGGATCAGCCCGAACAGCCGGCCCGCCTGCCTTCGCAAAGGAGCTTCAGCCATGGCCCGCATCACGCTCCGCCAACTGCTCGATCACGCGGCGGAAAACGACTACGGCGTGCCGGCATTCAACATCAACAACATGGAGCAGGCGCTGGCCATCATGGACGCCGCCTCCTCGCTCGACGCGCCTGTCATCATCCAGGCCTCGCGCGGGGCGCGGTCCTACGCCAACGACATCATGCTCAGGCACATGATGGACGCGGTGACGGAGATCTATCCGCAGATTCCGGTCTGCGTGCATCTCGATCACGGCAACGGCCCGGACACCTGCATGACCGCGATCCAGGCCGGGTTCACCTCGGTGATGATGGACGGCTCCTTGAAAGCCGACGGCAAGACGGCGGCGGATTGGGACTACAATGTCGGCGTCACCAAAACGGTCACCGGCATGGCGCATCTCGGCGGCATTTCGGTGGAGGGCGAGCTCGGCGTGCTGGGCTCGCTCGAGACCGGCATGGGCGACAAGGAGGACGGCCACGGCGCCGAAGGCAAGCTCAGTCACGACCAGTTGCTGACCAATCCCGACGAAGCCGTAAAATTCGTCAAGGAGACCCAGGTCGACGCGCTGGCGATCGCGATGGGCACCTCGCACGGCGCCTACAAGTTCACGCGCAAGCCAGATGGCGATATCCTGGCGATGAACGTGATCGAGGAAATCCACCGCAAGCTGCCGAACACCCATCTGGTGATGCATGGCTCGTCCTCGGTGCCGCAGGACCTGCAGGACATCATCAATGCCTATGGCGGCAAGATGAAGCCGACCTGGGGCGTGCCGGTTTCAGAAATCCAGCGCGGCATCAAGAACGGCGTGCGCAAGATCAACATCGACACCGACAACCGGATGGCAATGACCGGGCAGATCCGCAAAGTGCTGAGCGAAGACCCCGGCGAATTCGATCCGCGCAAGTACCTGAAACCCGCGATGGAGGCGATGGCCAAACTCTGCAAGCAGCGCCTGCAGGAATTCAATACCGCGGGTCAGGCCAGCAAGATCAAGAAGGTGCTGACCACCGCCGAGATGGCGAAGCGTTATGCCGCAGGGGAACTGACGCCGAAGGTGGCGTGAAACCGCGATGGGACTCTTGAGCAGGTAGCCCTCCTCCCATATGTTGCGTCCGCATATGGAGGTTGCCATGGTTGGCAGCAGCACGAAGCGCGTCCAAAGGCACCGGGCCAAGATGAAGGCGGCGGGTCTCAAGCGGGTGACGCTGTGGCTTCCTGACGTCAATGCACCAGGCTATCGGGAGCAGATCGCGCGGGACATTGAGGCCATCAATAACAGCACCGAAGAGAAGGTTATCCTTCGTGAGCTTTCAGGCGACAAATGAAGCAAGGACCTCGCCCTTGCGCTAGCTTTGCCTGAGAAGCGTCCATTTCTAGACTTAAGAAACCATCGCCGGAGGAACCCTCATGAATCTCGCCGAACTCAACAAGATCGCCAATGCCATGGTCGCGCCGGGCAAGGGCATTCTCGCCGCCGATGAATCCTCCGGCACCATCAAGAAACGCTTCGATGCGATCAAGGTGGAGTCGACCGAGGACAATCGCCGCAACTATCGCGAGATGCTGTTCCGCTCCAGGGACGCGATGTCGAAATACATCTCCGGCGTCATCCTCTATGACGAGACCATCTGGCAAAAGGCAAAGGACGGCACGCCGCTGGTAAAACTGATCGAGCAGGCAGGCGCCATTCCCGGCATCAAGGTCGATGAAGGCACGCAAGCCTTGCCCAATTGCCCGGGCGAGCTGATCACCGTCGGTCTCGACAAGCTCGCCGAGCGGCTGAAGAAATATTACGAGCAGGGCGCGCGCTTTGCAAAATGGCGCGCGGTGATCGATATCGGCAAGGGCATTCCGAGCTACGCGGCTACTCATACCAACGCCCACGCGCTGGCGCGCTACGCGGCGCTGTGCCAGCAGGCGCAGATCGTGCCGATCGTCGAGCCCGAAGTGCTGATGGACGGCGACCACGGCATCGACCAATGCTACGAGGTCACCGAGTTCGTCCTGAAGGAAACGTTTCAGGAGCTTTATTACCAGAAGGTCGCGCTGGACGGCATGATCCTGAAACCGAACATGGCGATCTCGGGCAAGAAGGCGCAAAACCGCGCCGGGGTCGAGGAGGTCGCGGAGAAAACCGTTCGGCTGTTGAAGAGCTGCGTGCCGCCCGCGGTGCCGGGCATCGCGTTCCTGTCGGGCGGGCAGTCCGACGAGGAGGCCACCGCCCATCTCGACGCCATGAACCGGATCGGCGGGTTGCCGTGGAAGCTGACCTTCTCCTACGGCCGTGCATTGCAGGCCGCGCCGCAGAAGGCGTGGTCGGGCAAGGCCGAGAATACCGCCGCCGGCCAGCAGGCATTCACCCATCGCGCGCAGATGAATTCGCTCGCCAGTAAAGGCGAGTGGAAAGCCGATCTGGAACAGAAAAAGGCGGCCTGAGTTTTTATGGCCGCAAAACCCGTTTCCCCGCGCCCGCTGCCGCGACTCTATCTCGCGACACCGGTGGTGGACGATCCGTCGGCGCTGATCGCGAGCCTGCCCGGTTTGCTCGCCGGCGCCGATATCGCGGCGGTGCTGCTGCGGCTGAAGCCTGCCGATCCGCGCGGCATGATCTCGCGCATCAAGGCCTTCGCGCCGGCGGTGCAGAATGCCGGCGCGGCGTTGCTGATCGAAGGCAATGCCGAACTGGTCGCCCGCGCCGGCGCCGACGGCGCGCATCTGACCGGGATCGAAGCCATGCAGGAAGCGCTGCCGGCGTTGAAACCCGACCGCATCGCCGGCGTCGGCGGGCTGATCACCCGCCACGATTCGATGGCCGCGGGCGAAGCCGGCGCCGACTACGTGCTGTTCGGCGAGCCGGACCGACGCGGATCGCGGCCATCGGCCGATGCGATCGGCGAACGGCTGCAGTGGTGGGCCGAATTGTTCGAGCCGCCCTGTGTCGGCTTTGCGGCGACGGTGGATGAGGTAAGCGAATTTGCGGCTGTGGGCGCGGATTTCGTGCTGGTCGGCGATTTGATCTGGGCCGATCCGCGCGGGGCCGCAGCGGCCCTGATGGACGCCGGGCAAGCGATCAGGCAGAGTCGCGCGATGACCGGAAGCGCGCAGGCTAGCCAAGGATGACGCCGGAATGAAAATCCTGCGTCCGATATCGATTGTTGTTTGCTTGTTGACGCCGGTGGCAGGCGCCGTGGCGCAAGTTCAACTGCTTCCGCCCCCGGGAGCCCCCGCCCCCGTGAGCAAGCCTGCAAAGGCCAAGGCGAAAATCATAAAGCCGGCGGCCAAAAAGCCCGCCCCCGCCGCGACGCCGCAACAGCCCTCTTCAGCGTCCACCGCGCCCGTCGCCGACGATCCCAACGCCGACGTCGTGTTCGGCGCCTATCAGCGCGGGCAATATAAAACCGCGTTCGATCTGGCGACCGTGCGCGCCGGCAATGGCGACCCGAAGGCGATGGCGATGCTCGGCGAGCTTTATTCCGGCGGGCTCGGCATCAAGCGCGACTTTGCCAGGGCGGCCGACTGGTACAAGCGCGCCGCCGACCTCGGCGACCGCGAGGCGATGTTCGCGCTGGCGATGCTGCGCATCTCGGGACGCGGCGGCCCGGTCAATCGCGAGGAAGGCGCGAAATTGCTGGCGTCCTCGGCAAAACTCGGCAGCCCGAAGGCGGCCTATAATCTGGCGCTGCTCTATCTCGACGGACAGACGCTGCCGCAGGATCTGAAGCGCGCCGCCGAATTGCTGCGCATCGCCGCCGATGCCGGTAACCCTGAAGCGCAATATGCGCTCGCCACCTTCTACAAGGAGGGCACCGGCGTTCCCAAGGACATCGACAAGGCGGTGCGGCTGTTACAGGCGGCCTCGCTCGCCGACAATGTCGACGCCGAGGTCGAATACGCCATCGCGCTCTATAACGGCACCGGCACGCCGAAGAACGAGACCGCGGCGGTGGCGCTGCTGCGCAAGGCGGCGCGGCAGAACAGCGCGATCGCGCAGAACCGGTTGGCAGGCGTGCTGGTGGCAAGGCCGGGCGCGCCGGAGGACAGGATCGAAGGCCTGAAATGGCACATCGTCGCGAAAACCGCGGGCAAGGGCGACCTCAAACTCGACGAGGCGCTGGCGCAGGCGAGTCCGGAGGATCGCGCCAAGGCCGAAGCCGCCGCGCGCAAATGGCTTGGCGCCAAATGATCCGCCTTGACGGCGGCATCTGCGCAGGGCACCCCTCTCTCCACGTCGTCCCCGCGAAGGCGGGGACCCATAACCCCTGGCGCTTGTGATTCTGGCGCGAGCGTGGCCACGTCCTCGCTTCAATTGAAGCGACACGGCGTATGGGTCCCCGCCTTCGCGGGGACGACGATGTCAGCGTTGCAACGCCGAGTTCAACAGAAGCCGAGATCATGCTGCATTCAGCCCTCATCAACGTCATGGTCAAGGCCGCGCGCCGCGCCGGGCGCAGCCTCAAGCGCGATCTCGGCGAGGTCGAGCATCTTCAGGTGTCGCTGAAGGGTCCGGCCAATTTCGTCACCGCGGCGGACAAGCGCTCCGAGGAGATGCTCTACGCCGATCTTTCCAAGGCGCGGCCGGGCTACGGTTTCATCGGCGAGGAAGGCGGCACCCGCGAAGGCGCCGACAAGTCCCATACCTGGATCGTCGATCCGCTCGACGGCACCACCAATTTTTTGCACGGCATTCCGCAGTTCGCGATTTCGATCGGCCTGCAGCGCGAGGGCGTCATCATCGCAGGCCTGATCTACAATCCGGCCAATGACGACCTCTACATCGCCGAGCGCGGCAAGGGCGCCTTCCTCAACGACCAGCGGCTGCGCGTCGCCGGCCGCCGCCGGCTCGACGAATGCGTGATCGCCTGCGGCCTGCCGCATATCGGCCGCGGCGACCACGAATTGTCGCGCCGCGAAATGACCGAGCTGCAGCCGCGCGTCGCCGGCCTCCGCCGCTTCGGCTCCGCCGCCCTCGACATGGCCTTCATCGCCGCGGGACGCTTCGACGGCTATTGGGAGCGCAACCTGTCGCCCTGGGATCTCGCGGCCGGCACCATTATCGTCCGCGAAGCCGGCGGCATCGTCAGCGGCATCAACGGCGACGACGACGCCCTGAAGACGGGCAACGTGGTGTGCGGGAATGAGCACGTGCATGCGGAACTGGTGAAGATACTCAAGCCGCTGGGAGCGCCGAAGCCGTAGCCCGGATGAGCGCAACGCCATCCAGGAATCACGCACGACCGAAGAGCCCGGGTATTGCTGCGCTCACCCGGGCTACGGGGCCTGCTCACCTCGCGTGACACGGTTCCACTATCGAAATGCTGGTAAAGCTCTCCTCAAACCGGCTAGCTTCGATCCGTTGCGGTTGCTCCTTCGCCCGGCAAACGCGTTCGAATCTGTGAGCTGCCTCTGCCATGCCCATTTCCGTCCGATATGTGGTCCAGTCGACGATCGTTCTGCTCGCGGTCGGGTTCCTTACGCTGCTCGGGATCGTGGGAATGACGATTTGGCTCGGCGAGCAGGCCCGCATCTATTCCAACGACGCAGCGGTGGCGCGCGACACCCAGGTCGCCGCGGTCGAGTTGCGCAGCGCCGTGCAGAGCGCAGAGTCCAGCCAGCGCGGATATCTGCTGGGCGGCAACGAAATCTATCTGGCGCCCTACGATAACGCCAAGGCGACCGCCGAACGGCAGCTCGACCGGCTCAAGCATCTGCTGACGTCGCGGCAGGATGTCGAGGCCATGCTTGCCCGGCTAGCCATCGTCATCGCCGAAAAATTCGCCGAGATGGACAAAACCAACCTGTTGAAACGGGACCTGCAGGATGCAGAGGCGGCGGCCGTGTTCCGTACCAATCGCGGCAAGGCGCTGATGGACGAGGCCAACGTCTTCCTGTCCAGCATCATAAGAACCGCCGACGAGCGTTTGACCAGTGGGGTTCTCCAGCAGCGGGACAATGCGACACGGTTGCGCTGGGTTTCGATTCTCGGCGCCATCACCATCATGCTTGTCGTTGGCGGTGTCACGATCACCTTCGGCCGCTATGCGCGCGAGATTGCCCAGGCCCGCGACGACGTTCGCAACCTCAATGTCAACCTCGAGGCAAGGGTCCGTGAGCGAACAGCCGCCCTCGACAAGGCGCGCGACCGCGCCGAAACCCTGCTCGCCGAGGTCAATCACCGAGTCGCCAACAGTCTGATGCTGGTTGCTTCGCTGGTAAAACTGCAGTCCAACGCGGTGAAGGATGCCGCCGCCAAAACCGCGCTCGACGAGACCGAAGCGCGCATCCACGCCATCTCGATGGTTCACAAGCGCCTGTACACATCGGGCGACGCGCGCGTGGTCGCGCTGGATGAGTATCTCGGCGGCCTGCTCGATCACTTGCAAACCTCGATGCGCAGCGATGGGCTGGGCGCGCTGCTGCGCTATCACCTCGAGTCGCTGCAGCTCGGTACCGACGCCAGCATCAATCTCGGGGTCATCTTGGCGGAATGGGTCACCAACGCAGTCAAGTATGCCTATCCGGACCGCAAGGGTGAGATCAGGATCGATTTGAAACGTCTGCCTGACGGCCGGGGCGAACTGTCAGTCGAGGATGACGGCGTCGGCCGCAGCACCGAACCGGCGAAGGGCACCGGGCTTGGAACCCGCCTTGTCGGCGCCATGGCGAGAAGCATCGGCGCGGAAATCCACTTTGATGCGCGCAATCCTGGAACCGGAGCTCGGTTGATTTTTCCCGTCGCTGCATAGGTTTTGCGACTCGCTTCGTGTGGGGTCCTGATAATAGATTGAGCTTGAATGCCGGGTTTTCGTCGGGGCGGGATGATTTTTCATCGCACAGCGGGTTCTCTCTGGACGGCGGCGGGATTGGTTCTCGCAGCTGCCTGTTGCGCCGCGATCGGTCCGTCGTCCGCGCAGGAAGGGCCGCCCGGCCTAACAAGGCCCGTGCCGCTTCCGTCCTTCAATCCGGACGCGACGGCATGCGCGGCGCCGCCTGGGCTTGCGCGCGTGCTTGCCTTTGCGCAGGACAATCAGCGGCAATTCATGAAAGGGGTCGCGCACGGACTGGCGATGGCGGCGCGAGACCGGCAGCTCGACTATCGCGTCGCAGTTGCCGACAACAGCCCCGCCAGAATGATCGAACAGGTCCAGGCGTTCGGCCGGTCGAAGGTCGGCGCCGTCGTCGCGGCACCGGTCGATCCGCCATCGCTTGCGCCACACCTGCAGCGCCTGATCTGGGCCGGCGCCTATGTCGGCGCCGTGGTGCCGCCGCCGGCAACCTCGCTGCTCAATGCGCCGCAATACCTCACCGGCAAGGTGCTCGGCGACACGGCCGCCTCCTACATCCGCGACCGTCTCGGCGGCAAAGCCAAGGTCGTTCTGCTGACCCATGACAGTCTGCAATTTCTCGCGCCGCGCTTCACCGCGATGCGCGACTCGCTGAAGGACATTCCGGGCGTGACCATCGTCGCGGACATCTCACCATTGACGGTCAATGAAGAAGGCGGTGCGGCGATGATGCGCACGATCCTGCTCGCCAATCCGACCGTCGACGTCGTGCTCGGTGCCGACACCGTAGTGCTCGGCGCCCTGGCCGCGCTACGCGAGGCCGGCAAGGCGCGGCCCGACCAGTTTCTCGGGGGCATCGACGGCGAGCCGGAGGCGATCGCGGAGATCAAACGCGGCGGACCGTACAAGGCGAGCATCAGCCTTGCGTCGCCGGTGTTCGGTTATGCCATGGGCCACCATGCCGCCGACTGGCTGGAGGGAAAAAGCATCCCGCAGGCGATGGACATCCTGCCGAAGTCGCTGACGCGCGACAACATCGCGGCCTATGAGGCGGACCTCGCCGATCCCGCGGCGGTCTGGCGCGACGCGACCCGCCGCGCGTCGTATCTGAAAATGTACGGCAACATCTGCTACGATACGCGCGACCAGTACATCAATTTTCCATGGTCGTCGGAGCGGAAAGGACTGGATTGAACGTCCTCATGGGCGAGTGCGTCATGCTATTCCGCAGGCGCCGGCGGCCCATGGGGCTCGGCGACCGCGGCATTCTCCGCCTTCGCCTCGTCATCCCGCCCGAAAAACCGCATCACGCTCACGAAAAACACCGGCACCATCAGCAGCGCCAGCACCACCACCGCGATCATGCCGCCCATCACGCTTGAGCCGAGCGCCTGCTGGCTGGCGCCGCCGGCGCCGGTGGCGATCACCATCGGCAGCACGCCGCAGACGAAGGCGAGGCCGGTCATCAGGATCGGGCGGAAGCGCAGCGCGCAGGCTTCCAGGGTGGCTTCGATCAGCGGCTTGCCTTGCGCGCGCAGGTCTTTGGCGAATTCGATGATGAGGATGGCGTCTTTTGCGGCCAGCCCAATGATGGTGATCAGGCCGACGGTGAAATAGACGTCATTGGGCAATCCACGGAATGTCGCTGCCAGCACCGCGCCGCAGATGCCGAGCGGCACGGTGAGCAGCACCGCCAGCGGAATGGTCCAGCTCTCATAGAGCGCAGCGAGACACAGGAACACCACCAGCGCGGATAAGGCCAGCAGGAACGGCGCCTGCGAGCCGGACAGTTTTTCCTGCAGCGATTGCCCGGTCCATTCATAGCCGAAGCCGCGCGGCAGCATGCCGGCGAGGCGCTCCATCTCGGCGATGGCGTCGCCGGAGGTGTAGCCCGGCCTCGCCTCGCCGCTGATGCGCACCGAGGGATAGAAATTGAATCCGGCGATCTGGGTCGGTCCCCTCGACCACTCCACCGCGGCGAAGGCCGAGAACGGCACCAGCTGGCCGCGGCTGTTCTTGACGTTGTAATTGAGGATGTCGTCGGCGTTCATGCGTCCGCCGGAGTCGGCCTGCACGATGACGCGCTGCATCCGGCCGCGGTTCGGAAAATCGTTGATGTAGTTGGAGCCGAGATTGGTCGAGATGGTGCTGTTGATGTCCTCGAAGGTGACGCCGAACGCGCCGGCCTTTTCGCGGTCGATCATCAGATTGACCTGCGGGCCGGCCGGCAGCCCCTCGATATAAACCTTCTGCAGGATCGGGCTGGTATTGGCGTTGGCGAGGAGCTGGTCGGCCGCAGCCACCAGCGCCGGATAGCCCTTCTGGCCGCGGTCCTGCAGGCGGAAGCTGAAGCCGGACGAATTGCCGAGATTGTCGATCGGCGGCGGCTGCAGTGCTGTGATCCTGGCGTCGCGGACCGACGACAGGTCCCGGTTGGTATCGGCGACGATGGCGGCGGCGGAATCCTTCGGCGGGCGCTCTGACCAGTCCTTCAAGGTGATGAAGGCTTGCGCGGTGTTGATGCCCTGCCCCAAAAAGCTGAAGCCGGTGAGGAAGGTGACGGTCTGGACGCCGGCGCGCTGCGCCAGGTATTTTTCGACTTTTTCGACTGCGGCCTCGGTGCGATTGAAGGATGAATCGGACGGCGTCTGCACGTCGGTGGTGATAAAACCCTGGTCGTCCACGGGGAGGAAGCCGCCGGGCAGACGGACGAACGCCCAGGTCAGGCCGATCAGCAGCGCCAGATAAACCAGCATCAATCGCCCGGTGCGTTTCAGCGACCAGCCCACCGTGCTCGAATAGCGATCCCTTACCGACTCCAGCGAACGGTTGAACCAGCCGAACACGCCCTTGCGGGCATGGCCGTGTCCGGCCGTCACCGGCTTGAGCAGCGTCGCGCACAGCGCCGGGGTCAGCGACAGCGCCAGCAGCGCGGAGAATCCAATCGCCGCGATCATGGTCACCGAGAATTGCCGGTAGATGATCCCGACCGATCCCGGAAAGAACGCCATCGGCACGAACACCGCCATCAGCACCAGCGTAATGCCGATGATGGCGCTGGTGATCTGCCCCATCGCCTTGCGCGTGGCTTCTTTCGGCGGCAGCCCCTCCTCCGCCATGATGCGTTCGACGTTCTCCACCACCACGATGGCGTCGTCGACCAGGATGCCGACCGCGAGCACCATGCCGAACATGGTCAGCATGTTGACCGAGTAGCCCGCCAGCAGCAGCACCGCCGTGGTGCCGAGCAGCGCCACCGGAACGACGATGGTGGGGATGATGGTGTAGCGGATGTTCTGCAGGAACAGGAACATCACGATGAACACCAGCACCACCGCCTCGACAAGCGTCGTCAGCACCTTCTCGATCGAGGCTTTCACCACCGGCGTGATGTTGTAGGGAATGTCATAGGCAATATTGGCCGGGAAGAATTTCGACAGCTCCTTCATCTTGGCTTCGACCGCGCTTGCGGTGGCCAGCGCATTGCCGGTCGGCGACAGCAATACCGACAGGCCCGCGGTCGGCTTGCCGTTGAGGCGGGTGGTAAATTGATAACCCAGGCCGCCGATCTCGATGCGGGCCACGTCGCGCAAGCGCACGGTCGACCCGTCCGGATTGGCGCGCAGCGTAATGGCGCCGAATTCGTCGGGCGAACTTAGCTGCCCCTTCACCAGCACCAGCGCGGAAGTTTTCTGCTCGGGCGTGCTCGGCTCGGCGCCGACGCTGCCGGAAGCTACCTGCGCGTTCTGCGCGTTGATCGCCTTGGTGACGTCGTCGACGGTGAGACCATAGCCGACCAGCTTGGCGGGATCGATCCAGATCCGCAACGAGCGCTCGGTGGAATACAGCGTGGCGCGGCCGACGCCGGGAATGCGCCGGATTTCGCCGAGCACGTTGCGGACCATGAAATCGCCGAGGCCCACCTCATCGAGGCTGTTATCGGTGGAGCGCAGCGTGACGATCTGCAGTACCGCGCTGGAGGCTTCCTCGACCAGGATGCCCTGCTGGATCACCGCGCGGGGAAGGCGCGCCTCGACCCGCTTGATGCGGTTCTGCACTTCCACCGAGGCCATGCCGGTGTCGGTGCCGGGCACGAAATTGGCGATGATGTCGACCTGGCCCAGCGCGTCGCTGGTGGATTCGAAATTCAGGATGCCGTTGGCGCCGTTCAGCTCCTCCTCGATCAGCCGCGTCACGCTGTTGTAGAGGTTTTCCGGCGAGGCGCCGGGATAGCTGGTGCTGACCGAGATCGAGGGCGGTGCGATGATCGGATACTGCGCCACCGGCAGCCGCGGAATCGCGATCACGCCGATCAGGCAAATGAAGAGCGCGACCACCCAGGCGAAGATGGGCCGGTCGATGAAGAAGCTCGGCATCGGAATTTACCGGCGCGCCTGCGTGGTGGAATGATGATCCGGCGGCGGGTCAGCGGACGCATCGGCCTCGGTCCAGAGCAGCGGCTTGACCTTGTCGCCGGCGGCGAATTTCTGGAAGCCTTCGACCACGACGCGGTCGCCCGACTTCAGGCCTTCGGTGACGAACCACTTGCCGTCCTGCACCGATCCGGTGCGCACCGCCTGGGTAGCGACGTGGTTGTCGTCCTTGACGATGAACACCTCGCTGCCGCCGCCGCCGTTGCGCTGGATCGCCTGCTGCGGCACCGCGATCGCATCGGTGTCGATGCCCTGCTCGATCAGCACGCGGACATACATGCCCGGCAGCAATTCGCGCTTCGGATTGGGAAACTCGCCGCGCAGCGTCACCTGCCCGGTGTGGGCGTCGACCTTTGCTTCGGAGAACAGCAGCTTGCCGGTCAGCGCATACGGCGTTCCGTCGTCGAGCATCAGACGGACTTTTGCCGCACCAGGCGCGATACGGGCGAGATCGCCGCTGTCGAATGAGCGCCGCAGATGATTGAGCTCGCTGACCGACTGCGTGAAATCCGCATAGATCGGATCGAGCTGCTGGATGGTCGCAAGATTGGCGGCTTCGTTCTGCACCACCAGCGCGCCTTCGCTGACCAGCGCGGCGCCGACGATGCCGTCGATCGGCGCGCGGATGGTGGCATAATCCAGATTGAGTTTTGCCCGCGCGACGTCGGCCTTGCGGCCCGCGACGTCGGCTTCGGCCTGGCGCATCGCCGCGATGGCCTTTTCGTTCTCCACCTCGGTGGTGGCGCGCTGGCTGGTCAGCAGTGCGACGCGACGCGCCTGTTGCGCCGCCTGGTCGTACACCGCGGTCGCCCGCGCAAGCGCCGCTTCATTGGACTGCAGCTCGACCTCGAATGGCCTGGGATCGATCCGGTACAGCGGATCGCCGGCCTTTACTTCGCTGCCTTGGTTGAAGGTGCGCTCGACCACGATGCCGGACACCCGCGGCCGCACATCGGCGACGCGCGTCGGCGCGATACGTCCCGGCAGTTCGCGCACCACCGCGCGCGCCTTCGGCGCCACGGTGACGACGCTGACTTCGGGCTCGGAGGTTTGCGCAGGAGCTGAGGCAACAGCCTGATGCGGTTCGTCGCATCCGGCAAGCAGCGGCGCGAGGCCGGCCATCAGCAGCGCGGCGCATGCCAGTCGTGTGGTGATGCGTGTCATCGACTTTTAAAAATTCCCATTCGCGCGGACACGCGCCAAAGCTCCACGAACCGCAAGGCTCGCAGCTTCGCCTCGCGACACCGCAACCATCTTTGATGAACGTAAGATAAATGGTTTGCGTTGCAACGCAATATGTATTGCGGCGGCGCAATGCCACACGGGAGCTAGGGCACTGAAGTAACGGTGTCTTTCGCGATCTCACAGGATCGTGAATTGCACGGGTTCAGGATAACAAGAGAAGCGCAATCATTACTGATCAGAAAACCGCCGTCCGGATGCCCAGCAAGGCAGCATTCCGTGGAATTGTTGGGCGTTGGCGCCGACCCGTAGCCCGGGTGAGCGGAGCGATACCCGGAATGACGTCCGCGGAGGCGGCCCTACGCTTGCCCGAATTTCACGGCAGTCGTATTGCCACCACTGATGATGACGGCAACGCGTTCTCCAGCCATCGGTCTGTAAGCACCCGAACATATTGCCGAGAAAGCTGCGACGCCTCCCGGCTCGGCGACGACCCGCAATACGTCCCAGAGAACCTTTTGAGCATTCAGGATCGCATCTTCGGTGACAAGCACGGTGCCGTGCACATACTTCCTGGCAATCGGAAAAACGCGGTCGCCTATTCTGCGAGGCGCAAGCGAGTCTGCCGCAACACCGCCTGCATCGGCGTCAACAGGACGTCCGGCCTCCAGCGCCTTCGTGAGTGTTGGGGAAGCGAATGGTTCAACGCCGATGACCTTTATGCGTCCGGCGTACCATGCGGCAATGCCCGCAATCAGGCCGCCACCGCCGACGGAGACGAGAAGTGTGTCGAACTCGGGCGCCTGTTCATCAAATTCCATCCCGATTGTGCCCTGCCCAAGCATCGTTTCATCCTGGTCGAACGCGTGCACGCGCAGCGCGCCGGATTGCTGCGCCCACGCCTCGCTTGCGGCGAGTGCATCGGCATAGCGATCCCCTTCGACAATCAGGCTGGCGCCGTACGCGCGGATACGCTGCAATTTGGCCGGCGAAGAGACCGTCGGGACAAAGATCTTTGCCGCCACGTTCAGCCTCATGGCGGCATATGCGACCGCCGCGCCATGGTTGCCGCCCGAAGCCGCAACCACGCCGTTTGCAGGAATCTCCCGGGTCAGCAGGTTTGCGAATGCGCCGCGGGCCTTGAAGGAACCCGAATGCTGAAAAAGCTCCAGCTTGAGAAGCAGCCCTTTTGACTCCACTCCGATATCGGCGCCGTCGATCTCAATGACGGGCGTGCGGCGGACATATGGCCGGATCAATGCCTCGTAACGAATGATCTCCGTCCGGTTCACCGTCTTGAACTCGCTCGACATCGGTAGCCCCGCGGTCTGCCGCGCCTTGTCCGGAGATTCCGGCGCGGTGCATTGACGCTACATCGTCATTTGGCTAATTAGCAATATGGCTCTTTCGGGTGACGACATCGAGGCCGCGTTGCGGGCGCTCGCCAGCGACCGGCGCCTCTTGATCCTGGCGTGGTTAAAGGACCCGAAAGCGCACTTCCCGGCTCAGGTCGACGGCGACCTGGTCAAGGACGGCGTTTGCGGCGCACTGATTGCCGACAAGCTCGGAGTAAGCCAGCCGACCGTAAGCGAGCATCTCAGGATCCTGTCGCAATCGGCTTTGCTGACCTCAAAACGGGTCAAGCAATGGACATTTTACAAACGCGACGAAACCTACATCTCAAAGATCAAGCGGGCGATCGTTGCGAAGATCTGAGGAGAGATGGTCGAAAAGGCCGGATAGGCCAAGGCGATATCCTGCGTTTCATGTCATGTAATCCGGCTTGTCCGTCGGCAACCGGGGATTAACCGCTTAAGCCCATTCTATCGCCACCTACCCAAAGGTGAGCGATCATGCGTCGGCGGTTACGGTCCATCTCGTTCGCAGCACTTGCGTGCATGCCGCTTGCTGCCGGCTTTAGTTCGGCGGAGGCCGGCGATTGCCGGCCGGCCGCCATCGAAAGATTGCAGGCCGCGGCGCCCGAGGGTTTTGCCATCTATCAGGCCACCCGGGACAAAAAGTTCTTTCTCGGCTGGATCAGCTGCGACGAGAAGCAGCTCGGTCTGCCGACGGCGGTGCACGAATCCGTGCACTACATCACGGCCGAGCTTGATGCGTTTCCGCTGGTCCATGGCGGCCAGTTGAAGCGGCCGCATGAAGTGTCGGCATTCTTTGCGCCACAGCTGATCGCGGGAAAATTCAAGACCAGCGATTTCGTGACGACCTATTTGCGGCCGGGCGGCGCCAGCTCATCGACCGATTTCCTCTATCTGCTCGATGAGCTCAATGCCTACACGCACGATCTCAACACCGCGGTGAATTTGAGCCGTTGGCGCGGCGCCGTTGCACAGGGCGATGAAGTCGATCATCGCGACGGGCTCGCGGCACTGATGGCGTTCGTGGCGCTTTATGCGGAGCGGGCGCAGCAAGGCGAGCCTGCGACCTGGCGCGGCCTGCTTGAGCCGCGCGTCGCAAAGACCGTGTCGGAGCTGTGGGGACGCGCCGAAAAGGTGATGGCGTCCTCGTGCGGCATCCCGAATTTCGGCACCGAGGACAAATCGCTGATCCGGCAGTTCTGCCAAGCCGGGCCGCAGGCGGCTTTACAAAAAATCCTCGGGCGGGCGCCGGTCTGCCCGACCGCGTGCCTGACGTCCGCGCCGGTCGCCGCGGTTGAGAGCAAACCGCGCGTCGACATGACGCCGACCGGCAGCTTGCGCCCTAATCCTGCGCCGAGTCCCTCACGTCCGTATTAAGGGGACGTGCGACAGCCAGGCACACGCCGTTCAGCAAAGTTTGCTTGCCTTAATAGCAACCACACCCCGACCGGAGATGGACGACGCTGTTGGTGACGTATTGCCTGGCCGGCAGCCACTGCGTCACCCGCTGATGCACGGGGTGCACCACGCCGACGGTCCTGGTGTGGACGCGCGTCACGTTGTGAACGTGGACGATCGGCTGGATCCGGGTCACATGCACGACAGGTTTGATGCGCTTGACGTACCTGGTGCGGTGCACGTCGCGATAACGCGTGACGTTCTTGTGCACGTGCTTGGTCTTGTAGGTGTAGGAGGGCGGAAGCGGCCCGCAACAACCGGAACGATGGTGGCGGGCGCTTGCGGTGGTCGCGGAGCCGACCAGAGCCCACCCTATGATCACGACCGCGGACAGCGCGGTTACAAACTTCAACATGTTAGTCCCTCACTCATGAACGCCGCGACTTATGCTAGTAGCTTGGATCGTGGGGAGGCAACTTCCTTGTTGATATCAGGACGATGTAACTAAGAATATGGTTGATTGTGATATTTTTGCATCGGAATGCCGTCAGGTTCTTAACCACATTGCCTCGCCTCCCCCCGATCGCACGGCGATGCTTCGCATCGCAGACGCGTAGCCCCGATGAGCGCAGCGACATCCGGGAGTGACAACATAAACGCCGTCCCGGGTGTCGCTGCGCTCACCCGGGCTACGTCCGGCCTCCGGCGCGCGCGTGCAACTAAGCCGCCTTCATCCGGTAGTGGCTGACGCCCCATTCGCTGCCGTCGGCGTAACCGAACAGGCCGGCGGTCGCCAGAAAGAACCAGCGCCAGCGCCGCATCCACAAGCTGGTGTCGCTGCCGTAGACCGGGCGGAGCACGTCGCCGATCTCGCCGCGGCGGGAATCGAAATTGGCCAGCCAGTCCTGCGCGGTGCGCTGGTAATGCACGCCGCTCCAGCGCCATTCCTTTTCGACCTCGAACAGGTCGGCATATTGCCGGATCAGGTGATGGCTCGGCATCACGCCGCCGGTGAAGAAATGCTGCGCGATCCAGTCTTCGCGGTCGGCGCGGTCGAACAGATAGGCGCCGGCGCGGTGGGTGAAGATGTGCAGGAAGAAGCGGCCGTCGGGCGCGAGCCACGACCGGATTCGCGTCATCAGCTCGCGCCAGTTCATCATGTGCTCGAACATCTCGACCGACACGATACGGTCGAAACGCTGCTTCGGATCGAACACGTTCATGTCCTGGGTGATCACACGCAGGTTTTTCAGTCCGCGCGCCGCAGCCTCGGCTTCGATATAAATCCGCTGCGAATGCGAATTCGACACCGCGTCGATCTGCGCGCGCGGAAACTGCCGCGCCATCCACAGCGACAGCGAACCCCAGCCGCAGCCGAGCTCGAGGATCGACTGGCCATCGTGCAGGTCGGCATGCTCGACGGTCTGCCGCAAGGATTCCTCCTCGGCCTCCTGCAAGGTGGATTCAGGCTCCTTGTAGAAGCCCGACGAGTATTTCCGGTTCGGACCGAGCACTTTTGCAAAGAACGCCTGCGGCACCTCGTAGTGCTGGTTGTTGGCCTCGTCGGTATATTCGGCGATGTGGCGCGCAGCCATCTCATCGGCGAACGAGGCGTCGTTCTCGGCATTGCCGCTGGCGAGCCGTGTTGCGGTACGCGAGCACAGCCGCTGAATGGCGGCGCGGATCACGATGTCAGGCAGCGGCACGCGCTCGGCGGTGCCGATAATCGAGGAAACGAAACTCATCAGATCGCTCCTTTCTGCGGCGGCAGTGGAAAGAACATGCTGGTGCGGGTCTGGTAGTCGCGGTAGCGCTCGCCGCGCGAGCGCAGCATCTGCGCTTCCAGCGGCGGGATGCCGGTGACGTGCACCAGGATCCAGTACATGAAGACCGGCGCCAGCAAGGTCGCCCAGCCCCAGGGATAATCGGGTGAGATCGCGATCACGGGATAGGCCAGCCAGCCGAACCATTCGAAGAAATAATTCGGATGCCGCGACCAGCGCCACAATCCGGCGTCGCAAACGCGGCCCTTGTTGGCGGGATTTTCGCGGAAACGTTTTAGCTGCGCATCGGCCAGCGCCTCGCCGGCAATACCGACGAAGAGAATCAGCGCGCCGAGAGTGTCCTGCAGGCGCAGCACATCAGATGGGAATTGCGACGCGACAAAAATCGCGAACACCAGCGGGATCGATCCGAACCCCTGGTTCTGCAGGAAGATGAACATTTTTCGCGGGGAATCGACGCCCCACTCTTTGGCGAACGCCGCATAGCGCGGATCGTCCGATATCCCGGCGGAGCGCGCCGCGATATGCGCACCGAGCCGCAGCGACCAGATCGCCACCAGCGCCGCCACCAGCCATTGCCGCGCATTGGGGGCCGTGCCCCCGACCGGCCACAGCGCGCTGCCGGCGCCGACCAGCCCAAGCGAGAAGGTCCAGATGGTATCGACCCAGCCGGAATTGCCGGTGCGCTGCTGCACCGCCCACGCGCCAGCCATCAGCACCGACAGCGCAACCGCGATGGCGGCCAGCGCCTCCAGGTACAAAAAGACCATGCGAAATCCCGCTAACAGCTTCAAACGCCAAACTATTTATGAAATACGCTCCAGGTTAAGCCCGGTTTCGCGCTGAAGTTCCCCAAAGCAGGCTAAAACAACTGTCCCGAGTCTGTTTTCCCGCCGTCGCTGTGCCATATTGAGGCCCGAAACGGTCCCTTCCCCAACCGGAACCATGCCATATGGCGCCAAGCACCCGCTCCGCGATGGAGATCGAACTGACCAAACTGTCGTCGCCCCGGATTTTCCTGGTGCGGATGCTGGTGTTCCTGGTGCTGTGTTCGCTGATCCTGTTCGTGCTGTACAAGCAGATCCTCGTCGCCTTCTTCGCCAATCCCGGCCTCAATGCGCTGATCGGCGCGGTGCTGCTGATCGGCATCATCCTGTCGTTCCGCCAGGTGATCCGGCTCTATCCGGAAGTCTCCTGGGTCAACAATTTCCGCATCGCCGATCCGGGGCTTGCCATCGACCGGCGGCCGACGCTGCTGGCGCCGATGGCGGCGATCCTCGGCGGCGAACGAAGCGGCCGCATGACCATCTCGCAGCAGACCATGCGGCATCTGCTGGATTCCATCGCGACCCGGCTCGACGAGGCGCGCGACATCTCGCGCTACATGACCGGCCTCCTGGTGTTCCTCGGCCTGCTCGGCACGTTCTGGGGCCTGATCGAGACCGTGAGTTCGGTCGGCAAGGTGATCGACGGCTTGAAGGTCGGCGGCGATGCCGGTTCGCTGTTCGATACGCTGAAAGAGGGGCTGGCAGCACCCCTCAGCGGCATGGGCATTTCGTTCTCGTCGTCGCTGTTCGGCCTCGCGGGATCCTTGATCCTGGGCTTTCTCGACCTGCAATCGAGCCAGGCGCAGAACCGGTTCTACACCGACCTGGAAGACTGGCTCGCCACCACCGTCAAGGAATATTCCGGTGAGAGCGCCGCCGGCGCCAGCGGCGACCTGCAGCAGGCGATCGAGCGGTTGCGCACCGCCATGGAAGAAGGCGGCAACAACCGCGGCACCACGGCTGCGATGGCCAACCTCGCCGAAGCGATTCAGGGCCTGGTCGCGCACATGCGCACCGAGCAGCAGATGATCCGCGAATGGGCCGACGGCCAGGGCGAACAGAACCGCGAGATCAAGAAACTGCTGGAGCGCCTCGCGCGCCAGCCGGAGAAGAATTAGCCGTGCCCCGGACGCGGCGCAGCGGGCCGCTCTTCGCGGCCTGGTGCGCTGCGGAGCCGGGGTCCCGGTACCAACGGCATTAGAACCGGGGTCCCGGCTCTGCGGAGCGGCATGAAGAATGCCGCACCGCGTCCGGGAAACGAGAATGGAGATGTCTGAATGGCCCTTGCCCGCGCCCGCCGCAACGAGACCGGATTCAACTACTGGCCGGGTTTTGTCGACGCGCTCTCCACGCTGGTGCTGTCGATCGTGTTCCTGCTGTCGGTATTCCTGGTGGTGCAGTTCTTCCTGTCACAGGAAGTCACCGGCAAGGACAAGGCGTTGGAGCAGCTCAACGCCAAGATCGCGCAATTGAACGACCTGCTGTCGCTGGAAAAACTCACCGGACTCACCCTCAACGACCAGCTCTCGCAGGTGCGCGCGGGCCTCGCCTCGGCGGAAACCGAGCGCGACCGGGTCAAGGGTCTTTACGAAGGCCTGGCCGGCGCCGGCAGCGACGCCGCCGGCCGCGCCACCGAGCTCAACAGGGCGCTGGATTCCGAGAAGCAACTGTCCTCGCGGGCGCTGGCGCAGGTCGAGGTGCTGAACCAGCAGATCAGCGCATTGCGGCGCCAGCTTGCGGCACTCGAGGAAGCGCTCGATGCGTCGGAAAAGCGTGACAAGGAATCGCAGGGCCGCATCGTCGATCTAGGGCAGCGGCTGAACGTGGCGCTGGCGCAGCGGGTGCAGGAATTGTCGCGCTACCGCTCGGAATTCTTCGGGCGGCTGCGCGCCATTCTCGGCACCCGGCCGGACATCCGCATTGTCGGCGACCGCTTCGTGTTCCAGTCCGAAGTATTCTTCGACACCGGACAGGCGCTACTGCTGCCGGAGGGCCGCGCCGAACTCGAGAAACTGGCGTCGGCGCTGACCGAACTCGACAAGCAGATCCCGGTGGAGATCGCCTGGGTGCTGCGGGTCGACGGCCACACCGACATCAGGCCGATCCTCAACAGCCCGGTGTTCAAGTCGAACTGGGAATTGTCGTCCGCGCGCGCGATCTCCGTGGTGCAGTACCTGATCTCGCTCGGCGTGCCGGCGCAGCGGCTGGTCGCGGCGGGCTTTGCGGAATTCCAGCCGCTCGACACGGCGGCGACCGAAGAAGCCTACAAGCGCAACCGCCGCATCGAGCTGAAGCTGACGGAACGGTGAGAGTGATGCTCCGAGATCTCGTCATTGCCGGGCTTGACCCGGCAATCCATCCTCTTCGAAGGACTCTTGCGAAGATGGATGGATGCGCGGGTCAAGCCCGCGCATGACGCCGGTGGTGGGATGAGCGCTTCCTTCAACCTTCGCCCCTACGCGGCCGCCGATGAAGACGCCGCAATCACGCTGTGGCAGCAAACCTGGCAGCAGGCCTATCCCTCGATCGATTTCGCCGCGCGCGTGAATTGGTGGCGCGAGCGCTGGCGCACGGAGCTGGTGCCGAATGCGAACATCGTCGTCGCCGAACGGGCGGATGCACTGATCGGCTTCGTCACCATCGACGCAACCGGCTATCTCGACCAGCTGGTGGTCGGGCCGGAGCACTGGGGCTCCGACCTCGGTACTGCGCTGGTGGATGAAGCCAAGCGGCTGTCGCCCGATGGAATCACGCTGCTGGTCAACACCGACAACGCCCGCGCCATAAAATTTTATCGGCGCAACGGCTTTGTCGATGCCGGCGGCGACGTCAATCCGACGTCGGGGAAGCCGGTGTTGCGGATGGCGTGGAAACCGTAGCGCTGTCTTCGTAGCCCGGATGAGCGAAGCGATATCCGGGGCGGTGTTGCAACGCCGACAGAACCCCGGATATCGCTTCGCTCATTCGGGCTGCGGTCGAACGTCTCACACCCCCTCGAACTGCAGCCGCGCCAGCCGCGCATACAGCCCGTTGGCCGCAACCAGCGAGGCATGCGTGCCCTGCTCGACGATGCGGCCCTGGTCCATCACCATGATGCGGTCGCAGGACAAGACGGTGGCGAGGCGATGCGCGATCACCAGCGTGGTGCGGTGACGCATCAATTCCTCAAGTGCGGTCTGCACCAGCGTCTCGCTCTCGGCGTCGAGCGATGACGTTGCTTCGTCCAGCAGCAGCAGCGGCGCATCGCGCAGGATGGCGCGGGCGATCGCGATGCGCTGGCGCTGGCCGCCGGACAGCGTCACGCCGCGCTCGCCCAGCTGCGCCTCGAAGCCGCCGGGCAGCCGGCGGATGAATTCGGTGGCATGCGCGAGATCCGCGGCGCGCTCGACCTCGGCGTCGCTGGCGTCGGGCCGTCCGAAGCGGATGTTTTCCCGCGCGGATGTTGCGAACGCCACCGAATCCTGCGGCACCAGTGCTACGCGCGCGCGCGCCTCGCGTGGATCGGCGTCGCGGATCGAAACGCCGTCGAACGAGATGGTGCCATCCGACGGATCGTAGAACCGCAGCAGCAGATGAAACAGCGTGCTCTTGCCCGCACCGGAGGGGCCGACGATCGCGACCTTTTCGCCCGCGCGCACCGACAGCGAGACGTCATCGACCGCCAGCGTGTCCGGCCGGGTCGGATAAGCAAAACTGACATGATCGAGCACGACGTCGCCGCGCGCAGGGACCGGCAGCGCCCGCGGCGATGCCGGTGCAACGATCGACGACTTCACATTTAAGATTTCGAACAGCCGTTCCGCAGCACCCGAGGCCGCCGACACCTCGCCCCAGACTTCGCTGAGCTGGCCGAGCCCCGCCGCGGCGAACACCGCGTACAGCACGAACTGGCCGAGCCGGCCGGGCGTGATCGAGCCGGTCAGCACGTCGTGCGAGCCGATCCACAGGATCATGACCACGCTGGTGAAGACGATGAAGATGATGATCGCGGTCAGCACCGCGCGCGCCTTGCTCGAACTGCGCGCGGCCTCGTAGGCCTGTTCGACCTCGCCGCCGAACCGCGCATTGGCCAGTTTTTCGGCTGTATAGGCCTGCACGGTGCGGATGGCGCCGACCAGCTCGGAGGCATAGGCGGTCGCCTCCGCCAGTGTATCCTGCGCATTGCGCGACAGCCGCCGCACCCAGCGTCCGAACGCGACCAGCGGAAGCACGATCAGCGGGATCGCCAGCAGCACAAAACCCGACAGCCGCGGGCTGGTGATCACCATCATCGCGGTGGCGCCGATGAACAGCATCAAATTGCGCAGGGCGATCGATACCGATGAGCCGACCGCGGACTTGATCTGGGTGGTGTCGGCGGTGAGCCGCGAGATCAGCTCGCCGCTGCGCGCCGAATCGAAGAACGCCGGCGACAATGAGATCAGATGCGCGAACACGTCACGCCTGAGATCGGCGACGATGCGCTCGCCGATGGTCATCACCAGATAGAACCGCGCGGCACTGGCAAAGGCCAGCACGGCGACCATGGCGATCATCACGCTGAAATAGCTGTTGATCATGGCGATGCCTTCGGGAGAGAGCCCGAAGTCGATCATGCGGCGCACTGCCACCGGCACCATCAGCATCGTCAGCGCCGCGATGGTCAGCGCGATCAATGCGAGCAAGGCGCGGCCGCGGTAGCGCGCCACATAGGGCGCCAGCGCCAGCAGCGGACGCAGTTTTGCGCGGCCGGCGGCGGGGGATTGCGTCAGCAGCGCGTCGATCGGCGGCGGGCCGGCCAGCGGGTTTTCCGGCAGCCTGGCAGCATCGGTCCGCGCATCTTCAAGCTGTTCGGCCGCACTCATAATTCTGGATCATCCGATTTATAAGGCTTCCAGATAGGCCCCGGAGGCTGCGCTGGCAAATACCGCCCGGACCTTGTTTTGACGGGTTGCTTACGTTATAGAGCGCCCAAATCCGTCCATTGCCATCGCCATGCGGGCGCGAGCCGCGCCGAAGGAACTGCCATGAAAGCCGAAATTCATCCGAATTATCATAATATTACGGTCGTGATGACCGACGGTACCGAGTACCAGACGCGCTCGACCTGGGGCAAGGAAGGCGACAAGCTGAACCTCGACATCGACTCCAAGTCGCACCCGGCCTGGACCGGCGGCAGCCAGCAACTGCTCGACCGCGGCGGCCGCGTCTCCCGCTTCCAGAAGAAGTTTTCGGGATTTTTGAAGAAGGATTGACCTCCTTCGCAAGCCTGACCAGAACGCCCCGACCCGCGCCGGGGCGTTTTTCTTTGACGTAATTCTAGTGCCAGCCCACGCACACCGCGCCCGCCGCGATGATGCAGCACGCCACGATCCGTTGCGCCGTCAGCCGCTCGCCGAGAAACGCCGCGCCGAGCAGCGCCGCGAACACCACGCTGGTTTCACGCAGCGCCGAGACCGCGCCCATCGGGTTTGATTGCATCGCCCAAATGATGGCGCCGTAGGCGGCGATCGAGATCAGGCCGCCGCCGACCGCCTTGCCGGCTTCGCCGGCGGAAGCTTTGAAAAACCGCACCCCGTAGCGCGCCAGAAACCACAGCGGTGCGGCGATGAAGAACGCAAAAATCGCCGCGGTGTAGCCGAGCCAGTTGCCGGAGGCGCGGACGCCGATGCCGTCGACGACGGTGTAGGCGGCGATGCTGACGCCGGTCGCCAGCGCCCACGGCAGGTTCATGTGGCGCAACCGCCCTTTCGCAGCGGCGAGCGTGAAGATGCCGCCGCAGACCAGGCCGACGCCGACGATGCCGAGCAGGTTCATCCATTCGCCGGCGAACAGGCTGCCGCCGAGCGCGACCAGCGCCGGCGAAGATCCGCGCGCCACCGGATAGGTCTCGCCGAGGTCGCCGCTGCGATAGGTCACCACCAGCAGCGCGACATATATCCAGTGCAGCACACCTGACGCGACCACGTAGACCCAGCTTGCCGGCGCGGGGAGCCCGGCAATCGCGAGCAGCACCAGGCCTGCAATGCCGAGCGTCGCATTCATGATCGCCATCGACTGCCCGCGATTCAGCCCGCCGCGCAGCAGCGCGTTCCAGCCGGCGTGCATGAGCGCGGCGAGGAGGACCAGCAGGATGGAGAAGGGAGAGAGCATTATCAGCTTATAGCGTCATTGCGCGCGCGGGGAAGCAATCCATTCCTGTCATTGCCGGGCTTGACCCGGCAATCCATCCGCTTCGAAAGATTCTGGTGAAGATTGATGGATGCGCGGGTCAAGCCTGCGCATGACGAAAGATGAATTGCTTCGCGGAGCCTGTCATTGGGCCGGCGAAGCCGGACCCGTTGGCGCGCAATGACGCTCGTGAAATTACCGCTCGAACGCCGCTTTGAGGCGGTTGAGCTGCGGCACCAGCGGATTGCCGATCGGGGCGCGTTCGGTCGCCGGCGCGTGGATGGTGGTGTCGAGGCGGCGGACTTTGCTCTGCAGGGCCATCGAGCGGGCGATCAGCTGCTGCAATTGCTGCGGCAATCTGGCGATCATGTCGTCGGCGCCGGGATCGGCGGCCGAGAGCTTGACCTTGGTCTTTTCGCGATTGGCCTGGGTCAGCGTCATCTCGCCTTCCTTCACCGCGCGGTGCAGCAGCAGCCATGACGCAAGCTGCATCAGCCGCGTGGTCAACCGCATGCTTTCGGTGGCGTAGGTGAGGCTGACGGAGCGGTCGAGCGCCTTGGCTTCGGTGCGGCCGACGCCGTCGAGATAGGCGGCGGTTTCCTCGACCAGATCCATGCCTTCGCGGAACAGGGTGCCGAAGGCGGCCGAATTGGTCAGCCGTTCGCTGAACTGGACAAGACCGCTTTCGCCTGACCGATCCGACATGGTTAACGCCCTTACGCCACTGATACCGCCGCCGGCTTGGATCGCCGGGCTTATGATGAACAAATCATTGCGCGCTCGCGGGGAAGAGTCCAGCCGCAAGACTTTTTATGGTTTCCAGCTTCTCGTCATTCCGGGGCATGAGCGAAGCGAGCGAACCCGGAATCCAGACAAGAGCGTGGCACTGGATTCCGGGTCCACGCGAAGGCGCGTGTCCCGGAATGACAAAGCAGGGAAGCGCGGTGACGCTACGTCCCAAAAAAAAGAGCCGCCGTTTCCGGCGGCTTTTGAAGTTGATAACAGGGAGGCGTCAAACAGAGTGGACAGGAGCCACTCGGTGTCCCAACAGGGACGATTTAAGTCATATTCGAGAAAGCTTAATCGATCGTAAATGAGCGATTTTATTTAGGCGTTGTTTGCCATGTCGGCCATTGGCCGAGCGGTCAGGTGCCCCGGACGCAGCGCAGCGCGTAGCTCTTCGCGAAGCGGTGCGCTGCAGAGCCGGGGGCCCCGGTTTTTTACACGTGCGCAAGTACCGGGGTCCCGGTTCTGCGAAGCGGCATGAAGAATGCCGCATCGCGCCCGGGACACGAGACCTCACGATTTGAAAAAGCTGGCGGCCGCATCCTTCGACGAGCGCTTCTTGCCCATCGCTTCCTTGAGCCGCTCGATCTCGGATGTCAGCAGCGCGATGCGCTCTGTGAGTTCCTCCACCGACAGCAGATACAGATCCTGCCCGATCTCGTGGGTGATCTTCTTTCGCGGCTTGTCGTCATCCTCGGCGGCCATCAGTCTTGCTCCTCAACACTAGTCTGGCTAATCAGATACCCTCGTCATTGCGAGGAGCGTAGCGACGAAGCAATCCAGTCCTTGCTTGCGGCTCCTGGATTGCTTCGCTGCGCTCGCAATGACGACATAACGCAAGGACAAATCATGGAAAAGCTGCCCGCGCAAATGACCGTCGTCGCCATCAGCAAACCCGGCGGGCCGGAGGTGCTGGTGCCGGAAACCCGCAGCGTTCCGGCGCCCGGCCCCGGTGAAATCCTGATCAAGGTCCATGCCGCCGGCGTCAACCGACCCGACGTGTCGCAGCGCTCCGGCAGCTATCCGCCGCCGCCCGGCGCCAGCGACCTGCCGGGGCTCGAAGTGGCAGGTGAAGTCGTTGCAGTCGGGACAGGCGCGTCAAAACACAAGGTCGGCGACAGGGTGATGTCGCTGGTGGCCGGCGGCGGCTACGCGCAATATTGCATCGCGCAGGATGCCCAGGCGATGGCGGTGCCGCCGGGGCTGTCGATGAACGAAGCCGGCGCGATCCCGGAAACGCTGATGACGGTGTGGCACAATGTGTTCGAGCGCGGCGCGCTGCAGCCCGGCGAAACGCTGCTGATCCATGGCGGCTCGTCCGGGATCGGCACCATGGCGATCCAGCTGGCCAAGGCATTCGGTTCAAAAGTGATCGTCACCGTAGGATCGCAGGACAAGGCCGACGCCTGTGTGAAGCTCGGGGCCGACATTGCCGTTAACTACAAGACGCAGGATTTCGTCGCCGAAACACGCAAGGCGACCAACGACATCGGCGCCAATGTCATTCTCGACATGGTCGGCGGCGAATACGTCGAGCGCAATTACGACGCAGCAGCCATCGACGGACGGGTGGTCCAGATCGCATTGCTCGGCGGACCCAAGGCCACCGTCAACTTCGCCAAGCTGATGGTGAAGAGGCTGCGCCACACCGGCTCCACGCTGCGTCCCCGCTCCAACGCCGACAAGGCCGCGATGGTCGCCGCGATCGAAGCCAAAGTGATGCCGCTGATCCGCGCGGGCAAGGTAAAGCCCTTGATGGACAGCACATTCCCGCTGGAAAAGGCCGCGGATGCGCACCGGCGCATGGAGACCAGCGAACATATTGGCAAAATTGTGTTGACGGTCTGACGCCGCGGGCGCGGCAGCCGGCCGGAAACCCTTTGATTTCCCTCACATTCATGTCATTTATCGCGGCGACGCCGGACCAGTTGCTGGTTTGGTTGCGTTGATCGGGGAGAACTGACTTTGCGTCTGATCAGGTGCCTTGCGCCCCTCGCGCTGGGCCTCATGATTTTTGCCGCTGCGCCGCCGGCGCGCGCCATCGACGCCGTCAGCGTCCGCAGTGACGCGCCCGCGATCGACCTCACCGCGATCCTCGATCATCAGCGCAGCGAAACCGACCGCATCCAGGTTTCCACCGCGCCCGGCGCCGACAGCGTCGTCCGCCGCATCGAGGTGCGCGCGCGCGAAGGCGGACAGAACTGGGTGGTGTTCGCGCTTGCCAACAACACCGACGACCAGCTCGATCGCCTGATCGTAGCACCGCATTATCGCATCGTCGCATCCGGGCTGTTGTGGCCCGATCTCGGGCTGTCGCGCATCGCTTCGATGACGCCGTCGACCGGCGACCGTCCGGAGCGTCAGGACAGTCCGACCGCCGACATCTTTCGCATCACGCTCGACCCCGGCGCCGTCGTCACCTACGTCGCGGAGTTGCGCACCGACAAGCTGCCGCAGCTCTATTTGTGGGAGCCCGATGCCTACAAGGACAAGGTCAATTCGTTCACGCTTTATCAGGGCATCGTGATCGGCATTTCCGGCCTGCTGGCGCTGGTGCTGACCATCCTGTTCGTGGTCAAGGGCAGCATCATGTTCCCCGCCGCCGCCGCATTGGCGTGGGCGGTGCTGGTCTATATCGGCGTCGATTTCGGCTTCTGGGGCAAGGTGCTCGACATGTCGAACAATGCCGAGCGGGTCTGGCGCGCGGCCGGCGAGGCGATCCTGGCCGCCACGCTGCTGGTGTTCCTGTTCGCCTATCTCAACTTGAGCCGCTGGCATGTGCGCTACTCCCATATCACCGTCGGCTGGCTCGCCTTCTTAGGGTCGCTGGTGGCGCTGGCGCTGTTCGATCCCGCGGTCGCATCCGGCATCGCGCGGATGTCGCTGGTGCTGATCGCCTTCGCCGGTTTTGCCCTGATCGTCTATCTTTCCACCCATGGTTTCGATCGCGCGGTGCTCTTGATCCCGACCTGGTTCCTGCTGGTGGTGTGGGTGATCGCGGCCGGCATGACGGTGGCGGGCAGCGTCACCAACGATATCGTAGGGCCTGCGCTTTTGGGCGGCCTGGTGCTGA
Source organism: uncultured Alphaproteobacteria bacterium (assembly GCA_963710045.1). GTDB lineage: Bacteria > Pseudomonadota > Alphaproteobacteria > Rhizobiales > Xanthobacteraceae > Bradyrhizobium. Next base: position 15,045 of record CAVPZO010000080.1, on the reverse strand, counting down.
TCGTGATGCTGATCGGTTTCACGGTGATGCAGCACGCCTTTGCGGGCGGCGGCATGACCACCGGCATCGTCTCCGATATCGAACGCCGCGCGCTGGCGCTGACCGGCTCCGGCGATTTGATCTGGGACTGGGACGTCGCCGCCGACAAGGTGTTTACCAGCCCCGAAACCGAGGCCCTGCTCGGCCTGAAACGCGGCACGCTGGAGGGTCCGGCCGCGAAATGGCTGGAAGTGCTGCATCCGCTCGATCAGGACCGGTTCCGCGCGGCGCTTGATAGCGTGCTGGACCAGCGCCGCGGCAGGCTGGTGCAGGATTTCCGGCTGCGCACGCCCGACGGCCATTTCATGTGGTTCGCGCTCAAGGCGCGCCCGGTGGTCGGCTCCGACGGCGAAGTCTCGCGCGTGGTGGGCACCCTCACCGACGTCACCGAAGCCAAGAATGCCGAAGAGCGGCTGCTGCATGATTCGGTGCACGACAACCTCACCGGCCTGCCCAACCGAAAACTGTTCATCGACCGCCTCAGCGCGGTCGCCAATTTCGCCAAAACCATGCCGAACCTGCGGCCGACCCTGATGGTGATCGATCTCGACCGCTTCAAGCAGGTCAACGATTTCGTCGGCATCGCGGTCGGCGATTTGATTCTGCTGACGCTAGCGCGGCGGCTGACCCGCATCCTCAAGCCGCAGGACACGCTGGCGCGGCTGGCCGGCGACCAGTTCGGGCTGATCCTGATGTCGGAGCAGGATTCCGCCAAGATCACCGCCTTTGCCGAAACCATCCGCAAGACCATCCGCGCGCCGATCGCCTTCAACGACCGCGAGATTTTCCTGACCGCATCGATTGGCCTCGCGCTCAGCGACCCGCAGACGCAGCTCTCGGAAGAAATCATCAAGGACGCCGAGCTTGCGATGTATCATTCCAAGCGCATCGGCGGCGACCGCATCGACGTCTACAAACCTGCGATGCGGGCGCGCAAGACCGACCGGCTGACCCTGGAATCCGAATTGCGCCGCGCCATCGAGCGCGAGGAGATCACCATTCTGTACCAGCCGATCGTGCGGCTGGAGGATCGCTCCATCGCCGGCTTTGAGGCCTTGGCGCGCTGGGATCACCCGAAACTCGGACGTATGGCGCCGCAGGAATTCATCACAATCGCCGAGGAGATCGGGCTGATCGTCGATCTTGGCATGTTCGTGATGGACCAGACCGCGCGGCAACTCGCGATCTGGCAGCGCGCCATGCGCTCGCGCGAGCCGATCTTCGCCAGCGTCAATGTCTCGTCGCGGCAGTTGCTGCGGCACGATCTGATCCACGACATCCGCACCGTGCTGTCGCGCTCCTCGGTTGCGCGGGGCACGCTAAAACTGGAATTGACCGAATTGCTGGTGATGGAAAATCCGGAACACGCCGCCCAAATGCTGCACCGGATCCGCGAACTCGGCACCGGCCTGTCGCTGGACGATTTCGGCACCGGGCATTCGTCGCTGGCCTATCTGCAGCGCTTTCCGTTCGACACCATCAAGATCGACCAGTCCTTCGTGCGCACCACCAGCCGCGGCACCCGGCCGGTGATCCTGAAATCGATCATCGCGCTGGCGCACGATCTCGGCATGGACGTGGTCGCCGAGGGCGCCGAGACGGATTCGGACGCGGTGGAGCTATATCAGCTCGGCTGCGAATACGCGCAGGGCTTTGCGTTCGGCGAACCGATGGACGCGGATGCGGCGATGCGGCTGCTGACGGAAGAGCGGCTGGAAGCGGCGAGTTAGCTCTTACCTCGCCCCGCTTCGCGGGGAGAGGTCGAAGCCTGAGCGTAGCGAAGGCTTCGGGTAAGGGGCCAGGCACTGCGGCAAACAAGAGCGCGGACTCTCGGGTCGCACCAGCTACGCCAACCTCGCACACTCCGCTTCAGTCCGAACCGAGAAGTTGCAATCGTTGCAATGCAGTGCCTGGCCCCTCACCCGGATCCCCGCGAAAGAGCGGGGCGAGGTTAAGAAGTCACGCGTGTCCCGCTTCATTCGACAGCATCCCCGGATCGATGCCGATCTTGCGCAGCGCGCGCAGGTATTTTTCCTCGACGTCGCGGCCGAAGATCAGGTCGGGATCGGCGTCGCAATGCAGCCAGCCATTGTGCTGGATTTCGTTTTCCAATTGTCCCGGGGCCCAGCCGGCGTAACCGAGCGCCAGGATGGCGTGCTTCGGCCCCGCGCCTTTGGCGATGGCCTTCAAGATATCGACGGTCGCGGTCAGGCAGATCTTGTCGTCGATCGGCAGCGTCGCGTCCTGAATAAAGAAATCGCTGGAGTGCAGCACGAAGCCGCGGCCGGTATCCATCGGGCCGCCGCGCAGCACCTTCATGCTGCCGGCGTTTTCCGGCAGCCTGATCTGGTCGGCTTTCTGGATGATGTCGAGCTGCACCAGCAATTCCGGAAAATCGATGCTGCCCGCCGGGCGATTGACGATGATGCCCATGGCGCCTTCGGATGAATGCGCGCAGAGATAGATCACCGACTGCGCAAAGCGCGGGTCATCCATCACCGGCATGGCAATCAGCATCTGGCCGTCGAGATAGCCGCGACCGGACTCATCTTCGCTGGCGTCGCCGGTTTTGCCTCGGCCGCCAGCCGGCTTTTTGCGTGTCAGGTCCATCGCAGGACTCTCATGTCGTGTCTTATCCTGATATCGGGTGCCTGCGCTGTCAATCAAGCTTCGTGCCAAAACAGCGCCGGATCACAAGCAATTCAATGGTTTGCAGACAGGCTTGGCTGTAAAGACGTTTCATGACTGTCATTGTTCCCATCCGCGCGGCGGTCGGTTTCGCCGCCGCGGTCGTTGCCTGGTCGGTTGTGCTGCAGGCGCGGGCGCAGGATGCCTCGCCCTGGCTCAAGGATAGCCACTCCGCGGTCCGGCTGCTGGCGGGATCGCGCAGCGGCTCCGTGCTGCTGGGCGGCATCGCGATTCAACTGCAGCCGGGCTGGCACACCTACTGGCGCAATCCCGGCGATTCCGGCGTGCCGCCGCGCTTCGATTTCAGCAAATCCGAAAATATCGAGGCCGTGACCGTGCTGTGGCCGGCGCCGACGAAATTCGACGACGGCGCCGGCGGCATTTCGCTGGGCTATCAGAAGCAGGTGGTGCTGCCGTTGCGCATCGTCGCAAAAAATGCCGACAAACCGGTGAAGCTCCGCGCCGAGATCAATTACGCGGTGTGCGAGAAAATCTGCATCCCGGTCGAGGCCAGCGCCGAACTCGCCTTCACCAGCGTGGCCAGCACCGAGGACGCGACGCTGTCCGCGGCGCTCGATACCGTGCCGAAACCGGCCACGATCGGCGATCCCAATCCGCTCACCATCCGCGACGTCAAGCGCGACGGCAAGAACGGCGTGCTGGTCGACGTCGCCGCGCCCGACTCCCGCGAGGTCAACCTGTTCGTCGAAGGCCCGACCCCGGACTGGGCGCTGCCGGTGCCGAAACTGCTCGAGCACGGCCCGCCCGGGGTGAAGCGTTTTGCGTTCGATCTCGACGGCTTGCCTCCCGGGGCCAAGCCTGAGGGTGCCGCGCTGAAGCTGACCCTGGTCGGCGGCGAGCGGGCATATGAGTTCAATGTGAATTTGAATTAGCCACTTGCGTCGTCCCGGCGAATGCCGGGACCCATACTCCGTGTCGCCTCGTTTCGGCACTGCGGCCGACGCCTCCTGCAACCATCAATGCCAGGGGTTATGGGTCCCGGCGTTCGCCGGTACGACGCAGGCATCCAACCGAATCTTAACGAATCGTTGATATTCCGGATCGTCGCCGCTGGACGCGGAAATGAGGAACTCTGCCGTGGCCGTGACGGACGCGCACTCCCCTTCTGCACACCCCGCCGGCGCCCTTGCGCGGCTGCGCGCGATGCTCGGTGGCTCCAGCGAAGCCTCGCTCACCAAACGCCTCGCCGGCACGATCTTCATCATCCGCGTCGTCAGCGCGATGCTGGCGTATCTGTCGCAGATCCTGCTGGCGCGCTGGATGGGCGGCTCCGACTATGGCGTCTATGTCTATGTCTGGACCTGGGTGCTGCTGCTCGGCAGCATGATGGATTTCGGCATCTCGGTTTCCGCGCAAAAGCTGATCCCCGAATACCGCACCCGCGGCGACCACGATCTGCTGCGCGGCTTCCTCTCCGGCAGCCGCTGGATGACGTTCATCGTCTCGTCGATCGTCTCGCTGCTGCTCGCCGGCGTCGTGAAACTGTCGTCGCCGTGGATCGAGCCCGGCGCCGTGGTGCCGCTCTACATCGGCTGCCTGACCCTGCCGGCCTTCGTCGTCGCCAACACCCAGGACGGCATTGCACGCTCGCATGACTGGATGCGGCTCGGACTGATGCCGCAATTCGTGGTGCGGCAGTCGCTGATCATCGGTTTTACGGCCGGCGCCTTCGCGCTCGGCTTCAATCTCGGCGCAACGGCCGCGATGCTGGCAAGTGCCGCCGCGGTCTGGATCGCCATGATCGGCCAGATGATCGTGATGAACCGCCGCCTGCGCGATACCGTCGAAGCCGGGCCGAAGGCTTACGATTTCCGCGGCTGGCTCGCGGTGTCGCTGCCGATCCTGATGGTCGAAGGTTTCTATCTGCTGCTGTCCTACACCGACGTGCTGCTGCTGCAGCAATTCCGCTCTTCGGAAGAAGTCGGCGTCTATTTCGCGGTGGTGAAGACGCTGGCGCTGGTGTCGTTCATTCACTACGCGATGTCGGCGACCACGGCGCATCGTTTTGCCGAGTATCACGCCACCGGCGACCGCGCGAGGCTGTCGGCCTATGTCGCGCATGCGATCAAATGGACGTTCTGGCCGTCGGTCGCGGCGACCGCGGCTCTGCTGGCGTTCGGCAAGCCGCTGCTGTGGCTGTTCGGGCCGCAATTCGTTGCCGGCTACGACATCATGTTCATCGCCGCCATCGGCCTGGTGGTGCGCTCCGCAATCGGTCCGGTGGAGCGGCTACTCAACATGCTCGGCCACCAGCACATCTGCGCGCTGGCCTACGCGTCGGCCTTCGTCATCAATGTGGTGCTGTGCGTGATGCTGATCCCCCGCTTCGGCGGCCATGGTGCTGCGGCAGCGACCTCGCTGGCGCTGGTGTTCGAAACCGTGCTGCTATTCTGGATCGTCCGGCGGCGGTTGGGGTTGCACGTGCTCGCATTCGGGAGATCTTAACCTCGCCCCGCTCTTAGCGGGGAGAGGTCGGAGACGTAGCGCAGCGAAGTCTCCGGGTGAGGGGCCAGGCACTGCGCATGATACGATGACGGACTCTCGGGTCGATCAGTCGTTTCGAAGCGACAATCAAGAATGCCTTTCGACCCGATAGGTTGCAATCCCGGGAAACGCAGTGCCTGGCCCCTCACCCGGATCGCAACAGCGATCCGACCTCTCCCCGCGAAGAGCGGGGAGAGGTAAGAAACTGCTACGCCGCGGTCCAACCGCCGTCGATCGACAAATTGGCGCCGGTGATTTGGGCTGCGTCGTCGCCGCACAAAAACAGCGCAAGGGCTGCGACCTGCTCGGAGGTGACGAACTCCTTGGTCGGCTGCGCTGTCAGCAGCACGTCGTTGATGACCTGCTCCTTGGTCATGTTGCGCGCCTTCATGGTGTCGGGGATCTGCTTTTCGACCAGCGGAGTCCAGACATAGCCCGGGCTGATGCAGTTGCAGGTGATCTTGAAGGTGGCAAGCTCCAGCGCCACGGTCTTGGTGAGGCCGGCGATGCCGTGCTTGGCCGAGACATAGGCCGACTTGAAGGGCGAGGCCACCAGCGAATGCGCCGATGCGGTGTTGATGATCCGGCCCCAGCCGCGCTTCTTCATGCCGGGCACCGCGGCGCGGATGCCGTGAAACGCCGACGATAGATTAATGGCGATGATCGCGTCCCATTTGTCGACCGGGAATTCCTCGATCGGGGAGACGAACTGGATGCCGGCATTGTTGACCAGGATATCGACCGAGCCGAACGTGCTTTCGCCAAGGGCCACCATGCCGGCGATTTCCGCAGGTTTTGTCATGTCGGCGGACGAGTGCACCGCCTTGACCTTGAACTCGGTCTCAATGCCTGCGCGCTCCTTCTCGATGTCGGCGGGCGCGCCCATGCCGTTGAGAACGATATTGGCGCCGGCGCCCGCGAAGGCGCGCGCATAAGCGAGCCCAATGCCGCTGGTCGATCCGGTCACCACCGCGGTCTTGCCTGTCAACGTACCCATCTATTCACTCCTGTTTGCCTGTGTCGTCGAGCGTTTCGGTGCCATCCCCGGCGAGATCCCAGGTCACCATGGTTTCGCCGGATTGCGGCCGCTCCAGCCATTCCTTGTGGCGCATCGACAGATCAACGTCGCGCGCGCCTGCGTTCCAGTGTTCCACCATGCCGACGCGGGAAAAATCGTAATCCTTGGAAGAGGATTCGTGGTTCTTGCTGCGGTAGATCAGGTGCACCACCGTGACGGTGTTTTCCTTCGACACTTCGCAGAGGAATTTGACCGACGGATCGCTCTTGAGCTCGTCCGGCAATTTCGAGAGCAGGTCGCGCAGCGCCTTGCGCGCATCGTGAATCTTCTTGTTCTTGTCGGTATTCATCCGGGTGCGGCTGGAAAAGCGAATGTCCTTTTCGCGCTCCGCGGCCTCCAGCAGCGTCTCCGGCAACGGCCCGCGCGCGCTGAACAGGTCAACCTGGAAGATCAGGAGATCGTCGGTATTGTCCTCATCGAGCACGTAATCGAGCGGCGTATTGGATGCGATGCCGCCATCCCAAAAATGCTCGTCGTCGATGACGATGGACGGAAAGCCCGGCGGCAACGCCCCGGAAGCCATGATATGTTCGGGGCCGATTTTCTTGCCCAGTTTTCTGAATTCGAAATTGTCGAAATACTTGAAGTTGCCCGTTGTCACGCCGACAGCGCCGACGCTGAGCCGGGTGTTGCAATCGTTGATGCGGTCGAAATCGACCAACCCTTCCAGCGTCGCGCGCAGCGGTGCGGTGTCATAATAGCTTTGGCTTTGCGGACTGCCCTGCGGCCACAGCGGCGCCGGCGGGAAACGCGGCGTGAAGAAGCCGGGCACGCCGAAGGTGGCGATCAAGGCCGCGCTGGTCTCGTTGAACAAGGAGCGTGCCCGATCGCCTTGCAGCACGGGATTCCATGGCACCGGCGACGACACCGTCTCCCAGAACTCCTTGAGGCGTTCGACGCGCGCTTCCGGCGCGTTGCCGACGATGATTGCGGCATTGATGGCGCCGATCGAGATACCGGCAACCCATTCCGGCGCGAAACCGCTGCGGCACAGGGCTTGATAGGCGCCGGCCTGATAGGAGCCGAGCGCGCCGCCGCCTTGCAGGACAAGCACGGGTTTTGCCCTCGCGGGCGAGGTTGCGGGTGCAGGATCGGTGGAATCCGTTGACGTCATCGATTGATCTTCAAAAATGAAGGCCGCACCGTGGCGTCAGTTCGCGGCGGCGTCAATCACTGTGGGAACACGGCAGATCACGCCGCGGTTATCGCGGTTCCGATGATGCAAGAATGAGCGTCCAGAACACCTTGTATTTGGTATTCGGCGCATAGCTCGCCGCGATGCCTAATTTTGTGACACCGTTTTTCAGCATGTTGGCCCGATGCGGCGGCGAGTCCCGCCAGCCGGAAAATGCTTCCGCCAGCGTGTGATAGCCGGCCGATACGTTCTCTACCGCCGATGTCGCGGGATATCCCGACGCGTTCAGGCGTTTGGCCAGAGGTGCTGTGACATCGTGGTCGAGCTTGTTACGGCTGGCCATCGCCACCGATTGCGATTCCGCCAATGTCATCAGCGCGGGATCGACCACGACCGAGCCGAGGCCGTTGTTCTGGCGGTAGCCCGAGATCATCGATGCCGCCACCACCGGATCCACCCTGGCGCCGGCATGGGCCATGCTGCGATAGAACGCCGGCTCTTCCTTCAACGGCGCTTCCGCGGCGCAGCCGCCAAGCACCAACAGGCCGAATATGGCCACCGCCACCCGCATGATTCGAAATTCCCCCAGAGCTCAGGAGCAGTTGTTGCATACCAACCGTGGCTGAAAGGTGAACGGCCAATAGAATTCGCCGTCATTCCGGGGCGCGCCCTTCGCGCGAACCCGGAATCCAGACAGACGGCCAAGCGTCTGGATTCCGGGTCCGCGCCCAAGAGGGCGCGTCCCGGAATGATGAATGGATGTTACGCCGCGAAAATCCGGTACCGCCTCGGATGCAGGCCGATCATGTCGCCGGTCCGCAGCTCGCGGTCGCGCGGCGCGTCGATCTCGATCAGCGTGGCGCCGTTATCGGACGACAGTGCCACTTCGGCGCGCTGGGTCGGGCCGAAGGTCCGCACCCGCCGCACCGCGCCCTCCAGCACGCCGCTGCCGACCGCCCCGACCTGCATGTCATGGCGGCGGACGAACAGTCTTGACGGACCGCTGGCGGCGCCGTCGGCTGCGATATTGAGTATCCTGCCGTCGAGCCGGACGCGGCCGTCGTCGACATGCACCGGCAGCACGATCGATTCGCCGATGAAGCCGTGCACGAAGGCCGTCGCCGGCTGGTCGTAGACCTCGCCGGGCGTGCCGATCTGTTCGATGCGGCCCTTGTCCATCACCACCACGCGGTTGGCGACTTCGAGCGCCTCTTCCTGGTCGTGGGTGACGAAGATCGAGGTGACGTTGATTTCCTCGTGCAGCGTGCGCAGCCATTGCCGCAGCTCCTTGCGCACCTTGGCATCGAGCGCACCGAACGGCTCGTCGAGCAGCAGGATGCGCGGCTCGATCGCCAGCGCGCGGGCCAGCGCGATGCGCTGGCGCTGGCCGCCGGACAGCTGGCTGGGATAGCGGCTGGAGAGCCAGTCGAGCTGCACCAGGTCGAGCAACTCCTTGACGCGCGCGCGAATGCCCGCTTCGTCCTTGCGGATGGCGCGCGGCTGCACCCGCAATCCGAACGCGACGTTCTCGAACACCGTCATGTGCCGGAACAGCGCGTAGTGCTGGAACACGAATCCGACATGGCGCTCGCTGGCGCCCTGCGCCAGGGCGTCCTCGCCGTCGAACGAGACCGCACCGGAGTCCGGCCAGTCCAGCCCCGCGATGATCCGCAGCAGCGTGGTCTTGCCCGAGCCGGACGGCCCGAGCAGCGCCAGCAGCTCGCCATTGGCGACCTTGAGGTCGACGTCGTCGAGGGCTGCGAACGCGCCGAATCTTTTTACGATGTTTTTGACTTCAATCGCCACTCGGAATTTGCCCTTCGTCCAGATGCCGTTCGAGAATGCTCTTGGCCACCAGCGTGATCAGCGCCAGCATCGCCAGCAGCGAGGCGATCGCGAACGCCGCCACGAATTGATATTCATTATAGAGGATTTCCACCAGCAGCGGCATGGTGTTGGTTTCGCCGCGAATGTGCCCCGATACCACCGAAACCGCGCCAAATTCGCCCATTGCGCGTGCGTTGCACAGCAATACACCATAGAGCACGCCCCATTTGATGTTCGGCAAAGTGACGCGGAAGAAGGTCTGCAGCCCGGAGGCGCCGAGCGAAATCGCCGCCTCCTCCTCCAGCGTACCCTGCTCGTGCATCAGCGGAATCAGCGCGCGGGCCACGAACGGAAACGTCACAAAGGTGGTCGCCAGCGCAATGCCGGGCACCGCGAACAGCACCTGGATGTTATGCGCCTGCATCCACGGCCCGAAAAAACCCTGCGCGCCGAACAGCAGCACGAAGACCAGGCCCGAGATCACCGGGCTCACCGAAAACGGCAGGTCGATCAGCGAGATCAGGAAGGTCTTGCCGCGAAATTCGAACTTGGTGATGGCCCATGCCGCGATCACGCCGAACACCAGGTTGAGGCCGACGGAAATCGCGGCGACCGTGAGCGTCAGCCGGATCGCGGAGAGCGCCTCGGGATCGGTCAGCGCGGAAAAATAGGCGCCGATCCCCTTGGAGAACGCCTGCGCGAACACCACCACCAGCGGCAGCACCACGAAGACGCTGAGGAAAGTGACCGCGATCCCGATGACGACAACGCGGATGAGCCAGGGCTCGGTGCGCGAGTTGGCCCGCGCCGTCATGGTTGCTGTTTGAGTTTGACTCATCTGCATCAATCTCTAATGCGCCGGAATGCGGGTTTGGGCCCAGCGCTGGATGCGGTTGACCGCGAAAATGATCAGGAAGGCTGCGACCAGCATGACGACGGCAATCGCCGTGGCGTCGGCGTAGCGGAATTCCGACAGCCGGATCACGATCAGCAGCGGCGCGATCTCGGAGACGTTCGGCAGGTTGCCGGCGATGAAGATGACGGAGCCGTATTCGCCGACGGCGCGCGCGAAGGCCAGCGCAAAACCGGTCAGCATTGCCGGCATCAGGCTGGGCAGGATCACTTTTGAAACCGTATGCCAGCGATTGGCGCCGAGGCTGGCGGCGGCTTCCTCGATCTCGGCATCGAGGTCGAGCAGCACCGGCTGCACCGTGCGCACCACAAAGGGGATGCCGATGAAAATCATCGCGACGAAAATTCCGACCGGCGTGAACGCGACCTTGATGCCGAGTTCGGCCAGCGGCGCGCCGAGCCAGCCCTTCTGCGCGAACAGCGAAGTCAATGCGACACCGGCCACCGCCGTCGGCAGCGCGAAGGGGATATCGACGATGGCGTCGAACAATCTGCGTCCCGGAAACCGGTAGCGCACCAGCGCCCAGACGATGATCATTCCCATCACGAGATTGACGATTGCCGCGGCGAAGGCGAGGCCGAACGACAGTTTCAGCGCGTTGAGGGTGCGGCGGCTGGTGAGAATGGTCCAGAACTGATCGAGACTGAGTTCGAACGTCTTGAGGAACAGGCCGGCCAGCGGGATCAGCACGATGATCGACAGCCATGTCAGGGTCAGTCCCATGGTGAGACCAAACCCCGGCAAGGTGCTGCGCCTTGACGCCGCTCCGCTCACAACGCCCCCTGAAAAAGCCCGATCAGTTCAGTTCTTGTAGATCTGGTCGAAAATGCCGCCTTCGCCGAAGTGTTCCTTCTGCGCCTTGGTCCAGCCGCCAAAGACGTCGTCGATCGTGAACAGCTCGACTTTCGCAAACGATGTCTCGTATTCTTTTGCGATCTCCGGATCACGCGGACGGTAAGAGTTCCGTGCGGCAATTTCTTGGCCTTCTTTGGTATACCAGTATTTCAGATAGGCTTCCGCGACGGGGCGGGTACCCTTCCTGTCGGCAACCGCGTCAACCACGGCGATCGGCGGTTCGGCGAGGATCGACAGCGGCGGCGAGACGATTGCGAACTTGTCCTTGCCGAACTCGCGCTGCGCCAGAAACGCCTCGTTCTCCCAGGCCAGCAGCACGTCGCCGACGCCACGCTCGACAAAGGTCACGGTCGAGCCGCGCGCGCCGGTGTCGAGCACCGGCACATTTTGATAGAGATCGGCAACAAACTTTTTGGCCTTGTCGGCCGAGCCGGTTTTCTTCAGCGCGTAACCCCATGCGGCGAGGTAATTCCAGCGCGCGCCGCCGGAGGTTTTCGGATTGGGCGTGATGACGCTGACACCTGACTTGATCAAATCGCCCCAATCCTTGATGCCTTTCGGATTACCCTTGCGTACCAGAAAAACGATGGTCGAGGTGTAGGGTGAGGCATTTAGCGGCAGGCGCTTTTGCCAGTCCGCGGCCAGCAGCCCTTTGCCGGCGATGGCGTCGATATCATAGGCCAGCGCCAGCGTGACGACGTCGGCCTTCAGACCGTCGATCACGGCGCGCGCCTGCGAGCCCGAGCCGCCATGCGATTGCTTGATTTCGACGCTCTTGCCGGTTTCCTTCTGGTACGCCGCGGCGAATGCCTTGTTGAAATCCACATAGAGTTCGCGGGTCGGATCGTAGGATACGTTCAGCAGCGACACGTCGGCGGCAAATGCTGAACTCGCCCAGACCAACGCCGCGAAGACCGCGAGAATGCGACGAACCATTTCAATCTCCATTCGCCTGACGACGGCATTGTCGCCAGCATGCGAATATAACTCGTGACAACGCGGCCTTAAGTCAACGAAACCGCTTTCCAATGTTCGCGGCTTCGCAGGGTCATTGTACTACGAAGTCTTGACGGTATGGATGCCGCATTCCGTCTTCGGCCGGCCGCGCCAACGGCCGGCGCGGGCGTCTTCGTCAGGCTCGGTCCGGCTGGTGCACGGCATGCATCCGACCGACAGATAACCGGATGCCGCGAGCGGATGCGGCGGCAGCTTTGCGCCGGAATAAATCGCCGCGATGTCTTCGCGCGAGATATTCGCGAATGGATTGAATTTCAGCCGCACGCCATCTTCCTCGACCACCGCAATGGATCCGCGTGCCCCGCCCTGAAAGCGCTTGCGTCCGTTGATCCATGCATCGAAGGGTGCCAGCGCGCGCGCCAGCGGCTCGACTTTTCGAATCCGGCAGCACGCATCCGGATCGGAGAACCACAAATCCCGATCGGGATCGGCTTGATCCAGCGTCTTTTCCTGCGGCTTTACCGAACGGACATCGCGCAGCTTAAGCGCCGCGATCAGCGTATCGCGATAGGCCAGCGTTTCCTCGAACAGCCATCCGGTGTCGAGAAAGATCACCGGGATCGCCGGATCGACATCGGCCGTCACCTTCAGAAGGGCTGCGGATTCGGTGCCGAACGACGAGACCACGGCGAGCCGGTCGCGGCCGATGGCGCGCAACGCCGCGGCGATGATCTCTTGAGGCGGCGCGTCGCGCAACGCGCGGTCGAGCGCCTCGGCTGAGGGAAATTCGTCCGGGAGCGGCGCCCGCTCCGGCAACAATCGATGCGCGAGACTGCTCACTGGCTGGCGCTTTCCGAATGACGTTGCTGCATCCGCCGATGCAATGCGGTAACGCGGCCATCCCCGGTCGGCTGATAGAACACCGAGTAGCGCTTCACCGTATTGGCGAAGGCCTCGGCATCGCTGTCCTTCTTCACTTCAAAAGCATCGAACCCGGCGCGCAGCATGAACACGAACTGATCGCGCAGGATCTGGCCTGTGGCGCGCAGCTCGCCGCGATAATTGTGCCGCTCGCGCAGCAGCCGCGCCTGGCTATAGGCCCGGCCATCCCGGAAGGTCGGGAACATCAGCGCCACCACCGCGAGCCGGTCGAGATACGGCACGAGGTCGTCGACGTCGCGATTGTTCGGCCAGATCACCCCGGTTTTGCCGAGCCGCCGCGACAGCGTTTCCGGATCGGCGAGGAACCGCGCGGCGGATATCAGCACCGCGCCGCCGCTGGGGATCTCGTCATCGTCCGCGACGCGGACGAACGCATCGCCCGAAATTTTTCCCTGTTTAACGAGTGGCATAGACGCGCTCCCTGAATGGTTCGACGCCGAGCCGCTTCACGGCGTCGACGAACAATTCGTCGGGCCGCGCGCGCAGCGCCAGATAGGCTTCAACGATATCCTCGACCACGTCGGCGACGTCGGCATACGGCACCGAAGGCCCGATCAGATGGCCGAGTTCGGCATGCTCGTCGGCGCGGCCGCCGATCGTGATCTGGTAGAATTCCTCGCCGTTCTTCTCGACACCCAAAATGCCGATATGGCCGACGTGGTGATGTCCGCAGGCATTGATGCAGCCGGAAATATTGACATGCAGCTTGCCGATCAGGTTGGCGGTGTCGTGATTGGCAAAGCGGCGGGTCAGTTCCTGCGCGATCGGGATCGAGCGCGCGTTGGCAAGCGAGCAGTAATCCAGCCCCGGGCAGGCGATGATGTCGGTGACCAGATTGACGTTCGGCGTCGCCACGCCGATGGCATCCAGCGCCTTCCATAGCGCCGGCAGATCGCGCCTGGCGACATGGGGCAGCGCCAGGTTCTGCTCGTGGCCGACGCGGATTTCACCGAACGAATATTTCTCGGCAAGATCGGCGATCGCGTCCATCTGGTCCGCGGTGGCGTCGCCGGGCGGTCCGCCGACCGGTTTTAAGGACAATGTGACGATCGCGTATCCGGGCACCTTGTGCGGCGCGACCGAATTCTTGCGCCATGCCTCGAACTGCGGATCATGCGCGGCCTTCTTCAACTCGTCCGGCATGTGCGCAAGTTTTTCGTAAGAAGGATAGGAAAAGCGCGAACGGATTTCCTCGATGGCCGCGTCGTCGAGCGTCAGCACGCTGCGGTCCATCTGCTGCCACTCGTCCTCCACCTCGGCTGCAAATTTTTCCGCGCCGAGTTCGTGGACCAGAATCTTGATGCGCGCCTTGTAGATGTTGTCGCGGCGGCCGTACTGGTTATAGACGCGCAGGATCGCCTCGACGTAACTCAGAAGATCGTGGCCATGCACGAACGGCTTGATGGTCTTGCCGATGAACGGCGTGCGGCCGAGGCCGCCGCCGACCAGCACCTCGAAGCCGGTCTCGCCTTGCGCGTTCTTGTGCAGGCGAAGGCCTACGTCATGCACCTTGATCGCGGCGCGGTCGTGCGCGGAGGCGGTGATGGCGAATTTGAACTTGCGCGGCAGGAACGAGAATTCCGGGTGCAGCGTCGTATATTGCCGCAACAGTTCCGACCAGATACGGGGGTCTTCGATCTCGCCGGGTGCCACACCGGCCCATTGGTCTGAGGTGACGTTGCGGGTGTTGTTTCCCGACGTCTGCATGGCATGGATGCCGACCTCGGCGAGATCGGCCAGCGCATCCGGCAGTTCGGCTAATTTGATCCAGTTGAACTGGATGTTTTGCCGGGTGGTGAAATGGCCGTAGCCGCGGTCGTAGCGCCGCGCCACATGCGCCAGCCGGTGCAACTGTTTTGAGGACAGCGTGCCGTAGGGGATCGCGACGCGGAACATATAGGCGTGCAGCTGCAGATAGACGCCGTTCTGCAGCCGCAGCATCTTGAACTCGTCCTCGGTGAGTTCGCCGGACAGCCGCCGCTTGACCTGGTCGCGGAATTCGGAAACCCGCTCATTGATCAGCGTGCGGTCGATTTCGTCGTAGGCGTACATAAAATTGCCTTTACGCCGGAACCGGAAGGGCGATGGTGAGGCCTTCCGACCGGA
>CAVPZO010000079.1:0-26378 GCA_963710045.1 uncultured Alphaproteobacteria bacterium | reverse complement strand
GAGACCATCGCCGCGCTGAAGATCATCGACCGCGGCGATCTCTCACCGCCCGAAATGATCGGCTCGTGGGCCGGCGAACTCGGGCAGACGCAATTTCTGCCGACGCATTATTTCAACTATGCGGTCGACTACGACGGCGACGGCCATCGCAATCTGCTGCGCAGCCCCGCCGACGTGATCGGCTCGACCGCGAATTATATCGCCACCGGCCTGAAATGGCGGCGTGGTGAACCATGGCTGCAGGAAGTGCGCGTGCCGCAAAACCTGCAATGGGACCAAGCCGACCTCACCATCAAGCACCCGCGTTCGAAGTGGGCGGCATGGGGCGTCAGCTACCCGGACGGCCGCGCGCTGCCCAACGACGATCTGCCCGCGTCGCTGCTGCTGCCGATGGGACGCACGGGACCGGCGTTTCTCGCCTACCCGAATTTTGCGGCCTATACCGAGTGGAATAATTCGCTGATCTATTCCACCACCGCGGGCTATCTCGCAACCCGTATCGCCGGCGCTGCGCCGATGCGGCAGCCGGCGGCGCCGGTCGCACAATTGCCGTTCAACGAGCTGCGCGAGATGCAGCAGCTATTGGTGAAAGCCGGTTTCAACGTCGGCAAGATCGACGGCATCATGGGCCAGCAAAGCCGCACGGCGGTAAAAACGATGCAGATCAAATACGGGCTGCCCGCCGATTCATGGCCGACCGCCGAATTGCTGGCGCGGCTGCGCGGAGTGCCGCGCCAGGCCGTCATTCCGGGGCGCGAGTGAAACGAGCGAACCCGGAATCCAGAGCCGTGTCTGGATTCCGGGTTCATGCGAAGACGCGTGCCCCGGAATGACAAAGACGCGCGGCTGCGCGGCGTGCCTCGCTAATAGTCTTTCCACCGCGCGGAAAAAGTGCTCTAGGGGTTTTGCGACAAAACCCTGGAGGGACTCTCGTGCGTCAACTTAAGATTCTTGCTGCTGCCGCCATTACGCTATCGGCGACCGCTGTCTATGCGGACGATTTGAAGATTGCCTTGATTTACGGCAAGACCGGCCCGCTTGAGGCTTACGCCAAGCAGACCGAGACCGGGCTGCGGATGGGACTGGAATACGCCACCAAGGGCACCATGACGGTCGATGGCCGCAAGATCGTCGTCATCACCAAGGACGATCAGAGCAAGCCCGATCTGTCGAAATCCGCTCTGGCAGAGGCCTATCAGGACGACAAGGTGGACATTGCGATCGGCACGTCGTCGTCGGCCGCGGCACTGGCCGATCTTCCCGTCGCCGAGGAAAACAAGAAAATCCTGATCGTCGAGCCCGCGGTCGCGGACCAGATTACCGGTGAGAAGTGGAACAGATACATCTTCCGCACCGGGCGCAATTCGTCGCAGGACGCGATTTCCAACGCGGTGGCGATCGGCAAGCCCGGCGTCACCATCGCAACCTTGGGCCAGGACTACGCCTTCGGCCGCGACGGCGTCGCCGCCTTCAAGGAAGCGCTGGCGAAAACCGGCGCGACGCTGGCCGCCGAAGAATACGTGCCGACCACCACCACCGATTTCACCGCGGCCGGCCAGCGCCTGTTCGACGCGCTCAAGGACAAGCCGGGCCGCAAGATCATCTGGGTGATCTGGGCCGGCGGCGGCGATCCGCTGACCAAACTGCAGGACATGGATCCGAAGCGTTACGGCATCGAGCTGTCGACCGGCGGCAACATCCTGCCCGCGCTCGCCGCCTACAAGCGGCTGCCCGGCATGGAGGGTGCGACATACTATTATTACGACATTCCGAAAAACCCCGTGAACGACTGGCTGGTTGCCGAGCACCAGAAGCGCTTCAACGCGCCGCCGGATTTCTTCACCGCGGGCGGTTTCTCCGCGGCGATGGCGGCGGTCGCCGCCGTGACCAAGGCGAAATCCACCGATACCGAAAAGCTGATCGCCGCGATGGAAGGCATGGAGTTCGACACGCCGAAGGGCAAGATGATGTTCCGCAAGGAGGACCATCAGGCGCTGCAGAGCATGTATCACTTCAAGGTCAAGGTCGATCCGAACGTCGCCTGGGCGGTGCTGGAGCCGGTGCGCGAACTCAAGATCGAGGACATGAATATCCCGATCCGCAACAAGCGGTGAGAACGATACGTGTCCCGGACGCGGTGCGGCATTCTTCATGCCGCTCCGCAGAGCCGGGACCCCGGTTTTCTTCGAGTTGCAAGCAAGCCCCGGCTCTGCAGCGCACCGCTTCGCGAAGAGCTACGCGCTGCGCTGCGTCCGGGGAACGAGTGTGCGGCATTGAGATAAACCCATGACCCTCTCCCTCGAAACCCGCGACCTGACCATCCGCTTCGGCGGTCATGTCGCGGTGAACAGCGTCTCGTGCGCGTTTCGGCCGGGCGAACTCACCGCCATCGTCGGCCCCAACGGCGCCGGCAAGACCACCTATTTCAACCTGATCTCCGGCCAGCTGCGCCCGAGCGCCGGCAGCATCCTGTTCGACGGCGCCGACATCACAAAATTGTCGGCGCCGCTGCGCACCCGCGCTGGACTCGGCCGCGCGTTTCAACTGACAAATCTGTTTCCGAATTTGAGCGTGGAAGAGAACGTCCGCCTCGCGGTGCAGGCGGCGAGCGGCGTGCATTACGACATGCTGCGGCCGTGGATGACGCGCCGCGACCTGATCGCGCGCGCCGACGCCATTCTGGACAGCGTCGCGCTCGGCGGCCGGCGCAATGTTGCGGCGACGGTTCTGTCCCACGGCGACCAGCGCAAGCTGGAAGTAGCCCTGATGATGGCGCTGGAGCCGAAGGTCTTCATGTTCGACGAGCCGACCGCAGGCATGAGCGTCGATGAAGTACCTGTCGTGCTCGACCTCATTGCAAAACTCAAGCAGGACAAAGCCAAGATCATCCTGCTGGTCGAGCACAAGATGGACGTGGTGCGCTCGCTCGCCGACCGCATCATCGTGCTGCATAACGGGCAACTGGTTGCCGACGGCAAGCCGGCCGAAGTGATCGCCTCGCCGATCGTGCAGGAGGCTTATCTCGGCATCGCACCGGGAAAGAGCGCGGCATGAGCGACCTGCTGACACTCTCCGGCGTGCACACCCATATCGGGCGCTACCACATCCTGCATGGCGTCGATCTCGGCGTTGCCGAAGGCCAGACCACGATGCTGCTGGGGCGCAACGGCGCCGGCAAGACCACGACGCTGCGCACCATCATGGGGCTGTGGCCGGCTTCCTCCGGACAGATCACGCTCGGCGGGCAACGCATCGAGCAGCGCGCGACGCCGGATATCGCACGATCAGGCGTCGGCTATGTGCCGGAAAGCATGGCGGTGTTCTCCGATCTCACGGTGAAGGAGAACCTGATCCTCGCCGCGCGCGACGGGCCGCTGGATGACGCGCGCCTCGAATGGATCTTCGGGTTTTTCCCCGCGCTAAAACGGTTCTGGCTGTCGCGCGCGGGCTCGTTGTCCGGCGGGCAGAAACAGATGCTGTCGATTGCGCGCGCCGTGGTCGAGCCGCGCAAGCTGCTGTTGATCGACGAGCCGACCAAGGGCCTCGCGCCGGCGATCATCGTGGCATTGATCGAATGCTTTGCCGAAATAAAACGCCGCGGCGCCACCATTCTGCTGGTCGAACAGAATTTCCATGTCGCACAACAGATCGGCGACACCGTGCTGGTGATGGACAACGGTAAAATCATTCACCGCGGCGACATGGCGGCGCTCGCAGACGATACAGCCTTGCAGGAACGCCTGCTTGGATTGAGCCTGGAGGCGCATCAGTGACCGAGCTTGCCGCAACCGATGCGCTGCCGAAACCGAAACGCGATCTGCTCCCCGTGCTGCTGCCGGTGATTCTCGCAGTGGCGGTGGCGCCGCTGATCGGATCGGGCAGTTCGTGGGTTACGCTGACGGTGGCAAGCCTGGCAATGGGCATGATGTTCTTCATCATGGCGTCCGGGCTGACGCTGGTGTTCGGGCTGATGGACGTGCTGAATTTCGGCCACGGCGCCTTCATCGCGGTCGGCGCCTACATCGCGACCCTGGTGCTGCTGCCGCTGGCGGCGTGGGTGCAGGCCGACTCGCTGGCGATGAATCTGGCCGTGCTGGCGCCGGCGGCGCTGGCCGCGATGGCGGTGTCCGGCGCGCTGGGTCTTTTTGTCGAGCGCGTGCTGATCCTCCCCGTCTACGGTCAGCACCTCAAGCAGATATTGATGACCACCGGCGGGCTGATCGTCGCCGAGCAGGCGCTGTATGCATTGTGGGGACCGCAGATCATTCCGCTGCCGCTGCCGACGTCGCTGCGCGGCTCCTTCATCATCGGCGACGTCGCGATGTCGAAATACCGGCTGCTGGCGATGCTGGTCGGCCTCGCGGTATTCATTGGCATTCAACTGGTGCTGAACCGGACCAAGATCGGCCTGTTGATACGGGCCGGCGTCGAGAACCGCGAGATGGTGGAGGCGCTGGGCTATCGCATCCGCCGGCTGTTTCTCGGCGTATTCATGACAGGCTCGGCGCTGGCCGGGCTCGGCGGCATCATGTGGGCGCTGTATCGCGAGCAGGTTCATGCCTCGATGGGCGACGAGCTCACCGTGCTGGTGTTCATCGTCGTCATCATCGGCGGACTCGGCTCGATCGGCGGCTGCTTTATCGGCGCGATCCTGGTCGCCATGGTCGCCAATTACGGCGGCTTCCTGGTGCCGAAACTGGCGCTGGTCTCCAACATCCTGCTGATGGTCGCGATCCTGATGTGGCGGCCGCGCGGGCTTTATGCGGTGACGAGCCGATGATGCTTCTCTCCGGCGATCCGCCGCGCAGCCGCGCGCTCAGCATCCTGCTGGTGATCATCATCGCAGCGCTCGCGGTGGCGCCGTTCCTGTTTCCCGGCGCCAAGGCGATGAACGTCGCCACGAAAATCTGCATCTTCGCGGCATTGGTGGCGTCCTACGATCTCTTGCTCGGCTATACCGGCTCGGTGTCGTTCGCCCACACCATGTTCTACGGCATCGGCAGCTACGCCATCGCGATCGCGCTGTATTCGATGGGACCGAACTGGGCCGCAGTCGCGACCGGGCTTGCGATCGGGCTGCCGCTGGCGGCGCTGCTGGCGCTTGGCATCGGATTGTTCTCGCTGCGGGTGGAGGCGATTTTCTTCGCCATGATCACGCTGGCGGTAGCTTCCGCCTTTCTGGTGCTGGCCTCGCAATTGTCATGGCTCACCGGCGGAGAGGATGGCCGCAGCTTTCAGCTGCCGGAATTGCTGCGGCCGGGCACCATCCTGATCCCGAAGGACTGGTTCGGCTTCGCCGTCAACGGGCGCACGCTGACCTATTACATCATCTTCATCGCCTGCGCCGCGATGATCCTTGGCCTGCTGCGCGTGGTGAATTCGCCGTTCGGCCGGGTGCTGCAGGCGATCCGCGAGAACCGCTTCCGCGCCGAAGCGCTGGGCTACCGCACGGTGTTTCATTTGACTTACGCCAATTGCATCGCGGCGCTGGTTGCAGCCTCCGCCGGCGCGCTGAATGCGCTGTGGCTGCGCTATGCAGGCCCCGATACGTCGCTGAGCTTCGCGATCATGCTGGATATCCTGCTGATGGTGGTGATCGGCGGCATGGGCACCATGTACGGCGCGATCGTCGGCGCCGCCATCTTCATCCTGGCGCAGAACTATCTGCAGGCGCTGATGAGCGTCGCGTCCAACGCGGCCGCCGACGCCGGATTGCCGCTGCTGCCGGGGCTGCTGCATCCGGACCGCTGGCTGTTGTGGCTCGGCCTGTTGTTTATCTTCAGCGTATATTTCTTCCCGACCGGCATCGTCGGCCGGTTGCGGTCGGGGTCAGGCCGAACCACATGATCTCCGTCATTCCGGGGCGCGCGAAGCGCGAACCCGGAATCCAGCAACAGTGCAGGCTTCTGGATTCCGGGTTCGCGCGGCGCGCCCCGGAATGACGCCATCACCCTAACCAATGAAAAGAGCATCACATGTCGTTCTATGACGGGACCGTTCCGGCCTTCCTGCAGATTCTCAACAGCCTTTCAGGTATTCTCCGCAAGGCCGAAGCGCACTGCGCGGCGAAAAACATCCAGCCCGAGGTGCTGCTGTCGGCGCGGCTTTATCCGGACATGCTGCCGTTGAGCAAGCAGATTCAGCTAGCTTCCGATTTTGCCGCAAAGGGCTGCGCGCGGGTCACGCACAGTGAAGTGCCGTCAACGCCGGACACCGAAAAAACCTTTGCCGAATTGCAGCAGCGGCTCGCCAAGACCATCGAGTATGTGAATGGTTTCAAGCCGGCGCAGTTCGACGGCGCGGAGGGCCGCGACGTCAAGTTTCCCGCAGGCCCGGACAAAACGATGACCCTGAAGGGCCAGCAGTTCATCAGCCATTTTGCATTCCCGAATTTCTACTTCCATGCCGCCACCGCTCACGGCATCCTCAGGCATAACGGCGTCGAAATCGGCAAGAGGGATTTTCTCGGGGTGAGCTGATCGTCGTCATTCCGGGGCGCGCGTCTTCGCGCGAACCCGGAATCCAGACATTATATAAGACCTCTGGATTCCGGGTCTGCGCCCTAAGGAGGGCGCATCCCGGAATGACGGAAGGAGAGGAAACGCCATGTCCGCCACCACCCACGCGCCAAAACACCTCGATCCATCCGCCTCGATTCACCCTGAAACGCTCGGCCAGGCCAAATCCCACGGCCGCCTCGCCGGCCGCCGCATCGTCGTGGTCGGCGCAGGTCAGCGCAGGATCGTCGACGAGGACCCACCGATCGGCAACGGCCGCGCGATGTCGGTGCTGTTTGCGCGCGAGGGCGCGCATGTCGCGTGCATTGATGTCAACAAGGAAGCTGCCGAGAACACCGTCAGCCAGATCACGTCGGAAGGCGGCAACGCCTTCGCCGACATCGTCGATGTGTCGGATGTCTCCGCCATCGCACCGGCGGTCGAACGCTGCGCAAAGCAACTCGGCGGCCTCGACGGGCTCGCGCTGAATGTCGGGATTTCGTCGGGTCTGTCGCTGCCGAGGATGACCGCGGAGGCGTGGGACAGGGATTACGCCGTGAACGTGCGCAGCCACATGCTGTTCGCGCAGAAGGCGCTTGAGATCATGGCGCCGGGCGGATCGATCGTGCTGATGTCCTCGATGGCGAGCCAGCGCGCCAATGGCCGCAACCCGGCCTACGAATCCTCCAAGGCGGCGCAGATCGCGCTCGGCCGCGCCATTGCGCGCGCCGGCGAGGACAAGGGCATTCGCGCCAATGTGATCGCGCCGGGGTTCATGGACACGCCGATGGGCCGCGACGCCAGCCGCCGCCGCGCCGACCGGGCGCTGACGGTGCCATTCGGACGCCAGGGCACCGGCTGGGAGGTCGGTTATGCTGCGCTGTTTCTGATTTCGAATGAATCGTCCTATGTCAACGCGCACACGCTGTTTCTCGATGGCGGCCATATGGCCGGTATCGTGCGGAGCTAGTCTGCGAAAGTCGAATGGCTCGCAGCATTGCCGCGTACATTCGGAGTGCACACCTCTTCCTCACCTGCAACTTTCCTGGAAACAACAAAATGAGCGCTGCGACCAAACTCTTCGAGCCCTATAAGCTTGGGCCCGTCACCCTGCCCAATCGCCTGGTGATGGCGCCGCTGACCCGCAACCGGGCGCTGGCCGGCCTGGTGCCCAATCCGTTGGCAGTCGAATATTACGGCCAGCGTGCCTCCGCCGGCCTGCTGGTGAGCGAGGCAACCCAGGTTTCGCAGCAGGGCCAGGGCTATCAGGACACGCCCGGCATCTATTCCAAGCAGCAGGTCGCAGGCTGGCGCAAGGTAACGGACCGCGTTCATGAGCGCGGCGGCCGAATCTTTCTCCAGCTCTGGCACGTCGGGCGCATTTCGCATGTCAGCCTTCAGGAGAACAATCAGGCGCCGGTGGCGCCTTCGGCGATCCGCGCCAAAGGCAAGACGTTCGTCGACGGAACCTTTGCCGACGTGTCCGAGCCGCGCGAGCTGAGCTTGCAGGAAATTCCCGGCATCATCGAGAGCTTCAGGAAGGGCGCGGCCAATGCGTTGGCGGCGGGTTTCGACGGCGTCGAAGTGCACGGCGCCAATGGTTATCTGCTGGAACAGTTCGCCAAGGACGGCACCAACAAGCGCACCGATGCCTATGGCGGATCGATCGAGAACCGGGCGAAGCTGATGCTCGAAGTCGCGAAAGCGGTGGCGGCGGAAGCAGGACCGAACCGCACCGGCATCCGCATCTCGCCGGTAACGCCCGCCAACGATATTTCCGATAGCAATCCGCAACCGCTGTATGACCACATCGTCGACCAGCTCAGCGCGCTGAAACTCGTCTACATCCATGTCGTCGAGGGCGCCACCGGTGGCCCGCGCGACATCGCGCCGTTCGACTACGGCTCCTTGCGCAAGCGCTTCAAGGGCGCGTATATCGCCAACAACGGCTATGATTTCGAACTGGCGAACAAGGTGCTGGCGGCGAACGAAGCCGACCTGATCGCATTCGGAAAGCCGTTTTTGGCCAATCCCGACCTGGTCGAGAGGTTGAAGCGCGGCGCGCCGCTCAATGCGCCGGACAAGGCGACGTTCTACGGCGGCGGCGCGAAGGGGTACACGGATTATCCGGTATTGGGAGATTCGCTTCAGGCGGCGCAGTAACAATCCGTCATTCCGGGATGCCTCTTGGCGCAGGCCCGGAATCCATATTCCCTGCAGGGGTTATGGATTCCGGGCTCGCGCTACGCGCGCCCGGAATGACGACTAAAATAAAAAGGCCGGGATCGCTCCCGGCCTTTGTTGTTGCGTTCCCCGGATGCAGCGCAGCGCGTAGCACTTGCGGAGCGGTGCGCTGCTGATCCGGGGTCCAGCTTGCTTGCTTAACCGGGGTCCCGGTTCTGCGAAGCGGCATGAAGAATGCCGCATCGCGCCCGGGACACGTGTCTTGCCTCAGTTCGACGCCCGCTTCGGCGGGGTGGCTGGCCACGACTTGATCAGCGCGTCGTAGTCGACGGTTTCGCCCTTCGGCTTCTCGTTCGCCAGCTTGCGCTGGGGCGCGATATTGCCGTCCTTCTCCGACTTGGCGAACCAGTACTCCGGCTTCTCCTTCTTGTTCATCTTTGGACCGCAGGCGCCCTGCACGCCGGATTTCTCCAGACGCTCGAGCACCGAATCCTGCGCTGCCGCCAGCGCGTCCATCGCGGCCTGCGGCGTCTTCGCACCGGACGACGCATCGCCGATGTTCTGCCACCACAGTTGCGCCAGCTTCGGATAATCCGGCACGTTGTTGCCGGTCGGGGTCCACTGCACGCGCGCCGGCGAGCGGTAGAACTCGATCAGCCCGCCGAGCTTCGGCGCGCGCTCGGTGAAGGATTTGTCCCAGATGTCGGATTCACGCACGAAGGTGAGACCGACATGGCTCTTCTTCAACGACACCGTCTTGGAGACGATGAACTGCAGATAGAGCCAGGCCGCCTTGCGGCGGTCTGCCGGGGTCGACTTCAGCAGCGTCGCGGAGCCAGCGTCCTGGTAGCCGAGCTTCATGCCCTCCTTCCAGTACGATCCGTGCGGCGACGGAGCCATGCGCCATTTCGGCGTACCGTCCGCGTTCACCACGGGAATGCCGGGCTTCACCATGTCGGCGGTGAAGGCGGTGTACCAGAAGATCTGCTGGGCGATCGCGCCTTGCGCCGGTACCGGACCCGCTTCGGAGAAGGTCATGCCTTGCGACTGCGGCGGAGCATATTTCTTCATCCAGTCGAGATATTTGGCGATCGAGTAGACCGCCGCGGGACCGTTGGTATCGCCGCCGCGCTCGACCGATGAGCCGACCGGCCGGCAGCCTTCCATGCGGATGCCCCATTCATCCACCGGCTTGCCGTTCGGAATACCCTTGTCGCCATTTCCGGCCATCGACAGCCAGGCGTCGGTGAACCGCCAGCCCAGCGAGGGATCCTTCTTGCCGTAATCCATGTGGCCATAGATCTTGACGCCGTTGATCTCCTTGATGTCGTTGGTGAAGAACTCGGCGATGTCTTCATAGGCCGACCAGTTCACGGGAACGCCGAGATCGTAGCCATACTTGGCCTTGAACTTCGACTTGTACTCCGGATTGGAGAACCAGTCGTAGCGGAACCAATAAAGGTTGGCGAACTGCTGGTCGGGAAGCTGATAGAGCTTGCCGTCCGGCCCGGTGGTGAAGGACTTTCCGATGAAGTCGTTGACGTCGAGGCCGGGGTTGGTGACGTCCTTGCCCTCGCCCGTCATGTAGTCCGACAGGATCACCGTCTGGTTATAACGCGAATGCGTGCCGATCAGATCGCTATCGTTGATCCAGCCGTCATACACGTTCTTGCCGGACTGCATCTGGGTTTGCAGCTTTTCGACCACGTCACCTTCCTGGATCAGGTCGTGCTTGATCTTGATGCCGGTGATTTCGGTGAAGGCCTTGGCGAGCGTCTTGGACTCGTATTCATGTGTCGTGATGGTTTCCGACACGATGTTGATGTCCATGCCCTTGAACGGCTGCGCGGCCTTTTCGAACCACTGCAGTTCCTTCAACTGGTCGGCCTTGGAAAGGGTCGACGGCTGGAATTCGCTGTCGATCCACTTTTGCGAGGTTGCGTCGTCGGCACGGGCCGGCGCGGTGAGTGTGACGGAAGCCGCGATCAGCGCTGCAGCGCTGGTCATAGTCAGAAGACTATCCTTACTTCTCCTCAAGTGTCGCATTTTTGGTTCCTCCGGTTACAGCGACAAAAATCAAGTCTCAGGTCCGGGTTGATCCCGGATCTGCTCTTTCGCCTCGTCATACGCTGCGAAAAATCGCAACGGCTGAAGCAAGCGAAATCACGGTTGCGAGCCACAGGCTCGAAATTTCAACGCCCTCCCCGATCGGCAGCGTCGCGATCGGATCGGTGCCAAAGAAGGCGATCCACAGCAGATGGATTACGGCTGTCGTGATCAGCGAAATGAAGAGCCGGTCGCCGCGCGTGGTCGGGATGCGCAAAACTCCGACGCGCTCCGCTTCGGGCCAGGCGACCGCAAGCCAGGTCATGACGCCGAGCGTCATCGCGAGCAGCGCGAAGAAGATCGCGGTCGGCAGCGTCCAGGCCATCCATGCAATGTTTTCCATCTCTCACACCCGACCCAGCGCAAAGCCGCGCGCGATGTAGTTGCGGACGAACCAGATCACCAGCGCGCCGGGGATGATGGTGAGCACGCCGGCAGCCGCCAGCAGGCCCCAGTCAACGCCGGCGGCCGATACCGTGCGGGTCATGACGGCTGAAATCGGCTTGGCGTTGACGGAGGTGAGCGTGCGCGCCAGCAGCAACTCGACCCACGAGAACATGAAGCAGAAAAAGGCCGCGACGCCGATGCCGCTGGCGATCAGCGGCACCAGAATCTTGACGAAGAATTTCGGGAACGAGTAGCCGTCGAGAAATGCCGTCTCGTCGATCTCGCGCGGCACGCTGGAGACAAACCCTTCGAGGATCCACACCGCCAGCGGCACGTTGAACAGGCAATGCGCCAGCGCAACCGCCCACGGCGTATCGAACAGATTGAGCGCCGAATACAGATTGAAGAACGGCAGCGCGAACACCGCCGGGGGCGCCATCCGGTTCGACAGCAGCCAGAAGAACAGATGCTTGTCGCCGAGGAAGCGGTAGCGCGAAAACGCGTAAGCCGCCGGCAGCGCGAACGAGATCGAAATCACCGTGTTGATCAACACGTATTTCAGCGAGTTGATGTAGCCGGAATACCAGCTCTCGTCGGTGAAAATGCGCACATAGTTGGCAAGCGTCGGCTGATGCGGCCACAGCGTCATGGTGGTCACGATCTCGGTGTTGGTCTTGAAACTCATATTGACCAGCCAGTAGATCGGCAGCAGCAGGAAGATCAAAAACAGCGAGAGGATGACGCGGCGGCCCGGGATCGAATGCATCACGCGACTCCCTTTTCCGGCCGCTCGACACCGACATTGGTCATGACGGTGTAGAAGATCCAGCACACGATGATGATGATGAGGTTGTAGACGATCGACAGCGCCGCGGCCTTGCCGAGGTCGAACTGCCCGAGCGCGATCTTGACCAGTTCGATGGAAACGAATGTCGTCGAATTGCCGGGGCCGCCGCCGGTCACCACGAACGGCTCGGTGTAGATCATGAAACTGTCCATGAACCGCAGCAGCACCGCGATCAGCAGCACGCGGTTCATTTTCGGCAATTGAATGGCGGTGAATACCGCCCAGCGCGACGCGCCGTCGATCTGCGCCGCCTGATAATAGGCGTCCGGAATCGACTTGAGGCCCGCATAGCACAACAGCGCGACCAGGCTGGTCCAGTGCCAGACGTCCATCACGATCACGGTGGCCCAGGCATCGAAATCGTTGGACACGTAATTGTAGTTCACGCCGAGGCCGTTCAGCACGTAGCCCATCAGGCCGATGTCGGGCCGGCCGAAAATCTGCCAGATGGTGCCGACCACGTTCCATGGAATCAGCAGCGGCAGCGCCAGGATGACGAGGCACACGGCGACGCGCCAGCCCTCGCGCGGCATCGACAGCGCCACCACGATGCCGAGCGGCACCTCGATCGCCAGGATGATCGCGGAGAAAGCCAGGTTGCGCGCCAGCGAGGCGAGAAACCGTCCGCCGAGATCGGTCGAGGGATCGAGCAATTCCTTGAACCAGCCGACGCCGTTCCAGAAAAACTGGTTGTTGCCGAAGGTGTCCTGCATCGAATAGTTCACCACCGTCATCAGCGGCAGGATCGCCGAAAACGCCACGATCAGGAACACCGGCAGCACCAGGAACCAGGCCTTTTGGTTGATGGTCTTGTCCATCAGGCCACTCCCTCGACCAGGCGGCTGTCGGCATAGACGTGCACGCGCGACGGATCGAACTTCAGGCCGGCCTGCCGGTCCGGAATCGAAAATCCCGGCGGCACCCTCGCATTGAATTTGACATCGCCGATCCGAACCCGGGCAAATTGCACACGGCCGAGGTCGTCGATCCGCTCGATACTGGCAGTCAGCAGGTCCGGCGCGGGCGGCGCGACCTGCACGAACTCCGGGCGAACGCCGACCTCGACCTTCGCACCGGGCGGAAGGCTGTCGTAGCTGCGGTTCAGCGCGATCTTATGGCCGCCGATGCGCGCCTCGCGCCCCTTCACCTCTGCCGGCACGATGTTCATGCCGGGCGAGCCGATGAAATAGCCGACGAAGGTATGCTCAGGCTTGTCGAACAATTCCGCCGGCGTACCGCTCTGCACCACGCGGCCGTCATGCATCACCACCACGGTGTCGGCGAAGGTCAGCGCCTCGGTCTGGTCATGGGTGACATAGATCATGGTCAGATCGAGATCGCGATGCAGCGCCTTGAGTTTCGAGCGCAACTGCCATTTCAATTCGGGATCGATCACCGTCAGCGGTTCGTCGAACAGCACCGCGGCGACGTCGGAGCGCACCAGGCCGCGGCCGAGCGAGATTTTCTGCTTGGCATCCGCGGTCAGCCGCGTCGCCTTGCGATGGAGATACGGCGTCAGATCCAGCAGCCGCGCGATCTCCGCGACCCGCGCGTCGATCTCGCCCCTGGGCACGCCGCGATTCTTCAGCGGAAAGGCGAGGTTCTGGCCGACCGTCATGGTGTCGTAGATCACCGGGAACTGGAATACCTGCGCGATATTGCGCTTCTGGGTTGACAGCGGTGTGATGTCCTTGCCGTCGAACAGTATTTTGCCGCGCGACGGCGTGACGATCCCCGAGATCAGATTGAGCAGGGTGGTCTTGCCGCAGCCGGAGGGTCCAAGCAGCGCATAGGCGCCGCCCTGCCGCCACGTCATCGAAATCGGCTTCAGCGCGTAGGCTTCCGGGTCGGCGGCATTGCCGCCGTAGGAGTGCGCGAGATCGACGAGGTCAATGCGGGCCATGCGCCATGTCCCTCACGTCGAACCGGGGGCGGCGACCAGGCGGCCGGCCGCGTCGAACACGAACAGATCGTTGGGATCCAGCACCGCATCCAGCGTGTCGCCCGGAGCATATTCATGCACGCCCTCCAGCACCGCGACCCAGTTTGAATCGCCGCGCTTGAGATGCACGAAACTTTCCGAGCCGGTGATTTCCGTCACGGTGACTGTTGCGGAAAACGCGTGGCGGTCGGCGATGCCGTTGGCCACCTCCAGCTGGTGCGCGCGAAAACCGACGCGGTAGGCACCGTCGCCAAGTCTTGAATAGAGCCCGCTCGCGGGCGCCTGCACGCCGCCGACGTACTGCACCGAGCCGTTTTTCTTTTCTATCCCGACGATGTTGAGCGGCGGATCGGAAAATACCTGCGCCACGCGCAGGGTGTCGGGATGGCGATAGACCTTCGAGGTGTCGCCGGTCTGCAGTATCTCGCCTTCCCACATGCAGATGGTGCGGCCGCCGAGCAGCAGCGCTTCCGAAGGCTCCGTGGTGGCATAGACGAAGATCGCGCCGGACGCCTCGAAAATGCGCGGCAGCTCGGTGCGCAGCTCTTCGCGCAGCTTGTAATCGAGGTTGGCGAGCGGCTCGTCCAGCAACACCAGGTCGGCGCCCTTCACCAGCGCACGCGCGATCGCCGTGCGCTGCTGCTGGCCGCCGGAAAGTTGCAGCGGCGTGCGGTTCAGATACGGCTCCAGCTTCAGGAGTCGTGCGGCCTCCTGCACCCGACTCTCGATCTCGCTGCGCGGCTTGCCCTGGACGCGGAGCGGGGAGGCGATGTTTTCATAGACGCTGAGCGAGGGATAATTGATGAACTGCTGATACACCATCGCCACCGAGCGCTTGCGCACGTCGACGCCGGTGACATCCTTGCCATCGACGAGAATGCGGCCTGATGCCGGCTTGTCGAGGCCGGCGAGCAGCCGCATGATCGAGGTCTTGCCGGACAGCGTCGGCCCCAGCAGCACGCTCAGCGTGCCGCGGTCCAGCGTCAACGAGACGTCGCGAATGGTCGGGATGCCGTCGACCGCGCGGGTGATGTGATCGAGCGTCACGCTCATGTCCGCCCTCCCGCTTCCAGCAAGGGACGTTCGGATACGTCATGATGCGCCGATATCCAGTCGTCGAGTGCAGCGATTTCGGCGGCCGATAGCCGCAGCCCCAGTTTGGACCGCCGCCATACGATGTCATCGGCCGTGCAGGCCCATTCGTTGGCCATCAGGTACCTGACTTCGCGCTCCGTCAATGTCGCGCCGAACGATTGACCGAGATCGGCAAGGGATATCGCAGTTCCCAAAACCTTGCTGGCGCGGGTGCCGTAGGCATGCGCGAGGCGGCCCGCATGTGCCGGGACAAGGAACGGATATTGGCGCAGCAGTTCCGCGGTCAGCGCTGCAATCGCCGAGACGTCGAGATCGCCGCCGGGCAATGGCGACTTCGCGGTCCAGCCTTCGCGGGCTTTGGCGCTGCGCAAGTAAGGCGACAGCCGTTCCAGCGCCTCCTCGGCGAGGCGGCGATAGGTGGTGATCTTGCCGCCATAGATCGACAGCAGCGGCGCGCCGCCGGGCGTATCGAGCTCGAACACATAGTCGCGGGTGGCGGCCTTGGCTTCGCTGGCGCCGTCGTCATACAGCGGACGGACGCCTGCGTAGGTCCACACCACATCCGCGGGGCTGACCGGCCTGGCAAGATATTCGCTGACGGAGTCGCAGAGATATTTTATCTCGTCGGGCGTGGCCTTCACCTGCGCGGGATCGCCGTCATAGTCGCGGTCGGTGGTGCCGATCAGCGTGAAATCGTCCTGATAGGGAATGACGAAGATGATGCGGCCGTCGCTGTTCTGGAACATGTATGCGCGGTCATGATCGTATAATTTCCGCACCACGATGTGAGAGCCCTGAACCAGGCGCACTTTTGCGCGTGCGTTGACACCGGCACCCGATGCCAGCACCTCCTCGACCCACGGACCCGCGGCGTTGACCAGTGCGCGGGCCGAGATGGTCGAGCGCTCGCCGCTTGATTTGTCCTCGACGGTGACCTGCCAGATGCCGTCGGCCTGGCGAATCTGAACCGCGCGGGTGCGGGTGCGGATGTCGGCGCCGCGATTGGCCGCATCCCGCGCGGTGAGCACCACCAGCCGGGCGTCGTCGACGAAACAGTCGGAATATTCAAAACCCTTGGTGTAGCGGCCGGGGACCAGCGGCTGCCCGACTTCGTCGCGGGCCAGATCGAGCGTGCGCGTCGGCGGCAGCAGCTTTCGGCCGCCGATATGGTCGTACATGAACAGGCCCAGCCGCAGCAGCCATGCCGGGCGGAGGCCCGCATGGTGCGGCAGCACGAATCGCAGCGGCCGGATGATGTGGGGGGCGATCTGCCAGAGGATTTCGCGCTCGATCAACGCTTCGCGAACCAGCCGGAACTCGTAATATTCCAGATAGCGCAGGCCACCATGCACCAGCTTGGTCGACCACGACGAGGTGCCGCTGGCCAAGTCATTCATTTCGCAAAGGAAAACGGAGTTGCCGCGACCGACCGCATCGCGGGCGATGCCGCAGCCATTGACGCCGCCGCCAATGATCGCGAGGTCGAAAACCTGACCCAAAGGCGCTTCCCCTCATGCTTCTTGTCGCGCACGATCCCGGCAGGGAAACTCGCGGCTGCTCGCCGATCTTCAGATTCAGCGATTTGGCTTTCGTTTCTGGATTAAAGCACAACCAAAAGCGAAAGCAACTGGCCTGAGGGCCCGTTCATATGTGGCGCCTATTCGATTATCTCGTCAGCAAGGGTCAGGAGCGATGGCGGGAATACGGTGCCCAACGCCTTGGCCGTCTTGAGGTTGATCGCGAACTCGAATTTTGTCGGTTGCTCGACCGGCAAATCGGCGGGCTTCGCGCCATTCAGTATCTTGTGTACGAGGCCCGCGGCCTGCCGATACTGATCCGGCAGACTTGTGCCGTAAGATACGAGCCCGCCTGCAACGACGTCCTCGCGGAATGGATAGATCACTGGCAGCTTGCATTTGGCGGCGAGTTCCACGGTTGGCTTGCGCAATTCCGTAACCGTTGGATCGATCATGCGTAGCAATCCTCCGGCGCCGGCTCGAACCGCTGCCGAAAAAGCACCGTCAAGGTCCCCGCCCCCGCGTATGTGAAGGACGGGATCGAGCTGAATGCCGAGCGTGCCGGCCGCGGATTTCGCGCTCTGCATTTGCAGTGGCGCAATCGGATCATCCGGATTAATCAGAATTGCGAGCTTGGTTGCCGCGGGTACTATTTCCGTCAGGATTTGCACCCTCTTGCCGGCAAGCTCCGCCGCAATGTTGGTCACGCCCGTAATATTGCCGCCGGGCCGCACCAGGCTTGCAACCAATCCTACGCCAACCGGATCTGCCACGCTCACCAAGACAATGGGCACAGTCGATGTTGCCGCCTTTGCCGCCAGCCCGCCCGGCGTCGTCGAGACGAAGAGCAGGTCCGGCTTCCAGGCGAGCAACTCCCCTACCAGCGAAGGCAGCCGCTCGAAATTGCTCTCCGCATAACGATGCTCGACGATCAGATTGCCACCCTCGACATAACCGAGGTCGCGCATGCCGCCCATGAAGGCCGCGAGCAAGGGAGCGCGTGACGCCGCTGTCCCCCCGGATAGCCCGGCTACCCGATAGACTTTCCCGGGCTGCTGCGCGCGTGCCGAAAACGGCAAGGCGGCGGCTGCACCAAGCAGGGAGATAAATTTCCGTCGTTTCATGTTTGGCCCAGGATCCGACCGGCACAACGCTGGCTCAATCTACTTATAGAGCCGCGACGGCGTCATACAATCGTCGGCGGAGCCTTAGCGCCCGCGAATCGGGGTGACGATGGAATCCGGCTCCACTTCGTCGGTCTCGTCGGCCTTCGGCATGGCCTCGATCACCGCGATGCCGCGGGTGTGGCAGATGTTGGCCAGTCCCGCCGGCAACGGCGCATCGGTGACGAAGGTCTGGATCTGACTCATATGGGCGATGCGCACCGGCGCCGTGCGCCGCATCTTGGTCGAGTCGGCGACGAGCATCACGCTGCGCGCATTGGCGATGATGGCCTGAGCCGCCTGCACTTCGCGATAATCGAAATCCAAGAGCGCGCCCTCCTCGTCGATCGCCGAGGCGCCGATGATGGCGTAATCGACCTTGAACTGGCCGATCAGGCTGATCGCGGTGGAGCCGATCACGGCGCCGTCGGCGCGCCGCACCGTGCCGCCGGCGACGATCACCTCGATGCGCGGATGCCGGTACAGCAGCATCGCGACGTTGAGGTTGTTGGTGATGACCAGCAGGTCTTCATGTGAAGTCAGCGCGCTGGCGACTTCTTCGGTGGTAGTGCCGATGTTGATGAACAGCGAGCAGCCATTGGGAATCTGCGCCGCCGCCGCCGCACCGATCGCCTTCTTCTCGTCGGCGGCGACGAACCGGCGCGCCTCGTAAGCCAGATTCTCGACCCCCGACGCGATGATCGCGCCGCCATGAATCCGCGTCAGCGAACGCTGGTCGACCAGATCGTTGAGATCCTTGCGGATGGTCTGCGCCGACACCTCGAAGCGGCGGGCCAGATCGTCCACCGTCACCCGGCCGAAGGCGCGGGCGATATTGAGAATCTCGGATTGGCGATGGCTCAGGCCGGGCATGACGGCGTCTCACGCGATACTGGCCGTATCGTGCTGCGGTTCTGGGAGCAGGTCAACGAGGTAAACTGCTCCAAAGATTGTCTGGTTAATCGTCATGGCCGGGCTTTTTGCCCGCACCACGTAAACGCTCATGTCGAAATCGCCGTCCCATCCCGCTTGATCGGTTGCGGATGGCCCTGGTCGTCGATCGAGACGTAGGTGAAATTGCCGTCGGTCACCAGGATCGACTGCATTTCCCTGCGGCGCACCGCCCAGGCTTCGAGGTGGACCGTGACCGAGGTCCTGCCGATCCGGACCAGCTTGCCGTAAACTGAGACCAGGTCGCCGACGTAGACGGCCTTGCGAAAGCTCATCGCCTCGATCGCCACCGTCACCGTGCGCGATTTCGCCACCTTGGAGGCAAACACGCCGCCGCCGACGTCCATCTGGCTGAGCAGCCAACCGCCGAAAATGTCGCCGTTGGCGTTGGTGTCGGCCGGCATCGCCAGCGTGCGGATGCAGAGATCGCCTGAAGGTTCGGTCTCGGCGTTCGGCGCCCCGTGAACGGCTGGCGTGTCGGTCATTTGAATGTATCCCAGCCCGCATCGGGATTGAACCGGTGTCCGAATTTCACCGCCAGCGCGCGCAACGTGCCGACCACATTCTCCACGCCGCGCGTGCGGGCGTAACTCAAAGGCCCGCCGCGGAACGGCGCGTAGCCGGTGCCGAAGATCATCGCGCCATCGACGGTGTCGGCATTGTCGACGATGCCCTCGCGCAGGCAGGCGACGCAGACATTCGACATCGGCAGCACCAGCCGGTCGATCATTTCATCGGTCGGCTTTTCGGTCGTCGCGGATGGCGGCGTCTTGTCGGGCTTGCCGTCCTTCCAGACATAAAAGCCCCTGCCGGTCTTGCGGCCGAGTTCGCCTTTTGCGACTTTCTCGCGCAGCCAGGCCGGCGTCGGCGGCAGCAGGTCGCCGAATTTCGAGCGCAGCATGTCGCCGACCGCAAGGCAGATATCGAGCCCGACCTGATCGGCCAGCTCGATCGGCCCCATCGGCATGCCGAATTTCTCCGCCGCCGCGTCGATCACCGTCTTGTCGATCTTCTCGTCCAGCATCACCATCGCTTCCAGCATATACGGCGTCAGCGCGCGGTTGACCAGGAAGCCCGGCGAGCTTTTCACCGGCAGCGGCAGCCGGTCGATGGCGCCGACGAACGCCAGTGCTTCGTTCAACATCTGCGGATCGGTGCCGTCGTGGTTCACCACCTCGACCAGTTGCAGCCGCGATACCGGATTGAAGAAATGCAGACCGAGCAGCCGTTCCGGCTTGTCCAGCGTAGCGCGCAGGTCCTGCAGCGGAATACTGGAGGTGTTGGTAGCGAGAATCGCGCCCGGCTTCATCCTCGGCTCCAGCGAAGCATAGACCTTCTGCTTCAGCTCAAGCTTTTCCGGCACGGCCTCGATGATCAGATCGGCAGTGCGGACGCCCTCGCCGTCGAGATCCGGCATCAGCCGGTCCAGCGCGTCGCGTTGCGCGGTGCGTTTGTGGATGATCTTGCCGTAGAGGTCGGCGGCGCGCTTGATCGCGCCGGCAATCGGCTCAGGCTTCATGTCGGCGAGCGTGACCCGCATGTCCCGGTGCGCGCACCACGCCGCGATGTCGCCGCCCATGGCGCCGGCGCCGATGACGTGGACGTGGTGGATGGTGTTGCCGCTTCCGGCCGTTTTCATCATCTGCTCGCGCAGGAAGAATACCCGGATCAGGTTCTGCGCCGTCGGCGTCACCATCAGATCGGCGAAGGAACGCTTCTCCGCCGCCAGCATCGCCGCCTTGTCGCCGCCGTGCTTTTCCCACAGCTCGATCAGCGCGTAGGGCGCGGGATAATGCTCACGCGGCGCGGCCTTCTCAGCCTCGCCGCGCATCCGCGAGGCGAGCAGGCCACGCACGGGCCCGAAATTCAGGATCGCGTTCAGCGGACCGGGTTTTGCGCGTTTCAACCGGCCGAACACCGCGTCCTTCACCGCGTTGCGAACGTGGCGCTCCTGCGTCACCGCGTCGACCAGGCCGAGCGATTTTGCCCGTCGCGCGTCGATGGTCTTGCCGGTCAGCATCAAGGCCATCGCCTGCATCGGATTGACCAGCTGCGTGAAGCGCGCGGTGCCGCCAAGCCCAGGATGCAGGCCGAGCATCACTTCCGGAAATCCGAAGCGCGCGCCCTCAATGGCGATGCGCGACGCGCAGGCCAGCGCAACTTCGAGGCCGCCGCCGAGACAGAAGCCGTGGATCACGGCGACGGTCGGAATCTTCAGCGCTTCGAGCCGGTCGATAATGGCATGCGCGCGGCCGATCTGCGTTTCCACCGCACGCGGATCGGTCGCGCCCCGGAATTCATTGACGTCGGCGCCGGCGATGAAGCCGGATGGCTTCGCCGAGCGGACGACGATCCCGGCGGGGCGCTGGCTTTCCAGCGACGTCAAGACCGTATCGAATTCTTCCATCACATCCGACGACAGCGTGTTGGCGCTGGCGCCGTCGCGGTCGAACAGCAGCCAAGCGATGCCGTCGGCGTCGCGGGTGAGCTTGAAGTTGCGATAGGGTCCGCCGGTATCCGGCTTCGGCCCGAGTTCGAGCACGCGATCGGCGAGAACGTCCATGATCCGTGAGTCCATGATCACACCGTCTCGATCAACATGGCGCCGCCCTGCCCGCCGCCGATGCATTCGGTGGCGATGCCGCGTCTGGCGCCGAGCCGCTTCATGGCATTGACCAGATGCAGCACGATGCGGTTGCCGCTGCAGCCGACGGGATGGCCGAGGCTGATGGCGCCGCCGTCGACATTAAGCTTGGTTCGATCGATTTCGCCCGCGGCGCCGTCAAGTTGTAAAATCTCGCGGCAGAATTTGTCGTCATTCCATGCGGCGAGGCAGCCCAGCACCTGGGTGGCGAAGGCTTCGTTCAGCTCCCAGGTTTCAATTTCCTGCAGCGACAGTTTGTTGCGCTTGAGCAGTTCGGTCGCCGACAGCACCGGACCGAGGCCCATGATGCTGGGGTCGAGCGCCGACCACTGACTGTCGACGATCACAGCCTTGGGCGTCAGGCCATGTTTTGCCACTGCCTCTTCCGAGGCAAGGATCACCCACGACGCGCCGTCGGTGATTTGAGACGAATTGCCGGCGGTGACCTGGCCCCATGGCCGCTCGAACACCGGCTTCAGCTTTGCCAGCGTCTCCGGCGTCGAGTTGGGCCGCACGCCATCGTCGTGATCGTAGAATTTGCCGTCGCGTGCAAACGACGTTTCGACCTCGCCCTTGAGCCAGCCCTGCGCCTGCGCATTGGCAAGCCGCTTGTGGCTCTCGGCGGCATAGGCGTCCGACTGCGCGCGGGTGATACCGAACAGATGGCCGACCACTTCCGCGGTCTGGCCCATGTTGAGTTCGGTGATCGGATCGGTCAGGCCGCGCTCGAGCCCGATGATCGGCTTGAAATAGCTCGGCCGGGCCTTCAGCGCCGCCACTGCCTTCGCAAAGACGCCCTTCGCGCCGGCCACACCAGCGAACCAGCGCACGCCTTGTTGTGGCCAGACCAGCGGCGCATAACTTAAGGCTTCCGAGCCGCCGGCCAGAACCAGATTCGCGTTGCCTTCGCGGATATAGCGATAGGCGGTGTCGATCGATTGCATGCCGCTGCCGCAATTGATCTGCACCGTAAACGCCACCATTGCCTCGCCCATGCCGAGCCTGAGCGCTGCGACGCGCGCCGGATTCATCTCGTCGGCAATGACATTGACGCAGCCGAGGATCACCTGGTCGAACGCATCGGGCGCGAACGGCTGCCGCGCCAGCAGCGGCCGCCCGCATTGCACGGCGAGATCGACCGGCGTAAACGGCCCCGGCCCGCTGCGCGCCTTCAGGAACGGCGTGCGGCTGCCGTCGACGATATAGACCGGTCGCGCCATCAGCTCGCCGCCCGCTTGTCAGCAAGCTCCTGGAAGAACTGATGCACGTCGGCGGGTTTCTTGTAGATCGGCGACAGCGCTTCGGGAGCGAAATCGTCGACCTCGATTACTTTCGCCACTGCGTCATGGGCCGCCGCAAGTTGATCGCCCTCACCTTGCGTGATCACGCCTTTCTTCACCGCCTCGCGCCAGTCGCGGATGTGCGCGGTATGCATGCGCTTCGAAATATCCTCAGCCGCCGTCACCAGCAGGAACGCCTTCTCCAGCCGCGCCACGCCGCGATCGTCATCGACCAACGACAGGTTCGGCGTCAGCCGGTCGCGCGCGGCGGATGGCTCCAGCACCAGTTGCGCGCATCGATGGATCACAAGGTCCGATGGTCCCAGCACGCGGGCGCCGAACGGCTGGATCAGGAATTTCAGCACTGCGGCGACGAACCGGTTCGGTAAATTAGCGAGAATTTCCGCGAAACGATTCTCGATCGTCTTGAACCCCGTCGCCATGCACCACTCCAGTGCCGCGAAATCCGCCGTCTGCCGGCCCTCGTCTTGCCAGCGTTTTAGCGCAGCGGAGAGCAGATAGAGTTCGGACAAAATATCGCCGAACCGCGCCGACAGCATTTCCTTGCGCTTGAGCGCGCCGCCTAATGTCAGCAGCGCCATGTCGGCGCACAGCGCGAAGGCCGACGAATAGCGCGAGAGCTGGCGATAGAAGCCTGTGGCGTCGCCGGCATCGGGCGCAGGCGCGAACGCGCCACCGCTCCAGCTTCGGCCCCAGGCGCGGAACAGCGTCGTGACGCTATGGCCGATGTGTTTCCAGAACGCCTTGTCGAACGCATCGAGTCCCTTGGCCTGATCGGCGTCGCCCAGCGCGTTCATCTCGTCCAGCAGATAAGGATGCGCGCGGATCGCGCCCTGCCCGAACACGATCAGATTGCGGGTGAGGATGTTGGCGCCTTCGACGGTGATGCCGACCGGCACCGAGCGATAGAGATTGCCCATGTAATTCTGCGGGCCGTCGATCACGGCCTTGCCGCCGTGAATATCCATGGCGTCGTCGATCACCGTCCGCATCCGTTCGTGGCATGCAGCTTCATGATGCCCGAGATCACCGCGGGATGATGGCCCTGATTGAGCGCAGCACAGGTCAGCCGCCGCGCCGCGTCGAGCAAATAGGCAATGCCGGCGATGCGCGCCAGCGGCTCCTCGATACCCTCGAAGCGGCCGATCGGCACGTTGAACTGCTCGCGAATCCGCGCATAGGCGCCGGTGGTGCGCGCCGCATATGCGGCACCCGCCGCCGACAGCGATGGCAGCGAAATGCCGCGGCCGGCGGCCAGCGCCGTCATCAGCATTTTCCAGCCTTGCCCCAGGCGCTGCTGTCCGCCGATGATGTAATCCATCGGGATAAAGACGTCGCGGCCCCGGTTCGGACCGTTCTGAAACACCTGCATTGACGGCAGATGCCTGCGGCCGATCTCGACGCCGGGCAGATGGGTTGGAATCAGCGCTACCGTGATGCCGAGTTCTTCCTTGGGGCCAACCAGATGATCCGGGTCATAGGCCTTGAACGCCAGCCCAAGCAGCGTCGCCACCGGTCCGAGCGTGATG
The DNA here is from genome assembly GCA_963710045.1 of uncultured Alphaproteobacteria bacterium. Classification (GTDB taxonomy): domain Bacteria; phylum Pseudomonadota; class Alphaproteobacteria; order Rhizobiales; family Xanthobacteraceae; genus Bradyrhizobium. The sequence goes on along the minus strand of CAVPZO010000079.1, from coordinate 2,215 downwards.
TAGCGCTTGTGCCAGTTCAGCCGCAGGCCGAGCACCTCGCGTCCCTCGAAATTGCCTTTGCAGATGATGCCGGAGTCGATCATCGAGGCGGCATCGGAGCCGGCTTCCGGACTGGTCAGGCCGAAACATGGAATCTCGCGGCCGTCGGCTAAGCGCGGCAGCCATTGTTGCTGCTGTTCCTTGGTGCCGAAGCGCATCAAGAGCTCGCCCGGCCCCAAAGAGTTCGGCACCATCACGGTGACGGCGGCATCCAGCGAGCGCGACGAAAGCTTGCGCACCACTTCGGAATGCGCATAGGGCGAGAAGCCGAGCCCGCCATATTCCTTCGGGATGATCATGCCGAAGAATTTTTCGCGCTTGATGAAATCCCAGACCTCGGGCGGCAGGTCGCGCCATTCCCAATTGATCTTCCAGTCGTCGAGCATTTCGCAGAGCCGGTCGACTGGGCCGTTGAGGAACGCTTCTTCCTCGGCGGTCAAGGTGGCCGGCGCGGTGGCGAGCAGTTTTGTCCAGTCGGGATTGCCGGTGAACAGGTCGGCATCCCACCATACGTCGCCCGCCTCCAGCGCTTCGCGCTCGGTATCGGACATCGCGGGCAGCACGCCGTGCGCCCAGGAAAAGATCGGCTTGGTAATGAAATCGCGACGGAAGCTCATGGCGATGGCCTCATGGTCGATGCGGATGCGGAAATTCTAGCACAATCGGGCCGGTGTTACTCCGTCATGCCCGGGCTTGTCCCGGGCATCCACGTCCTTGAAATCCTTCACTGTGAAAAGACGTGGATGGCCGGGACAAGCCCGGCCATGACGCCGTATTAATGATGTGGTGCCGCAAACGTTCCCGTGGCTTCGTAGCCCGGATGGAGCGAAGCGCAATCCGGGGACAGCCTGGCGAGATAACCCGGATTTCGCTGCGCCGCGTCTGGGCTACGCAACGTCAATCCGGCCGCGTCATTTCGAACATGGCCTCCGGCCTGATCTCGAAATAATCGCCTCTGCGGCCGGCGCGAACGATCGGGCGGGCCAATGCGGTCTGATACACGCCGTCCTTGATCATGGCCTTGTCGATATGGACGGCGACCACTTCGCCCAGCGTCAGCCAGGCCTGCGCTTTCTTGCCGTCGGCGCCCTGCAGCTGGATGATCTGGGTCAGCTTGCATTCGAACGACACCGGACTTTCCGCCACGCGCGGCACGTTGACCAGCCTGCCCGGCACCGCCGTCAGGCCTGCGATGGTGAACTCGCTGACGTCGTGCGCCACATGGGCTGCGGTGGCGTTCATCTGCTGCGCCAGATCCATGGTTGCGAGATTCCAGACGAATTCGCCGGTCTCCTGGATATTGACCACGCTGTCCTTCCAGGAGGTGGAAGAAAATCCGATGATCGGCGGGTGATAATTGAATCCGTTGAAGAAGCTGTAGGGCGCGAGATTGACATGGCCCTTGGCGTCCCGCGACGAAATCCAGCCGATCGGGCGCGGTGCGATGATGGCGTTGAAGGGATCGTGCCGGAGGCCGTGGCCGTTCTTCGGCTCGTAATAATGCAGATCCTTCGGGCTCGATGCGTCCACGCTGCTCTCTCTCGGTTGATCGCGAGTTATTTTTTGCCCTTCGGCGCCAGCCCGGCGAGGATAAAATCGATCATCTGGTCGATCGACGGGCCCGGCTTGTCGGCGCATTGCGCGATCATCTGCGGATGGAAGAACCGCATCATCGCGGTGCAGCTGCACAGCGCCGCCAGCGGCACGTCGGGAGCCTCGAACTCGCCGGACGCCGCGCCCGAGGCGATTACTTCGGCGATGGTGCCGGTGATCCGCTCCATATGCGCCACGCAAACGTCCCAGCTCTCCTGCATCGCGATCTCGACCATCTCGTGCAGCTTGGAATTGCCGACATAGCGCTCGGAATTCATGCGATGGATGGTAGTCATCAACTCGCGCAGGCGGCGCGCCGCGGGCTCCGGCCCCGACGCGATGGCCTGAGCCGCGTCCTCGACTTCGCCCATCAGGCCGCGCGCCACGCCTTCGTGGATCGCCTTCTTGGAATCGAAGAAGCGATAGACATTGGCCGGGCTCATCCGCAGCACTTTGGCGATGTCAGCGACGGTGGTCTTCTGGTAACCGATTTCGCGGAACAAACGCTCCGCAACCACGAAATCCGCTCTCGCGTGCCAGCTTCAATATTGTCGGCGACCATCGTCATATCAGTGCTTACTGT
>CAVPZO010000078.1:0-40397 GCA_963710045.1 uncultured Alphaproteobacteria bacterium | reverse complement strand
GCGCGCACCTCAGGATGACGGAGTAAGCCGTCGCCGCTACCCGATGATACTCGCCCGCGCCGGCGGCGGGATCGGGATGCCGCCATCGGCGTATTCGTTGAGCTTGTTGCGCAGCGTGCGGATCGAGATGCCGAGGATGTTCGCGGCATGGGTGCGGTTGCCGAGGCAATGCTTGAGCGTCTCCAGGATCAGGTCGCGCTCGACATCGGCGACCGTGCGGCCGACCAGCGCGCGCGTGACCTGCTCCGCGGCGATCGCCGCATGCGCGACGGCCGGCGCGGTTCTTGGCCAGATCGAGGCGGTCGCCGTCGGGCGAGAGGATCGCCTCCGCGCCGATTTCGTCGCCGCTCGCCATCAGCACGGCGCGGTGGATGGTGTTTTCCAGTTCGCGGACGTTGCCCTGCCAGCGGTTGGTGGTCAGCACGCGCCGCGCATCCGCCGACATCGGCCGCACCGGCACGCCGTTGGCTTCGGCATACTTCTGCGCGAAATGATGCGCGAGTTCGACGATGTCGGCCGGCCGCTCGCGCAGCGGCGGAATCTTCAGGTTCACCACATTGAGACGGAACAGCAAATCCTCGCGGAACTTGCCCTCGCGCACCGCCTCCGCCAGATTGCGGTTGGAGGTGGCGAGGATGCGGATGTCGACCGGCACCGGCCGCGTGCCGCCGACGCGGTCGATCACCCGCTCCTGGATCGCGCGCAGCAGCTTCGCCTGCAGCCGCACGTCCATTTCGGAGATTTCGTCCAGCAGCAGCGTGCCGCCGGTGGCTTCCTCGAACTTGCCGATGCGCCGCGCGATGGCGCCGGTGAACGCGCCTTTCTCGTGGCCGAACAGTTCGGACTCCAGCAGATGCTCGGGGATCGCCGCGCAGTTGATGGAGATGAACGGCTTCTTGGCGCGGTTGGAACGGTGTGGACGTAGCGCGCCAGCACCTCCTTGCCGGTGCCGGATTCGCCGGTGATCATCACCGAGGCGTCGGAGCCCGCGATCTGCTGGGCCAGCCGGATCACCTTCGCCATCGCTTCGTCGCGATAGACCAGCTCGCGCGAATCGTTGGCGACCGCCGCCAGCACCGCTGCGATCAGTTCCGGATCGGGCGGCAGCGGGATGTATTCCTTGGCGCCGGCGTGAATGGCGGCGACCGCGGCGCGGGCGTCGCTGGCGATGCCGCAGGCGACGATGGGGACGTGGATGTGCTCGGCCTCCAGCCGGATCACCAGGTCGCGGATGTCGAGCGCGACATCGACCAGCAACAGGTCGGCGCCCTTGCCGCCGCGCAGCACGCGCATCGCCTGCTCGATGTCCTCGGCGTGGGTCACCGTGGCGCCATTGTCCATGGCGATCTTGGTGGCGGTCGTAAGCTGGCCCTTCAGGGTGCCGACGATGAGAAGCCGCATGGTGTTCTCCTGTTAGATCCGTTGTTGCTTAGGCGCGTTCCGCCTTGATGATTTCCGTCATGGTGACGCCGAGCTTGTCCTCCACCAGAACCACTTCGCCGCGCGCGACCAGGCGGTTGTTGACATAGATGTCGATGGCTTCGCCGACCCGGCGGTCGAGCTCCAGCACGGTGCCGGGTCCGAGCTTCAGCAGCTCGCCGACATCCATCTTGGAGCGGCCGAGCACGGCGGAAACCTGCACCGGCACGTCGAACACCGCTTCGAGGTCGGCGGCGACGCGCGAAATCTGTTCGTCCTCGTGATATCCGATGTCGTCGATCACGGGCGCATCGGCGGCGTTGAGATCGGGAAGCGGCACGTGGGTATCGGTGTCACTCATGGTTCAGTCCTCATGGCCGCTCCGGCCTGATCGCGGGACGCCATATAGCGCCCGACAAGTTCGTTGATCTTGGCTTCGGTCGCGGTGCGCTCCAGCATCACGCCGCCATCGGCCCATTCGATCTTGCAGTCGCCGCTGTCGATCTCCGGCTCCGCCAGGATCACCAGCCGGCCCTCGAAACCGCTTTGCTTCGCCAGCCGCTCGATCCGCTCGCGCGCGGCGTCATAAAGCGCTCGTTGATGCGGACCACCAGATGCGGCGTCGAGACCAGATGCGAGAAGCAGTCGCGCACCAGCGCCATCACCTCGGCGAGCGGCTCACCGGCCATCAATTCGCTGCATAATTTGCGCGCTACCGCCACCGCAACGTCGACCGCCTCGGTTTCCATCCGGGTTTCGATGCCGGAGAACCGCGTCGCAATGGTGCGGATCGCGATGCCGATTTCCTCCAGCGCCAGTGCGGTGCGGCGGTCGCTTTCCGCCTTGGCCTCGCGCATCGCGGCGTCAAAACCGTCGCGGTAACCGCGGGCTTCGGCGGAAGCGATCTGCTGCGCGATCTCCGAGGGCGTAGCGGCGCGCTCGCGGCCCTTCTCCGGCGCGGAGAAGTCCATGTCGAACAGGAATTTTGCCGGAGCGCCCATCAGTACACCAGCTCGTCGTCGGCGCGGTTTTTGCTCAGCATGATCTCACCCTTGGCGGCGAGATCCTTGGCGAGATTGACCAGCAGCGCCTGCGCCTCGTCGACGTCGCGCAGGCGCACCGGGCCGAGCGCCGCCATGTCGTCGAGCAGCATCTTGCCCGCGCGCGACGACATGTTACCGAGAAAGAAACCTCGCACCTCCTCATTGGCGCTTTTCAGCGCGATGCCGAGCTTGTTCTTGTCGACGTGACGCATCAGGGTCTGCGCCGAGCCGGAATCCAGCTTCACCAGATCATCGAAGGTGAACATCAGCGCCTTGATGCGCTCGGCGGATTCGCGGTTGTCTTCTTCCAGCGAGGTGATGAAGCGGGTTTCGGTCTGGCGGTCGAAATTATTGAAGATTTCCGCCATCACCTCGTGGGCGTCGCGGCGGCGGGTCTGCGACAGGTTGGACATGAATTCGGTGCGCAGCGTCTGTTCGACGCGCTCGATCACCTCTTTCTGCACCGCCTCCATCTTCAGCATGCGGCCGACCACGTCGAGCGCCATGTCCTCGGGCAGGATCGCGAGCACGCGCGCGGCGTGCTCGGGCTTCAGCTTCGACAGCACCACGGCAATGGTCTGCGGATATTCGTTCTTGAGATAATTGGCGAGCACCTCTTCCTGGACGTTGGAGAGTTTCTCCCACATGTTGCGCCCCGCAGGTCCGCGAATCTCGTCCATGATTCCGGTGACGCGCTCCTTGGGCAGATATTGCTGCAGCAGCCGTTCGGTGGCGTCGAAATTTCCCATCAGCGCGCCGGATGCCGACATCCTTGAGACGAATTCGAGCAGCAGGTCCTCGACCACGTCGGCCTCGACGGTGCCCAGCGAGGACATCTGCATGGAGAGCTCGCGCACCTCGTCGTCCTGCAGCAGCGCCCAGACCTTGCCGCCATATTGCTCGCCGAGCGCCAGCATCAGCACCGCCGCGCGCTTCGGGCCGCTCATCGGCTTGCTCTTGGGACGATTGCCCTGACGGCTCGCCAGCGTCGCGACCACGCTGGCGATGTCGTTGCTGGAGCTGGTCGTGGTTTGCGGTACGGCCATGTCAGATCACGCGGGCTCCGAGAGCCATTGACGAAGGATGGAAGCGGTTTCATTGGGATTTTGCTGCGCCAGTTCGCCGACGCGGTGCACCGACTGGGCATGCACCTGGCCCTGGACCTGCGCTACGTCGATCATCTGCGCGGTGGCGCCCGGAATGAGATTCTGTCCGGTGGCCGCTCCCTGGGCGCTGGCGTCGGCCAGCGCCGGCATGGCGGCATTGGCAATCGCCGCGACCGGCTCGGAAGCGAGGATGCGCTTGACCAGCGGCCGCACCACCATGAACAGCACCACGAAGCCGAGCAGCAACATCACCGCGAGCTCGATGCCGTACATCAGGTCGTCTTTGGTGAATTGAAACATGCCGAGCAGGCCCGATGGTTCGCTGACCGGCACGACTGCCGGCGCGTCGGCAAACCGCAGGTTGATCACCTCGACCTGGTCGCCGCGCTTCTGGTCGAATCCGATCGCCGAGCGCACCAGTGCGGCGATGCGGTCGAGCTGCTCTTTCGAGCGCTCGGCATAGACCATTTCCCCCTTGTCGTTTTTGGAATAGCTGCCGTCGACCAATACGGCGACGGAGATGCGGTTGACCCGTCCGGCCTCGGTCACCTCGGTCTTGGTGGTGCGGGAAATCTCGTAATTGTTGGTTTCCTCGCTCTTCTTGCTCTGGTCGCGCGCGGCCGGAGCATTGTCCGGGCGCTGGGCGCCCGGCAGTTCGTTGTTGACCGTGACCTGGCCGTTGCTTTCGGCGGTGGCGGAGGATTCCTCGCGGGTCTGGCTGGAGCGCAGCACCCGGCCTTCCGGGTCGTACTTGTCGGAGGTCTGGGTGATCTTGTTGTAGTCGAAGTCGGCGGACAGCTGCACCCGGGCGCGGCCGGTGCCGACCACCGACGACACGATGGCCTCGACCTGGTTGCGCATCCGCTTTTCGAATCCGGCGCGGCGCTCGTCGCCGGTGGCGCCGTCGGCATCGCCGGTGGCGCCGTCGGCCAGCAACTGCCCGGCTTCATCGACAATGGACACCCGCTGCGGCTTCAGGCCGTTGACGGCGGAAGCGACCACATGGCGGATGGCACGGACCTGCTGCGGCTCCAGCGTGCCGCGCACCCGCACCACGATCGAGGCGGAGGGTTCCGGCGTTTCGCGCGAGAACAGCGGCCGCTCCGGCAGCACCAGATGCACGCGCGCGGCCTGCACGCGGTCGATGGCCCGGATGGTGCGGGACAGCTCGCCTTCGAGCGCGCGCAGATGGTTGATGTTCTGCACGAAGCTGGTGGTGCCGAGCGCGTCGGATTTGTCGAAAATCTCGTAGCCGACGCCGCCGCCCTTGGGCAGGCCGCCTTCGGCGAGCTTCATGCGCAGCCGTGTCACCCGATCCTTGGGCACCATGATCACCGCGCCGTCATTGCGCAGCTCGAAGGGAATCGCCTGGCGTTCCAGATCCTTGACGATCCCGGCGGAATCCTCAGGCGACAGGTCGGTGAAGAGGGTGGTCATCACCGGCGTGGTGACGCGCATGATGACGAATCCGAAGAACCCGATCAGCGCGGCGGTGACCGCAACCATCGCCATTACCCGGGCCGCACCCAGACTTCTCAGAAAACCTGCAAGACCCTGCAACGAACCAGCCCCTGGCATTCGGCCCAAGATTCGGCCTCAAGAGCCGACTGGGCAATTATTGCCTACGGGATGGTTTCGATATGGTTAATGAAGGTTAAAGGCAGGGAGGAATTGTCGAAAACGAAAAAAAATCGGCTTTGCTGGGCAAAGCCGATTTTCAGAAAAATTGCGGATGATCGGTTGAGGCTTACTGGCGATATTGCTGGATGCGGGTGGTGCGCAGTCCGGCCAGGCCATGCTGGTCGATGGAGAACTGCCAGGACAGGAATTCGTCGACGGTCAGCGTGTAGCGGCTGCAGGCTTCCTCGAGGGAGAGCAGGCCGCCGCGAACCGCGGCAACGACTTCGGCCTTGCGGCGGATCACCCACCGTTTGGTCCCGGGCGCGGGCAAATCCGCAATTGTTAACGGACTGCCGTCAGGCCCGATGACGTATTTTACCCTCGGGCGATGGGGTTCTGTCATGGCGTACTCACAAACTCTCAACCACTGAACTCACTCGGACAACGTAACCCCCGCGACTTAAAATTTGCCTAAGCACTGGGCCCAAATACGATTCTCCTTCGAATCGACATAAAAACACGCCCCGGCGCGCTTATGTGTGCCGGGGTGAAGCAGGGTGTGAATGAAGTGCTAATTTATTTTGGCCGTCATTCCGGGCGCGCGTAGCGCGAACCCGGAATCCAGAGACGGTTGCTGGATTCCGGGTTCACGCGAAGACGCGTGTCCCGGATGACGGGGAAGGTCCGTCAGCTCGAGATGCTCTTGATCTGACTGACGGTGTAGGTCTGGCCGTTGATCGACAGCAAGGGCGGCGACTGGGTGAGATCCACCGAATTGACCACGCCCTGAATCTGGGTCGAGACCGCCACGGGATTGCCCGTCGCGTCGAGGGCGGTGGCGGTGATGGTGTATTTGCCATCCGGCCATTGCGTGCCGTCGTTGCCCTTGCCATCCCAGGCAAAGGCCTGGTTGGCGCCGGCCGTGACCGGATAGTTGCCGCTGAAGACGTTTTGTCCGGTAGAGTTGGCGATGGTGATGGCGACGTTCGAATTTTTCTCGACGCCCAGATTCCAGGTCGCAGCGCTGTTCACCAGATTTGTGGTGCTGCCGTCGACCACCGCGGTCTTGCCGACGAAACCCAGTGCCTGCGTCGATTGCGCGGTCTGCTGCAGCGCGACCAGCGAGTTCAGCTGATCGTTGGTCCGGAGCTGCTGCTCGACGCCTGCGAACTGCACCAGCTGCTGGGTGAACTGGTTGGTGTCCAGCGGATCGAGCGGGTTCTGGTTCTGCAGCTGCGTGGTCAGCAGCGTCAGGAACGTCTGGAAATTACCCGCCAGCGTCGCGTTGGTGGTCGAGCCCAGGCTCGAACCCGATGCGTCCTTTGTGGGTAGCGGCGTCGTGCCCGATACGACTGATGGCGCCACGCCTGATGCTGTCGTCATGTCCGTCTCCTAGACCCTGATGTCGACGCCGCTGCCCGATCCGGGCATGCGGCCGTAGGTTCGTCCCGCGATCGCGGCGGGAACGCTGTCGTCTTCGCTGATGATCAGCCGCTGTGCGTTGCGGCTTGCCTCGTCGCCGGTGTTCTGACCGGACGAGGATTGATCGCGCAGGCTGAACTGCAGGCCGCTGTCGCCGGTCTTGAATCCGGCGTTGTCGAGCGCGCGCTGCAATTGCGGCGCGTCCTGGCGCAGCATCGCCAGAGTTTCCGGCTTCTCGACCGTCAGATGCGAGGTGACCTGGCCGTGGCGGTCGACGTCGATGCGGACGTCGATGCGGCCAAGCTCGGCGGGATCGAGCCTGATCTCGAAGCGGCTCTTGCCGCTTTGCGCCGACACCGCGATCTGCAATGCGAGGCCGTTCAGCGGCACCGCCGCCGAGGCCGCAGCGGTAACGCTTAATTGGGCGGCTGCGGGGATGGTGGCGGCGGATTGCGCCTGCGGTTGCTGGACGGCATTCGAGAGCTGGCCGGCACCGGATGGTTCGGTCTGAACCTGGGCCGCGGCGGCGGCGCGGTGCTCGTGCGGCGACGCTGTCGCTGCAGGCGCGTTAGGGGTTGCAGGATCGGTCTTCGCGGCGTCAACGGCGCTGCCGCCGGTTTTCTGTTTGCCGTCCGCGGCCGGGCCCTGCGGGGCAACGCTCTTGCCGATGGTATCTGAAGCGGGCGACGCGGCGGACGGGTCGGCCGCATCGGAGGCGATGCCAGTCTTGAGCGATGCAGCACTTTCGCTTCCCCGCGCGGAAGTGGACGCCCTGGCGGTTGCCTTCGGCGCGACAGCGGTAACCGGACTCGCCATGGCAACAGTCGGCGCCAGTTCAGGGTCGGCCTGAATGGCGGTGTCGGCTTTCGCGGCGGGTTGGCTGACGGGAATGGCGGCCGTGTCACTCGCTACTGCCTTCGCAGTGTTGCTGGCGGCCGCGGTTGGGTCGGAAGTATTCGTCGATGCCGTGGCCTGGCTTGCCGCTGCTGTTGTTGGCGTTGCCGCAGCTGCGGGTGCCGGGCTCCCAAGCGCCTTCGTTGCAGGATCGACCGGCCCTTGCGCTGCTGCCGCAACGGCAGGCTTTGATGCCTCGACGGCCGATGTGCTGGTCGCGATAGCCGCCGCGGCAATTGCGAGGGGCTCGGTCGCATGGCCGTTGGATATCGGCGCGACAACAGCCGCTGCGACGGGCACCGCAATCGCGACGGCGACCGGAGCCGGCGTTACAGCCGTCGATGCGGCGGGCTGCGGCGATGCGGCGGGATCGGCCATTGTGGTTGAGTCCGTCGCGACGGTAATGTCGGACGCCGCTTCCTTGACGGCTGTTTTCACGATCCCGGACTTCGTACCCTCCGGCGTTGCGGGCTTGGCGGCAGTGCCCGCGTCGGCGCTTGCGTCGGCAGCAACGGTCTGTGCGGCGCCGGATTGTGCGTCGTGCGAGCGGGTGCTGGTGGCCGCGGCCGAAGAAGATGCGTTGTCGCGCGGCTGCCGGTTGTCGGACGCCGCGGATGTGTCATCCGAGCGCGGCTGCGGCTGCGGCCGATCGGGCGCGGCTGGACGATCATTGCTAGCGGTGTCGGCTGCGTTGCTGTCGATCAACGCCGAAAAACTGTCGGTCGCCGGCGATTGGTCCGCTCGGGTAGACCTCGACGGCGCGTTCTGAAGCGACGGGTTGGCGGCTGTTTCTGACGTCACGCTGAACACGGGCGGCCTTTCGCGATGATTTCACGTCTCAAGTCAGCAAGGACCGGGCCACCCCATCTCTGAAATAAATTTCAGGTAATTCAAATAGTTAGCCGGTAGAGCCGCAACCCATGCGGCCGCGGCAGCCGCTTCGTTTCTGCCCGGCGGCAAGAATTGCCGTTTGCGCGGCGCAAAACCGGGCGCCGTGATTGCCTCTCGCGGATACGGCCTATATGAAAGGCTGGCTTTTTCAGCCGTTCCGGCCGAGGCGAACCTGCTTCCCGGGACCGCTCCAAAGCACCCTGATCAACGATCGGAACCATGCTCAACAGTCTCGACCTCGAAGGCCGTCCCCAGGACACACGGATCGTCGTTGCCATGTCGGGCGGCGTCGATTCCTCGGCGACGGCTGCGCTGTTGAAGTCGGAAGGCTACGACGTCGTCGGCATCACGCTGCAGCTTTACGATCACGGCGCCGCCACCCATCGCAAGGGCGCCTGCTGCGCCGGGCAGGACATCCACGACGCCCGCGATGTCGCGGCGCGCCTCGGCATCCCGCATTACGTGCTGGATTACGAGAGCCGTTTCCGCGAGTCGGTGATCGACAGCTTTGTCGACAGCTACGCCGCCGGCGAAACCCCGGTGCCATGCATCGAGTGCAACCGGTCCGTAAAGTTCCGCGACCTGCTGGCGACCGCACGCGACCTCGGCGCCTCGGCGCTTGCCACCGGGCACTACGTCGCGTCGCGCCGGATGGCCGACGGATCGCGTGCGCTGGTCTGCGCTGCGGATGCCGACCGCGACCAGAGCTATTTCCTGTTCGCGACCACGCGCGAGCAGCTCGACTATCTGCGCTTTCCCCTGGGCGACATGACCAAGCCGCAGACCCGCGAGCTGGCGCGGCGCTTCGGCCTCTCCGTCGCCGACAAGCAGGACAGCCAGGACATCTGCTTTGTGCCGACCGGGCGTTACACCGATATCGTCGGGCGCCTGAAGCCGAATGCGCTTGCGCCCGGCGAGGTCGTCGATCTCGACGGGCCGCAGCATCGGCAAGCATCAGGGTATCGCGCATTTCACCGTCGGGCAGCGCCGCGGCCTTGGCATCGCCTCCAGCGCGCCGCTCTATGTGATCAGGCTCGATGCCGCGAGCCGGCGCGTCGTGGTCGGTCCGCGCGAGGCGCTGCGGATGCATCGCATTGTTCTGCGCGACATCAACTGGATCGGCGACGGCGCGCTTGACCGCGCGATCGGCGAAGGCCTGGAGATTTTCGTGCGGGTGCGCTCGACCCGGGCGCCGCAGCCGGCGTGGCTGCGTGAGCTCGACGGCGGCTATGAGGTCGAACTGGTCGCAGGAGAAGAGGGCGTCTCGCCTGGACAGGCCTGCGTATTCTACGATGCGCCGTCGGGACAGGCGCGCGTGCTCGGCGGCGGTTTCATCAAGAGTGCGGCTGCGAAGCGTGCGGTGGGTGAAGCCAACCAGCCGCAGCCGTTGCTGCAGGACTGAACGAACAAGAAAATTCAGGCAAGAAACTTCAGGTTGGGCATGGGCAACGACATCGACCGCGCTGGGGTCGCCAAGGCTTATGGCCGCTGGGCGCCGATCTACGATCTCGTATTCGGCAAGGTGTTCGAACAGGGCCGCCATTCCACCATCGCCGAAGCCGACAAGATCGGCGGCCGGATTCTCGATGTCGGCGTCGGCACCGGATTGTCGCTGTCGGATTATTCGCGCAGCACGAAACTGTGCGGCGTCGATATTTCCGAGCCGATGCTGCGCAAGGCCCAGCAGCGCGTGCGCGCGATGGGTCTTTCCAATGTCGAAACATTGGCGGTGATGGACGCCAAGAACCTGGCATTCGAGGATTCGTTCTTCGACGCGGTGGTGGCGCAATATGTCATCACCGCGGTGCCCGATCCGGAAAGCACGCTGGACGATTTCATCCGCGTGCTGAAACCCGGCGGCGAACTTATTCTGGTCAACCATATCGGCGCCGAAAGCGGACCGCGCCGCGCCTTCGAACTGGCGTTCGCGCCGCTGGCGCGCCGGCTCGGCTGGCGGCCGGAATTTCCCTGGGCGCGCCTCGTCGATTGGGCCGCCAAACATGGCGGCGTCAGCCTCACCGAGCGCCGCCCGATGGCGCCGATGGGGCATTTTTCCCTGATCCGCTACCGCAAATCGTAAATACCGCGTCGATTTGCTGAGGAACCTGCGCCCGCGCGGGCCGTTTCCTTACATGACCAAAAAGTCGTCTCGTTCTGTCGTGCCGTGATAATGGCGGTGTCCGGCGCAGCATTCGCGCAGGCGCCGCCGACACCGGTTACACCGCCGGCGCAGACCGCACCGCCTGCGCCGTCGCGCGGCGCCCATAATTGCGCGCCGACGGAATCCACTCCTCAAGGCGGTATAGCGCCGCACGGCACCACCACCGGCCAGCGCGCCGAGCTGCTCGGCGACAAGCTGGCGAGATCCGACGGCGTGCTGTGTCCGCCCTCAGGCGTTGATCCGGCCATCCGCGCGCCGACGCCGGAGACCGGCAATACGCCGGTAATTCCGCCGCCCGGCAGCCCCGGCGGCGATCCCACGATCCGGCCGAAATAGCCCGGTTTGCAGGCACTTGGCGCGGTTAAGGGGTTTGCTTGACATGCCCCTGACCGGCTTCTTATATGCCGCGCGTTCGCGGCTGCGGCATGGCTGGCCCTGACGACGGACGCCGTGGCGGGGTAGCTCAGCTGGTTAGAGCACGGGAATCATAATCCTGGGGTCGGGGGTTCGAGTCCCTCTCCCGCTACCATCTCTCTGTCTGCAGTTTTGAATGCTTCGCATCGGGTCCTTCAGGGAACCCATGGAACGCGGCAACGTTGTCATTGGAGGGAGAAACCAATGGCTGAGAAATTCAATCCTGCGGCGCACGACAAGCACGCCGACGATCCCAAAGAGGCCGCGCGGGCCGACATGGAGACGCATGCGCGGCTCGAAGCCGGCCTGATGGACAGCTTTCCGGCGTCCGATCCCGTCAGCGCGGCGCAGCCGGCGCCGTCAAAGCCTGACGGCGATCGGCACAGCGATACGCTGTGGGACAAGGTGATGGCGGTTTTCCGCTAGCATTGCGCTCGCCACGTCGCTCGCGAAGAGATTCGATGTCCAGGCATGCCGCAATGGATGACCGCTACAACCATGCGCCGAACGACTCGCCGCGCAGCGGCAGCTCCAAGAAAGTCACGCCCGTGGTTTGGGGCGCGATCGTCGCTGTGATCGTGGCGCTTGCGATCTGGTTTGCGATGAAAGCGTAAGTTTCGCGGCATCCCGCCGGATGAGCGGAGCGGGCGCGTTCCGGAACCATTCTTTCCGCCCAGCATTGCCCCCCAAGAATTCACAACTGAGGAGCATGCGATGATCAAGCGTCTTGCAGTGGCCGCCGTCGCGGCTATCGGAATTTGCAGTGCGATGCCGGCCAGCGCCGAACAGGTTGGCGTTGGCGTGGGTGTCGGCCCGGTCGGCGCGGGCGTGACCATCGGATCAGGCCGCAGCGATTATGATCGCGACCGGGTCCATGAGCGCACGATTATCCGCGAACGCGAACCGCGCCGTGATGAAACCGTGATCATCAAGAAGCGCGATCGCGATTATGATCGCGACTATGACCGCAAGGTCATTATCGACCGCTGACTGATCTTGATTGATCTCTGTGATCCCGAACGGCCTCCCTCGCGGAGGCCGTTTGTTTTTGCTACATCTCGTCATTCCGGGGCGCGCGAGCGCGAACCCGGAATCCAGACGTTTAGCAACGGTTCTGGATTCCGGGTCTGCGCCAACAGGCGCATCCCGGAATGACGGAGAATTGATGCCATGGATGACGACCTGCGCGACCGCCTTGCGATCCGCGACCTGATCGAGAACTGGGTGGTGTGGCGCGACGCCGGCGACTGGGAGCGGTTTCGCTCGGTCTGGTTCGATGACGGCCGGATGATGGCGACCTGGACCCAAGGGCACCGCCGATGAGTTCATCGCGATGAGCAAGCGGGTTGGGCCAAGGGCGTCTCGATCCTGCATTTCCTCGGCGCCCAGTCGATCGATCTTGCCGGCAACCGCGCGGTCTCGCAGACCAAGATGACCATCTCGCAACGGGCATCGGTGCATGACGTCGTCGTCGACGTGGTCTGCACCGGGCGGTTCTACGATTTTCTCGAAAAGCGCGGGGGACGCTGGGGCCTGGTGCTGCGCCAGCCGATCTACGAAAAGGACCGCATGGATCCGGTCGACCCCGCAGCATCGCTGACGCTGGACGCCAAACTGCTGGCCAGCTTTCCGGAAGGCTATCGCCATCTGGCCTATCTGCAGAGCCAGATCGGCTACAAGATAAAAGCCGACATGCCGGGCCTGAAAGGCGAGGCGGTGGCGCAGCTTTACGCCAGCGGCGCGAAGTGGCTCAAGGGCGAGAAGCTTGATAGGTAGTTTTACGCTCCGCCGTCATCCTGAGGAGCCGCGCTCCTGCGCGGCGTCTCGAAGGATGGGCCGGGCGCGTGCGGCCATCCTTCGAGGCTCGCCGAAGATGGCGAGCACCTCAGGATGACGGAAGCAAGAAAGAACGGGAGCGAACGGCCATGCCGGATTTCATCGCGCTCGATGCGCTGGTCGGACAAACCGCGGCAATCGCGCCGGATCGCATCGCGGTGATCGACGGCGAGCGTCAGCTGAGCTACGACGACCTGGACGAACTGATCGACCGCGTCGCGGCGGCGATGCAGGCCGACGGGCTGTCAACCGCGCGACGTGATCTCGATCTGTGCCCTGAGTTCGATCGAATATGTCGCGACCTTTCTCGGCGCATTGCGCGCCGGCGTCGCGGTCGCACCTTTGGCGCCGTCCTCGACGCCGCACGATTTTGCGGCGATGGTGAAGGATTCCGGCGCAAAGATCCTGTTCATGGACGAAGGCACCGCGGCGGCGATGGGAGCTTCGGCCGACGCGCCGTTACGGGTTTCGCTCGACGACAGCGCCTGGGGACGGCCGTTCAGCGCATGGTGCGCGGCGCCGGGGACCAAGCCAAAGCCGGTCACGATCGATCCGGAATGGACCTTCAACATCATCTATTCCTCGGGCACCACGGGAACACCGAAAGGCATCGTGCATTCGCATTATCTGCGCTGGTGCCAATACGGCCAGCTCGATCCGCTCGGCTTTGGTCCCGAGGCGGTGACGGTGCTCTCGACGCCGCTTTATTCCAACACCACGCTGGTCTGCTTCAATCCCACCTTCGCCGGTGGAGGGACCGTGGTGCTGATGAAGAAATTCGACGCCCGTGGCTTCCTCGAACTCAGCGAAAAGCATCGCGCCACCCACACCATGCTGGTGCCGGTGCAGTACCGCCGCATCATGGCGTTGCCGGATTTCGAGCGCTTCGATCTCACGTCGTATCAGATGAAATTCTGCACCTCGGCGCCGTTCGCGGCAGATCTGAAGGCCGATATTCTGAAGCGCTGGCCCGGCGGCCTCACCGAATATTACGGCATGACCGAGGGCGGCGGCTCCTGCGCGCTGCTGGCGCATGAGCATCCGGACAAGCTGCACACCGTCGGCCAGCCGATGCCCGATCACGAGGTGCGGCTGATCGACGACGACGGCAAGCCGGTCGCGGTGGGCGAGATCGGCGAGATCGTCGGCCACTCGCCGGTGATCATGAAAGGCTATCTCAACCAGCCGGCCAAGACCGCCGAAACCTTCTGGCACGACGAGACCGGAAAACGCTTCGTGCGCACCGGCGATGTCGGGCGCTTCGACGCCGACGGCTTTCTCACGCTGATGGACCGCAAGAAGGACATGATCATTTCCGGCGGGTTTAATATTTATCCGAGCGATCTCGAGGCGGTGCTGGCCAGGCATGGCGATGTGGTCGAAGCGGCCGTGGTCGCGATGCCGTCGGAAGAATGGGGCGAGACGCCGGTGGCGTTCGTGGTGTTGAAGCCGGATGCGGCGGCCGATGCCGGCGCGCTGAAGGCGTGGACCAACAGCCGCGTCGGCAAAACCCAGCGCCTCGCCGATGTCGTGATCGTCGATACGCTGCCGCGCAGCGCCATCGGCAAGGTGCTGAAGCGCGAATTGCGGGACCGGAGATTGGCGGGGCAGGGAACCTGAGAGATCACGGCGTAAAGTTCGGCATATTCCTGCTGATACGGCGCGTAGGAATCCTTGATGCTTGCGAGGTTGAGCAGCATCGTCGCCACCGTCACATCGTCTGCCGCAAGGACCGTGGTCCGGACCCAGATACTCTCGGTCCGGCGGCTGCCGCTCAGCGCGACCACCTCGCGTTCGACACGATACTCCTCCCCGACGAACAATGGTCCGCGTATCAGCCGAATCTCCTGGTCGGCGAACAGACCGACCGCCGGGCCCTTTGATCGGCAAGCGATCGTCCCTCGCTCGATATTGAAACAACACGCTCAGCATTTCCATCGGGATGATCGCACGGCCCCAGGGATTATCCGACGCCGCGTCAGGCAGGTAAAATGCGGATGGCTCGGTGATCACCTTGAGTTTGTCTGCTAACGAAAACGGGTACAAGCTCACCCATGTTCTGATCGAATGCCATGCGAACGCTCTGGCGCTTCGTTGCCATCCCGACCCTGACGTCGCGCAGGATCACCGGATCGGCAAGCGGCTTCAGCTCCGTGAGCCGCTGGTCCAGTGCCGTGACAGCTGCATCGCGGCCGACCGAAGCCGTGCCGCGCAGAACTTCCGTCCCGTCGCGCTTCACCATCTGGATTTTACATTGTGTTTGCCCGGGCTCCGGCTTCGCAACAACGGCCTGGACTTCTTCCCCTTCAAAGGAAGGATTCCGGTAGTGGGCGGAGATGCAGCCGGTCTCGAACCAGGATTGCCCCCACAGCCTCTCGCACAGCGGAGCGAACTGGCTGAAATGCGTCGGCCCTTCGATCGTGCCTCCTTGAAACCCGAGTTTCTGCGCCGTTGCGTCGTCGTGAATCGACGCGTGGGAATCGTAGACCTGGGCGTTGAGCATTTGGCGCGGCTTCCGCCATGGGCCGGTCAGTGCATCGGCGCTTTCGGTGATGGTCGTCTCGAAGGCTTTGGATTTCATGGGAACACCTCGGAATGCCACCGATTTACATCAGACAAAGCCGGCCACCGCAACGATGCTAGTAATGCGGCGGCGGCTCGTTCGCCGCACCCGGCGCCTTGGCCTCCGCCTCCTGCAGCCGCTCGCTCAAGCGCCTCGACCTGCCGCGTCAGCGCGTCGATCTTGATGCCACTGCGCGGTGATGGTCTTGTTCAGCGTCTCGATGGTCTCGTCCTGAAACGTCAGCCGGGTTTCCAGCACGTCGATGCGTTCGCTGAGGCTTTTCGCGTCACTCATCGCAGGCATTTTCCGTTCGCGCTCGCGCAAGCCATGGCCGAGCGCGACCGCGCTCGTCGAACACAAAGCATTCGCCGCGCCAGCGGCTCTCGCTCTCCGGCACGCGCTCCAGATATTTCAGAATGCCGCCCTTGAGGTGATAGACCTCGGCAAAACCGCGCGACAACAGATACGAACTGGCCTTCTCGCAGCGGATGCCGCCGGTGCAGAACATCGCGATTTTTTTGTGCGTTCGCGGATCGAGCGTGCGCGCCACAAAATCCTTGAATTGGCCAAAGCTTTTGATCCCGGGATCGACCGCGCCTGCAAAACTGCCCATCGCCACCTCGAAGGCGTTGCGGGTGTCGATCACCAGCGTATCGGGTGCAGCGATCAATTTGTTCCAGTCGGCGGCATCGACATAGACACCCACCGCCCTGGTCGGATCGGTCTTGCCGTCGCCGAGGGTGACGATCTCCTTCTTCAGCCGAATCTTCAGCCGTCGCAAACGGCATCGCGGACGCGCGGGAGAATTTCAGTTCGAGATTGTCGAGCCGGCCGCCGAA
The DNA here is from genome assembly GCA_963710045.1 of uncultured Alphaproteobacteria bacterium. Classification (GTDB taxonomy): domain Bacteria; phylum Pseudomonadota; class Alphaproteobacteria; order Rhizobiales; family Xanthobacteraceae; genus Bradyrhizobium. The sequence goes on along the minus strand of CAVPZO010000078.1, from coordinate 24,189 downwards.
CAGCTCGCCATCGCGCAATTCCGCGATCAGCGCGTCGATGGCGTCCGCGCTGCCGGCCAGCGTGCCGTTGATGCCTTCATGCGCCAGCAGCACGCTGCCTTTCAGCTCCAGATCGGCGCAGATCGCGCGCAGTGGCTCGCGCAAACCGCGGAAATCCGGCAGCGCGGCAAACTGATAGAAGGCGGCGACGGTGATCGGCATGGCGGTGGTTTATCCCATGGGCGGGCGAGGGGAAAGGCCTGCAGCCCGAATGAGCGCAGCGCAATCCGGGGCACCCTTTCCTAAAGAGATGGACGCCAAGTCCCGGATTATCGCTGCGCTCCATGCGGGCTACCGGACGCCGCGCATTGCCGCTATCCGCCCCCGAGCATTGCCCTCAGGCTCCGAAATGCCATGTAGACGCGCGCCGCGCGGCGGGCCAGACCCACCAACAAACGACAAAAGTGAGCCATTTTACATGAGGAATTTCCATCTCGCCGGCCGGTCCACCGTCCACGCCCAGAACGCGATGGTGGCGACGTCGCATCCGCTGGCGGCGCTCACCGCGATCGAGGTGCTGAAATCCGGCGGCACCGCCGCGGACGCCGCGGTCGCGGCCTGCGCGCTGCTCGGGGTGATCGAGCCGCAGTCCACCGGCATCGGCGGCGATTGTTTTGCGCTGATTCAGCCGAAGGGCGAGGGCAAGATCGTCTCCTATAACGGCTCGGGCCGCGCGCCGAAGGCCGCCACGGCGGAGTGGTACATCGAGCACAAGATGCATGCGATCCCGACCACCGGCGCGCATTCGGTTTCGATCCCCGGCGCGGTCGATGCCTGGGAAACCATCCTGCGCGACCACGGCAAGCTTGGACTCGACACGCTGCTGCAGCCGGCGATCAAGGCCGCCGAGGAAGGCTATATCGTCGCCCCCCGCATCGCGTTCGACTGGAAGAACGGCCTGGAGAAACTGCGCGGCGGCACCAACACCCCGCGCTATCTGCTGCCGCATGGCAACGCGCCGGTCGCCGGCGACGTGATCAAGCAGCCCGAACTCGGCCAGACCTTGCGCACCATCGCCAAACAGGGCCGCGACGGCTTTTACAAGGGCGCGGTGGCCGAAGACATGGTGGAGACCTTGCGCGGCATCGGCGGCCTGCACACGCTGGAAGACTTTGCCGCGCATACCACGGAAACGACGGTGCCGATCGGCACCCTGTATAAGGGCCATGACGTCTGGCAGTGCCCGCCGAACGGCCCGGGCATCACCATGCTGGTGATGCTGAATATCCTGTCGAATTTCGATCTGACGAAATATCCGCCGATGAGCATCGAGCGGTTTCACCTCGAAGCGGAAGCCGCCCGCATCGCGTATTTGATGCGCGAGCAGGACATCGGCGATCCCGCCTATGTCGATGTCGACATCAAGCGCATCCTGTCGAAGGAATTCGCCGCCGATTATGCGAAAAAAATAAAGATGGACCGGCTGCTCGAACTGCCAAAAGTGTCGCCGCCGATCAATCCGTCGACGGTGTACATCACGGTGATCGACAAGGACCGCAACGTCTGCTCCTTCATCAATTCGGTCGCGCATTCGTTCGGCTCGGCGGTGGTCTCGAACAAGACCGGCGTGCTGCTGCAGAACCGCGGCGCCGGTTTTCGCGTGCAGCCCGGCCATCCCAACTGCATTGCGCCCGGCAAGCGGCCGCTGCATACGATCATTCCGAGCCTCACCACCATCAACGGCCGCGCGAAAATGTCGTTCGGCGTGATGGGCGGGCAGTATCAGCCGGTCGGCCAGACCCGGCTGCTGACCAACATGCTCGATTACGGCCTCGACGTGCAGGAAGCGATCGATCAGCCGCGCGGCCTGCATTACGAGGGCGTCTATCAGCTCGAGGACGGCGTGCCCGCCGAGATCGTCGAGGGCCTGCAGAAGATCGGGCACAAGACCACCAGCATCGTCGGCCCGCTCGGCGGCGCCCAGGCGATCTGGATCGACTGGGACAAGGGCACGCTGACCGGCGGCTCCGAACCGCGCAAGGACGGCTGCGCGCTGGGGTATTGAGGTCGTGCCCCGGACGCAACGCAGCGCGTAGCACTTGCGAAGCGGTGCGCTGCAGAGCCGGCCGTCCACGCGCTTGCTACGTCCCGGCTCTGCGGAGCGGCATGAAGAATGCCGCACCGCGTCCGGGACACGAGGGAGTCGCAAATGAAAATCTCCATCCTCGACGATTATTTCGACACGCTGCGCACGCTCGACTGCTTTGCAAAACTCAAAGGCCACGACGTCACCATCCATAACGATCACGTCCAGGACGTCGATGCGCTGGCGGAGCGATTGAAGCGACACCGAGGTGCTGGTGCTGATCCGCGAGCGCACGCAGATCCGCGGCGCCCCTGCTGGAGCGCTTGCCGAACCTGAAGCTGATCAGCCAGCGCAGCGTCTATCCGCATATCGATATCGAGGCCTGCACCCGGCTCGGCATCATCGTGTCGTCGAGCCAGCATGCGGGCACGCCGTCCTATGCCGCCGCCGAACTGACATGGGGGCTGGTGCTGGCGGCGATGCGGCAGATTCCGCAGCAGATGGCGGCGCTCAAATCCGGCAACTGGCAGATCGGCGTCGGCCACACGCTGCGCGGCAAGACGCTCGGCATCTACGGCTACGGCCGCATCGGCAGCGTCGTCGCCGGCTACGGCAAGGCGTTCGGCATGAAGGTGCTGGTATGGGCGCGCGAGGCGGCCTTGGCGCAGGCCCGCGCCGACGGTTATGCGACCGCCGCCAGCAAGCAGGAATTCTTCGAACAATGCGACGTGCTCTCGCTGCACATGCGCCTGGTCGAGGCCACGCGCGGCATCGTGACGGCGGACGATCTGGCGCGGATGAAGCCGACCGCGCTGTTGGTCAACACCAGCCGCGCGCCGCTGATCGCGCCGGGTGCGCTGGTCGATGCGTTGCGCAAGGGACGGCCGGGCATGGCCGCGGTCGATGTCTACGAGAAGGAGCCGCTGCGCGACGTCAATGATCCGCTGCTGACCATGGACAATGTGGTCTGCACCCCGCACATCGGCTACGTCACGCGCGACGAATACGAGTTGCAGTTCACCGATATTTTCGACCAGATCGTGGATTACGCCGCGGGCAAGCCGAGCAATGTCGTCAATCCGGATGCGCTGAAGCATTCGTAGGGTGGGCAAAGGCGCTCTTGCGCCGTGCCCCCACCATTTCGTCATTCACGAGATGGTGGGCACGCCAATGGGCGCGCATTCGCGCGACCGTTGACTTTGCCAAACGCAAAAAGACCGGCGCCGAAGCGCCGGTCTCTTGTCAAATCGATCCGAATCGATCAGAGCTTCTTGTTCGCAGCCGCCGCGGCCTTGTTCACCGCGTCCTTGGTGGCTTCCTTGGCGTCGCCGAGGGCCTGCTGGCCCTTGCCTTTGACTTCCTGGATCACGCCTTCGCCTTGCAGCCTATCGTAACCGGTGGCTTCGCCGAGACCCTGCTTGGCCTTGCCGATGGCTTCGTTGGCCGCGCCTTTAACCTTGTCTGCCGTGCTACCCATTGGAACTCTCCTTCAGGTGATTAAGCTTCGGCGGGACAAGTCCGGGACCAGTCAAATGTTCCTCGGCTGTCTGGTTTGTGATCCGGGTTTTCTGTATCTTTCAGGGGTAGAATTTATCGGAAGGTACATCATGACCGGCACGCACGATCACGCGCACTCACACGACCACGACCGCTGGAAGCACGACGGCGTGCGCGTGATTCCCGGCGACCAGCTCGATCCCAACGTGCCGTCGACCCCGGGGATGGACCGCAAGGCCGCGATCAATTTCGCGCGCGCCGGCGCGCAGAAATTGTGGGCCGGCACCGTGACCATCAAGCCCGACGCCAAGACCGGCGCGCATCACCACGGCCATCTCGAAAGCATCATCTATGTGGTGAAAGGCAAGGCGCGGATGCGCTGGGGCGAACATCTGCAATTCACCGCGGAAGCCAACCCCGGCGATTTCATCTTCATCCCGCCTTACGTGCCGCATCAGGAAATCAACGCCAGCCCCGACGAGGTGCTGGAATGCGTGCTGGTGCGCAGCGACGGCCAGGCGGTCGCGATCAATCTCGACATCGAGCCGGTGGAAAAGCCGGAGACGGTGCTGTGGGTCGATCCGGTGCATCCGGAGCCGAAGTAAGTCGTCATTCCCGGACGCGCGCAGCGCGCGAACCCGGAATCCTGCAGCCATTACCCGGTATCCGGGTCCCGGGTCTGCGGACCATGAAGGCGCATCCCGGAATGACGCGGTAAAACCTACGCAAATACCCCGTGATCCACCGCGCCGTTCGGCACCACATAGCCGTAGCGCGTGTTGGACGGCTCCGGTCCCGCCTTCTCGTACTCCGCCTTCATCAGTGCAAAACGGTCGCCCTTCAGATCGAGCATCGCGCGCTTGGGCTGGATATTGTAGAGCCGCGCATTGTTGTCGCCGAAGATCGCGGTTTTGACCGGCCCGTCGGCGGCACCTAACGGGGCGTAGCCGTATTTCTTCTGCATGCTTCCGGGATTTCCAGCCGGCGCAGGCCTTCGATCTGCCACTGCGGCGCGCCGGTCCACAGCGCGTCGGTGCCCCAGCAGACATGATCGGCCCCAAACCCCTTGATCAGCGTGCCCATCAGCGCCGCGCAGACATTCGGCTCGGCCACCAGCGTGGTCGCGAACAGTTGCCCGACGTCGCCATAGACATTGCTGACGCCATATTGCGCGGGGATGTCGGCAAGATCGCTGACCCAGGAGATGCGCCCGGTGCGTTCGAATTCGGCCAGCGCCTGTTTCGGGTCGCCGCCGACATGGCGATAGGCCGAATGATAGACGACGAAATTGAGCTGCGGCCAGTCCTTCGCCGCTTGCCCGACATCGGCGACATCGGCAAAGCCGCGCAGATTGGGATATTGCTTTTCGATCCCCGGCGCGAACAGGCCCTTGTGGACGCAGACATTCTTGATGCCCGCCTTCACCATCTTCTCGTAGCCCTTGTAGGCCACCTTCTCGTCGTCCATGCGCCAGGGATAGCGGCTGATGTCCTTGTGGGTGTTGTCGCCGACGGTGTAGCCCTTGCAGGACTCCGGCTTCAGCGCGAGCCCGGCATCGAGTTTCTCCAGCCATCCGGGCTGCCCCGGCGTGAAGATCATGTGGCAGAACACCCGGCGCGAACCCGCTTCGTCGTTGATGTCCTTGCGCGCTGCCGCCATCTGCTCGTTGGTCAGGAACCAGTCCTGCTCGATGTCGGAGGGAGCCGAGGAGATCAGCGAGATCTTGGTGTCGCTGTCCAGAAACATTTCTTTTTTGTAGTTGTTGAATTTCAGATCCTCGATGGTCTGCTCGCGGCTGCCGAGTTCCTTGTTCCAGCCGGCCTTGCCCACCGCGGTGCGCATATTGACGAAGGTCATGATGCGGGTGTCGTCGCGCAAAAAATGCGTGTGCATGTCCATGATGAACTGGTCTTTTAACGCGCTGGCCCGCTCCTGCGCCATCGCAGGCGTAGCGGCTTCCGCCTTGCTCACGTCGAATAGCGGTCCGTAGACCTCGTTCATCGCCACAAAGGAGGCCGCCATGCCTGCGGCGGTCTGGAAAAATTTGCGGCGGTCCATGCCCTGCTTGCCGCCGAGATCGTCGGCCATCGCCAGCAGCCGGTTCTCGACTTCTCGTTGTCTTTCGTTCTGCGGATCGGGATAGAATTCGTCCGACGCCACGATCTGGGTCGGGATCGGCGTCTGGTACTGGCACAGTTCGGACGGCATCAGTGCGGCAAGTTCTTCATCGGTCAGCTGACTGCTCATGATGGTTCCTCCCTGGCATCGCCGGATTTTTCCGGTCGGCTGGTGCGGTCAAGACTAGACCCGCAATTATCCGGAGTTAGCGGGCCTTTTTCAAAAAAGCGTGCTCCCCGATCAAGAGAAGGCGGCAATCAGACGACGCGTCCGCTCACCCGGCGTGCAACGTTGTTGCAATAGCCGATCGGATTTCCGGCGCGGCTGCGCGACCGCAGCGGCTGCTCGCTATCCTGGTCATGGGCGCGCACAATGATTTCAACCGGTCCCGGCGCGAGGTCAGCAAATTCGATGTCGAAACGCCGCCAAGCGAACCGGCCGCCCGGCGCTTCGCCAAGCCTCGCCTCACGCCATGAAGCGCCGCGGTCGGCCGAAACGCTTACCTTTGCGATCCGTGATCGTCCGCTCCAGGCATAACCGCCAATGCCGAGCGGTTGTCCGGCCCGGGTCTCGAACCCATTGGCCGGCCGCGTAATAACGCAATTCACCGGCATCTCCTCGATGACCTCGCCGTCGATGCGGTATTCCTCCATCAGCCGGCCATCGTGCACCCGGTCGCGAATTTCGATGCGGCCGATCCACTTGTGCCAGGCCGAACCCGGATATCCCGGCGCCACCAGCCGCACCGGCCCGCCATGAATGGGCGGAATGTCCTCGCCGTTCATGGCCCACGCCACCAGCGTGTCGGGATGCGAGGCCTTGGCGATGGGCAGGCCTCGCGACAACGCCGGGCCGGTGCCGTCGAGTGCAAGGTCGGCGCTGTGGTGGCCGGTATAGACGGCGCCGGCCTTCACCCCGCATCGTTGCAGCAGCGCGGCCAGCGGCACGCCGGTCCATTCGATGCAGCCCACCGCGCCTTCCGCCCACATCACCGTGCCGGCAAACCACGGCCACTTCTTCCACCGCGGCCGAAAGCTGCGCGCGAATTGGTAGGGCCTGACGAACGGGATGCGCGAGATCATGCCGTCGAGCGCCATCGCCCTTGCGTCGAGAACGTTGATCAGCCGGTTGCAGGGAAAATAGGCTCTGCCGTTGCCGGCGCATTCCAGCACCGCGACGACATTGCTCGAACCGATCGTTTTCAATTCATCGATGGTCCAGCGTTGCGGCCGCTCGACCTCGCCGTCGATGGTCAAGGTCCAGTTCTCGATTTCGTTTTCCGAAAACGCCGGCATCCGCCCCGTATTGCGCACGAACAGCAGATCGATCGGCGTGATGGGTCGGTCGAGCAGTTCTCGCGGGGGTTTCGGAATTGAGTTCCCGCGTCGGAAGAACGCGTAAATTCGCCTTGATCTCTCTCGACAGGGAAAATTGCTCCCGCCATCCCATCTGGTCGTCTGCTGCCATGGCATCCTATAGTCGTCAACTCGGCGCAGTGCCGCCGGGACACGACCGCGTGCGCTCTCACACGCCTTCATCCAGCGCGACCAGCTCGCGCTTCTTGCGCAACGAAGGCAGCAGCGGGCCGACCAGCAGCACCACCGCCAGCACGAGGCACGTCGCCGAGATCGGGCGCTGCACGAAGGTCCAGAGGTCGCCCTGCGAGAGGATCAGCGACTTGCGCAGATTGTTCTCCAGCATCGGCCCCAGCACGAACGCCAGCACCAGCGGCGCGGGTTCGTAGCCGAGCTTGCGCATGAAATAGCCGATCACGCCGAACGCGATCATGACATAGACGTCGAACACGTTGTTGCTGGAGCAATAGACGCCGATGATGGTGAACAGGATGATCAGCGGGAACAGGATGTTGTAGGGCAGCTTCAGGAGCTGAACCCACATCCCGATCAGCGGCAGATTGAGAACCAGCAGCATCACGTTGCCGATATACATGCTGGCGACGATGCCCCAGAACAGTCCGGGATTTTGCGTGATCATCAACGGCCCCGGCTGCAGCCCGTGGATGATGAAGGCGCCGAGCAGCAGCGCCATCACCACATTGGGCGGAATGCCGAGCGTCATCAGCGGAATGAACGCGCCGCCGGCGGCGGCGTTATTCGCGGCCTCCGGCCCCGCGACGCCTTCGATGGCGCCGTGACCGAACCGTTCCGGCGTTTTCGACAGCCGTTTCTCCAGCGCGTAGGATGCGAACGAAGATACCACGGCGCCGCCTCCCGGAAGAATGCCGAGGAAGAAACCGAGCAGCGTCCCGCGCCCGATCGGCCCGGCGCTGGCTTTCCAGTCGGCCTTGTTCGGCAGCAGCTGCGTGATCTTGGCGTTGATGATGTCGCGCTTGATCACCTGTTCGGTATTGAGCAGCACCTCGGCGACGCCGAACAGGCCCATCACCACCGGCACCAGGCCGATGCCGTCGATCAACTCCATGCGGCCGAAGGTCAGCCGCGGCTGCGCGGTGATGCTGTCGAGCCCGATCAGGCCCAGCACGATGCCGATGCACGCCATCAGTAGCGCCTTGGCCATCGAGCCCTGGGTAAGGAAGGTCAGCACCACCAGGCCGAGCACCATCAGGCTGAAATATTCGGCCGGCCCGAACGCGATCGCGACGCTCGCGAGCGACGGCGCCACCAGCATCAGCGCAACAAGCGAAAACGTGCCGGCAATGAACGAGCCCAGCGCCGAAATGCCGAGCGCCGGCCCGGCGCGGCCCTTTTTCGCCATTTGATGGCCGTCGATGCAGGTCACCACGGAAGCGGCCTCGCCTGGAATATTGACCAGGATCGAGGTGGTCGAGCCGCCATACATCGAGCCGTAATAGATGCCCGCCATCATGATGATGCCGGATTCAGGCGTGCCGGACAGCGTGATGGGCAGCAGCAGCGACATCGCCGAAATCGGGCCGATGCCCGGCAGCACGCCGACCAGCGTACCGATGAAGACCCCGATGAAGCAGTAGAGGATATTGATCGGCTGCAGCGCGACACCGAACCCCGTCGCGACGTTGAGAAGTGTTTCCATGACCGTCCGCTCAGCCGATTTCGAAGATGCCCGAGGGCAGCTGGATCAGAAGCGCGCGCTTGAGCACCCACCACACGCCGAGTGGGGCGAGGACCGCGAGCGGAATGGCCAGCGTCCAGCGCACCGGATCGATCGCGCGCAATAGCAGCAGCATCAGCGGGATCGCGGAGAGCAGGAATCCGAGCGGCTCCAGCGCGAAGGAAAACCCGATCAGGCATGCGATGATCGTCAGCGGCTTGGTCCAGCGCGCGCCCTCCCAGCGCGAACCGAAACTGGGCCCGCCCTCGGTGACCGCCGCGACGATGATGGTCAGCGCGAACAGACACATCAGAATGCCGGTATAAAACAGCACATAGCCGGAGCCTGGATCGTTGATGCTGCCGAGCTTGAGTTTGACGCCGGACCAGATCACGAAGACGCCGAGCGCGAGCCCGATCAGCCCGCCCCACAGTTCGGAATTGTTGAGCTTGAGGTGGGTGCCTATTTTCTCGGGCATTTTTAGGCTTTCAGGTGACGGTCACGAGTTAAGCGATACGCTTTCATCATCGGGAGCGTCGTCCCCGCCAACGGGTCCGGCTATTGCCGGCCCGATGACAGGCTCCGGCGGGGACCCATACGCCGTGTGCTCTCGTTCTAGCATTCGGGTCGACGCCTTCTTTCACAACAGGCGCCAGGGGTTATGGGTCCCCGCCTTCGCGGGGACGACTCGCAGAGAAGCCTTGATCAAACTAGTTCGTCTTCTTCGCCAACCCCAGGGTGTCGATCACCTTGCGCTCGGAGTTGGTGAGCTCGACGACGAATTTCTTGTAGTCCTCGGTGTTCTTGTAGTTTGGAACCATGTCGTATTTGGCCAGCGTCGCGATCACGGCGGGATCTTCAATCGCCTTCTTGAAGGCATCGTGAATTTTGGCGACGATCTTCGGATCCATCCCCTTCGGGCCGCCGATGCCGAACGGCGAATCGTAGACCATCGGGTAGCCGAGTTCTTTCAGCGTTGGCACTTCCGGGAAATTCGGCGAGCGCACCGAGGTCCACACCATCAGCAGGCGCAACTTGCCGGCATCGACCAGCGGCCGCCATCCGGTCGAATCGGCCTGCAGCATGGTGTGCTGGCCGAGCGCCGCGGCGTTGGTTTCGGCGCCGCCCTTGAACGGAACCTGGGTCAGCTTGATCCCGGCAAGCGCTGCGATCTGCTCCATCCCGATATGCAGCGAGGTTCCGGTGCCCGGCGTCGCATAGGTCACCTTGCCGGGATTGGCCTTGGCGAAATCGACCACGTCCTTCCAGCTCTTGAATTGCGACTCGGCGCTGGTGGTGACGCCGAAGGTGTAGCCGGTCAGATGAATGATGTAGCTGAAATCTTTCGTGGGATCCCACGACACGTCCTGCATCAGCGGCAGGCGGAACACCGTAATGGGGAGTTGCGCGATGGTATAGCCGTCCGGCTTTGCCGCTGCCGCCATGGTGGCCGGGCCGACCGTGCCGCCGCCGCCGGCCTTGTTGTCGATGACGATGGGCTGGCCGATAAATTTCGACGCGCTGTCGGCGATCGCGCGCATCGAAATGTCGGTCGAACCACCCGCGGGCCATGGCACGATCAGCGTGATCGGCTTGGTGGGATATTCCTGCGCAAGTGCGGGACTTGCGAAGATCGCAGCCGCCGCGATTGCCATGACCAAACGTTTGCCCTGCAACATCGAATTCCTCTCCGGTTGCGGCCCGCGGTTGAGCTGCGGAGCCAAATGTTCTTGCTTGCGGTTGTCCGCGACGCGGAATGGGGGCGGCGGACGGACCGGTGCCGCGCAATCAACGACAATTATGACGGCGTTGCAAGGTGGGGCCTGCGGCATTACGTCCGCGCGTTCAGGTCAGGGCAAACTTCCGCGTCAAAAAACCTCGAAACTGATGTCGGGAGCGGATCGCGCCGTTCGTCCTCCGGACCAGCTCAACGATAATAAGGAATTCACCGATGTCGAAGATTTCCCCCTGCCTGTGGTTCGACGGCGAGGCCGAGGAAGCCGCCAACTTCTACGTCTCGCTGCTGCCGGATTCCAGGATCGAACACGTTCAGAGAATCACCGTCGACAGCCGCGCCGGTAAGGCCGGCTCGGTGCTGGTGGTGGAGTTCACACTGGCCGGCCAGCGCTTCATGGCGCTGAATGGCGGCAAGGCGTTCGATTTCACCCACGCCATCTCGTTCAAGATCGACTGCGCCGACCAGGCCGAAGTCGATCGCACCTGGGATGCGCTGTCCGAGGGCGGTTCGGTCGAGCAATGCGGCTGGCTCAAGGATCGCTACGGCGTGTCGTGGCAGATCGTGCCGACCGCGCTGGTGCAATATCTCGGCGGTCCGGACCGCGCCGGCGCGCAACGCGCGATGCAGGCGATGATGGGGATGGTCAAGCTCGATATCGCCGGATTGAAGCAGGCCTATGAGGGCAAGCCGGCGGCGTGATGCGGGTTCAATCGGAGATAATCCGGATTGCAAAAGTCGCGCCGGGCTGGCGCGGCTGGTGACGCTCGAGATCGCGGGGCGGGGCTAGAGCGTGATGAGTTCAGGCGGAGCCGGTCCCTTCACCTCTCCCGTAGGGAGAGGTGAAGGGAATGCTCGCTGCCGATTCAATCGGGGACGTGGCCCAGAATCGCGTTGGCGCGGGCACTGACGGTGACTGGCTTGTGGTCAGCCGCGCCGAGCCGCGTACGAACGCTTTCTTTCAAATGTTCGAGCTGCTCCGGCGTCATCGTCGCGACGGTTGCCTTGATGCTTGCCCCGAGCATCGCCGCGCCCCAGAAGTCGTCGAAATCGGTGAACGTCCGTTGCACGGTGATCTCGCGCGTCTCGAGGCGATCGAGGCCCGCGCCGGTCCACAGCATGCTTAGGTTTTCCGATCGCGAGGCGGCAGCGCTCGGCGGTCGGATCGGCGGAAATCCCATGGCGCGCATCTCGGCCAGCACCGGCTCGTTCGGAAACCCGCCGTTCTCCATGTCCCAGGCATAGCTTACCACCAGTCCGCCGCGGCGAACCACGCGCGCCATCTCGGCAACGCCAGCCGCCGGCTCCGGAACGAAGAAAATCACCAGCGCCATCACCGCCGCATCGAAATTGTTGTCGGCAAATGGCAACGCCATTGCGTCGCCCTGGCGGAACTGCGCGATGCCTGCGCTGTGACGCGCGCGCGCAAAAGCAAGCTGCGCCTCGGAGGGATCGACGCCCTGGATTTCTGCCGGCGCGCAGCGCTCGGCCAGCAGTTCGGTGAAGGCGCCGTTGCCGCAACCGACATCGATCCAGCGCAGGCCGGAAGGCGGCTTCAGCCAGTCGAGGAAGATCTCGCCCGCGAGCCGGCTCCATTTGCCCATCATCCGCTCGTAGCCGGCGCCATCGTCGAAGCGGATCTGCGGTTCAGCCATGTGATCTCTTTCGTTTGGGGAGCGCGGCCTTGCGCACTCTCTATGACGGTCTCGCGAAATGACAAATCGTTCACGAAATCCTGATCACTGACGAATGTTGACAATCGTCAGTAAATAATCCACACTCCCTCTCAAGTTCAATCGAGGGAAGCCGTCATGTTCGTTCGTTCGATTTTTGCTAATTATTACAAGCTTCTAACCGGTGCGAGTATCGCGCTGCTGGCGGTTGCGCTGGTCGGCTGCAACGAGAAGGTGGCTGAGAAATCGGCTCCCGGTCGCCCGGTTCTGGTCGCCACAGTCCACTACGAGGCCGAATCCCCCGAACGTAGTTTTGTCGGTACCATCCGCCCGCGCATCGAAACCGACATGGGCTTTCGCGTGCCCGGCAAGGTCGCAAAGCGCCTGGTCGAGGTCGGCCAGACCGTCGATGTCGGGCAGCCCCTCGCCATCCTGGATGAAGTCGATCTGAAGCTGCAGGCCGAGCAGGCGCAGGCCGAATTTTCCGCCGCCACCGGCGTGCTGGCGCAAGCCGCGGCCTCCGAGACGCGCGCCAAGGATTTGCGCGTCAAAGGCTGGACCACCGACGCGCAGATGGATCAGGCGAGAGCCGCCGCCGACGAAGCCCGCGCGCGGCTCAATCGCGCCGAGCGCTCGGTCGAACTGACCAAGAATAGTTTGTCCTACGCGACGCTGGTCGCCGACACCCGCGGCGTCGTCACCTCCACCCTGATCGACGCCGGGCAAGTCGTGGCGTCCGGGCAGACCGCGATTCGCGTCGCGCGTTTTGCCGAGAAGGAAGCCGTGGTCGCCATACCCGAAACTCTGGTCGGGCGCGCCAAGGATGGAACAGCGTCCGTGACGTTGTGGTCAGAGCCGAACAAGAAATACGCCGCAAAACTGCGTGAGATCGCGCCGGCGGCCGACCCCGCAACCCGCACCTATCTGGCGAAATTCTCGCTGCCCGATGCCGGCGACAAGGTTTCGCTCGGCATGACCGCGACCCTGACGCTGGCCGATCCCTTAACCGAGCGTGTCGCGCGGGTGCCGCTGTCGGCGCTGTTCAGTCAAGGTGCCGCGCCTTCGCTCTATATCGTCGATGCATCCGGCGACGTGACGCTGAAGCCGGTCGCGGTGAAGGCTTACGAGAGCAACGACGTCGTCATATCCGGCGGCGTCGACGAGGGCGCAAAGGTCGTCGTGCTCGGCGTGCAGAAACTCGATCCGGCCCAGAAGGTGCGGGTCGTATCGTCTCCTTTCGTTCTAAGCGGGGAGCATTGCGATGAAATCGCTTTAATCTTTCAGCCTGGGCGGTCAGCCATCCAGCGCTGATTCTATTTCTCGTCGTCGCGCTCAGCGCCGCCGGCTTCTTCTCCTATCAGCGGCTGGGCCGCGCCGAGGATCCGTTCTTCACGGTCAAGGTCGTCAACGTCTCGGCGATCTGGCCCGGGGCGACGGCGGCGGAAATGCAGACTCAGGTCGCCGATCCCATTGAGAAGAAGCTGCAGGAACTGCCGGGTTTCGAGAAGGTGCAGACCTATTCAAAGCCGGCCTTCACCGCGATGCAGGTCACCTTCAAGGATTCGACCTCGCCGAAGGACGTGCCGTATCTGTTTTATCTGCTGCGCAAGAAGCTCGCCGACGTGCAGGGCCAGTTGCCGGCGGGCCTGCTCGGCCCCGTGGTCAACGACGAATTCTCCGACGTCGATTCCATTCTCTACATGATGACCGGCGATGGCGCCGGCTACGCGCAATTGAAGAAGACTGCCGAAGGTCTGCGCCAAAAACTCTTGAAGGTGCCCGGGGTCACCAAGGTCGACCTCTACGGCATCCAGGACGAAAAGATCTACGTCGAATTCTCGCACGCCAAGCTGGCGACCCTGGGCATCACGCCGCAGACGCTGTTCGATTCGCTTGCCAAGCAGAACAACATCACGCCGGCCGGCACGGTGGAAACCTCGTCGCAGCGCGTGCCGCTGCGCGTCACCGGCGCGCTCGACGGCGCCAAGGCGGTCGCGGAAACCCCGGTCGAAAGCAACGGCCGGGTATTTCGCTTAGGGGATATCGCTACCGTCACCCACGGCTATGTCGATCCGCCGACATTTACGGTGCGTCAGGAGGGCAAGCCCGCGCTCGGCGTCGGCGTGGTCACCGCCAAGGGTGCCAACATCCTCGAACTCGGCAAGGATGTGCAGAAGGCCACCGACGAGTTCATGGCCGCGGTGCCGCAGGGCATCAGCGTCGAGCAGATCGCCGACCAGCCCAAGGTGGTCGAGCACGCGGTCGGCGAATTCGTGCATTCCTTCATCGAAGCGCTGGCGATCGTGCTGTTCGTCTCGTTCGTGGCACTGGGCTGGCGCACCGGAATCGTGGTGGCGCTGTCAGTGCCGCTGGTGCTGGCGATCGTGTTCATCGTCATGAATGCGATGTCGCTGGACCTGCATCGCATCACGCTGGGCGCGCTGATCATCGCGCTCGGGCTATTGGTCGATGACGCCATCATCGCGGTCGAGATGATGGTGGTGAAGATGGAGCAGGGCTGGGACCGTGCCCGCGCGGCGGCGTTCGCCTGGGAATCCACGGCGTTTCCGATGCTGACCGGCACGCTGGTCACCGCCGCCGGTTTCCTCCCCATCGGTTTTGCCAACTCCGCGGTCGGCGAATATGCCGGCGGCATTTTCTGGATCGTGGCGATCGCGCTGGTGGCGTCGTGGTTCGTCGCCGTGATCTTCACGCCCTATATCGGCGTCAAGCTGCTGCCCAACATCACCGTGCATCACAACCACGATCCGCATGCGGTTTATGAGACACGCGTCTATCGTATCCTGCGCAGCATGATCCAGTGGTGCGTCGAGCACCGCATCAAGGTGGTTGCGGCTACCGTCGGCATCTTCGCGCTTTCGATCGTCGGCTTCGGCCATGTGCAGCAGCAGTTCTTCCCGCTCTCGGAGCGGCCCGAACTGTTCCTGCAACTGCGGCTGCCGGAAGGCACCGCCTTCAACGTCACCGAAAAGTCCGTGAAGAAGGCCGAAGCGCTGCTCAAGGACGACGGCGATATCTCGACCTACACCGCCTATGTCGGCCAGGGCTCGCCGCGGTTCTGGCTCGGGCTCAATCCGCAGCTGCCGAATGAAGCCTTCGCCGAGATCGTCATCGTCGCCAAGAATGTCGAGGCGCGCGAGCGCATCAAAGCGCGGATCGAAAAGGCGGTCGACGATGGCACGCTGACCGAAGCCCGCGTTCGCGTCGACCGCTTCAATTTCGGACCCCCGGTCGGTTTTCCGGTGCAGTTCCGCGTGATCGGGCCGGACGCCAACACCGTGCGCGACCTCGCCTACAAGGTGCGCGACGTGGTGCGGCAGAATCCCAACGTCAAGGACCCGCAGCTCGACTGGAACGAGCAATCGCCATATCTGAAGCTGGTGGTCGATCAGGACCGCGCCCGTGCGCTCGGCCTGACGCCGCAGGACGTCTCGCAGGCGCTCGCGATGCTGATTTCGGGCGCGCCGGTCACCACCGTGCGCGACGGCATCGAGAAGGTCGGCGTGGTCGCCCGTGCGGTCCCCTCCGAACGGCTCGATCTCGGCCGTGTCGGCGACCTCACCGTCACCTCGCGCAACGGCGTCGCGGTGCCGCTGACGCAGATCGCCAAAATCGAATACGCCCATGAGGAACCGATCCTGTGGCGGCGCAACCGCGACATGGCGATCACCGTGCGCGCCGACGTGGTCGACGGCGTGCAGCCGCCGGACGTCACCAACCAGATCTCGCCAAAGCTGCAGGAGATCCGTGACAGCCTGCAGCCGGCCTACCGCATCGAGGCGGGCGGCGCGTTCGAGGAATCCGCCAAGGGCAATGCCTCGATCTTCGTGCTGTTTCCGCTGATGGTCATCGTCATGCTGACGCTGCTGATGATGCAGCTGCAGAGCTTTTCGCGGCTGCTGCTGGTGTTTCTCACAGCCCCGCTCGGCATCATCGGCGCCTCGCTGGGGCTGAATATCGCCAACCAGCCGTTCGGCTTCGTGGCGCTGCTGGGCCTGATCGCGCTGGCCGGCATGATCATGCGCAACGCCGTGATCCTGGTCGACCAGATCGAGACCGATGTTGCCGCAGGCCTGACCCGCAAGGAGGCGATCGTGGAAGCCACCGTCCGCCGCGCCCGCCCGGTGGTGCTGACGGCGCTGGCCGCGATCCTTGCGATGATCCCGCTGTCGCGTTCGGCGTTCTGGGGCCCGATGGCGATCACCATCATGGGCGGGTTGTTCGTCGCGACCTTCCTGACGCTACTTTATCTGCCGGGCCTCTATGCGCTCTGGTTCCGCAAAAGCCTTGAAGAAAGCGGCGGCAGTGAGCATGTTGACCTTGCGCCGCAGCATCACGGCGAATCACCACAGCCTGCATTTCCGCTTGCCGAGGCTGCGGAATAATTGAACAGTAAGCACTGATATGACGATGGTCGCCGACAATATTGAAGCTGGCACGCGAGAGCGGATTCTCGTGGTTGCGGAGCGTTTGTTCCGCGAAATCGGTTACCAGAAGACCACCGTCGCTGACATCGCCAAAGTGCTGCGGATGAGCCCGGCCAATGTCTATCGCTTCTTCGATTCCAAGAAGGCGATCCACGAAGGCGTGGCGCGCGGCCTGATGGGCGAAGTCGAGGACGCGGCTCAGGCCATCGCGTCGGGGCCGGAGCCCGCGGCGCGCCGCCTGCGCGAGTTGATGACTACCATCCATCGCATGAATTCCGAGCGCTATGTCGGCAATTCCAAGCTGCACGAGATGGTCGAGATCGCGATGCAGGAGAGCTGGGACGTTTGCGTGGCGCATATGGAGCGGATCACCGGCACCATCGCCGAAGTAATCGCCTCGGGCGCGGCGTCCGGCGAGTTCGAGGCTCCCGACGTGCCGCTGGCGGCGCTGTGCAGCTGCACCGCGATGATGCGGTTCTTCCATCCGCAGATGATCGCGCAATGCGCCGACAAGCCGGGCCCGTCGATCGACCAGATGATCGATTTTATCCTCGCCGGGCTGGCGCCGAAGGGCAAAAAATAACTCGCGATCAACCGAGAGAGAGCAGCGTGGACGCATCGAGCCCGAAGGATCTGCATTATTACGAGCCGAAGAACGGCCACGGCCTCCGGCACGATCCCTTCAACGCCATCATCGCACCGCGCCCGATCGGCTGGATTTCGTCGCGGGACGCCAAGGGCCATGTCAATCTCGCGCCCTACAGCTTCTTCAACGGATTCAATTATCACCCGCCGATCATCGGATTTTCTTCCACCTCCTGGAAGGACAGCGTGGTCAATATCCAGGAGACCGGCGAATTCGTCTGGAATCTCGCAACCATGGATCTGGCGCAGCAGATGAACGCCACCGCAGCCCATGTGGCGCACGACGTCAGCGAGTTCACCATCGCAGGCCTGACGGCGGTGCCGGGCAGGCTGGTCAACGTGCCGCGCGTGGCGGAAAGTCCGGTGTCGTTCGAATGCAAGCTGACCCAGATCATCCAGCTGCAGGGCGCCGACGGCAAGAAAGCGCAGGCCTGGCTGACGCTGGGCGAAGTGGTCGCCGTCCATATCGACAAGGCCATGATCAAGGACGGCGTGTATCAGACCGCATTGGCCCGCCCGATCGTTCGCGCCGGCCGCAGAGGCGATTATTTCGAGATCAGGCCGGAGGCCATGTTCGAAATGACGCGGCCGGATTGACGTTGCGTAGCCCAGACGCGGCGCAGCGAAATCCGGGTTATCTCGCCAGGCTGTCCCCGGATTGCGCTTCGCTCCATCCGGGCTACGAAGCCACGGGAACGTTTGCGGCACCACATCATTAATACGGCGTCATGGCCGGGCTTGTCCCGGCCATCCACGTCTTTTCACAGTGAAGGATTTCAAGGACGTGGATGCCCGGGACAAGCCCGGGCATGACGGAGTAACACCGGCCCGATTGTGCTAGAATTTCCGCATCCGCATCGACCATGAGGCCATCGCCATGAGCTTCCGTCGCGATTTCATTACCAAGCCGATCTTTTCCTGGGCGCACGGCGTGCTGCCCGCGATGTCCGATACCGAGCGCGAAGCGCTGGAGGCGGGCGACGTATGGTGGGATGCCGACCTGTTCACCGGCAATCCCGACTGGACAAAACTGCTCGCCACCGCGCCGGCCACCTTGACCGCCGAGGAAGAAGCGTTCCTCAACGGCCCAGTCGACCGGCTCTGCGAAATGCTCGACGACTGGAAGATCAATTGGGAATGGCGCGACCTGCCGCCCGAGGTCTGGGATTTCATCAAGCGCGAAAAATTCTTCGGCATGATCATCCCGAAGGAATATGGCGGGCTCGGCTTCTCGCCCTATGCGCATTCCGAAGTGGTGCGCAAGCTTTCGTCGCGCTCGCTGGATGCCGCCGTCACCGTGATGGTGCCGAACTCTTTGGGGCCGGGCGAGCTCTTGATGCGCTTCGGCACCAAGGAACAGCAGCAACAATGGCTGCCGCGCTTAGCCGACGGCCGCGAGATTCCATGTTTCGGCCTGACCAGTCCGGAAGCCGGCTCCGATGCCGCCTCGATGATCGACTCCGGCATCATCTGCAAAGGCAATTTCGAGGGACGCGAGGTGCTCGGCCTGCGGCTGAACTGGCACAAGCGCTACATCACGCTCGGACCGGTGGCGACGCTGCTTGGGCTGGCGTTCAAGGCCTATGACCCGGATCATCTGGTTGGCCCCAAGGAAGAACTCGGCATCACGGTAGCGCTGATTCCAACCCATCTGCCCGGCGTCGAGATCGGCCGCAGGCATCTGCCGTCAATGCAGGTGTTTCAGAACGGTCCGAACCGGGGCCGCGACGTCTTTATCCCGATGGATTACATCATCGGCGGACAGCAGCGCCTGGGGCAAGGCTGGAAAATGCTGATGACGGCGCTGGCCGCCGGCCGCGGCATTTCGCTGCCATCGCTGTCGGCGGCGGGTGCCGCATATGCGGCGCGCACCACCGGCGCCTATGCGCGGATTCGCGAGCAGTTCAACGTGCCGATCGGCCGCTTCGAGGGTATCGAGGAGCCGCTGGCGCGCATCGCCGGCATTGCCTATTTGCTCGACGCGGCGCGGCGGCTGACCTGTGCTGCGCTCAATCAGGGCCATCATCCCGCGGTGATCTCGGGCATCATGAAGCTGCATGCCACGAACGGATGCGGACGGTGATCGACGACGCCATGGATATTCACGGCGGCAAGGCCGTGATCGACGGCCCGCAGAATTACATGGGCAATCTCTATCGCTCGGTGCCGGTCGGCATCACCGTCGAAGGCGCCAACATCCTCACCCGCAATCTGATCGTGTTCGGGCAGGGCGCGATCCGCGCGCATCCTTATCTGCTGGACGAGATGAACGCGCTGGGCGACGCCGATCAGGCCAAGGGACTCGATGCGTTCGACAAGGCGTTCTGGAAACACATCGGCCATAGCGTCACGACGCTGTTCCGCGCCTGGGGCCGAAGCTGGAGCGGTGGCGCGTTCGCGCCTGCGCCCGATGCCGGCGACGCCACAGGCTTCTATCGCCAGCTCTCGCGCTATTCGTCGGCCTTCGCGCTGTGCGCCGACATGGCGCTGCTGACATTAGGCGGCGCGCTCAAGCGCAAGGAAATGCTGTCGGCGCGGTTCGGCGATATTTTGTCCGAACTCTATCTGCTCTCCGCTGCGCTAAAACGCTGGCAAGACGAGGGCCGGCAGACGGCGGATTTCGCGGCACTGGAGTGGTGCATGGCGACGGGGTTCAAGACGATCGAGAATCGTTTCGCGGAAATTCTCGCTAATTTACCGAACCGGTTCGTCGCCGCAGTGCTGAAATTCCTGATCCAGCCGTTCGGCGCCCGCGTGCTGGGACCATCGGACCTTGTGATCCATCGATGCGCGCAACTGGTGCTGGAGCCATCCGCCGCGCGCGACCGGCTGACGCCGAACCTGTCGTTGGTCGATGACGATCGCGGCGTGGCGCGGCTGGAGAAGGCGTTCCTGCTGGTGACGGCGGCTGAGGATATTTCGAAGCGCATGCATACCGCGCACATCCGCGACTGGCGCGAGGCGGTGAAGAAAGGCGTGATCACGCAAGGTGAGGGCGATCAACTTGCGGCGGCCCATGACGCAGTGGCGAAAGTAATCGAGGTCGACGATTTCGCTCCCGAAGCGCTGTCGCCGATCTACAAGAAACCCGCCGACGTGCATCAGTTCTTCCAGGAGCTTGCTGACAAGCGGGCGGCGAGCTGATGGCGCGACCGGTCTATATCGTCGACGGCAGCCGCACGCCGTTCCTGAAGGCGCGCAGCGGGCCGGGGCCGTTTACGCCGGTCGATCTCGCCGTGCAATGCGGGCGGCCGCTGCTGGCGCGGCAGCCGTTCGCGCCCGATGCGTTCGACCAGGTGATCCTCGGCTGCGTCAATGTCATTGCCGACGAGATGAATCCGGCGCGCGTCGCAGCGCTCAGGCTCGGCATGGGCGAGGCAATGGTGGCGTTTACGGTGCAGATCAATTGCGGCAGCGGCATGCAATCGATCGACACCGCCTATCGCTATATCCGCGAAGGCAACGCGAATCTGGTTCTGGCCGGCGGCTCGGAAGCCTTAAGTTATGCGCCGCTGGTCTGGCCACAACAAGGCGTGCGCTGGTTCGCTGGTGTGGCCGGCGCGAAGGGCGTCTTTGCGAAGGCAGTGGCGGCGCTGAAGGCCCGGCCGAGCTATTTCAAGCCGATCATCGGGCTCGAGCGCGGCCTGACCGATCCGATCACCGAACTCAACATGGGCCAGACCGCGGAAGTGGTCGGCCATCTGTTCGGTATCACCCGCGCGCAGTCGGACGCCTATGCCGCCGAGAGCCACAAGCGGCTTGCCAATGCGCAGGCGCAGGGCTGGCTCAAGGGCGAGGTCGAAACGTCGTTTGCACGCGACGGCAAATTCTACGATCACGACGATGGCGTGCGGCCCGACTCGACGCCGGAGACGCTGGCAAAGCTGAAGCCGGTGTTCGAGCGGCCATGGGGCCAGGTCACCGCCGGCAATTCGTCTCAAATCACCGACGGCGCGTCGTGGGTGATCCTTGCCTCGGAAGAGGCAGTGGCAAAACATGGCCTGACGCCCAAGGCTGTGATCGTCGACAGTCAGTGGTCGGCGCTCGACCCCAGCATCATGGGCCTCGGTCCGGTGCTGTCGGCGACCGAACTGCTCAAGCGCAACAAACTGTCGCTGCAGGAAATTGAAACCTGGGAGCTGAACGAAGCCTTCGCCACCCAGGTGCTGGGCTGCCTCGCCGCATGGAATGACGACAAATTCTGCCGCGAGATTTTACAACTTGACGGCGCCGCGGGCGAAATCGATCGAACCAAGCTTAATGTCGACGGCGGCGCCATCAGCCTCGGCCATCCCGTCGGCTGCAGCGGCAACCGCATCGTGCTGCATCTGGTCAATGCCATGAAGCGGCTCGGCGCCAGACGCGGCATCGCCACCGAATGCATCGGCGGCGGGCAGGGCGGCGCCATGTTGATCGAGACGGTGTGATCATGGACTCACGGATCATGGACGTTCTCGCCGATCGCGTGCTCGAACTCGGGCCGAAGCCGGATACCGGCGGACCCTATCGCAACTTCAAGCTCACCCGCGACGCCGACGGCATCGCTTGGCTGCTGTTCGACCGCGACGGCGCCAGCGCCAACACGCTGTCGTCGGATGTGATGGAAGAATTCGATACGGTCTTGACGTCGCTGGAAAGCCAGCGCCCCGCCGGGATCGTCGTCCGCTCGGCGAAGCCATCCGGCTTCATCGCCGGCGCCGACGTCAATGAATTCCGGGGCGCGACCGATCCGCGTGCGGTGGAAACGCAGATCGGCCGCGCGCATGCCATTATCGACCGGCTCGAAGCGCTGAAGATTCCGACCGTCGCCGTGATCCACGGCTTCTGTCTCGGCGGCGGCCTCGAAGTTGCGCTGGCCTGCGCGTCGCGCATCGCCATTGAGGGCGCGCGCTTCGGATTTCCGGAAGTGATGCTCGGCCTGCATCCTGGGCTTGGCGGCACCGCGCGCTTCACGCAGCTGGTCAATCCGATGCAGGCGATGGCCTTGATGCTGACCGGCAAGACCATCGACGCGCGACGGGCAAAATCGCTCGGCCTGGTCGACGCGGTGACGCAGGAGCGCCACGTTCGCAACGCGGTGAAGGACGCGGTGTTCGGCCGGTTGAAACGCGCAAAACCCGGTCCGCTGAACGCGATCCTAAATCTCGGGCCCGTGCGTGGCCTGCTCGCCTCGCGGATGCGCGGCGAGGCTGAGAAGGCCGCGCCGCGTGAGCATTATCCCGCGCCCTACGCGCTGATCGAGCTGTGGGAAAAGCACGGCGGCGACAAGGCGGCGATGCTGGCGGCGGAGAAGCGTTCCTTCGCCGATCTGATGGTGACGCCGACGGCGCAGAACCTGATCCGGGTATTCTTCCTGCGCGAGCAGATGATGAAAACGGCCGGAAGCGGCAACACCATCCACCACGTCCACGTCATCGGCGCCGGCGCCATGGGCGGCGACATCGCGGCGTGGTGCGCGCACCGGGACATGCGGGTCACGCTCGCCGACATGAAGCCTGAGCCGATTGCCGGCGCGATCAAGCGCGCCGCCGACCTCTACGGCAAGATCATCCACAAACGCACCGCGCAACGCGACGCGCTGGACCGGCTGATGCCGGATCTCGACGGCGAGGGCGTCCGCACTGCCGATCTGATCATCGAGGCCGTGCCGGAAAAGCTTGAGCTGAAGCAGAAGGTCTATGCTTCGCTGGAGCCGAGGATGAAGCCGGGCGCGATTCTCGCTACCAACACCTCCAGTATTCCGCTGCAGGACCTGCGCGCTACGCTGGACAAGCCGGAACGGCTGCTCGGTCTGCATTTCTTCAATCCGGTATCGCGGCTGCAACTGGTCGAGGTGGTGAACCACGACGGCACCGATCCGCAGATGTTGAACGAAGCACTGGCGTTCGTCGGCGCCATCGACCGGCTGCCGCTGCCGGTGAAAAGCTCGCCGGGCTTCCTGGTCAACCGCGCGCTGACGCCGTATATGCTGGAAGCGATGGTGATGCTGGACGAGAAGATCGACAAGACGGTGATCGACGCGGCGGCGGAGAAATTCGGCATGCCGATGGGGCCGATCGAGCTGGCCGATCAGGTCGGGCTCGATATCTGCCTTGCGGTCGGCGACATGCTGCGCTCGAAATTCGGCGACCTGCTGCCGCCGACGCCGGCCTGGCTGCGCGAGAAAGTCGCAAAAGGCGAACTCGGCCGCAAGACCGGCAGGGGCTTTTATGTCTGGAAGGACGGCAAGCCCGACAAGACGCCGCCATCCGCGACGACCGAAAAGCCGACCGATGAAATGATCGACCGGCTGGTGCTGCCGATGTCGAATGTCTGCGTCGCCTGCCTGCGCGAGGGCATCGTCGACAATGCCGACACCGTCGATGGCGCGATGATCTTCGGCACCGGCTACGCGCCGTTCCGCGGCGGGCCTTTGAGTTACGCCCGCACGCGCGGCGTGGAGAATGTGGTCGGCACGTTGCGCGCGCTGGCGGTGAAATTCGGACACCGGTTCAATCCCGATGCGGGCTGGGATACATTCAAATGACCGACACGCCAGCCGTTCACGGGGCGCCGAACGCCGAGACCGAACCTTCAGGCGATCTCTGCATCCGCACGCTGGCGATGCCGGCCGACACCAACGCCAACGGCGACATTTTCGGCGGTTGGCTGCTCAGCCAGATGGACGTCGGCGGCGGCGTGTTTGCCTCCAAGGTGGCGAAATCGCGCACGGTGACGGTGGCGATCGAGGCGATGAGCTTTCGCAAGGCCGTCTACGTCGGCGACCTGGTCTCAGTTTACGGCAAGCTGGTCCGGATCGGCAGGACCTCGGTCACGGTCCACCTCGAAGCCTGGGCGGTGCGCCGCAGGGAAATGCAGTCGATCCTGGTGACCGACGGCAATTTCACCTACGTCTCGATCGACGACCAGGGCCATCCGCAACCGATCAAGCGGGATGGGACGGCGATTTCGACATGA
>CAVPZO010000077.1:0-273494 GCA_963710045.1 uncultured Alphaproteobacteria bacterium | reverse complement strand
CGGCAAGCCCACTTTGGTCTTGCCGGGAACTCCACGCTCACGTCCGTTCGAGCCGGAACCGTCGCTGTGGCCTCGGATTTCAGCCGCGCCGCCGCGCGTGCGATATCGGACGTTCTCCCGCTTCTCGAAAAAGCGAGAAAGGTGCGCGTGGTAACAATTGTCGATGAAAAGCACATGGACACAAAGCATTTCGCCGAAGAACTTGCAAAAAATCTGGCCCGGCATGGAATTGATATTGTTTTGGACAGGATCGAAGCCAAGGGCAAGCCGATTGGCGGTATCCTTGAATCGTATGCTGCGTCCCACGAGGTGGATTTGCTTGTAATGGGCGCCTATGGCCACTCGCGGCTACGGCAGTTCATCCTTGGAGGTGCTACCAAGAGCCTGTTATCGAAGCCGCCGCTTCCGATCCTCTTTTCGCACTAAGATGAACTCGTCAGCGCGCCTTAATCGCTGTGGACGCCAGGAGAGCGGGAGATACTCATTCCCCAAAATTCGCGCCAGGCACTCTCTGCGCGGTATTTGTCCCGCGATGTTTGCGGCCCAATAGGCTAAGGTGGGCGTTTCACTGCGGACCAACCCGGACATGGCAAACAAGACAAATCAGGCGCCGTTTGATGCCAAGGTGTTTCTCGCCAAGGTTGGCGATGGAAAACGATACAGGAGTACCGCAAGGACCAAGTCGTCTTCGCTCAAGGAGACGCGGCGGACACGATTTTCTATATTCAAAAAGGCCGGGTCAAGGTTGTCGTTATATCCGAGCAAGGCAAGGAAGCCATCATCGGGATTTTAGAACCTGGTCAGTTCTTCGGCGAAGGCTGCATGAACGGCCATTCATTGCGCATCGCGACGACGACGGCGATGGAAGAATGCCTGGTCACGGCTATCACGAAGACAGCCATGCTTGCGGCAATTCACAATGAGCCGAAGTTTTCCGAGATGTTCATGGCATATCTGTTGACCCGGAACAGCCGAATTGAAGAAGACTTGATCGATCAGCTTTTTAATTCGAGCGAAAGCGGTTGGCGCGCCTTCTAATTCTGCTCGCGAATTTTGGAAAAGAAGGTAGCCCTCAACTCATCAGTCCGAATATTAGTCAGGAAACATTGGCTGAGATGATCGGCACGACCCGATCTCGCGTAAGCTTTTTCATGAACAAATTCCGCAAACTCGGCTTGATCAGTTACAACGGAAAAATTGAAGTTCACAATTCACTGTTGAATGCCGTTTTGTACGACAAGCCCGAGATAAGCCGGAACTCGAAGGAAGCTCAATAGAACTTGGGAAACCGAGCAAAATTGACCAGCGCCCCGACCCCAAACCGAGCCATTGCGGGAGCAGGTCGCACGCACCCTGGAATGGTGTGTCGGCAACAACGGCTATTTTTCCAATGCAAGCCTGCGGCAACATGACGAGGAAGGAATGGATGAAACCCTGCGCTATTTGGGGCCGCCGGACTGGCTCATCGGATTTTGCTGAGAATGATTGCGGTCATTTCCGCGGCACGCAGGTTGGTCCACCGTTTCGCCGGGGCGACCCTCGCGGCACGCGTAGCGCGCGGTCTCAAACCGGAATTGCCATCAAGGCAAATTTCCCGTTGAGGCCGCTTCCGGCGTCAACGCCAACAGGCGCCGCAGCAGCGCCAGCGCGGTTTCGGTGGCCGGATCCGCCGAGATGACCGGCACGGCAAGCACGATGAGATCGACCGGATCGTGCGACAGGATCATCACATGCGTGGCGCTGTTGGCGGCCATCAGCGACACCATGCGCTCGACCGCGGGATCGGCCGGCGTGAGCCCCCAGGGCGCCTCCGGCCGGCGCAGCACCCGTCAGCCTGAGGAAATCGCGCAGCAGCGGCGGATCGTAGGCGGCGAGATCGCTCTTCGCGAAAACGCAGCGCGCTCTCGAAGATCGGCTGGCGCGCCAGCTCGGCCATCAGTTGATCCCGCGTCGTGGCCGGAGAGCCCGCGATGGAATTGAGCATGCCCGGCGCCTGCTGCTCGAAAAAGGCGCGCAACGTATCCGTCATCAGGCCGATGGTGAGAACGCCTGCGATGGCGATGGCGCAGAATCGCATCATTTGCGCGAGGTCGACGTCCGGCGACACGCAGGCTGCCGCGGCGCCGAGCAGCGCGGAACTGGCGAGCCGCAGCGTCGTCATCAGAATGCCCTGACGCCGCGTCTCGCGTGCTGCCTTCCGCAATCAGGACGGCGGTGACCACGAGCAACGCGCCGAGCGCGCCGAGCCTTACCGGCATGTCCGGCGCCAGCGCTTGAAAATCCGTGATGACGAAGGGGATCACCAGCAATGCCCCCACCGCAAGGCGGCCGATGCTGCGGTTCTCCGAGGCCAGCAGCGCGCCGCGGTCGCGCGACGCCAGCAGCCACGCGCAGGTGGCGAAACCCGCGAGTTGAAACAGCGACAGCGCGAGGGAGTAAGGTGTTGCAAAACGCTCCAACCCGAGCGCGCCGCCGAGGCCAAGCAGGATTGCGCCGAACACGGCGCTCATCTTCACCGCGCGTGGCGCGTGCCGCCGCAACATGCCTTCGGTGACGATCAGCGCGCCGAGCGGCACCAGCGCCGCCGGTAGCAGCGACAAGCGGATCGAGCCATGCGCTTCCGCTCCACCAGGCGACGCCGCGGACCAAGAACAGGACCGCGACCACGCCGAGCATGAACAACAGCCGCCAGGTCAGCGGGCTTTTGGATCGCGGCGATAGAGCGCGACCATGGCGACGCAAAGACCGATGGCGCCGCAGAGATTGACGATGGAATTGGCGATCACGCTTGCGGTCATCGCGCGTTCCGGGTACGCGGCCGCAGCACGCCGAATGCGCGCGATGTCGTCCATCCAGTGCGCGAGAGGGAGCACCAGCCGTTGCAGCGCAAGCAGGGCGGAGGCAGCGAGCAGCGCCGGCAGCGACCCGGACGGCACTTCGCTGAACAGATAGCGCCGCGCGGCGGCGAGGTCGATGCGGCCGATCTGCAGCAGATCGTCGCCCCGCGCGTAATCAAGCTCGCGGGCGCAGAACGCGTTGGTCTGCTCATCGCGATGCTTTGGCGCGACATCGAAGGATTTTTTCAGCGCGTCGGAGCCGCCGGTATAGGCATCGGTGATGACGAAGCGCGCTTCGTCGAAGCCGGCCTCCTCGCCCACGCCGAACACGCTGCGATGCTGCCGCATGATGCCGCGGGCCAGTTGCAGATGCGCAAAGTTTTGGCGCGCGCCGGGGCGCGGCGAGGGAAACACGTCGGAAAAAGTGTCGCTCACCATGCCGCAGACCGCCGGCACCTGGGTGACGTTGGAAATCCATTTCGGGCGCAACCCTCCGCGCATGAACAGCACCAGCGTGGTGAGGCCGTACAACACCCAGGACAGCCCCTGTCCCTGCACGTCCGGATCGACCATGACCAGGCCGAGATGCGTGACCTCGATTGCTTCACCGTCGAGTTCGACCGGCATCACCGACAAAGCGTTGAAGGCGATCGGCCGTCCGCTCGCCTGCTCGCATATCAGCGTGACGATCGCGCGCGACAACCGCTCCCGCTCCCCGGAAAAGATCCCGTAAGTCAAGGCTCCCCGCCGGCAGCGTCTTGCCGGCGACGATGCGCAGTTGCGACACCAGTTGTTCGAGTTCGGGTTCGGCGAGCGAGCGCCCCGGACTTTCGACGATCCGCGTCACAAGCCCGGCATGGGTACGCAAGGTGAGATCGATGGTCGGTTGCGAAAACGCCTTCCACCAGAACGCCGCGGTGCCGCGCAGCCGCCCGATCGCCGATCTGACTGCCTCCACAAAGACGCCATGCCGCCCGCCTGCTATAGGACAGCATCAGTGCGTGGAGCCCGTCAAGAAGCCATAAACGCAACAGCTTGTGGTCGCGGCAGGGTAAATGATGTTTGAATGATGGCCAAGTCGTCGTCCCGCGACGCGGTGCAGGCACTGTCATTCATGCCGCTCCGCAGAGCCGGAACGCCGTACCAGAACACAGGCGTTCGTTACGGCCCCGGCTCTGCAGGCACACCGACGTCGCGAAGAGCGACGCGTATGCGCTCGCCGTCCGCGGGCAGGGCCTCACGCCGCCCGTGGCCGCGTTCGACTTCCATCAGCAGGCGTTCGGCCTTGGCGTCCTCGATGCGGTTCACCAGCTTGCCGCCTTCGTGCATGTCGCGCATCGTCTTGGTCAGGGTGATGCAGGACTGGACCAGCATCAGGAAGCCCATGGTGAGATAGCCTTTCATCGACGAGATCCAGCGGCAGCAGCCAGATGCCGATGGCGACCATGAAGGCCGAGGCGGCGAACGAGACATAGGTGAAGGTCACCCAGGCGGCGCTGTGTTGAGCAGTCTGGTTCATGACAGTCTCCTTATGATGATGGTTTCAGGTTGATGGATCGGTGGTTGAGGCAGCTTGCGTGCGTTTTGCATTCAGCCGCGCGAGCACGTCATCGGCGGTCGATTTCAGTCTTGGGCCGAAACCCTGTTCGGCGAGCTTCTCGGCGGTCGCCAGCGGTCCGCGGCGGCATCGATTTCGATCAGCGCTTCGTCGGCGGCCTGATCTTCCTTCTGCCGCTCGCGCAGACGCTTCAATGTCTTCTCCGCTTCCGGCAGCGTGGATTCGTAAGGACGTGCCGCTTCCACGCCGCCGCGGCGCATCTCGCGCACCGCTTCCGCGGCGCGGGCGATACGGCGGCCGCGATCGAGTTCGGTGATGCGGCTTTCCGCGCTGGAAACCTGACGCTTCAGCCGGCGCGATTTCCTGAGCGAATAAGGTTCGCGCGGTCATCGCGGCATCGCGATCGGCTTCCAGACCGGCGATCGACTGCGCCGCTTCCCGCGCGAGATCGTCGCGGCCGCCGTCGAGCGCCGCGATGGCGCGCAGTTCGAGATCGGCGATCCGCGCCTTGATGGCGTCGAGACGGCGGCCCTCCTGCTGGTCCTGGGCGATCGCCAGCGCCAGCGTCCGCTTGCTGCGCTCGACGGCCGCAGCGGCATCGCGCATCTGCTGGTCGAGGATGAGAAGCGCCGAGCGGTCCTCCAGTTCCTCCCCCGCGGCAGCCACGCTGCCGCGGAAGAGGGTCAAAACAGTTTTGAACATTGGCTACTCCCTGTGTTATGAGCATTGCTCATGAATCAGTTATAGCATATCTTGAGCATTGCTCAAGAATTATTTTGAGCGATGCTCATAAAAAGGTAAATCATGTCTAAAGCACTGGAAAGACGAGCGAAACTACTCGAGGAGCTGTTTCTGGCGGCGGAAAAGGCATCGCCGCCAAGGGACTGGCCGGCCTGAAGACGCGGGATCTGGCGCGCGACATCGGCGTCGCCAACGGCGCGGTCTACAATCTCGTCGAGGATATGGACGATCTGATCCTGCGGGTCGGCTCGGAACGCTGCCACGGCTGGATGCTGCGCTCACGGCGGTCGAAGCAAAGGCCCCGCCGCGCCGGACGAGATACTGTTGCGCATTGCGGTCGCCTATTGCGACTTTGCCGCCGAAAACATCGAACTCTGGCGTGCGCTGTTCGAGCATCGCATGCAGCGCGGCAAGCCGTTCCCGGAATGGGCGATCGACGAGCAGATGAATTTGTTCCGCCACATCTTCCGCCGCTCGCCGCACTTTTCCCGAATCGCTCACCGGCCGAATTGGGCGTGACCGCGCGCAGCCTCTTCTCGTCGGTGCACGGAATGGTCGCCTCGGCCTGGAACAGAAACTCATTGCGGTTCCGATCGAGGTCTTGCGCCGCGAGATCGCGGCCATCGTCAAGGCGATGCTCACGGGCCTGAAAGCGTAGACCGCATGAGTGCAGCGATATGGGACTGGATTGCGCTCATCCGGGTCACGTCAGATGTTGACTCCATCGTCTATAACTTAATTCTCATGACATGGGTCACCCGAAGTTCAGCCAGGAAGATTTCCTTGCAGCGGCTCTGGCCATCATGGCGGAGCGGGGCGTGTCGGGAGTGACGGTTGCGTCGGTCAGCGAACGGCTGGGATCGCCGACCGGTTCATTCTATCACCGCTTCGCCTCGCGCGATGTCCTGCTCGGGGTCGCTTTGGCTGCGCGCCGTGCTCGAATTCCAGACCGGAGATTGGCGCAGCACTGATGCTGGCGATGGGTTAAGGGCAGCACTCCATACCCCGGCATGGGTTCACCACCCATCCGGGCCAGGTGCGCCTGCTGCTGCTTCACGACCGAAAGGATTTTTTGAAGGGCGAATGGCCGCCGCAACTGAGCGAGCGTGTCGCCGAAATGACCCGGCGCATGGAGGCCGGATCGCCGCAAATGGGCGCGGGTGATCTTCGGCAAGGAAGGCCCGCGACGAGATGCGCCTGGCGCAATTCCTGATTTCCGAACTTCCCGTCGCGGCCGTGCGCCAGCATTTGTTGCGCGGCGAGCCGCCGCCGCCTAGCTGATCGATCGCATCATCCGGGCAACATATCGGGCTGTCATTGCGGATTACCGGGCACGGAAGACCCGTCCCGCGCAGCCGGTGTCACGACCGTCCGCAACGCCGGCCTCGCCCGCGCGCGGCATTGGCGGATGCTCACCAGGCGGGGATGAAACGCCATGCCCCGGCGCCTTGACGCTGCAGCAGCGTTCGTCCGGTCCCTGAATGGCTCCGGCGTGGGCCGCGGACGTGGACTTCGATCCGGTCGACGTCGACCTGGATGACGACCATATTGGCGTCCGCGAAGCCGGGCGGAAAATGCGCATCGAGCTCGCACCGGCCACATCGTTCGCATTTCCGCGACATCGTCGATAATCGTCGCCCGAGCCGCCGAGAGCGATGTAGCGCTGGCCCGAGGGGTGTTGAAATGCAAGCGTGACCAGCGGCGCCGCGCGCATCTCCGCCACTTTGCGCGAGCTTCTGCGGACCATGAAATGCCGGGTCCATGGATCGGATCCGGGCAGGCCCCGCCGAGGAATTGACCGCCCGCGATTCGTCCCGCTCTCCAATGACCGGGTGGCGAGCCAGCAAACCGGGACGGCGGCAATCGTCTCGCGGGCCGCGGCGAGAAACCGAAGGATATCGGTTTCAGTCACCTTGGGCGTCGGGGGCATTGCGGTCGACATCGGCCTCTCCCCTGAAATGCCCAGTCTGCGGGATGTAGATAAAATAATGTAGAACAAATGTTCTACATCGAGCGGCGGCGCGGCGATGATGCATCCGCGTCATCTCCGCATGCGGAACAAGTATTTGAGTCAATACTGGATTTTTGCTCCGGCGAGGCTGTAGTCTGGCTGTGGGTCTTGCGGATCGCACCGGTCAGTTGAGGGAACAACATCATGAAAATCTTATTCCGCGCTCTTGCGGCGCTTGCCATCGTGCTCGCCTGCGCCGGCGGCGCATCGGCGCAAGGCTGGCCGAACCGGCCGATCCGCATGATCGTGCCTTACACGCCGGGCGGCTACACCGACCTGATGGCCCGCCTGGTCGGGAACAAGATCTCCGAGGCGCTGGGCCAGCCCATCATCTTCGAGAACAAGCCGGGCGCCAACGCCATCATCGGCACCGACGTCGTCGCCAAGGCCGCACCCGACGGCTACACCTTCGGCACCGTGATCGCGGCGCATGCGGTGAACGCCACGCTCAATCCAAAACTGCCTTACGACACGCTGAAGGATTTTTCCTACGTCTCGCTGATGAGCGTCGCACCCCTGATCATGATCGCGCATCCCTCGCTGCCGGCCAACAACGTGCAGGAGCTGATCGCGCTGGCGAAAGCAAAACCCGGCGACGCTCAACTTTGCCTCCAGCGGCGTCGGCGCCGCGGCGCATCTGACCATGGAGATGTTCAAGAGCCGCACCGGCACCGACATGCAGCACATTCCCTACAAGGGCACCGCCGGCGCGCTGCAGGATGTCATCGGCGGCCGCATCAATGTGATGTTCGACGTGGTCGGCCCGCTGATGCCGCAGGTCCGCTCCGGACTGGCCAAATCGATCGTCGTCACCGCGAAAGAGCGCATTCCGGCCGCGTCCGACGTGCCGACCATGGCCGAGCAGGGCGTGCCGGATTTCGTCTCCGGCACCTGGGCCGGCATCATCGCGCCGGCCGGCACCCCGAAGGAGATCGTCGACCGCGTCTCCGCGGAGGCCAAGAAGGCGCTCGCCGATCCGGCGCTGCAGGCAAAACTCGTCGAGCAGGGCATCGTCGCGGTCGGCGGCACGCCGGACGAATTCCGCGCCTTCGTCACCGAGGAGATCGCGCGCTGGCGGAAGGTGATCACGGACGCGGGGATCAAGATGGAGCCGTGAGGGGGCCTGTAGCCCGCATCAGCGAAGCGATATGCGGGTTGGCCGGACCCGCATATCGCTTCGCTCATGCGGGCTACGCTTACTACGGCTGATCGACAGAAAGGGAATATTCATGGAACTGAAACTCCATCACGTGAACTATTCGACCAAGGATGTTGGCGCGGTCGCGGAATTTTACCGGTCGCTGTTCAACATGAAGCCGGTGCCAAGCTACCAGGACGCGCGAATCAAGTCGCAGGGCTACGACGGCAAAGTCGAGTTTCTGACCGATGGCACGACCGAGTTTCACATCTCGCCGCAGGATCTCGGCGTCGCATTCCGGACCAAACAGAGTCTCAATCCGGTCGATCGCGGTCACATCGCGTTTCGTACGGACGATATCGAGGCCTTCAAGGCCATGCTGAGAGAGAAGAATATTCAATTCGCCGACTACGGCGTTTGGGCGATGGGTGGCTGGTATCAGATCTTCCTGCAGGATCCTGACGGCACCATCGTCGAAGTACACCAGACCGATTACAAGAGCCTGGTGCATAGGCGATTTTCCGTCGCAATTCCGTGACCAGGGACCACGGCTCGCTGCCGGCGTGCTCGTCACCTTCACTGGGAGTTACACGATGCGCATCGGCTACCTTGGCCTCGGCAACATGGGTCAGCCGATGGCGGGCAAGTTGCTCGACGCCGGGCACGAGCTCTGGGTCCATGATGTCCGCGAGGACGCCATGCGCCCGCTGCTCGAGCGTCAGGCGCGGCGGGCGGCCTCGCCGAAGCAATTGGCGGACACCTGCGACACGGTCATTGTCGCGCTGCCGACGCTCGAGATCTTTCGGCGCGCGCTTTCCGGACCCGACGGCTTGCTCGCGGGGAAGGCCTTGAAGACGCTGGTCAACACCTGCACGGTCGGCGGCCCGTTCATCCGTGAGGTCGAGACGGAATGCGCAGCGCCGATGTCACCGTCATCGATGCCCCGATCAGCGGCGGCGTCGCGGGAGCCAAGGCCGGCACCCTGGCCGTGATGGTGTCCGGCAATCCGGCCAAGGTCGCCGACCTGATGCCGGTGTTCCAGTCGTGGGGCAAGACGATCGTCGTTGCCGGCGACAGGCCGGGGTCCGCGCAGACCATGAAGCTCACCAATAACATTCTCTTTGCCGTCGCCCTTGTCGCTACGTCGGAGGCGATGACGATGTCGGGCAAGGCCGGCATTCCACACGACGCCATGCTGCAAATTCTCAACAATGGAACCGGCCGCAATTTTGCGACGATGCACATCTTCCCCGAAACCGTACTGCCACGCACTTCGACTTCGGCGCGACCATCGAAATACTCATGAAGGACGTCGATCTCGCCATCGCGCAAGGTGAAGAACTCGGCGTTCCGATGTGGGTGAGCCAGGCGGTGCGGCTGGTGCTGAAGCACGGCGTCTTTCAGGGCCGCGCACAGCAGGACCTGTCGCGCGTCGTCCAGATCATCGAGGACGGCACGCGCAAATAGTGATCTGACCGAACCTCGAAAGGCAAATCATGCGGATCTTCGTTACGGGAACGTCAGGCTATATCGGCGGATCGGTCGCCGCAGCACTCGCCGCCGCGGGGCACGAGGTTTCCGGGCTGGTGCGCTCGGAGGCGAGTGCGGAGCAGGTAGCAGGATTGGGCATCACGCCGGTCCATGGCACGCTTGACGATGCCGAAATTCTGCGCGCTGCCGCGGTGCGCGCCGACGCCGTGATCAATGCGGCAAATGCCGACCATGCGCCGTCCGCGCAGGCACTGCTGCAGGCGCTCGAGGGCACGGGTAAAACCTACATTCACACCTCAGGCTCCAGCATTGTCGGGACACAATCGGCCGGACAGCGCGTCGATGCGATTTTCGGCGAGGACACGCCTTTCACGCCATCGAGCGGTCGCGCCGCGCGCGTCGCATTGAACGAGCAGATCCTGTCCTTCAAGGCGAAAGGCGTTCGCCCGATCATCATTTGCCCAAGCCTGATTTACGGCATCAGCCAGGGACCGGACAAACACAGCATGCAGGTCCCGCTGCTGATTGAGCTGGCGAAAAAAGCCGGCGGCGCCAGGCATTATGGCCCAGGTGAAAACATCTGGTCGAACGTGCACATCGACGATCTGGTCGAGCTCTATGTTCTCGCGCTGGCATCGGCCCCGGCAGGCGCATTCTATTTTGCCGAGAATGGCGAGAATTCGATGCGGCAGGTGTGCGAGGCGATCAATCGCAGGCTCGGCGTCGACGGCGGCACTGGGCCATGTCGCTGGAGGAGGCGTCACGCGAATGGGTGAGGGCACGGCGCAGAACACGATGGGCTCCAACAGCCGGTCCGCGCGGTCCGCGCCAGGGCAGAGCTCGGCTGGCGCCCAAGCAGGCCGTCGCTGATCGACGAAATCGAAAGCGGCTGTTACGCAGGGGGCCTTGTTGCGCGATGACTTTATCGAAGCAAACGTATCCCGTAGGATGGGCAAAGCGAAGCGTGCCCACCATTCAGCGCAAAGACGTTCGATTTCAAAAATGGTGGGCACGGCGCCAGGTGCGCCTTTGCCCACCCTACGGGCTAGGTGCTGAGTTTCATGGCCCGATCAACACGGCTTGCGATAGACGTCCTTGGTGGCGATCTTGCCGAGCTTGAAGGTGTAACGTTCGACGCCGCGCTGCTGCCGTTCCGCGCCGCTGGTCCGCAGTGTTTCGCTGACGGCAAACGTCATGAACGTCAGCTCGGGCAAATGGTGATAGACCACGTCGGTATAGCGCTGCGTGGAGAAAACGGCCTTCTGCTCGGCCAGATGCGCCGCGATGGCCTCACGGCTGGCCAGTTGCCGTGACGTCGAAACCCCGTCGAAATAGCTCCACACGAAATCCCGGTGAAACCGCCTGGTAGAGTGCTTGCAGATCGTTCTTGAACAGCGCGCGCGCAAAATCCTTGAACAACTGGTCGCGCTGCTCCGGCGTCGGTGTCATCGGGCCCATCGGGTTACGGCAGCTCCATGCATTTTATCGGCAGTGTCTTGCGTGTTTATAGCAAGCGTGGCCAATTTAGAATTGCTATATGCAACAGGGAGGCTTCCATGAATTGAACGACCGCCGGAATTGTCTTCACCATGGGCGTTGCAATTACTGCGCTGGCAGGCACCGCCAGCGCGCAAAATTCACCGGGCAGCGCAGCCCTCGACGCCAGCCTGCGCGGCGCGGTCGAGGCGCAAGGATGTGCCGGGCGTGGTCGCGCTGGTCACCGACCGCGAGCGCGTGCTTTATCAGGGCGCGTTCGGCGTGGCGGATGTCGCGACCGGCCGCCCGCTCGCCGCTGACGCGATGTTCCGCATCGCCTCGATGACCAAGCCGGTCACGTCGGTCGCACTGATGCAGCTGGTCGAGCAGGGCCGCATCGGCCTCGACGATCCGGCCGAAAAATACCTGCCGGAGCTCGCCGACACTGAAAGTCGTTCGAATTGTTCGACCCGGCGACCGGCGCCTACACAGCTCCGCCCGGCAGCGAAGGCCGCCGACGGTCAAGCACTTCCTGACCCACACCTCCGGCCTGGCGTATCGCGTTCACCAGCGCGACCTGGCGCGATTTCAAGCCGCGCGCGGGCGAAAACTATCCGTTCGGCGGGCCGCTGCTGTTCGAGCCGGGCGAGCGCTGGCACTACAGCACCACTACCGATGTCTGCGGCAGGCTGGTCGAGACGGTGTCCGGCCAGAAGCTGGAGGATTATTTCCGCGCAGCACATCTTTGCCCCGCTGAAGATGGATGACACCTCCTACAACGTGCCGGAGGCGAAAGGGCCGCGCCTGGTCGCGCAGCAGCAGCGCGCCGGCGAGCGCATGGACGGCGCCATCGAGCTGCAGAAGCCGCAACCCGGGCTCACCATCGCGGCGCCGATCGGCGGCGGCGGCCTTGCCTCGACCGCGAGGATTACGGGCGCTTCGTGCGCATGTTGCTCAATGGCGGCGCGCTCGACGGCGCGCGCGTGCTCAAGCCCGAGACGGTGGCGCTGATGGGCCAGAACCATATCGGCGCGGTCTCGGTGCCCGCGCTCAAGAGCGCGCTGCCGCGCAGCGCCGACTTCACCTTCATCGCCGACGGCCGCGACAAATGGGGGCTCGGCTTCCTGATCACGGCCGATCAGGTGCAAGGCAAGCGCTCCCCCGGGAGTCTCAGCTGGGGCGGCATCAACAACACCTTCTTCTGGATCGATCCCGCGCGCGGCATCGCTGGCGTGATCATGATGCAGTATCTGCCGTTCGCCGACGCCAAGGCGCTGGCCACCTACGACGCCTTCGAGCGCGGCGCCTATCGGCTGGTGAATGGGGAGCGGTAGCAGCGCGTAGGGTGGGCAAAGCGAAGCGTGCCCACCCTTCGGCGCGAAGACGGATTTAAAAACTGGCGGGCACGGCGCAAACAGCGCCTTTGCCCACCCTACTGCTCCTACGGCTCTGCTCGTTTGCGATTTCCCCGCCATAGGCTAGAGAATGCCGTGCCCGCTATTGGGCCAATAGCGGGGCCAGATGCGACGACGACAGTTTATCCTTCTCATCGGCGGGGCTGCAGCCTGGCCTCTTGGCGCTCGCGCGCAAGCGCCGGTGAAGGTCATCGGATTTCTCGGCGCGAACACGCCTGCGGCGCAGCGCGAATCGACCGCGGCGCTGCTGCAGCGGCTGCGTGAACTGGGCTGGGTCGATGGCCGCAACGTCAGAATCGAATATCGCTGGGCCGAAGGGCGTTTCGATCGCTCGCCCGAGCTGATTGCCGAACTGGTCGGACTGAAAGCCGATATTATCGTGACGCATGCGCCCTTGAACGTGATCGCGGCAAAGCGCGCGACGCAGGCGATTCCCATCGTATTTGCGGCGGTGGGAGACCCCGTCGGCATCGGCGTCGTCGCCAGCCTGGCGCGGCCCGGAGGCAACGTCACCGGGCTATCGCTGCAATCGGCGGATCTGGCGGCAAGCGGCTCGAACTGTTGCGCGAAGCCATTCCGGGACTTCGTCGTCTGGCGATCCTGATCAATGCCGACAGCCCCAATGCGACGCTCGAAGTCGGTGAGGTCAAGGCCGCAATCCCGAAACTCGATTTTGAAGTCGCGGTGCTGGAGATCCGGCGAAGCGAAGAACTCGCGCCGGCGATCGAGGGTCTCAAGGGCGGCGCCGATGCGCTGTACGTTCAGACCGACCCGCTGTTCAACACCAACCGCGCCCGCATCAACGCCCTGGCGCTGACGGCAAGGTTGCCGACGATTTCCGGGACCCGTGAATACGTCGAAGCCGGAAGCCTGATGTCCTATGGCGCAAACTTCACCGACCTGTTCCGCCGCGCCGGCGACTACGTCGACAAGATCCTGCGCGGCGCCGGCGCCGGCGACCTTCCGGTGCAGCAGCCGACCAAATTCGATCTGATCGTCAATCTCAAGACGGCAAAAGCTCTGGGGCTCGAATTGCCGCTGACGCTGCTCGCCCGCGCCGACGAAGTGATCGAATGAAGCAGTAGGGCGGATCAGCGAAGCGTAATCCGCCGATTCCGATGTTGCCGCGATGGCGGGTTAACTGCCCGGGCCGTGTCCGCTTCGTCAGCCCGCGACGACCGCGCCGCGCTCGATGCGGAAGGTGCGATCGAGAAGATCGATGACATGAGTTCTCGTTGGATTCCGACATCAAGACCGATACCCCCTCGCTCTTGAGGTTTGAGAGAACCTCGCCGAGGCGGCGCGCCAGCGCGGGCGCCAGGCCCTCGAACGGCTCGTCCAGGACGAGCAAACGGCGCCCTGCCATCAATGCGCGGGCGAGAGCGACCATTTTCTGCTGGCCCCCGGAGAGTTCCAGGGCGCGGCGGCGCCGGAAGTTTGCAACCTCGGGCATCAGCGCGTAGATGCGCTCAAGACGTTCTCGCGCATCTGTCGAACCGGTCGCCAAAGCCGGCAGAAGGATGTTTTCCTCAACTGCGAATTCCGGCACGAGACGCCGATCTTCCGGCATGTAACCGAGCCCGAGCGCCGCGCGGCGATGCGCCGGTTCCGCCAGCAGATCGAGGCCGTCCAGTGTCATAATGCCCCGCGCCGGCAGTGCTCCGATCAATGCCCGCATCAGGGTTGTCTTGCCTGCGCCATTGCGCCCGATCAGGCCGGAGAACTGCCGCTCGCCGAGCGACAGTTGCGCGTCGCGGATGATCTCGATGGCGCCGATCGAGACGTGCAGCGCGGATACCTCAAGCATGGGATGCCCTGCCGGCGCTGAGCTTGCCATCCTTCGACCGGATCAGCGTTCCCGTGATGAACTCGCGCACCCGCTCGTCGCCCAGCGCCTCTGCGGGCGACCCGTCCGCGATCACGGTGCCGTCGTAGAACGCCAGCACGCGGTCGGCGAACCGCTGCACGATTTCCATATCGTGCTCAACGAACAGGATGGTGGTACCGCGCGCCTTCAACGCACCCATGATGACATCCATCAGGCTAAACTTCTCCTCCAGGCTGATCCCGCTGGTCGGCTCGTCGAGCAGCAGGACGCGCGGATTGCCCGCTGTCGCCATCGCAATGTCGAGCAGCTTGCGCACGCCCTGCGGCAGCGTTGACGCCAGCGCGTCGCGGAACTGGGCGATCTGGAACTGGTCGAGCGCCTTTTCGGCATCGGCTGATGTTTCGGCCGAGACAAAACGCGACAGCGCCGCACCGACCACGGAGCTGCCGGAACGGGCGATCGCGGTTGCCGCGCACAGGTTCTCCAACACGCTGAAGGTCGGAAAAACCTGCGCCACCTGGAAGGAGCGCGCGATGCCCAGCCGCATGATCTTGCGCGAGGGCACCCCAGTGATGTCCCTGCCTTCGAACTGGATCGTGCCGCCCGACGGCGTCAGATGGCCGGTGATCATGTTGACGAACGTGGTCTTGCCGGCGCCATTGGCGCCGATGATGCCCACCGTTTGCCCCTGCGGCACGTCGACATTGATATCGCGGGCGGCGACGACCTGACCGAAGGTCTTTTCGAGACCCTTGACGGAAAGCAGCGCGCTCATGCCGCCCCCTTCTCGGAAACGGCGGCGCGTTTGCGGATCATCAGGGAGCCGAGCCCCTCGGGCACGAACAGGATCGTCAGCAGCAGCACCGATCCGAGGATCAATTGCCAGCCCCCCGGTAGCAGGGCCACCGCGATGGTGCGCACGATCTCGAACAGCAGCGCACCCAGAAATGCCGCCGGAACCGATGCCGCACCGGCGAGGATAGTCACGAACACAAATCCGCCGGACGTGGTCCAATAGGCCATCTGCGGATCGACATGGCTGATCGACAGCGCCGCCAAAGCGCCGCCGGCGCCCGCCAGCGCCGCCGAAATCGTCAACTTCAGGTGCACCAGCCTGGTCACGGAAATGCCGAGATATTCGACGCGAATTTCATTGTCGCGGATGGCCCCGGCAAGCTGGCCGGCAACCGACCCGAGATAGGCCGAGACGCCTACCCAGGCGGAGAACACCATGCCAAGCGCCAGCCAGAACAGTGCGAAGGTGTAGCCGGGACCGCGCGGCTTCATGCCGAAAAAGCTGGCTTGGGCCACATTGATGCCGTCGGTCGACCCCAGCGTCTCGGATTTGACCAGCACGCCGTACAGGATCATCGACAGCGCCAGGCTGAGCATGGCGAAAAAGATCTCGCGGTACTGCGCGAGCAGGAAACCGACCACAAAAGCCACCAGCGCCGCCATGATCACCGCCAGCGCAATCAGCAGGAACACGTCCGTCACCCCGAACCAGCGCCCCGACAGGGCCACCGTGTAGGCCCCGGTCGCAAAGAACAGTGCCTGGCCGAACGGCACCAGGCCGCCGCGCCACAGGATGATGAGACCACAGACGACGAGCCCGGTGGACATCGCAAGGGTCACCAGCGAAATCAACCAGAGCGGCGTGAACGGCGCGGCCGCTCCCAATCCACCGAGGACCACAGCGCCCACGAGAATGCGAAGTCCGGTCATCAGATTTTTCTCGGTTGGGCGCGACTGAACAGGCCCTGCGGGCGGAACACGAGGACCAGCGCCATCACCGCGTAGATCGAGAACAATTCGAGTTGCGGTATCAGATGCACGGTGCCGGCGCGGAACAACCCGACGATCAGGGCGCCGACCAGCGCGCCCTCCATCGAGCCCATTCCGCCGATCGCCACCACCGCGAAGGCCAGCACGATGACCTCAACGCCGAGGCCCGGGGTCACCGATATCTTGGGAGCGGTCAACGCGCCGCCGAGCGCGCCCAGCACCGCGCCGACCAGAAACGTCACGGTATAGACCCGGGAGACATCGACGCCGAACGCGGCGGCGGTTTCGCGATCGTAGATCACGGCCGTCAACAGCCGTCCGAAGGTTGTCTTCTTGATGGTGTAGGAGGCCGCAATCGCCAGCAAGCCGGCAAATCCGACCAGACAGATGTCGTAGACCGATAGCGGCAAACCGCCGACCGTGAAGCTGCCGGCCTCGGTATAGGGCTGATATGCCGATCGGCCGTCGGTGCCCCAGATCAGAATCAGCACGTCCTCCAGGATCAGGAACAGCGCGTAAGTGATGAGGACGACGACGACTTCATCCCTGCCGTAGACGCGGCGGAGAAACACCCGCTCCAGGATGTAGCCCATCACCAGGCCGATGGCGATCGCGGCCGTGGCAATCGCCAGATAGCCTCCGACCACCGGCCAGCCACGGTCGAAATACAGACCGATCGCGGTTGCCGCCGCATAGGCGCCGAAGGCATAGAACGCGCCGTGGGCGACATTCAGTATCTTCATGACGCCGAAAATCAACGTCAGGCCGATGGCGACGACAAACAGCCAGGCGGCATAAACCAGGCCATCGGTGAAGATGGCGATAACTGTAATCACCGGATGCCGTCCCTTACATCGTGAAATGCGGCCAAGCTGCAGCCGGCGTCGCCGGCTGCAGGCGATCGTGCGGCGCCTAGTTGCATTTGGCTCCGGGCATGCCGGCCTCAAGCCACGCCGTCGAGGTCATGTTGGCCGGAGGATTCACGCACTCGGCGGGATAGCGCACGATATCGACGATTTCGGCTTTGTTCTCCGCCTTGTTGAAACGGAAACTGCCATAGGCGATATCGGCGATGCCCTGGTGGCCGTTGCCGATCGCCATGCGGATCCTGGCGCTCGGTCCTTCGAACTCGAGACCCTCGAACGCCTTTATCACATCGTCGATCGCGGGTTGCTGACCACTCTTGGCCGCCGCCGCCTTGTCCCAGGCTGACTTGAGCCCGAGGATCGACTGCGCCATGTGATAGGCCGGATAGGTCGGCGCCGTGGCGAAGCGATCCTCGTAAACCCCGCGGAACCATTTGTTCAGGGGAGTGTCGGGCGCCATCACGCCATGCGGGCCGCGGGCGCCAATGATGGTGCCATCGGGAATCTTGGCGCCGAGCCGGAACATGGCCGTCTCACCCGCCGTATAGACCATCGTGGACCGCGCCGGCAGACCGCGCGCGCCGTTCTGGACGATAAAGCTTTCGAGATCGCCGTTCCAGAAACTGGAATGCACCACTTTGGAATTGGTGGTCAGTAGCGCCGAAATTTCCGCGCCGAATTCGCCTGCGAACAATTTTGGCAACAACTCCTTGTCGACGGTCGCCTTTGGCGCAAGCGCCTTCATGGCGGCGACAAAATCACGCCAGCTGTCCTGCCCCCAGGCGTAGTTCTGGTTGATGCCTGAAAACGAAGCCAGTTCGGGGAATTTCTTCAGGACGTAGCGAGCGGCCGCGACGTTATCCATGGTGGCATGCGGCGTCGCCCGGAATACGTATTTGAGCGGCTTTTCCTCGAAGATCCGCGGCGTTCCGCAATCCCAGAACACCGTCAGCGCCTGCAACTCCTCGGCAACCGGAGCCACCGC
This sequence comes from uncultured Alphaproteobacteria bacterium, assembly GCA_963710045.1. GTDB lineage: Bacteria > Pseudomonadota > Alphaproteobacteria > Rhizobiales > Xanthobacteraceae > Bradyrhizobium. The sequence continues at coordinate 255,363 of CAVPZO010000077.1, read as the reverse complement.
CAGGCAATTACCCGACGAGATATATCCCACGACGGCATTCATGCCGTCGCGTTGAATGAGGTTGCGGAATTCAGTGACCTGATTTGCTGAGGAACCGGCTTCGTCGACAAACTTCGGCACGATCGGCGCGCCGCCGAGACCGACGGTCGCATAGGGTGCAGGCACTTTGCCAGCGTTGAGCATTTCGATCATGATTTCAGCAGAGTTGCGGCCGGGAATGCCGAACGGGCCGGCGGCCGGTCCGGTCAGGAAGGTTACAATCCCGAGCTTCACCGGCGGGGCCGCCGGAGCGGTCTGCGCCACAGCCGCGATCGGCAAAGCCGTCAATAGCAACGCCGCCGATACTTTGCGCGCCAAACAGGCGCTTACCTTCGTCCTGTGCATACGAAACCTCCCCCGAAGAATGCTTTTTTTCAGCCGATGCGGCTGTTGTGGTGAAAGTCTATGCGGGATTGCGGGACAAGCCAATACGGCCACATTGCCGCGCCGAACTTCCAGGGCAGAACAACCCCGAGGGCATTTCTTGAGTTTCTGGAAACCGGTGCTTCGTCCGCGAATGCCTTGGCGGCATGTCTGCTTCTGACACTTAGCGGACATCTCGCCTGTGGCCGTGCATGTCCCCTATTGGAGGTAAAGCGGACATGGCGGAACTGTCGCTGCAATGGCTTGTGAACAGCGCCGTTTCCCGGTGAGACCTACAACAACCTGCTCAGCGCCCGGGGCGAGATATTCTGCGGGAACGCCGGGCGAATCCTACAACGACCGGCTCACCGCCAGCGGCGAAATATTCCGCGGGCTTGGTGCCGCGCGCTGTCCGGCCGCGGTGTAGGTGTTCGGCACGTTGCGGCGCTGCAGCTCGGTGTTGACGCCGCGCACGATGCCTTCCGACACCGCGTGCGCGGTCGCAAGCACGGTGAGATTGACCTGCAGCATGGCGCGGAAGGTGTCGTGATGGCGCGTTACGGCGGCATAACTCGCGTGACATAGGCCTTGACCGGCTCCGCATAGCTCTTGAGCTCCAGGCTGCACGGCTCGGCCGCAGTTTCGGCAGACACATCCTTCCATACCGCTTCGCTCATGATCATCTCGCCGCCCTTGGCGGCCGCGACGAGCCGCGCGCAGAAATTCATCGGGTCGCCAAGGGCGGCGAACTGATAGTTGCCGCCCTCGACGCCGATCGAGCCGACGAAGGTCTTGCCGCTATGGACGCCGACGCCGATCGAGAGCCATGGACCCGCGGGATCGGCGTGTCCGGTGGCGCGCAGAAGCTGTAGTCCGGCCGCAACCACGCGCTGGCGATAGTCGGAGCCGGTGAAGCCCGGGAGATAAAGGCCGATCACCTCGTCGCCCACCATCTTGTCCACCACGGCATCGGTTTTGGTGAACACCTTCATCGCGATCTGGAAGAAGCGCTGCATCAGCGCGGCGAATTCGGCCGGACGCATGCCCGCGGCAAGCTGGGTCGAGCCGCGCACGTCGGCGTACAGCATTGCAATCTCGATCTCCGCGCCGCCGCGCTCCTTGGCCAGCACCTTCTCGCACTGCCCGCAGAAGTGCGGATTGCGCCGCCATGGCCCGAAGCCGATCAGACGGAACGCAGGTGCGGTGAAACCGTCGAACCCCACGCAGCACAGGCGGCAGCGGTCGCCGGCGGTGGGCGACAGCAGGCGCATCATTTTACGGCCACGGCGCAACGCAGGATGCTCGCCAGAGAGCATCTGCTGCCAAAACGCGTTGAGGTTCTGGTCGTCGGTGGAATCCACCATGTGGGCTCCCGTGCCAAGAAATTGCCTGGTCGAGCGACGATTGCCGGGGCGATGGTACTGCAGGCGCGGAAAGAAGCAAGCTGGCCGCAAGGTGAGCTGCGGCGCGCTGGCTCGCGCGCTCGGTCCGGAGCCATCGACCAGGCCGAGATGTCATAGCCGAGCAGAGCGCGTTGCGCGCTCCGACTGGATTTCTACAACGACCGGCTCACCGCCAGCGGCGAAATATTCCGCGGGCTTGGCGCCGCGCGCTGTCCGGCCGCGGTGTAGGTGTTGGGCACGTTGCGGCGCTGCAGCTCGGTGTTGACGCCGCGCACGATGCCTTCGGACACCGCATGCGCCGTGGCCAGCACGGTAAGATTGACCTGCAGCATGGCGCGGAAGGTGTCGTGATGGCGGTGCAGCGCGGTGAGCAGGTCCGGCGTGGCGCGGGCCAGATAGCTCTGGCTGCTTTTCAGATGCGCGATGGTGCCGACATAGCGGCGCGACAGTTCGGTTTTCTGGCCCTCCAGCGCCATCGCCTCGCGCACCTTGCCGGCGCGGACCAGTTCGGTCTCGCGCTCGATCACGCCCAGCAGCGCGCTCATCACTTCCATCAGCCCTTCCGCGAGTTTGCGGGCGTCGGCGGGCGTCGCCGGGAGTGCAATGGCTGCCGGCAGCGGCTGGCGCAGAAGCGGAGGGCTCATGTCGGTCTCCTGATCAGCCGGCGCGATTGGCTTGCTGCAGAATAAGCGTGCGGTAGACGTCGTTGGAAATGCCGACGCCGCCGGCCTTGGCGAAGGACTTTGAATACTCTTCCGTCAGCATCGAGCGCCACACGCCGGTGCCCGGCGTATCGCCGAACGGGCCTTCGCCCTTGATGCCGGACGTCATCTGCGAGAACATCGAATTCAAAAACACGGATTCGAAATCCTGCGCGGCGCCTTTCGCCTTGAGCTGCGCCTGCGGCGAGACTTTCTTCAGCGCGTCCGAGAGCGCGTAGTCCGGGCGGCCGTTGAGCATCGGCATCGTCGCCTTGGCGGGCATGCTGGAATTGATCAAACCGCTTTGCATCACATCACCTCGATGTCGGCCTGGATCGCGCCGGCCGCCTTGATCGCCTGCAGGATGCCGATCAGATCGCGCGGGCCGATGCCCAATCCGTTGAGGCCGTCGACCAGCTGCTGCAGCGAGACGCCGTCTTTCACCAGCGCCAGTTTCTTGCCGTCTTCGCTGACGCCGATCGAGGTGCGCGGCGTCACCACGGTGCGGCCGCGCGCGAACGGCTGCGGCTGGCTGACCTGCGGGCTTTCGGAAATCGACACGGTGAGATTGCCCTGCGCCACCGCGACGGTGGCGACGCGGACGTCGCGGCCCATCACGATGATGCCGGAGCGTTCGTCGATGATGATTTTTGCCGCCAGATCCGGCTCGACCTGCAGCTGCTCGATCTCGGTGAGCAGTGCGACGACATTGCTCTTGAATTCCGCCGGCACCGACAGCTGCACCGTCGAGGGATCGATCGGCTCGGCGGTCTTGGTGCCGAGGAAATCGTTGACCGCGGCCGCGATGCGCTTTGCAGTGGTGAAATCCGGATTGCGCAGCGCGAGGCGCACATTGGGAAGCCGGTTCAGCGCGAACTCGATCTCGCGCTCGATGATGGCGCCGTTGGCAATGCGGCCGACGGTCGGCACGCCCTTGGTGATGCTGGCGGCCTGGCCCTCGGCCTGGAAGCCGCCGATCGCGACCGAGCCTTGCGCCACCGCATAGACGTTGCCGTCGGCGCCGAGCAGGGGGGTGACCAGCAGGGTGCCGCCCTGCAGATTCTTGGCATCGCCCAGCGCCGACACCGTGACGTCCATCCTTGTGCCCTGGGTGCCAAACGCCGGCAGGTTGCCGGTGACCATGACGGCGGCGACATTGCCAGTGCGGATGGTGGCGCCGCGGATGTTGACGCCCATGCGTTCCAGCATCGCCTGCAGCGACTGCTTGGTGAAGGGGATGTTGTTCAGGGTGTCGCCGGAGCCATTGAGGCCGACAACGAGGCCGTAGCCGATCAGCTGGTTCTGCCGCACGCCTTCGATATTGGCGAGATCCTTGATCCGCGAAGCAGCACTGGCCGCAGTCACCCACAGCATCAGCGCGGCGAGCACCGCGCCGGCTATCCGGAATATTCTTGCCGTACGCGTAACTGGCATCCTCTGCTCCCCGCTGAGGTCTGGCGGATACGGACTTCACGCTCCCACATGAAGTTGCTCCGGCATTAACCATGCGAGCGCTGTGCCATCGCAGTCAGGGCGCTTAAGTAATTGACTAGATTGAATAATTGACAAAACGCGATCGCCGGAGGATGGCACCGAAGGGCGGCGAAGTTGCCGCCAGCGGCAGATTTTGCCGGGCCGTTTACTTCGCCTTAACCATAAACGGACGAAGCTCCGGCTGGGCATTTTTGGGCATCGCGATGCGAATCTACGGACCGAATGGCACAACTCTCGGCACGCCGGCGGCTTCCGCCCGGCGCGCCGGCTCCAGCGGTTTTGCACTGCCGGACACCCTTGCGGCGCCGGAAACCCGCTCCGCCGCCGCGCCAAAAGCGGCTGGCAACATCGACGCGCTGCTGGCGATGCAGGGCATCGAAGACCCGGTGGAGCGCCGCAAGCGCTCGGTGGCGCGCGGCCGCGGCGCGCTTGACGTGCTCGACGACCTCAAGATCGGGCTGTTGTCGGGCAACTTCGACGCCTCCACGGTGAACCGGCTGCGCGATGCCGCCGCCAACCTCAAATCCACCTCCGGCGACCCCGGCCTCGATGCCGTGCTGTCGGAGATCGAACTGCGGGTCGAGGTCGAACTGGCCAAGGCCGGGCAGTTCTGAGCCGGCGCCATTTATCGACAGGTTCCTGGGGTGAAACCCTGAGATAGGCGGTTTTTCCGGCTTCGGGCGATATTGTCTGTCACAGGAGGCCGCTATATAAGGCGCGCGCGGACGGAGCGTTTTCCGGCCGCCTTGCACGTACAGATGGGCTGACCTTGGAAAAGTTGAAAAACTATCGACCCACCGAAAAAGAGCCTTTCATGAACGACCGCCAGCGCGATTATTTTCGCACCAAGCTGCTGGCATGGAAGGACGAAATTTTACGGGAATCGCGGATCACGCTGCAGACGCTGCAGGAAGAAAACGTCAATCATCCGGATCTGGCCGACCGCGCTTCTTCGGAGACGGATCGCGCCATCGAACTGCGCGCCCGCGACCGCCAGCGCAAGCTGATCTCCAAGATCGACTCCGCGCTGCAGCGCATCGAGGACAACACCTACGGCTATTGCGAGGAAACCGGCGAGCCGATCTCGCTGAAGCGGCTCGAAGCCCGCCCGATCGCGACGCTCTCGGTCGAGGCCCAGGAGCGGCACGAGAAGCGCGAGAAGGTGTATCGGGACGAGTGAGGGGGCGAACGGGTTTCAGCCGCGACGCGACCAGAACAAGGAATTGGGCCACCGCGTCACGCGACCGTACATGGCAGACCGCGTACTCAGGAATTCCTGGAACCGAGCCGATACGGCATTCGAATATTCGGCCAGCGCAGTCTCGCGATCCTTGCCGCAACCGAGGACGATTTCTGCCGCACGCAGGCCCGAAGTCACCGACCAGGTCACCCCAACTCCTGCCAGCGGATCGCCGGCCATCGCGGCATCGCCGATCACGATGACCTCGTGCCCGGTCACGGCCTCGCGGCAATAGGTGTCGGCAGCGACCATCCGCACCGGATCATCGACGATCATGCCCTTCCCGATTTCCGTCGCGGCAAGGAAGTTCATGAACCAGTCGTCGGCCGCGCGGGCCGCCGCACGCACCAGATCGGCATCGCTCAGGAATACGATCTGGAATCCCTGCGGCGAAGGACAGCGATACCACCAGCCGCTATGGGCAGCCTCAACAACCAGCCGCGAATCGCGATCGCCGTGGCGGTGCCTCGCCTGTGCGAACACGGCAACCAGCCGGTCCACCGAATGGCGGGCAACGGGGGCGGCGATCGGCAGCGCATCGCGGCCGGTGGCCAGGATCAGGAACGGAGCTTCGACGACGGCGCGAGTTCCGCAAGTCAGTCGCCAGCCCTTATGCTCCGCAGTCGCGCGGGCCCGTGCTCCGCAGAACAGGCGCACGCCCGCGGCGGCCGCGACCTCCGCAAGTGCCGAGCGGAACGTGCCACGCTCGACATGAATCGCGGGTCCCCAGGGATCGATGATGCTCGGCCGTTCGTACGGCGAGGGGTCAGCCCACAGGCTTGCAACCTCGGGCGACGCGATCGCGTCGGCCGCCTCGATCGCGCCCCCGGCGCCGATCCGGCTCAGTGCGGGTCGAAGCCGCGCCTGCAGCGTCTCAATGCGCCGGATGCGGCGCGCGGCCGGCGTCGCATCGAACAGCGCAACGTTTGCGCCGCCGTGCGCGAGCGCGATCGCCGCGCTCAGTCCGGCAGGGCCGCCGCCGACGATCGCGACGTCACTGATTTCGGAACGAGCCACGATCTACGGGCGCGGCGGAATGCGCTCGTCCTCGGCGTGGATGTCCTTTCCGGCCACTTTCATCGGCTTGATATAGCCGAGCTTCGGCATGTTCTTGATCATGTCCGGGACGGTTGAAACCAGTCCGCTGGTCCATTGCGGGAAGATGCCGTCGGGATCCGATTTCTGCGGCGCCAGATCGGGCCGTTGCGCAGGCCACCATTCGGTCCGGCAGGCGACGAAATCGGACTGCCATGGCACCGCCATCTGTTCGGTCAGATGTCCCGCCGCCAGGTCCGGCTTCAGGCGGAACGGCTCGGCGTAGATGCTCTTGTCCCTGGTGCGATCGCCAGCCTCGATCCCGGGGTAGAAACCTGCCCCGACTGCGTGATCGATTTGACCGCGGTCGAGATCTTCCGGATTTGCCAGCGAAGGTTTCACAGGCGAACTGAAATCGCGGTTGAAGGTGCCCGCAGCCCACAAAGTCAACGTCGACCGTTGAACATTGGTGAGGGTGACCATCGCCCTGTCGGGGTCTTCGGTATAGATCAGGGGTAACTCGCCGGACAGTTCGTTGGCAATCTTCTGGCGAAGCGCAACCGTGTCGTTGTCAGTCTTGTCGCTCAGTCCGGCCCAGTCGTTGTTGATCATCTTTGCGATCTTTCGCCAAAGGCCGTTGGCGTGGGTCCAGCGCAAGTTCGAGCAGCGGCTGAGGATCGGCAACACGTCGCGGCTGTAGGACGGACGCGTCGGATTGGGCACGCCGAGCGACGCGGCGACTTGCCGCATCGTGTCGAATAACGTGACCGGCTGTCCGATGCCCGGAGCAAAGTCCGGCGGTCCGACGACGACGCGTGCGGCGCCGGTCACGACGACCGTCTGGCCGTCGATCTTCACTTGCGCGGTGACAGGACCATCGGAAACATCGTCGGTCCAGCCGTCGCGGTTTCCGAAATTGCCGGAGGTGAGGTTCGGATCCGTACCATCGCTGAAGGCACGCCCGAATCCGCCGAGAACGATCAGGCGACCATCGGCGTCGGTTTTCAACATGCCGAGATCGACGTCTTTGGCCTGCGCGGCATGCCCGAAGAACTTGCCCATGAAAGCATCGCTGGACTTGCGCGCTCCGGCGACCGAACGCTTGATTGGTCCGACGACCAGCTTGGTGCGATCGGTCACATCGTCGTTGCGGCTTCCCGGCAATCCGATGCGCTGATCCCATGCAGCCTTGCGGTTGCACAGTTCGACCGTCCAGGTGATTTCCACGTTGGGACCGGCGGTGATCTCGCGCGGGTCGGTCAGGGCGCCTCCCGCGCCTTGTTCATAGGAGAAGATGCGAAAGCGCGCGCCCTGGCGGCGAATATGCCCGTCTTTCTTGTACGCCGTGAAAGCCACGTCCTTGCCGTTTGCATCAAGATCGACCGGCGACACCCCCGGGATTGCCGAGGCGCCATCCAGTTCGGGCGCGCACGAGAGTTCAGGTCCGACAAAGAAAGCGTCGGGATGATCGCCGACCCGCGCGACTCCGACGGCGGGATGAATCTTGAAGACCTTGGCCATAACGGATGCCTCCTGTACTCATGAACCTGCCAAATTGCCGATTGCTTCCTCAATGCCAGCATCCTGGCCCTTGAGGAGATCCAACTCCTCCACCATCAGTCCGGGCGGCGTTTCACGGAGGGCCGCATCCAGCTTGCTTGATTGCGCGAGGAGGCGATTGAGACGTTTGACGCCCGCGCCGATGTCCGGCAAGGAATCTTCGGGCCAGGCTCCGCCCGGCAGTTCGAAAGGCGGTGCCACCGGGCCGTTTGTCGGTCCGGCTACCAGCTTCAACATGGCCTTTGCGATATCCCTGACGCCCAGTTGCATCTCGGTAACGGCCAGACCGGAGAATGTCGGACGCAAGCTTGCGTCGCCGTTGGGAATGCGGAGAGTGACATCGATCAGCAGCAGCAGAATCTGGTAACGGGTGTTGAAGAACTCCATCACTTGTCGGGCAGTCTCGTTCGCAGCGGATGTCGATTTCTCGGCCGGAATGTTTATGATGTCGGGCGCCTGTTGCTCGGCGGCCGCGAACAGGCGGAGGAATCTTTGAAAGTGCGAAATGCTTCCAGGGGCGTCGCTGACGCCCTCGCCTTGCGAGGAAATCTTGAACAGCGCCAGTTTGGCGGTCTTTCGGTCAGTCGTTTCATCCACGAAAATCGAGCTTGGGCCGCCCCAGTCGTTCCGGGTTGTAATTAGCGCAGAAACTTCCTGCGGATCGGCGAAATCCGTTTTCGCGAGATGCCTGCCCTTCAGGTCCGGGTTCTGTCGCAATATCTCGTCGGGATCCAGCGGCCATGGTTCGTCCGGCTCCGCTTCGTCCGTCTCCATGAACAGCCAGTAGATGGCGGCATACAGCGCACCGACGTGATTGAGTTGCTTCAGCGACTTGGCATCGATTCGCGCTTCGGCTCGCTTGTATATGTCTTTGTTTTGGCCGGTGATCTGCTCGTTGAGCGGTGACTCGATGATGGTGTATTTCGCCAGCGAATTGAGTGTCACGGGCTCCAGCATAAACGTCGCCGGCTCCTGGCCCGAGCCCGGCAGAAGATCGTCCCGGTCAAGATGCGGAGGGGCGCCCAGCAGGCGAAGCAGGTTCTGAACCGTAACGAAATGTCCCATTTCCTGCTTGGCAATAAGAACAAGGTCGCTGCGGTACTTTGGATCTGCATTGGGGCCAAGCGTGAAGGCGGCATACAGGTATTGCACCATCAGCGCGTGCTCGACCTCCGCCGCTATCTGCAGCAGACGTGTCGCTTCGTCCTTGACGCTCTTCGGCTTGACGATGCGCGGCAGGCCGCCACTCTCGGCAACGAACCGTGCCATTCCCACTTTGGCCACTGCGGCACGCCGCGCAGCGGCCTTCAGGGGTTTGGGCCAACGCAGGTCTTTTGAAAGAATTCCCTGCCTGCGGCGCATAATGCGCTCCAATTCAAAATACAAAGCAGGCCCCGGACTTCGGGGCGAAGGTAAAATCAGTTCGTGTACTACAATGTAAAAATTACACCATGGACGGGAAGGCACGTCAAGATTGTATTGCATCCAGACCGTTGTGCGACACTCGGTCGCCATGTATGCGAAGGCGGGGTTGCTTCCCGCCAAACTCGGTTCGTATTGTCAATGCACGCCAGTCTGACGGAAAACGGCGAACCCCATTCTTTCAATTGGCAGAAATCCCATGGACAAAACCCTCGAAGCCGCCAAGGCCGTCGCGTCCGCCCGCCGCGATCTTGCGCCGCTGCGGCCGCTGGACCCGGACATCGCGCCGCGCGATGAGGCGGAGGGATATCGCATCCAGGAGGCGGTGCATGCCGTGCTGGCTGCGCAGGTCGGGCCGCTGGTCGGCTACAAGATCGGCTGCACCAGTGCAGTAATGCAGCGCTATCTCGGCATCCCGCATCCGTGTGGCGGCGGCGTGTTTTCCAGGGGCGTGCAGTCAAGCGGCGTCGCCTTAAATCACGGCGATTATGTCCGCGTCGGCGTTGAATGCGAGATCGCAGTGCGGCTGGCGCGCGATCTCAGCTCTACGGGGAGCGCGTTCACCGCCGATACCGTCGCCGACGCGATCGACGCCTATCACCCGGCGATCGAGATTGTCGACGACCGCTACGCCGACTGGCGCAGCATCGGCGCGCCGACCCTGGTCGCCGACGATTTCTTCGCCGCCGGCTGCGTGCTCGGCAAGCCGGTGTCGCGCGCGGCGGCGCCGGATCTGCTTGCCGTGACAGGCATTGCTTTTATCAATGGCGTCGAGGTCGGGCGGGGCACCGGGGCCGACGTGCTCGGCCACCCGCACGCAGCATTGGCGTGGCTCGCCAATCACCTCGCCGCGGGGCGCAAGAGCCTGCGCGCGGGGCAGATCGTGCTGACGGGGAGTCTCGTGCAGACGGTGTGGCTCAACGCGGGCGACAAGGTGCTGATGGAGATGTCGGGGCTGGGCAGCGTGGCGGCGGAGTTTGCGTAGCCGTCCTAATCCGGCGCGCGCAGCCGGTAGCCGATGCCGGTTTCGGTCAGCACGAAGTGCGGGCGCTCGGGATCGGTTTCGATCTTTTGCCGGAGCTGGCGGACATAGACGCGCAGATATTGCGCGTCGGTCAGTTCGTTCCAGAGTTCTTTCAGCAGAAACCGGTGGGTCAGCACCTTGCCGGCGTGCTGCACCAGCACGCGCAGCAGGTCGTATTCCTTCGGCGACAATTTGATGTCGCGCTCGCCGACCTTGACGATGCGGCGCACCAGATCGACGGAGAGATCGCCCGATCGAAACACCGGGCGCTCGCCATGCACCTGCAACTGATGACGGAGTGCTGCGCGCATGCGGGCCAGCAGTTCATCCATCCCGAACGGTTTTGTCAGATAGTCATCGGCGCCGAGATCGAGCGCCTGGACTTTGCCGGCTTCGTCGCCGCGGCTGGACAGCACCACGATCGGCACGCCATCGTTGCGTCCGCGGATCATCCGCAGCAGGTCGTGACCCTGAATATCCGGCAATCCGAGATCGAGAATGATCAGCGCCGGATTTTGCGCCATCAGGTCGAGGGCGATCTTGCCGTTGGAGGCTTCGAGCACGTCGTAGCCTTGCGTGCTCAATCCCATCCGCAGCAATTTGCGGATCGGCGGTTCATCGTCGATGACCAGGACCTTGATCGGCGCGGCATTCATGCGGCGGTGTCCAGCGCTTCGCGCGCCGCCGGGATCGGCAGCCGGATCGTCAGCACCGCGCCGCTGCGGTCCAGCCGATTGGCCGCCGCGATCGTGCCACGCATCGCCTCGACAAAACCTCGGGAAATCGCGAGGCCAAGCCCGGTGCCGGCGCGTACATGGTCGCCCTTCTGCACGCGATAGAATTTATCGAAAACGCTTTCCAGCTCGGCCTGCGGAATGCCGGCGCCTTCGTCGATGATCTGCAACGCGATCGAATCCCTGTCCCGCGATCCCCTGAGCGATATCGTCGTATCGGCAGGCGCGTATTTCGCGGCGTTATCGAGCAGGTTGAACAGCACCTGCTCGAACAACACGGCATCGAGCTCCAGCATCGGCAGATCGGCTTCCAGCTCCACCCTGACCTTGTGATGCACGAGGATCTTGCCGGCGCGCCGCAGCGCGCTGCCGACGATCTCGCCGAGATCGTGCCGCGCGGTGTTGGGCACGATGGCGCCGGATTCCAGCTTGGTCATGTCGAGCAGGTTGGCGATGAAGCGGTTGAGGCGCTCGGACTTGTCGATGATGGTTGAGAGCAGGTCGGCCTTTTCCGCATCCGACAGGTTTTGCGAAAAATCCCGCATCGTGCTGGCCGAGCCCAGCACCGAGGCCAGCGGCGTCTTGAGGTCGTGCGAGATCGAGGTCAAGAGCGCCGCGCGGAGCCGGTCGGATTCCACGGTGCGCTTGACCCGGTCCATGTCCTCGACCAGCTGTACCCGTTCGATCGCCAGCGCGCCTTGATCCATCAGGGCGTCGAGCAGGCGGCGCTGGTCCGGCGTCAGCAGCGGACCCGATCTGTCGTCGTCGATGCCGATCACGCCGATCGCGCCGCGGCCGGTCCGCATCGGCAGGAACAGGCGTTTTGCGCCGGGCAGGGTATCGGAGCCGCGGCCCGCGGGGCGATCGTTGCCCCACGCCCAGTTCGCAGCCGCAAGGTCGGCCTTGTCGAGCTGATCCTCGGGCGGATAACCGGCCTTCACGGTGATGACGCCGTTTTCGGGCAGCAGCAGCACCACGCGCACGCTGAGCATCAGCGCGGCCTGATAGGCGGTCGCCCACAGCACGTCGTCCAGGGTCGCGGTGCCCGCGAGCTTGCGGCTGAAGGCATAGAGCGACTCCGTGGTCCGCACCCTGCCGATCGCGGACACGGCTTGCGTGCGCACCCGCGCGGCGACATTGGAAACCAGAATCGCGATCAGCATGAAGAAAAAGAACGCCGCGACATTGGTCGGATCGGTGATGGTGAAGGTATGGACCGGCGGCAGGAAGAAAAAATTGTAGCCCAGCGAGGCCGCGACGCTGGCCAGCAGCGACGGCCACAGCCCGAAGCGGACGGCGACGCCGACCACCGCGGTAAGAAACACCAGATCGACGTTCTCGATCCCCAACACCGGCTGGATCAATTTGGCAATGCCGAGCGCCACCGCGACGATGGCCAGCGCCATCAGATAGGGGCGCGGATCGAACGGTTCGGATCGATCCGCCGCGGCCACGGTCTTGTTCGGGATCGCTTCGGCGGCACGCTCATCGCCGGCAATCACATGCACGCTGATGTTGCCTGACCGCCGCACCAGGTCGTGCACCACCGAGCCGCGCATGATCTCGAACCAGCGCGACCGCGTCGATTTGCCGATCACGATCTGCGTGACGTTGTTGGCATGCGCGAAGCCGATCACATCGTCGGCGATGCGGCGTCCGGCGCCGGGAATGGTCAGCGCCTCGCCGCCGAGCGACTCGGCCAGCCGCAAGGTGTCGGCGAGGCGATCGCGCTCGGCCTCGCTTAGTTGCAGGCTGCGCCGCGTCTCGATGCTGACCGCGGTCCACGGCGCGTGCAGCCGGTCCGCCAGCCGCCGCGTGGCGCGCACCAGGCCGGCGGCGCGCGGGTCCTCGCTGACGCACACCAGGATGCGCTCGCCGGCGGCCCAAGGCCCGGCAATCGCATTGGCCTGCATGTGGGTCAGCAGTTGCTCGTCGACCCGCTCGGCGGTGCGCCGCAGCGCCAGCTCGCGCAGCGCGGTCAAATTGCCCGGCGAGAAATAATGCTCCAGCGCGCGCTCGGCCTGCTTGGGGAAGTAGACCTTGCCTTCCTTCAACCGCTGGATCAGGTCGTCGGGGGTAAGATCGATCAGCTCGATGCCGTCGGCGCGGTCGAACGCCGAATCCGGCACGGTTTCGCGCACCCGCACATGGGTGATCTGCGCCACCACGTCGTTGAGGCTTTCGATATGCTGGATGTTGACCGCGGTGTAGACGTCGATGCCGTGCGACAGCAGTTCCTCGACGTCGAGGTAGCGCTTGGGATGGCGGCTGCCGGGTGCATTGGTGTGGGCGAGTTCGTCGACCAGCGCCAGTTGCGGGCGGCGCGCGATCAGCGCGTCGAGGTCCATCTCCTCGAGGGTCTGGTCCTTGTAGTCGAGCCGCTTGCGCGGCAGGATTTCGAGGCCCTGCAGCAGCGCGTCCGTCTCCGCCCGGCCGTGGGTTTCGACCACGCCGACCACGACATCGACGCCGGCCCGCAGCCGGGCATGCGCGCTTTGCAGCATCTCGTAGGTCTTGCCGACCCCGGGCGCGGCGCCCAGGAAGATCTTCAGGCGGCCGGCCCCGCTCTGCTCCCGCCGCGCGGTTTCCAACAGCGCATCCGGCGAGGGTCGTTGATCGGGATCGCGGCGTTGATTTGCCATGCGGGCAATATAGTCCTCACGCCCGGTTGCGCCTAGGTACGCCTATTTCGCCGCGGCCTGATCGAGCGCCAGGTTCAAGGCCAGCACGTTAACCCTTGGCTCGCCAAGCAGCCCGGCAAGCCGGCCTTCGGTCTGTTGTTCGACCAAATTGCGGACGGCGTCTTCGGGCAGGTTGCGGGCTTTTGCCACGCGCGGCACCTGGAAGAGGGCGCCTTCCGGCGAGATATCGGGATCGAGGCCGCTGGCCGTGGTGGTCACCAGGTCGATCGGGACCGGCATTGACGGATTTTCAGTCTTCAACTTGTCGACATCTTCCTTGACGCGATCGGCCAGCGCCTTGCTGGTCGGGCCGAGATTGGAGCCGCCGGAATTGCTCGCGTTATAGGGCGCCGGCACCGTCTTGGTAGAATTGGCCGGATCCGGTGCGGTCGTCGCCGACGGGCGGCCGTGGAAATATTTGTCGTCCTTGAATTCCTGCCCGATCAGGGCGGAGCCCACCACCTTGCCGTGCCGCTCGATCAGGCTTCCCTGCGCCTGCTTCGGGAAGATCACGCCGGCGAGCGCGGTCATGGCCAGCGGATAGGCGAGGCCGGTGATCAGCGTCAGCACGACCAGGATGATGATGGCGGGGCGAATTTCTTTCAGCATGGTGTTTCTCCTTGAAGCTCCGTCGTAGCCCGGGCGAGCGCAGCGACCCCGGGATCTTCGCTCGTCGATGACAAGTCCCCGGATGTCGCTTCGCTCATCCGGGCTACGGGTCTGCGCATTGACGTCAGGCCAGATGCAAAGCGGTGACCACGAGGTCGATCGCCTTGATGCCGATGAACGGGATGACGATGCCGCCGACGCCGTAGATCAAAACGTTGCGGCGCAGCAGCGCGCCTGCGCCGATGGCGCGGTAGGCGACGCCTTTCAGCGCCAGCGGAATCAGCGCGATGATGATGATCGCGTTGAAGATGATCGCCGACAGGATCGCGCTCTGCGGGCTCGCGAGATTCATGATGTTGAGCGCCTGCAGCTGCGGATAGAAGGCGAGGAAGATCGCCGGGATGATGGCGAAATATTTCGCCACGTCATTGGCGATCGAGAACGTGGTCAGCGCGCCGCGCGTCATCAACAGCTGCTTGCCGATCTCGACCACCTCGATCAGCTTGGTCGGGTTGGAATCCAGATCCACCATGTTGCCGGCTTCGCGCGCGGCCTGCGTGCCGGTGTTCATGGCGACGCCGACGTCGGCCTGCGCCAGCGCAGGGGCGTCGTTAGTGCCGTCGCCGCACATCGCGACCAGTTTTCCGTTGGCCTGCTCGTCGCGGATCAGCTGCAGCTTGTCTTCCGGGGTTGCCTGCGCCAGGAAATCGTCGACGCCGGCTTCGGCGGCAATCGCGGCTGCCGTCATCGGATTGTCGCCGGTGATCATCACGGTGCGGATGCCCATGCGGCGCAGCTCGGCAAAACGCTCGCGGATGCCGCCCTTGACGATGTCCTTCAGGTGAATCACCCCTAACAGCTTGCCGTCGCGGGCGACCGCCAGCGGCGTGCCGCCGGATTTGGCGATTTCGTCGGCGATCGCCTGGATTTCCCGCGCGGTGTCGGAATAGAGCGCCGGCTGCAATGCGCGGACGGTATTGCCCGACGCCGCCAGAACGCGCGCCTCGCCGCCGCTGACATAATTCAGGATCGCATCCACCGCGCCCTTGCGGACCGACGAGCCGCCGGTATCGACGCCGCTCATCCGGGTCTGCGCGGTGAACGCGATGAAAGTGGCGCCGAGTTCGCGGAGATCGCGGCCGCGGATGCCGTATTTCTCCTTGGCCAGCACGACGATCGAGCGTCCTTCCGGCGTCTCGTCCGCGAGCGAGGCGAGTTGCGCCGCGTCGGCGAGTTCCTGCTCGGTCACGCCGCGCACCGCCTGGAATGAGGTCGCCTGCCGGTTGCCCAGCGTAATGGTGCCGGTCTTGTCGAGCAGCAGGGTGTCGACGTCGCCCGCGGCTTCGACGGCGCGGCCGGACATCGCCAGCACGTTGAAGCGCACCAGCCGGTCCATGCCGGCGATGCCGATGGCGGAGAGCAGCGCGCCGATGGTGGTCGGGATCAGCGTCACGAACAGCGCCACCAGCACCACGACCGACACCGAGCCGCCGGCATAGGCCGCGTAGCTCGGGATCGTCACCGTCGCGAACACGAAGATGATGGTGAGACCCGCGAGCAGGATATTGAGCGCGATCTCGTTCGGCGTCTTCTGCCGTTCGGCGCCTTCGACGAGGCGGATCATGCGATCGAGGAAGGTCGAGCCTTGCGCGGCGGTAATGCGGACGCGGATCCAGTCGGACAGCACTTGCGTGCCGCCGGTCACCGCCGAGCGGTCGCCGCCGGATTCGCGGATCACGGGCGCGGACTCGCCGGTGATCGCGGCTTCGTTGACGGAGGCGACGCCTTCGACCACTTCGCCGTCGGAGGGAATGTTGTCGCCGGCCTCGACCAGCACGAGATCGCCGACCTTCAGGCTGGCGCCGGGGACCATCCGGTAGGTCTTGTCCGATCCGGTCAGCAGCTTGGCCTGGCTTTCGGTGCGGGTTTTTTTAAGCGATTCCGCCTGCGCCTTGCCGCGGCCTTCGGCGACGGCTTCGGCGAAGTTGGCAAACAGCACGGTGAACCACAGCCACAGGATGATCTGGAAGGTGAATCCAAAATTTTCGCCGCTGGTCACGAGGTCGCGCAGGAAGATGATCGTGGTCAGGGCAGCTACGACCTCGACGACGAACATCACCGGGCTTTTGATCATCACCCTGGGATCGAGTTTTACGAAAGCGGCGCGTATCGCCGGCCACACGATCTTCGGATCGAGCAGCGCCGACGCCGCAGCCTTTTTTTGCAGTTTTAGAGCTTCCATGGATGGTACTCCGAAAGGGGACCGGTCAGAACAGGGTGTTCGCATTCATCGCGAGGTGCTCGACGATCGGTCCGAGTGCGAGCGCGGGGAAGAAGGTGAGGCCGCCGATGATCAGGATGACGCCGATCACGAGGCCGACGAACAGGCCGCCGGTGGTCGGCAGCGTGCCGGCCGAGGGCGGGATCGATTTCTTGGCCGCCAGCGAACCGGCAAGCGCCATCGCCGGAACGATCATGAAGAAGCGGCCGACGAACATCGCGCTCGCAAGCGTGAGATTGTAGAACAAGGTATTGCCGGTGAGGCCGGCGAAGGCCGAACCGTTATTGCCGGTCGCCGAGGTGAAGGCATAGAGCACTTCGGTGAAGCCGTGGGGGCCTGCATTCGCCATCGAGGCCACTGCGGGCGGAAACACCACGGCGACCGCGGTCCAGCCGAGATACATCAGCGGCAGCACCAGAATGGCGAGCATCGCCATCTTGACCTCGCGCGCCTCGATCTTCTTGCCGACATATTCCGGCGTGCGCCCGACCATCAGTCCGGCGACAAAGATCGAGATGACGACAAAGATCAGCATGCCGTAGAGGCCGGCGCCGACGCCGCCGACGATGATCTCGCCGAGCTGCATGTTGATCAGCGGGATCATGCCGCCGAGCGCGGTGAATGAGTCATGCATGGCGTTGACCGCGCCGCAGGAGGCGGCCGTGGTGATGACGGCGAACAGCGAGGAGGCGACGATCCCAAAACGGACTTCCTTGCCTTCCATGTTGCCGCCGGTCATGCCCAGCGCCTGCAGCGCGGTGGTGCCGTTGGCTTCCGCCCAGTAAGTGACGGCGACGCCGGCGATGAAAAGTACGCCCATCACGGCGAGGATCGCCCAGCCCTGGCGCGGGTTGCCGACCATGCGGCCGAACACATTGGTGAGGCCGGCGCCCAGCGCGAAGATCGAGATCATCTGCACGAAATTCGACAGCGCGGTCGGGTTCTCGAACGGATGCGCCGCGTTGGCATTGAAGAAGCCGCCGCCATTGGTGCCGAGCATTTTTATGGCGACCTGCGAGGCGACCGGCCCCACGGCGATGGTCTGCTTGGCGCCCTCCAGCGTGGTGGCATCGACATAAGCGCCGAGCGTCTGCGGAATGCCCTGCCAGACCAGGAACAGCGTGTAGATCACGCAGATCGGCAGCAGCACATAGAGCGTGCAGCGCGTCACATCGACCCAGAAATTGCCGATGGTGCGCATTGAGGACCGCGAAAAGCCACGGATCAGCGCCACCGCAAGCGCGATACCCGTCGCCGCCGAGAGGAAATTCTGGTGGGTCAGGCCGAGCATCTGCACGAGGTATGACATCGTGCTTTCGCCGCCGTAGTTCTGCCAGTTGGTGTTGGTAATAAAACTGATCGCGGTGTTGAAGGACAGATCCGGCGCCACGGCGGATTGTTCCGCCGGGTTGAACGGCAGCGCCGCCTGCAGCCGCATTACCGCATAAAGGATGACAAAACCGCCGACATGGAACAGCAGCATTGCCACCGTATAGGTCAGCCAGTGCTGCTCGCGTTTTTCATCGACGCCGCCGACCCAGTACACGCCGGTCTCGACCGGCCGCAGCAGCGGCGACAAGAAGGTGCGCTCGCCGTTGAAGACGCGCGTCATGTAGCCGCCGAGCGGCTTTGCCAGCGCGACGACGATGGCGCAGAAGAGCAGAATTTGAATCCAGCCGATGAGGGTCATCGTGTTGTGCCTTTGTATTTGCGCGGGATCGTGCGTCAGAACCGCTCGGGCCGCAGCAGGGCGTAGGTCAGGTAAAACAGCAGGCCCAGGGAGACGAGACCGGCGAGCGAATAATCGAAAATCATGGCCTTATCTCCTCAAAGCCGTTCGCAGGCGTAGCCGTAACCCACTGCCGCTGCGAAAAACGCGAGGCCGAGAGCCAGCATGATGACGTCAAGCATGGGATGCTCCTGTTACGGCAGGTTCCGCGAAGCGCGTTGAGCGATCCTCGCGTCCTTGTCGGGCTGAGTTGCCATCCGCCGCATAGGTTTTCGAGAGCAGGACGGCGGCGAACTTATAGGAATGTCATAAAGACGCGGCGCCCCTCCGCGAGTCGTCCCCGCGAAGGCGGGGACCCATAACCCCTGGCGTTCGTGACTACGGAAGGCCCCGACCGCATCGCCGAAACGAGACGACACGGCGTATGGGTCCCCGCCTTCGCGGGGACGACGAGATGCCGCGGGGACGACTTGATACTTATGACATCCCTATTTTTCCGTCCGTCCTTCCATCTCGTTTTCAAACGGCGCCTTTTTCATCTTGCGGGTGCGGTCGCAGCAGACCGTTCTTCAGGAAAGATAAAAACCATGCTGCTGTTTTCAGAACATCACGATCCCGGCGAACTCGACGATCGCCTTCACGACGCGCCTGCCGTGGCCGCCGGTCTCATGTCGGAAGTCATCGGCAAACCCTCCCGGCGCCTTCCATTGCGCATCGAACGCCTGATCGAATCCGGCGCCTGGACCGACGCAGCGCTGGCGCTGCTTGAGCTGGAGTTGCCGCACTGGCAGCTGCGCCGGCTCGCCTATGACGAGGGCGAGTGGCATTGCGCGCTGTCACCGCAGCGCGAGCTTCCCGACTGGCTCGACGATCGATCGGTCGAAAGCCATCACGCCGATCTGGCGCTGGCGATCCTGAACGCATTCGTCGACGCGCGGCGCAGGTCCGCGCTTCCAGGCAGGACCAGCGTCCCCGCCGTGGCGCGTGCCGTAAATCCGCTCTACGAGCCGGTGTGCTGCGATAACTTCGCGTGAGTTCCGGCCTCGCCGCTGTCATTGCGAGCCAACGGGTCCGGCTCCGCCGGCCCGATGACAGGCTCGGCGAAGCAATCCAGACGTCGCGCAGCGAGAACTGGATTGCTTCGTCGCGGAATTTATCATCGGGCCGGCCAAAGGCCGGACCCGTTGGCTCCTCGCAATGACGAGGCGTTCCGCAAAACGACCACGGCCTTCGTCAGGGGAGCTGACGAAGGCCGCGTCGACCGCCGCGTCGCGCTCGAAGCGCGCGATCTGGCGTGGGAGCTCTTTCGTGTCCCGGACGCGGTGCGGCATTCTTATGCCGCTCCGCAGAGCCGGGACCATATCGGACACCGTCTTCGCTACGGCCCCGGCTCTGCAGCGCACCACGCCGCGAATGCGGCGCGCTGCGCTGCGTCCGGGGCACGGATCAGAACGGCAGGATCACGTCCATGAACTGCTGGCCGTAGCGCGGCTGCTGCACGTCGGTGATCTGGCCGCGGCCGCCATAGGCGATGCGGGCCTGCGCGATCTTGCCGCTGTCGATCGTGTTGTCGCTCTGGATGTCTTCCGGCCGGACGATGCCGGCGACGATCAGCTCGCGGATTTCGAAATTGACGCGGATCTCCTGCTTGCCTTCGACCACCAGGTTGCCGTTCGGCAGCACCTGCGTCACCACGGCGGCGATCGAGGTCTGCAAATTCTCCTGACGCTGCACCGAACCCTTGTTGTCGGTCGACGCCGTTCCGTCCGCGGTGAGCAGCCGGCCGGGCAGGATCGCGGTTGCGGGGTTCTTGATCAGCTTGTCGCCGAGAAAGGCGGTGATGCCGGAATCTTCCTTGGCGGCGCGGCTGCGCTGGGTTTCGTTGGCGATGTTGGCCTTGTCGGTGAAGTTTACGGTCACCGTGAGCAGGTCGCCGATCTGGTGCGCGCGCTGATCCTTGAAGAACGCGCGCGAGCCATTTCGCCACAGCGAGTTGGCGTTATAGGACGCCGGCTCCGGCTTCGGCATCGGCATCTGCACCGGCTTGTAGCCGGGCTGCGCCGTCGGATTTTCGATCGCGGTCAGCGCCGGCTTCTCGCCGATCGATGCGAAGCGGTCGAGTGCCGAGCAGCCGCCGCCGAGGCCGGCGACGGTCAGCAATGCGGCTGTGAGAGCGGCGCGGTTGAATGTTGCGGACATGTACATGAACTCTACTCAGCTTTTCGAGGACCAGGCGCGGTATTGTTGGCGGCAACAGAAACAGCAGCGGCGACGGGTTCGGCAGCGCCGGTCGTGACGGGCGCGTCGGCGGCGGCGGCAAGCCGGGGCGTGGCGATTGCGACCGACACCTGGCCGCGGCCGACCACGATGCCGGACACCAGGCGTTTGGATTGTAGATTGAGCACGTTGACCACGTCGCCTTCGGTGCCGCCCTCCAGCGCCTTGCCGCGGATGGTCAGATACAGCCCCGACGATTCGTAGATTAGCGTGACGTTCTGATCGCGCGTCACCAGATCGGGCTTTGCCAGATCGGCGACGCGAAGCGCTTGCCCTGCGCGCAGCTGCCGCCGCGCCTGCATGCCGACCGCGCTGTCGCGGCCGGCGACATCGTTGCCGACCTCGGCCTTCGGCCGCCGCTCGATCACGACGTCGGAGGATTTTATGACTTCGTTACGTTCGACGCCGCGTGCGAGCACCGCGGCCTCGACGGTCTCGACCGCGGTGCCGGTGAAGCGCAATTTTGTCGGCGCGGAACCGGCGTCGTTGGCGATCTCAAAACTCACGTCGAAGCGGCCGCTGCGCTGATCGTAACGCGACGAAACCGGCTGCAGCGCGCCGCTGTTGGAGGCATCGAGCTGCAATGTCTGCACGTCGCGGTCGAAGGTCAGCGACAGGTTGGCGGCATCGCCAAGTCCGCTGCGCCGCTCCAAAGCCCGCGCGACCTGCAGTTCGATATCCCTGGCGTCGAGCGTGCGCGCCAGCCGCGTCACCGAAATCGCCTTGAGATCCCTTGTGTCGACGCCGATCACTTGATGCGCGCGCAAGACGCTAAGTACCTGCGCTGTCGCGAGCGACCCGGTGGTGCCGAGATCGGGCGCGCGATAGATCGCGATTTGCGCAGCACTGCCGGCATTGTCGACCACGTCGCCGATCCGCACCAGGTCGCTCGAAACGTTGACGCTGGCGCGCAGCACGGGAGCTGCGACATCTTCGCGACCTTGCGCGAGCGATGCCGTGACGCCAGCCGCCAGCAGTGCGGTTGCGAGGATGAGCAAACGGATGGTCATCATCTCCTCCCTCAGCGGAACATGTTGGAGGTGGATTGCAGCATCTGGTCGGCGGCGCTGATCACCTTGGCGTTCATCTCATAGGCGCGCTGCGCCGCGATCAAATCGGAGATTTCCGAGACCACCTCGACATTGGCCTGTTCGAGGTTGGACTGCTGCATGTCGCCGAATCCATCGGTATTGGCGATGCCGTCCTGCGGGGTGCCCGACGCCGGGGTGTCGGTGAACAAATTGTCGCCGTTCGGCTGCAGACCGGCCTTGTTGATGAAGCGCGTCAGCCCGATCTGTCCGACGATGGTCGGCGTGGTCGATCCCGGCAGCGTCACCGAGACCTGTCCCTGCGCGTTGATGGTGAGGCCGGACGAGCTCTGCGGAATCGTAATGGTCGGCTGCACCGGATTGCCTTGCGCGGTAACCACGCGGCCCTGCGCGTCCATCTGGAACGAGCCGTCGCGGGTATAGCTGTAGGTGCCGTCCGGCATCTGGATCTTGAAAAAGCCCTCGCCGCGGATCGCGATGTCGAGATCGTTGCCGGTCGGCGAAAGCGTGCCTTGCGTCATCAGCCGCGGCGTGCCTACGGTTTTCACGCCGCCGCCGATGTCGATGCCGACGGGAAGGATGGTGCCCTGATCGGATGCCTGCGCGCCGACCCGGCGCACATGGTCGTAGATCAGGTCCTGGAACGCCGCGCGCTGTTTCTTGTAGCCGGTGGTGCGCAGGTTGGCGATGTTGTTGGAGATGACCTGGACGTTGAGTTCCTGGGCCGCCATTCCCGTCGCCGCGGTAGAGAGAGCGCGCATGGTCAAATCCCCTTATGCCGGAACGTCGGCGAGTTTTTCGAGTGCGGATTTCCGCAGATCGCCCTGCTGCTGCAGCATCGCGGAGATCTGCGTGTAGGCGCGCGTCACCTCGATCATCTTGCTCATCTCGGCGACCGAATTGACGTTGGATTTTTCGACAAAACCCTGGCGCACCCTTGAAATGGCATCGGGCTGCGCGGCGTTGCCGGCGCCCGATGAATAGAGGTTGGCGCCTTCCTTCACGAGCCGCTGCGCCTGCGCGAAGCTCACCAGCCGCAGCTTGCCGCGGATCGAGTCGATCCGGCTGGCGCCTTCGAGCACGCTGACGCTGCCATCGGCGGTGATGCTGATCTCCTTGTCGGTCGGCTGGAACACGATCGGGCCGCTGGTGCCCAGCACCGGGTTGCCGGCCGCCGTCACCAGCTGGCCCTGCGAATTGATCTGCAAGTTTCCGTCGCGGGTGTAGCGCTCGCCGCCCGGCGTCTGCACCACCAGAAAACCCTTGCCGTCGATGGCGACATCGAGCGGGTTTTTGGTCGGCTCGGCCGCGCCTTGCGTGAAATCATGCCAGGTGGCGCGGTCGACGACGTAGCTGAC
This sequence comes from uncultured Alphaproteobacteria bacterium, assembly GCA_963710045.1. Taxonomy (GTDB): domain Bacteria; phylum Pseudomonadota; class Alphaproteobacteria; order Rhizobiales; family Xanthobacteraceae; genus Bradyrhizobium. The sequence continues at coordinate 232,364 of CAVPZO010000077.1, read as the reverse complement.
GCGGCGATCCCGGCCGGAGAAATTGTCCTCATGCGCGCCCGAGGTCAGGTATTCCTGGAACAGCGACTTGTCGGCCTTGTAGCCGTTGGTGTTGACGTTGGCGACGTTGTTGGCGACGACGTCCATCTGCCGTTCCAGCGTCATCTGCCGCGATAGTCCGATGAGATGCGTATTCTCCATCGGTGATCTCCCCTCAAGTGATCCGCATTGGCTCTCCCAAGCCGCTGGCGGACCTAAGCGAACCGCCAAAGCTCTCCCAAGCCGCGGTTCGCTTGAAGACAGAGCGAAAGCCGTGCCAATTCAAAAAATGCTTGTTTTAATTGGGCTTATGCGTTTGAGCGGGGTGGCGAAGGCCCGGCAGAAAGGTCTTGTTGACCATAATGACCCGGCAGTTTTTTCCCAGTTGAACCTTAAAAGAAAGGTTCCATTAACCATTGCAAACCTAGTGTCGGATGAGTGATGGCGCGTGCGCGCCGGGGGCCTTTGTATCGCGTCATAAGCCTGCTTGGCCGCATCGAGCTCATTTGGGATTTGGGCGGGCAGGCGATGGCAGATAGTGACGACAAGGAAGACGGCGCCGAAGCGGCTGCCGCGCCGAAAAAAAGCAGGAAGAAGCTGATCATCATCGCTGCCGCGACGCTTCTGCTGGTCGGCGGCGGCGGCGCCACCTGGTTCTTTTTCTTCCGCGCTCACGGCGAGCCGGTGCATGCCGAAGCGGCGGTGCCGAAAGCGCCGATCTTCATCGACGTGCCGGAGGTGCTGGTCAACCTGGTCGGCGCGCCCGGCGAGCGCACCCAATATCTCAAAGTGAAGGTCGTGCTCGAGGTCAAGGAAGAAAAGCAGGTCGAGACCATCAAGCCGACCATGCCGCGCGTCAGCGACATTTTCCAAACCTACATGCGCGAGTTGCGGCCGGCCGACCTCAACGGATCGGCCGGGCTGTTTCGCCTCAAGGAAGAGCTGACGCGGCGGGTCAATGTCGCCGTTGCGCCCGGCCAGATCAACGCCGTGCTGTTCAAGGAAATCGTCATTCAGTGACGGGACGGGTTTGAGGCGATGGCGGGCAACGACCAGGTCGATCAGGATGCAATCGCAGCCGAATGGGAGGCGTCGCTGGATTCCGAGGATCCGGTGGCTGCCGCGCAAGAGGCCGCCAATAACGAACTCTCCGGCGCGATGGCGCTGCAATGGGCCGCCATGGTCGATGACGGCGGCCGCGATCTCGGCGGCGGCAAGAACGGCGGCGAGCGTGTGCTGTCGCAGGAGGAAATCGACAATCTGCTCGGCTTTTCCGTCGGCGAGGTCAATCTCGACGACCATTCCGGCATTCGCGCCATCATCGATTCCGCGATGGTGTCCTACGAGCGCCTGCCGATGCTCGAAATCGTGTTCGACCGGCTGGTCCGGCTGATGACCACCAGCTTGCGCAACTTCACTTCCGACAATGTCGAGGTCTCGCTCGACCGCATCACCTCGGTGCGGTTCGGCGACTACATGAATTCGATTCCGCTGCCGGCGGTGCTCTCGGTGTTCAAGGCCGAGGAGTGGGAAAATTTTGGTCTCGCCACGGTCGACTCCAGCCTGATCTATTCGATGATCGACGTGCTGCTGGGCGGACGGCGCGGCCAGACCTCGCTGCGCATCGAGGGCCGTCCCTACACCACCATCGAGACCAACCTGGTGAAGCGGCTGGTCGAGGTCGTGCTGTCGGATGCCGAGCAGGCGTTCCGGCCGCTGTCGCCGGTGACCTTCACCATCGACCGTCTCGAAACCAATCCGCGCTTTGCCGCGATCAGCCGGCCGGCGAACGCCGCGATTCTGGTGCGTCTCCGCATCGACATGGAGGACCGCGGCGGCAATATCGAATTGCTGCTGCCTTACGCGACCATCGAGCCGATCCGCAACGTGCTGTTGCAGATGTTCATGGGCGAGAAATTCGGCCGCGATCCGATCTGGGAAGGCCATCTCGCCACGGAAATCGCGCAGGCGCAGATTTCAGTCGATGCCGTGCTGTATGAAGCCGACATTCCGCTCAAGCAACTGATGAAGCTGAAGGTCGGCGATACGCTGCCGCTGGAAATGCGCTCCGACGCGCTGATCGCGGTGCGTTGCGGCAACGTGACTTTGACCGAAGGCCGCATGGGCCGGGTCGGCGACCGCGTCGCCATCCGCGTCACCAAGCAGCTGCGCAAGCCCAATACCACCTTCGCGATGTTCGAGAAGGCCGAAGAGCAAACCAAGTTGATGGAGGCACAATGAGTCATTCATTCGGAATGGTGATCGAGGGTCTGGTAGCGATTCTGCTGGTCCTCACGATCGGCTACTGCATGCTGCTCAACAAGCGCCTGCTTCGGCTCAAGGCCGACGAGCAATCGTTGAAGGCGACCATCGGCGAATTGATCACGGCGACCGAGATCGCCGAGCGCGCCATCGGCGGGCTCAAGCACACCGTGCGCGACGTCAACGAAAACCTCGGCAGCCAGCTTAATTCCGCCACCGACATGTCGCGGCAGCTGACAAAACTGCTCGCCGAGGGCGACGGCGTGCTGCGGCGGATCACCCGGATCGCGGTCGCGGCGCGCCCCGCTGAACCGGAGCCGCCGAAACTCTCTGCGGCGCAGTCGATCGCCGCGGCGGCGCAAGCCTTCTCCGACCGCAGAAGGTCCGATGGCCTCGCCGCATGAAAGCACTTCGTGATATCCGCGTCATACCGGTCGTCCTGATCGCGATCTTCGGCCTTGCGGTGCTGAAGGTCGCGGGTCTCGTGATCGACGGCGGGTATGTGTTCGACTATCAGCCCAGATCGACCAAGCGTTCATGGGCGCAGGAAAGTTTTAATTTCCCGGGCAAGCCGGACCTCGGCGACATCACCGGATCGGTTAGCGCAAAAAAGGAAGAGCCAAAGCCTGCGGTGAGCGCGCCCGAGACCGCCAAACCGCCTGACGGTACCGTGCTGTATCCGGATCCGGCCCACCCGATCTCGGCCGCGGAGCGCGCGCTGCTGGAGCGGCTGCAGGCGCGGCGGCAGGAGCTGGAAGCCCGTGCGCGGGAAATCGATATAAGGGAAAATCTTTTGAAATCCGCCGAGAAGCGGATCGAGGGCCGCGTCGAGGAATTGAAGGGCGTCGAGGCCCGCATCGTCACCAAGACCGAGCAGAAGAACGAGGCCGAGGTCGCCCGCTTCAAGGGCCTCGTCACCATGTATGAGGGCATGAAGCCGAGGGATGCCGCAAAGGTGTTCGACCGGCTGGAAATGCCGGTGCTGTTCGAGATCGCCTCGCAGATCGCGCCGCGCAAGATGTCCGATATCCTGGGGCTGATGTCGCCGGAAGCCGCCGAACGGCTCACCGTCGAACTGGCGCGCCGCGCCGGCACCGACAAGTCGGCATCGTCGACCGCGGACTTGCCCAAAATCGAAGGCAAGATGCTGCCGCAAAATCGCAATTAGCGGGGATATTTAACAAGTCCTTAAATCGGCAATTCTAGACTCGGAACGCGCGGGTGGGGGCTTCCAGCCGCCGACCGGATGACTTGAGCCGAGAGACCCTTCGCATGGCCCGAACGGCTGCCGCTGACTGTTCGTCGCACGCCCGCGCATGCGCGTGGGCGCGCTGCTGCCTGTCTTGGTGCGCCGCCATCGGCCTGTTTCTGCTGGCGTCATTATTCTCAGGCGCCTGCCAGGCGCAGCCGGTCAAGGGCGAGGCGATGTTCTCCGCCGCCGGCGGCTATGCCCGGCTGGTTCTCAAGCTCGACGAGGACGTCGATTCCGACGTCAGCGTGGCCGGTTCGATTGTCGTGATCCGTTTCAAGCGGCCGGTCGATATATCCGTTGATAAATTGTCGGACGCCGTTCCCGCTTATGTCGGGTCGGCACGGCGCGATCCGGACGGTGCGGCGATCCGGCTGTCGCTGGCGCGCCGGGTCACCGTCAACGCCATGACCGCCGGCGAGCGGATTTTCGTCGATCTGTTGCCGGACAGCTGGAGCGGCTTGCCGCCAAGCTTGCCGCAGGAAGTGATCCGCGAATTATCCGAGCGCGCGCGGATTGCCGAGCGTGCGTTGCGCCAGCAGCGCGCCGCGGAAGCGGCGTTGAAGCGGGCGCCGGTTCGCGTCCGCGCCTCGGTGCAGCCGACCTTCGTCCGCTTCGTATTCGAATTGCCCGACGGCGCCAGCGTCTCTTCCGCGCTGAACGAGCAAAAACTCGCGCTGGTGTTCAACACCGCGCTGACCTTCGATCTGGCGGATGCGAGGTTGGCCGCGCCGTCGAACATTGCCTCGATCAACCAGAAGATCGAGGGCGAAAATGCGCAGGTCGAAGTTGCGCTGATCGGCGATGTCGACGTGCATTCGTTCCGCGAAGACAAGAACTACATTGTCGATATCGGCTTCCAGGCGGAAAAGCCGTCGCCGCTGGCTTCGCCTGCGCCCGCGACTACGCCAACTGCGGCCAAGCCCGCCGCGTCCGACAAGCCTACCGATCAGGCGCCGCCGCAGCGGTCCGGCGACATCGTGCCGCCGGCCTCGGAGACCATTGCGCAACAGGCCAGGCTTGAACCCAAGAGCGAGGTTAAGCCCGAACCCGCGCTGAAGCCGCAAGCCGCGGTGCCGCCGGTGGCGTCCGCGGCTCCCACCGCTATCAAGGAGATATCGGCTCCGGCTGTTGTTACGTCGCCGCCGAAAATCGTGCTTGCCGCGGCGGAATCGCCGGCCGCGCCGGGCAACGCCGTCGATTCTGTAGATGCCAGGCGAAACAGCGATGGATTGCGCCTGACGTTTTCATTCGCAGCCGCCGCGCCGGCAGCCCTGTTTCGCCGCGCCGACGTGGTGTGGCTGGTGTTCGATTCCGCAAGGCCGCCCGACCTCGAGCCGATCCGCCGCGAGGCGGGATCCGTGATCGGCGATGTCAGCGCACTGCCGCTTCAGAAAGGGCAGGCGATTCGCTTGCGGCTCAACCGCCCTCAATTGGCGTCGCTGACGGGAGATGAAAACACCTGGGTGGTGACCTTCGCAGACACCATCCAGACCCCGTCGCAGCCGCTTAACGCGATTCGGAACATCACCGACCCCGCGCGCGCCAATGTCACTGTGCCGATCGCAAAGCCGGGCCTGACGCATCGCTTGGTCGATCCCGACGCCGGCGACGCGCTGCTGGTGATCACCGCGCCGCCACCCGGCCGCGGCTTCATGCGGCGGCAGGATTTCGTCGAGTTCTCGTTGCTCGAATCGATCCATGGCGTGGTGATCCAGCCGAATTCCGACGACGTCACTGCCGAAATCGCATCCGACAAGGTCACGCTGAGCCGGCCGGGGGGGCTGACGCTGTCACCGGCGGATGTCGGGGCGCAACGTGCGTCGACGGCGGTTCGCCCGGTGTTCGATGTCCACGAATGGCGCCGCAACCAGCAGGACGATTTTGTGAAGCGGCTCGACATGCTGGTCACCGCGGCATCGAGAGCCACGGCTGAGCAGCGCAACCCGGCGCGCCTCGACCTTGCGCGTTTCTACATGTCGCGCGGGATGCATCCCGAAGCCAAGGGGGTGCTCGATCTCGCGCTTGGCGAGACAAAGCCGGGCCAGGAAGACCTGTCGGCGCTGATCGTGCATTCCGTCGCCTCGACGTTGATGGGCCGTCCCGAGCAGGGGCTGAAGGATATCGCCTCTCCGGCGATCGGGACCAATTACGATTCGCAGCTGTGGAAAGCGCTGGCGCTGGCGCGGCAGGGCAAGTGGGCCGACGCGCGCGAAAAGTTCAAGAACGTCGAATTCGCCGTCACCTCGCTGCCGCTGGAACTGCAGCGCGTGGTGTTGATGGAAGCCATGCGCGCGGCGATCGAGGTCAAGGATTATTCGGGTGCGGCGAGCCGCAGCAACGATCTCGATGTCATCGGCATTCCGCCCGATCTGAAGCCGCAAATCTCGGTATTGCGCGGACGGCTGGCCGAAGCCATGGGGCGCGACAAGGACGCGCTGGTGGAATACAAGGCGGCGGCGCGATCCGCCGATCGCGCGGCCGCGATGGAAGCGCGATTGCTCGACATCGCGCTGCGCCAGAAGCGCGACGAAATCACCCAGGAAAACGCGCTGCGCGACCTCGAGACGCTCTCGGTGACGTGGCGCGGCGACGGGCTCGAGGTGAAGGCGCTGCAGATGATGGCGCGGATCTATTCCGACACCGGCCGCTACGGCGAGTCGCTGGCGGCGGCACGGACCGCGACCAGATTGCAGCCCAATTCGGAGATCTCGCGGGCTGCGCAGGACGATTCCGCGGCGCTGTTCGCGCAACTGTTCCTCAGTCCGAAGGGCGACGACATGCCGCCGGTCGATGCACTGGCGCTGTTCTATGAATACAGCGAGTTGACGCCGATCGGGCGGCGCGGCGACGAAATGATCCGCCGCCTCGCCGACCGTCTGGTCGCGGTCGACCTGCTCGACCAGGCCAGCGAGTTGCTGCAATACCAGGTCGATCACAGACTGGAGGGTGCGGCGCGCGCGCAGGTCGCGTCACGGCTGGCGATGGTGTACCTGATGAACCGCAAGCCGGATCGCGCCATCGGCGCGCTGCGCACCACCCGCATCGCCGACCTCGCCGGCGAATTGCGGCAGCAACGGCTGTTGCTGGAGGCGCGCGCGCAGAGCGACATCGGCCGCCGCGATCTTGGCCTCGACATCATCTCCAACATAACGGGGCGCGAGGCGATCCGGCTGCGCTCCGATATTTTCTGGGCGGCGCGGCGCTGGCGCGAATCCTCCGAGCAGATCGAGCTGTATTACGGCGACCGCTGGCGCGACTTCAAACCGCTCAACCCGGTGGAAAAGGGCGACGTGATCCGCGCCGTGGTCGGCTACGCGCTGGCGGAGGATTTGCTGGGGCTGGCGCGCTTCCGCGAAAAATACGCGGCGCTGATGAGCGGCGAGGCCGACCGCGCCGCGTTCGAGGTTGCGAGCAAGCCGGCCTCGTCCAACAGCGCCGAGTTCGCCCAGATCGCGAAGATGGCGGCCAGCGTCGATACGCTCGACGGTTTTCTGCGCGAGATGAAGGCGCGTTTCCCCGACATGACGGCGAAGGCGCCGCTGCCGCCGGAGACGCAAAAGCCCGACCCGTTCCCGACCGGCGCGCTGCCGGCGATCGTTGGATTGAAGCGGGTCGAGGCGGCGCGGTAGCTGCGACATTCTCTACGTCGTCCCGCCTTGCGGGCACGATGGCGGCTTTGTTGCGGCGTCACCCCTCTCGACAGACGCCTACCGAAACGGCAACCTGCGCCGGTCGATTGTCCCCGGGGGAAGCCGCCACCATGAGCAAGCCTGTCAAGACCGAAGCCGAACTGGTTGCGATGGCGAGAGCGGAGTTGAAGGCCCATCTCGACGGCCCGGAGGGAATCATGATCGCCGTGCTTCGCGATGGCGACTCCTGGGAATTCCGCACCGAGGCCGACGAGGCGACCATCGCCAAACCCGGCTATCCCGAATGCGTCGCCATGATCGTCCAGATCGGCGACCACCTCAGCAAGCAGTATGACGTGAAGGGGTGAGACTTCGTGTCCCGGACGCGGTGCAGCGCTCTTTGCGCTGCTCCGCAGAGCCGGGACCGTACCAACCGAAGCGTCATGGCCGGGCTTGACCCGGTCATCCATCTTGCGAAGATGATGGATGCGCGGGTCAAGCCCGCGCATGACGAATCTAACTCACTACCCCGGCTCTGAGGCGCACCACGCCGCGAAGTGCAGCGCGCTGCGCTGCGTCCGGTGCACGTCGTCATTGCGAAGCGCTACACCCCTTCGTCATCCTGAGGGGCCGCACATACGATTGCGCTCATCCTTCGAAGCTCCCCGACGACCGACCGCGGGCGCATACATCCAGCCACTCGACTCGGATGCAATCCAACGTCAAAATACATGCATGAATGGAACTAGGTTTGTCGCGTTTTGGATTGCACTGATCGCAAGCATGTTGTTTGCGATTTCCGGAGTGCTGTGGCTTGCCGACACTTGGTATACGACCACCAACAGCCGCTGCCTGCTGCAATTTCCATTGAAGTGGTTCGGGTGCGTTATTGGGAATCACGAAAACCTAGCCGGAGGCTTGATAGCCGCTGCAGGAACGATTCTTGCCGGTGTGATTGCCTGGCGCGTCGTCCAGCGTCAGATCGAGGCCGACAGATCGCTTGCGGAACGGCAGGAAATTGCGACGTTGAATTTGGTTTGTTCGGAGCTCCGACCAGCTTTCGACCTCTACGCAACAGTTTGGCGAACGGTAGATATTGCGACGACGAAGGTGGGTGTTGAACTATTGAACGGCGTCAGCCTCGCAATGACATTTGCGCCTTTGGAAGAATTCGTTGGTCAGAAGTTCGGTGAGATAAGGCCGTACATAATCGCCCTGCACCCGCTCAAGCGCTGGCAACTGCAACACATCGAGCGATACTGCTTGTCAATTTCCAAATACATCGAAGCCAATCAACAGCCAGCAAACCCAAATCTGTGGCTTATGTCGGTTCGAACGAGACTTACCTATTTGGCGACTGCGGCTGAGGAATTTAGCTCGGAGTTTTCAACGACTTTTCGAGGCCGCACCCGCCAGCTTATTAATGAAACCTCGGAAGCTGAAATGCACCGGCCGCTGGTGGATCAATACGAGCGGTTCGGCCGCCTCGATTGAGGGATTGACTGCGGATCATCCCTACCGGCTGTATGTAGATTCGATAATCTAGGTCTCTATCCCCCGTAGCTCTGCACCAGGCTTCCCGCCACCAGCGACCAGCCGTCGACCAGCACGAAGAAGATCAGCTTGAACGGCAGCGACACCACCACCGGCGGCAGCATCATCATGCCCATCGACATCAGCACCGAGGCGACCACGAGATCGATGATCAGGAAGGGCAGGAACAACAGGAAGCCGATCTCGAAGGCGCGCTTCAGTTCGGAGATCATGAACGCCGGCACCAGGATCCGCAGCGACAGGTCGGCGGGCGTTGCCGGCGGCGGCTCGCCCGACAGATCCATGAACAGTTTGAGATCCTTTTCCCGGACGTTCTTCTGCATGAAGCCGCGCAGCGGCGCTACCGCGCGCAGCATCGCTTCCTCGACGCTGATCTGGTTGGCGACCAGGGGCTTGATGCCGTCGTCGTAGGATTTCTGCAGCACCGGCCCCATCACGAAGGCGGTGAGGAACAGCGCGAGTGCAAGGATCACCGAGTTCGGCGGCGCGGTCGCGGTGCCCAATGCGGTGCGCAGCAGCGACAGCACCACCACGATGCGGGTGAACGACGTCATCATCACCAGGATCGACGGCGCGATCGACAGCACCGTGAGCAGCGCGATCAGCTGGATCGCGCGCTCGGTGACGCCGCCGGTGCCCGCGCCGAGATTGATGCTGATATCCTGCGCGAACGCCGGACCAGTCGATGATCCGGCGGCTAACAGTACGACAAGAAATAAAACTCTACGCGGGAGGTATGCCGATCTCACGAAGGCGATTTCGGACGGCCCAGCAGAGACGCCATTTCGTCCTCGAGATTCTCGAAGCCGCCCTTCGGCGACGGCGGCGCAACCGGCGGCGCGGTCGAACTCGGCTCGGGGTCGGCTCGGCGGCGGCTCCGGCGCCACCGGCGGCGCGCCGACGCGTGGTTCGGCGGAATCGCCGGCCGGGCGGCGCAGCGCGGCTTCGAGCCGCTGCGCCATCTCGGCGAGATTCTGATCGGCCGCCGAAAGCGCCGGGGATGGCGGAGGAGGCGGCGGTGCGGCGGCGCGTTCCGGCGCGCGCACCGGGGGCGCCTTTGGCGGTTCGACCGGCCGCGAGGGACGGGGAATGATCGGCTCGCTGCGTGCGGGGGCCGCCCGGGGTGGCGCCGGCTCGCGTATGTCGGTGCGGCTCATGGGTTCTGGCGTAAAACCGGCCAGCGGGTCGCTTCGCCGCTCCGACAGCGCCGGCGCCGGACGGCGCACTTCATCGGCGAATGAGGGCCGGTTGGGCCGGGCCGGCGGTTCCGGCATCGCCGGTTCCGGCTGCTCGGGCGCGGCATCGCTGTCGGACCAGTTGCCGAGATCGGGCAGCGCTACCCGCGGCGGCAGGTCGGCTCCGCCGACACTGGGCCGGGGTGGGGCCTGGTCACGCGCCGGCATGGCGCGCACGATATTTTGTTCCACGACGATATCGGTGGGTCCGCCGATCATCAGCAGATGTTCGACATTGTCGCGACGAACCAGCACCAGCCGCCTGCGGCCATCCACGGCGGCGGCGTCGATCACGGCCAGCCGCGGCATCCGTCCGCGGTTGGCATTGGCGCCGAGGCGATTGCCGGCGAATCGGCGGACCAGCCAGGCCGCGGCGCCGATCAGGGCCAGAACGACCACGAATGCGAAAAAGAATACGATTGGCTGTGGCATTGTTTAGTCCCCGGCAAATGGCGCTTTTTCGTGTTTTCAGAATTGTCGGACGCACCGGAACGATACACAAAACCGCGAGCAAAGCGTACGTTTTGCCCTAACTCTTAATTCTCCACGGCAAGACTTGCCGCCCAGCTTCCTTAATAAACCATGAATCGGCTGGGCCAAAACAACTTCTGATGGCGCCGGACGTCAATGATTCGGGTGGTTAATGCGGCATTCGTGACCGAAATGACGTTCGGACGCGCGGTGCTTCCCCAACCCCATTCCCCGGCCGAATCGTTTCGGTTTTTTAACCCGCTATTAACCATACAGGCGGCAAATTCTGCCCACCTCAGCGCTGCCGAGCGAGGGTGGAGAGCGGCCGATGTCCATCAACGATCTTCCGGTGTTATCCGCGCTGCGCACCAAGATGCAGTGGCATCAGGAGCGCCAGCGCGTGCTCGCCGAAAACATCTCCAATTCCGACACGCCGAATTTCAAGCCGCGCGACCTGGTCGAACCGAAATTCGACCGCAACGGTACCGGCGCCGCCGGGGCGATGGGATCGCTGGCGATGCTGCGCACCAGCGCCTCGCATATCGCGCCGTCGGGAGGGGCGAGCGGCTTCGCGCAGAATGCCAAGGCCGGTTACGAGACGCGCCCTGCCGGCAACGCCGTCAATCTGGAAGACGAGATGCTGAAAGTCTCCGCCAACCAGATGGATTATGCGGCGGCGACGTCGCTCTACAGCCGCAGCCTTGGATTGTTGAAAACCGCCATCGGAAAACGCTGAGAGACAGGAACACGACATCATGGCAAACGATGGAGGCGATTTCGTCCGTTCGATGAGCATCGCGACCTCGGGGCTGCGCGCGCAGGCCGGGCGGATGCGGGTGATCTCGGAAAATATCGCGAATGCGGATTCCACCGCGCCGACCGCGGGCGGCGATCCCTACCGCCGCAAGGTGCCGACCTTCTCCTCCACGCTCGACCGCACGCTCGACGCCAAGGTCGTGACCCTGGGCAAGGTCAGGACCGACACTTCCGCTTTCCGCGTCAAGCACGAGCCCGGCAATCCGTCGGCGGACGCCGCCGGCAATGTCAAATATCCCAACGTCAATCCGCTGATCGAAATGACCGACATGCGCGACGCGCAGCGGTCCTACGAGGCGAACCTCAACATCATCAGCGCCACCCGCCGGATGATTCAACGCACGCTCGACATCCTCAAGGCCTGAAGGAACCTTAAATTATGGCTTCACCCACAGTCGCTGCAAACGCCTACGCCGCCCTCGCCCGCATGACCGAGATCGGCGCGGGCGCCGGCAAGGCATCCGAGACCGGCGGCCAGTCTTTCGGCGCGGTGCTCAAGGACGCCATCGGCAGCGTGATGGAGTTGGGACGCAAATCCGACGCGCAGGCCATCGCGATGGCATCGGGCAAGTCCAACGTGATGGACGTGGTGACCGCGGTGGCGGAAACCGACGTCGCGGTTTCCACGCTGGTGTCGGTGCGCGACCGCGTGATCCAGTCCTACGAAGACATCATGAAGATGCCGATCTGAATTTGGGGCGTCATTGCGAGCGCAGCGAAGCAATCCAGAGCAGCGAAAAAGGACTGGATTGCTTCGTCGCTGCGCTCCTCGCAATGACGGAAAGTAAAATGAGGACCAAATGACCGGCGCTGAAACCCTCGACATCGCGCGCGACGCGATCTGGACCATCGTGGTGGTGTCGTCGCCGCTGATGATCGTCGGCCTCATCGTCGGCGTCGTGGTCTCGCTGATCCAGGCGCTGACGCAGATCCAGGAGCAGACGCTGATCTTCGTGCCGAAGATCCTCGCGATTTTCGTGACGCTCTTGCTGGCGCTGCCGTTCATGGCCGACGCGCTGCAGGGCCACATGATGCGGATATCGTCGCGAATCATCGGCGGGTAATGCACAGTGCGGCTGAATCATGCGTATCGACATCTCGCTGCTTCCCGCACTTGCCGCCGCCTTCATGCTGGTGTTCGCCCGCATCGGCGCGATGGTGATGCTGTTGCCGGGGTTCGGCGAGACCAACATCCCGGTCCGCATCAAGCTCGCGATCGCACTGGCGCTGACGCTGATCATCCTGCCGCTGCACCGCGCCGCCTACACCATCGACATGCAATCGATGGCGGCGCTGATGGTGATGCTGGTGCATGAGATCGTGATCGGCGTGGTGCTCGGCGCAACCGCGCGGGTGACGCTGTCGGCGCTGCAGGTCGCGGGCTCGGTGATCGCCCAGCAACTGGGCCTGGGCTTCGTCACCGCGGTCGATCCGACCCAGGGCCAGCAAGGTCTCTTGATCGGAAATTTCCTCACCATCCTCGGGCTGACGCTGCTGTTTGCGACCGACACCCACTATCTGGTCATCGCTGCATTGAACGACAGCTATCGCATCTTTTCGCCCGGCGAGTTCGTGCCGAGCGGCGATATCGCCTCGCTGGCCACCCGCGCCTTCGCCGCCGCCTTCAAGATCGGCATGCAACTGGCCGCACCGTTTCTGGTGTTCGGCCTCGTCTTCAACATGGGGCTCGGCGTGCTGGCGCGGTTGATGCCGCAGATGCAGGTGTATTTCGTCGGCGTTCCGCTCGCGATCCTCGCCGGCTTCCTGATCTTCGCCGCGGTCCTTGCGACGATGATGGGAACCTACATGGATTACTTCGTCGGCGTCATGCACCAACTGATCCCGCGGAGCTGATCGATGGCCGACGAGCATGATGCAGCGGAAAAAACCGAAGACCCGACGCAGAAACGTCTCGATGATGCCCACGACCGCGGCGACGTCGCCAAGAGCCAGGAGGTCAACACCTGGTTCATGATCGCCGGCGCCACGCTGGTGCTCTCGACCTTTTCCGGCTCGATCGGCGGCGGCATCCTGATGCCGCTGCGCAACCTGGTCGCCAATTCCTGGATGATCCACGCCGACGGACCCGGCCTGCTGGCGCTGTCGCGGAGCCTCGGGTTCGCAATGATCGCCGCCCTCGGCGTCCCGCTGCTGTTGCTGATGATCGCGGCCATCGCCGGCAATCTGATGCAGCACCCGCTGGTCTGGTCCGGCAAATCCCTGAAACCGAAGCTGAGCAAGATTTCGCCGCTGGCCGGCGCCAAGCGGATTTTTGGCAAGCAGGCGGCGGCGAATTTCGCCAAGGGCATCTTCAAGGTTGCCGCCCTCGGCGCGGTGATGACCGCGATCCTGTGGCCGGAGCGGCATCGCCTGGATGCGATGGTGCGCTTCGATCCGGTCGCGATCCTCGGCACCACCACGACGCTGACGCTGCAATTGCTGGGCGCCGTGGTGGCGTTGCTGGCGCTGGTGGCGGTCGCGGATTATTTCTTCCAGTACCGGCAATGGTTCGAGCGGCAGAAGATGTCGCTGCGGGAAATCAAGGAAGAGTTCAAGCAGTCTGAAGGCGACCCGCACATCAAGGGCCGCATCAGGCAATTGCGGCACGCGCGCATGAGGAAGCGCATGATGGCCGCGGTTCCCAAGGCGTCGGTCATCATCACCAACCCGACCCATTACGCGGTGGCGCTGTCCTACGAGCGCGGCATGTCGGCGCCGGTCTGCGTCGCCAAGGGCGTCGACACCATCGCGCTCAAGATCAGGGAAGTGGCAAAAGCGCACGATATTCCGATCGTCGAGAACGTAGCCCTGGCCCGTGCCTTGCACGCTACCGTTGAGATCGACGACGAAATCCCGGTCGAACACTATCACGCGGTTGCCGAAATCATCGGCTATGTGATGGGTCTGAAGCGCGGGCTTTCCGAGCGGCGGGTGTGAGGCGTTACTTCGAATAGCCTGAATGGGCGAAATGAGCCGAAATAACCTTACGACATGCTTGCGCCGATGGGGCCGATTCAGGCACTCAGGAGTTATCGCGTGTACGTGCGTTTTCCCCGTCTCAAGAGGCCACGGCCCGTTCGATGACCACTGAGCCCGACAACGATCTGCCGCCGCCTCCGGCGCATGAGCCGGCACGGCGGAGCGGCAGCATTGTGCTGGTGCTCCTGGTGGCGGGCGCCATCGTTGCCGCGGCGGTGGCGTTCATGACGCTGGGCCGGGCGCAGGCGCAGCCTTATATCCTGGGGCTGCTGGCGCTGCTGGCGATGGTCGGGCTGTTCAACCTGTTCGCCTTTGCTGCCGGCATCATCCGTTTCGCCGATCGCATTGCCGACGATCCGATCATGCGTCCGATTGCCGATCATGCCTTCGACGGCCTGGCGGTCACCGATTCCCGCGGCCATGTGGTCTATAGCAACGCCGCCTATCTGGCGCTGACGGGGGCTGCGACCGCGCAGGACGCGCGCCCGGTGGAGCGGGTGTTCATCGGCAACCCGGATGTGTCGGAGGCGGTGTTCCGTCTGCTCAAGGCCGCGCGCGAAGGAAAACGCCAGCAGGAAGAGGTCCGCATCGCCGGTACCGAGGGCGCCCATGGCCGCTGGCTGCGGATGCGGGTGCGTCCGCTCGGCCAAAGCAAGCGCGAGGCGAAATACGCGGTATGGTCGATCGCCGACATCACCCGCGACCGCGAGCGCCAGGAAGACGTGTTCCAGGAACTGCAGCACGCCATCGAATATCTCGATCACGCGCCGTGCGGCTTCTTTTCGGTCAATCCCGCGGGCGATCTTGTCTATGTCAATGCCACGCTGGCGAACTGGCTCGATCACGATCTGGCCGAAATCGGCAACGGCGGACTAAAACTGACCGATATAGTGTCGGGCGACGGCGCCTCGCTGCTGACCTCGATCGTGCCGGTGCCCGGCGAGGTCAAGACCGAGGTGTTCGACATCGATTTGCGGATGCGCGGCGGCAAGACCATGCCGGTGCGGCTCTATCACAAGCTGGCGTTCGGCGCCGACGGCGTGCCCGGCGCGTCGCGCACCCTGGTGATCAGCCGGGCCCGCGACGAGCGGCTCGATCCGCAGCGCGCCGCCGAAGTCCGCTTCATGCGCTTCTTCGATCACACCCCGATGGCGATCGCCACCGTGGATCGTGCAGGCGCGGTGGTGCGCGCCAATGCGCGGTTCGCCAAACTGGCGCAAAGCCTCAGTCCTGGCTGCGCGGTCAGCAAATCGATCCTGGCCGCTGTGAACGATCGCGATCGAAACCTTCTGATCGCGGCGATCAATCAGGCCGCGGAAGGGCAGGGCGACATTGCGCCGGTCGAGGCGATGCTCGATGGCGCCAAGGAGCGATGGGGGCAGTTTTTCGTCACCGCGGTCGAGGAAGACGAGCGCGAGACCGAGGCCGCCATCGTCTACATGCTGGAGACCACCGAGCGGCGCACGCTGGAGAACCAGATCAACCAGTCGCAGAAGATGGACATGGTCGGCCAGCTCGCCGGCGGCATCGCCCACGACTTCAACAACGTGCTGTCCGCGATCATGATGGCGAACGACTTCCTGCTCAACGCCCACAAGCCGACCGATCCGTCGTTCCAGGACATCATGCAGATCAAGCAGAACGCCACCCGCGCGGCGACGCTGGTGCGGCAATTGCTGGCGTTTTCGCGCAGGCAGACCCTGCGGCCGCAGGTGCTCGACCTCGGCGATGCGTTGAGCGATCTCACCATGCTGCTGCGCCGCCTGATCGGCGAGAAGGTCAAGCTCGATCTGGTGCATGGCCGCGACCTGTGGCCGGTAAAGGTCGACGTCTCGCAGTTCGAGCAGGTGATCGTCAATCTTGCGGTCAACGCGCGCGACGCCATGCCGGACGGCGGCAAGCTGACGGTGCGGACCGTGAATGTGCCTGCGCAGGAAGCCGAGAAGCTTTCCTACAAGGGCATGCCGGCGGCGGATTACGTGCGCATCGACGTCACCGATACCGGGACCGGGATTCCATCCGATATCGTCGACAAGATCTTCGAGCCGTTCTTCTCGACCAAGGAGGTCGGCAAGGGCACCGGGCTCGGGCTGTCGACGGTGTACGGCATCGTCAAGCAGACCGGCGGCTTCGTGTATGTCGACTCCGAAGCCGACAAGGGCACCTCGTTCCGTATTTTCCTGCCGCGGCATCACGCCGAGGCGCAAGCGCAGCCGGAAGCCGCCAACGGCGCGGCCAAGGAGCAGCCGGCGGAGCCCAGGCGCGCCGCCGATCTCACCGGGCAGGGCACCATCCTTTTGGTCGAGGACGAGGAGGGCTTGCGCTCGCTGAACGCGCGCGGCCTGCGCTCGCGCGGCTACAGCGTGATCGAGGCCTCCAACGGCATCGAGGCGATGGAAGCGCTGGAGCAAAAGAACGGCGCCGTCGATCTGGTGGTTTCCGACGTGGTGATGCCGGAAATGGACGGGCCGACGCTGCTGCGGGAGATGCGCACGCGAAACCCCAATCTCAAGATCATCTTCGTTTCCGGCTACGCCGAGGATGCCTTCGAAAAAAGCCTGCCCGAGAACGAGCAGTTCGCCTTTCTGGCAAAACCGTTCGCGCTCAGCGCGCTGGTCGAGAAGGTCAAGCAGACCATGGCGGGGTAGGGGATAAAAGGCTGTGACAGCACTCAGCGCCCAAACATCCTAACGCCGTAAAGCCTTTCCATCATTTTTTCCCGAGTGGAACAGTTAATGTCATCCCAGGCGCGTATTGTGGTCCTTGAGGGCCTTGGATCGTGCCATAAGGCGATATCGTCGTTTTAGCTGGCGGAGTTTTTGGTATTGTATCCACAACCACCTTGTCCCCTAAGGGGTACGGCGGCAACATCTTTGGCGGGATCAGAGGTGCCGGCTGAGGGGGAGGAGCAGAAAGATCAGGTTTCTGCTGAGCAGAAGCTATATTGGTGAACGATATTGTAGTCGAGAGAACAAGCAAATAAAAAAGCTGTTTCACACGAGCCTCCTATGTAGAAAGTCAAACTCCTAATTCAGTGCCGGTGCATTCAAGGCATCTATAAGTTTCGTTATTGATCTAAAGTTCCCCATACGGAAAATAGTTGAAAACCCGTTACGAGATTCGCAGAAGTTGACCAGTGGTTCACTTTCAAGGACAGCTGCCCTTTGTAGAATGTATAGCTATGTCCGCTTGATTGTTCAAAGCGTTGACATATCGAAAGATCTTCGCAGTTGTTTGAACTGACCTCTAGCAGGCCCGTCTGTCCATAATTATCAGGCTTGAATCGAAACCATGCTGCGATCTGGCCATTGCCGTATTGGCAGATGCAGGCGGAGTCAATCGCGCTTGAGCGTTGGGGCGACGACGTTGGGTTTGGAGGGGATGGGCAGACAAGACCGATCTGCGGCGCTCTTATCATTGCCCAATCGCGTATCTCGCTCGCGTATCCCGGAAGTGCGTCATGAACGCCCTTATTGTGGCACTGGCAAACTCTAAGATAATCAATCGCGCGAGAGATGTTATTTTCACAAACGATCGCTTGAATAGCGTCACGCGCCAAATTATTTTGGTGGTGCTGCGCCCAACCGCCCAAATATTGCGGGCAATAGTTGTTCCTCATCGACTGCTTATGAATACGCTTTGTTGCGCGAGTGAGGCACCACTCAGCCTCGCTGGCACCATCGGATAGGGCCGTCGTCGGTGTCAAAACTATTGCGGCCACGATAATCAGGATGAAAAATCGCACTTGCATCTTTGCCTCGTATGCACTGTCTGTCGCAGTCTTCGATTTCCTGCTTGTGTAGAACGAACGATCTATCGACGCATCCTACGATTGTTTGCTGTGTTTCAGAACTCATTTCACTCATCAAGGCTGCGAAAGCACCTAGCGTCCGGTGTTCCGCGCGTCCTCTTTGGAGGGCGGAGGGACTGAACTACGCGATAGGCCAAGGGCCAAGCCGGTGCAAACCCCTCACCCGGATGTCATTTTCGATGCCATCCAATCTCTCCCCCCGGGGAGACATGGAAGGAAGGCACCCGCGACGGTGCGCCGCAGCCCTGCGTCGTCATGGGCGCTTCACTTTTGGGCAGCCGTGCCCATCTTAGTGGCGCTTCCCCCTGCTGGGGAATGAGGGAAAAACGATGAATTTCACGCAGCGCACACGAGGCATCGTCAAGACGATCGCCGTCGTTCTATCGTTGGCGGTTCCAGCGATGCTGGCCATCTCCGCGGCCGACGCCCGCGTTGGCGGTGGCGGCAGCTCGGGTTCGCGAGGCGGCAAGACCTACTCCGCTCCTCCGAGCACTTCGACCGCGCCGAATGCGGCACAGCCGATGAATCGCACCATGACCCAGCCCGGAAGCCCCGGAATGAACGCGGGCGCCGGCGCCGCGGGTGCTGCCAAGGGCGGCTTCTTCAACCGGCCCGGTATGGGCATGCTCGGCGGTCTCGCCGCGGGCTTCCTCGGCGCCGGCCTGCTCGGCATGCTGTTCGGCGGCGGAATGTTCAGCGGCCTTGGTGGGATGGCATCGATCTTCGGCCTGATCCTGCAGATCGGCCTGATCATCATCGTCGTTCGTTTGGCGATGAAATGGTGGCAGCGCCGCAACGCGACGGCATCGGCCTATGCCGCTCCGTCCGGAACCGGACCCACCGCGGCTGCAGGCCCGTTGGCGAGCTTCCGCACCGGATCGGGCTTCGGACTCGGATCGGGCAGCGCGCCGCTCGAGATCGGCCCGAGCGACTATGAGGCCTTCGAGCGGTTGCTCGGCGAGGTCCAGGCCGCGTGGTCGAACGAGGATGTCGCCAAGCTGCACACGCTGGCCTCTCCGGAGATGGTGTCGTACTTCACCCAGGACCTGCAGGCCAACAACGCGCGCGGCGTGGTCAACAAGGTCTCGGACGTCAAGCTGCAGCAGGGCGACCTCGCGGAAGCCTGGCGCGAAGGCGAGACCGACTACGCCAGCGTGGCGATGCGGTTCGGGCTTGTCGACAAGACCATCGACCGCGCCAGCGGCCGCCTGGTCGAAGGCAGCGACACGCCGCAAGAAGCTACCGAGGTCTGGACCTTCGTGCGTCCGCGCGGCGCCGACTGGGAACTCTCGGCGATCCA
Organism: uncultured Alphaproteobacteria bacterium; assembly: GCA_963710045.1. Classification (GTDB taxonomy): domain Bacteria; phylum Pseudomonadota; class Alphaproteobacteria; order Rhizobiales; family Xanthobacteraceae; genus Bradyrhizobium. Next base: position 213,037 of record CAVPZO010000077.1, on the reverse strand, counting down.
GCAGGCCTGATAGCCGGCACGACGATTTGAAACCAAGCGCCGCGGCTCACCCCGCGGCGCTTTTTCGTTGCGGCCGCGCCATCGGCGGAACTGGAATAATGCCGGATGCCGCGGGTTGATCTGTTGCGCCGGTCGAACGAACCGGCCGGTTTAAGAACAAATTGGGAGAATTCGATGCTTCCACGCTTCAAGATTGTTCCGCGGGTGTGGCTTGCGATAGCCGCGATCTCGATCATCCCGGCCGCGCCGCAGCCCGCGCATGCGCAAGCGGCCGGCACCACCTTCTTTCTCACCAGCAATGGCATCGGCAACGGCGGTAATCTCGGAGGCCTTGCCGGCGCCGACAATTATTGCCAGACGCTGGCGCAGGCGGCGGGCGCCGGCGCCAAAACCTGGCGCGCTTATCTGTCGACGCAAGCTGCCGACGGCAGGCCCGCGGAGAATGCGCGCGACCGCATCGGCAAGGGCCCGTGGCAGAACGCCAAGGGCGTGGTGGTCGCCAAGGATGTCGCTGAGCTGCACGGCGCCAATAATCTCACCAAGCAGACTGCGCTCAGCGAAAAAGGCGACGTCATCAACGGCCGCGGCGACACCCCGAACCGCCACGACGTGCTGACCGGATCGCAGCCGGACGGCACCGCGTTCGCGGGCGCCGACGACCGCACCTGCAAGAACTGGACGAGCAGCACGCAAGGTGCGGCGATGGTCGGCCATTCCGATCGCATCGGGCTTCGCGACGATGACGCGTCGAAATCCTGGAACTCATCGCATCCCTCGCGCGGCCCCGACGGCGGCTGCTCGCAGAATGACCTGAAGAGCACCGGCGGCGACGCGTTGTTCTATTGTTTCGCTGCGAACTGAGTTCGACAATTGTAGGGTGGGTTGAGCGTAGCGAAACCCACCATCCGGCGGCGATGCATGTGGTGGGTTTCGCTACGCTCAACCCACCCTACGTCGCGCCGCGAAGGATATTTCATGCGCTACCAACTGTATTACTGGCCGGGCATTCAGGGCCGCGGCGAATATGTCCGGCTCGCGCTGGAAGACGCCGGCGCCGCATATGACGACGTCGCGCGGGAGCCAGGCGGCATGGCGGCGATGTCGCGAATGATGGAAGAGGGCGGCACGCCGCCATTCGCGCCGCCGTTTCTGAAAGCCGGCAAGCTGGTGATCGGGCAGACCGCCAACATCCTGCTCTATCTAGGCTCCCGCCATGGCCTCGCTCCGAAGGCGGAAGCAGGAAAACTCCGGGTGCATCAGTTGCAGCTCACGATCACGGATTTCGTCGCGGAGGTTCACGACACCCATCATCCGATCGCGGTGTCGCTGTATTACGAGGACCAGCGGGCGCCAGCGAAAAAGCGCACGGAAGAGTTCTGGAATGAGCGGGTGCCGAAATATCTCGGTTATTTCGAACGGCTGGTGAGCGACAGCGGCGGCGTATTTGTCACCGGCCGCCGTGCGACCTACGTCGACCTGTCGCTGTTCCAGATCGTGGAAGGGCTGCGCTACGCGTTTCCAAAACGCATGAGGAAATTCGAGCGCGAGATTCCAAAACTGGTGGAGTTGCACGACCGCGTCGCCGCGCGGCCCAACATAAAAGCCTATCTCGCCAGCGACCGCCGCATCGCTTTCAACGAGGACGGCATTTTTCGCTGCTACAAGGAACTGGATGGGTAGATCCCGTCATTCCGGGATGCGCGCTCTTGCGCGCAGACCCGGAATCCAGCCACGCGTTCGTCTCCGGATTCCGGGTTCGCGCGAAGAAGCGCGCCCCGGAATGACGGTCAGCGGTTTCGCCCGTCGACCGGTGTCATGTTCAGCTTCGCCAGTTCGATGCCGTCGATACAGCTGACATTCACCGCCACCACTTCGGCGCCATCGGGCTTGCTGCCGCGTGCAAATACGTCGACGCCGCAGTCGATGCAGAGCTGGTGGCGGATGGCGTGCTTGTTGAACAGGTACTCTTTCAGATTTTCCTCGCCGGCGCGCAGCTGAAAACTTTTCGGCGAGAGGAAGGTGAAATGCAGGCCCTTCTTGGTGCAGATCGAGCAGTTGCACGCCGTCACCATGGCGAGATCGCCGGTGCATTCGAACCGGACCATGCCGCAATGACAGCCGCCGGTGTAGGTTTTCAACTCGGGCATCGCCGGCCTCCGGGCGTTTGTCGCGGTGATACTAGATCGCGGATATCAGTCTGTTTCAACCCACCTACCAGATTCCCGGCACCAGCCGGTAACGCACCCTTGCAGCATAATCCGCATACCCCGGCAGGCCGGCGAGCAGCGCGCGCTCCTCGATGCCGGCGCGGATCGCGAACAAACCGACGAACAGCGGCGCCATGACGACGCCCCACCACGATCCCAGCAGCAGCGGCATGCCGAAGAAGAAAAGGACGGTGCCTGAGTACATCGGATGCCGCACATGGGCGTAGGGGCCGGTGTCGATGACGCGGTGGCCGCGCCCGGTCTGCACCTTCACCACCGGGGCTGCGAACGAATTTTCGCGCATCACCCACATGATATAACCGGTCGATGCGGCCAGCATCGCGAGGCCGAGCGCCTGCAATGCGATGGGAACGTCGGAGGCATGATATCGCACGTCCAGGCCGATGACGATGAACCAGATCAAGGCTACCAAGCCGAACACCAGCATGAACTTCTTGTCGGCCGCAGGCTGCCCGTCCTGCATCATCGGCCGCATCCGCTCGGCGAGCAGCGCCGGATCGGTTTTGGCCAGCCACGCGCCGCTGCCGAGCCCGAGCACGGCCATCGCCGCCAGAAACACCCACGCCGCCGGCCAGTGCCATGTGCCGGCGGCGATGAACAGCAGCGCGCCCATGCCGGCGATGTAGAGCAGCGTTTGCAGGATCAGTTTGGCGATCATGGCGGATTTCATGCTTGGATGCCATCAACCATGCGCTATTAGTTTCCCCATTCGCGGCAAAGATGCGGCAGCCTCTCGGCGGCGTATCCTATTCAGTACAGGAATATATGGTTTCGCCGTCCCGTACGGTTCCTCGGCCTATGTAGGCTTTGATAACTTCGGTCTCGGGGTTAATTGACCGTACTAGCTCGACGACCGCGTCGACCGTGCTGACATCCATGCGCCAGCCCAGAATTACGCGGGCGATATGCTTGGGAGAAACATCGAATGAATATAGCAGACGGCCGCCGTGCATCGATTGCCGGCAATCCGCCAGCGGCAACACGATGCGAACCTCCTGCTCATAGCCCCAGTCCTGAAACTTCGCGAGAAACAGGGATTCGTGGCTACGCGGTTCATACGTCACGCTGAACTGTTCACGTTCATACCGGACCGGTATCGGCTTACGCAGGATACCGGTGCTGTCGCCGCAGAAAACCTCGTGCAGATCGCGGAATTCGACGACAAGCCCGGAAGCGTTTGCGGCGTAGTGCGCCCACATGGGCAGGGAATCGCGGCGCTTCGTTAAGCAGAACAAGCCGACATTGGAAGATACTTCGCGGGCGACCCCGTCAAGAAAAACCTCGATGAACGGCAAGTGCTCGTCTCCGGCGCGGCTAATCAGGTCCGATGCCTGTCGCCGTGTCCCGGGCACTCCGACGTAATATCCCGGCGCAAGCAGGCGCAAGACTTCTCCCTGTTGGCGGAGATGCACCATATCTTCCTCTGTGTAGCCGGTTCTTTTTAACCGCTCGAGGGAAGTTTTCACCTCCTCCCGAATCACATTCGGCAGCAGCTCGGAAGGATCGTTCAATTCGGGAATTGGAGTGAATTTCAGGAATCCTCGCAGCAGAAATTCTACATCGGCGGGCCTGCCTATGAATTTATAGAGATTGCTGCCGTCGACCTCACTCATCACTCGTCCTTGCCGCGCGAAATCGCGATCGCAGCCTCGGTCTTGGTGCGGTTGCACACCATGTCGAGGCGGCGATAGCGCATCTTCACATTGTCGCCGCGCAAGATGCCCATTCGCTTGAGGCAGCGGGTCGTACCCCGTAGCGTGTCGTCCTTCGTCACCGTAAAGACGATCGCCGCCGCGCTCGCCACCAGTTCGTAAAACGCCGGCTTCGGCTTGCGGCTGTCGGACTTGGCATAGAGCTCATTGCTGTAGTCGCGGCCGCGGCAGCCCAGCGACAGCTCCCTGGCGTCCGGATGCGACAGATAGATCACCCTTGCCGCCGTGATGCCGACCTTGAGGCCGTCGATCTGGCCCTTGAGCTGGTTGGCGATATCCTCGCAGCCGCCGGCGCGCGCGGGGGAGGCGAGGGCGATGGTTGCAAGCAGCGCGAACGCTGCAGACAGAATCATTGAGCTACTGGTTTGTTTTGATTTCATCGTGAAGTGCCTCGCGCCATCGCCATGCGCGGGCTCGACCCGAAGGCCCGCGTATCCATTTCAAAAAGACTCTTCAAGAAGATGGATTGCCGGGTCAAGCCCGGCAATGACGATTGTTTCCGTCAAAATCCGTACAGGCTGACGCCGATCGCAAACGCGATGATGCCGAACACATTGACCAGCGTGGGAATGCCGACCAGCGCGGTCGCAACCCCGAGCCGCCGGTTGCGCGCGGCGAGCGCGATCGCGCACGCCGCCATCAGCGGAAAGGCGACGATCTGCGCGGTGGTCTGCAGCGCCGCAAAGCCGCTGCTGAATTCCAGCCCGTGCAGCACCACCGACGGCATATAGTTCAGCCACGTCATCGCCACCACCGCGCCGAGCGCGATGATGGCGTAGCGCACGCGGCCGATTATGGCGCAGATCAACGCCGCCAGCGCCAGCGGCAGATGCGTCGCGATATGCGCCTTTATGAGGAAGCCGCCGAAGCCCGGGCCGGGGATTTCGGACATGTCGCCGAACAGGATGGAGACGCTCGATAGCGCATCGAAGGCTTCGACGACGGCAACGATGATGAGGAGGGCGCGCAAGAGGAGGTGGCGTGGGCGCGTGGGAACAGCCGTTGCTTCGATCGACGCGCCTGGTTGGGTGGTCCCCGCGCTGGTCATATCGGTTGTCTCGCGGCCTCTTGAACGGATTGCGAGTGTTGGTATGGACAGCTGCGCAGCAGGTTCAAACGCCGGTCCTGTTTCGCTATCCCTCGTACCGTGGTATGTTGGCATTATGAGCAAAGAGCAGGTGAAAGCCATCCTTGACCGCGTGCTGACCTGGCCGGAACAACGCCAGGAAGATGCGGCAAAAGTATTGATGCTGATGGAAGCGTCGGACCAAAGCACCTATCGCCTCACCGACGAACAGGTCGCCGAAGTTGAGCGGCGATTGGCCGATCCGAACCCCCGCAGACTCACCCTCGATGAGTTCAAGGAGCGGCTTGCGCGACGCATCGAGCTGTGAAGGTCATTATCCGCGAGGCCGCTGCCCGCGATCTCGACGACATCCTCGACTGGATTGCGAAGGACAACCCACAGGCCGCTGTCCGACTCGTCAGGAGAATTCTGACGCGCATTGATCGGCTTGCGGTTTCCGGCTTACCTCACGTCGGGCGTCCCGGCTTGCGCGAAGGGACACGAGAGCTGGTAGAAGCGCCTTATATCATTGTCTATATTGTTGACGAGCCGGCTGACGAAATCACGGTGCTGGCCATCTTCCACGGTGCGAGGAATCGCAGGGGCCATGAAGAAGCCAACGGTTAAAACTAGCAAGGGCGAAATCGGCCGGGTGAGGATGGTCGAAGACTTCCTGCCATCGCCGGACTGGCTGGTGCTGCGCGAGAAAAATGTGAAGGTGACGCTGAGCCTGTCACAGCGCTCGGTGGCCTTTTTCAAGCGCGCCGCCCGCCAGCGCCGCGTGCCCTACCAGCGCATGATCCGCGCGCTGGTGGATGCCTATGCGGAGAAGCAGGAGGGGAAGAGGTAGCAAGGACAGGGAGCGATAGCGAAGCATATCGCGCCGCCTTGTCAACATTGGCGGAACACGCCTCTGCGACTTGATGGAGTTACAAGAAGTGTACGCTCATGACTGCAAGAAGAACCAGTACGACCGTAAACAACGCGACAATGGCAATCGTTCCTTCAGCCGATGCTTCGATCAACCACGGAATTCGTAGAGACAGCTTATTGCGGCTGGCCATTCAATCGCTCCGAGGCTGGCCTGTGAATGCGTCCTTAGAGAGAATGAAACATGCGCATACGTTGCGCACTTTAATTCCTTTGCAACGGCTACTTTCGGCGCTTAAGCGACGGAAAAAGCTTGTCATCTTTGCTGAATATACGAGCCCAAACCGCCGTTTCTCTTTCAAACTCGCCAGGCTCGAACCATCGTTTTACCGTACTCGGAGCAACATCGAGTATCTCGCCAAGCATCTTGTATGTGGGATTGACGCCTTGGACCTTAAGCTGCCCGGCGATCGAAGCAGCATTCCGCTTCTTTTCGTGCGCGCGAGAAGCTTGGAGATATTCCGGATTGGATCCGCCCAATCTTTCGCGGATTAGAACGATCAGGTCACGCGAAAGATAGAGGTCATCGTTCCAACTAAGAGCATCAAGGGAGCAATTGATCAGCCAGTCAATGAGTTTGCCGGGTATTGCTCGTCCTCGTCGCGTCAATTGGGTCTCGCCTGCTTGGCTAAGCTTGTTTGCCTCGATCATTCTTTCCAATAGCTGAAGAGACAATTCGTCAATGGCTTTTATATCCGCGTCCATAACGCTGGCGGCCAATAGCGGATCAATGCCATAACGACGCAGCTCCGACTCCATATAGGTGAGCGGTTCTATTCCTCCGAGGATAGCGATTTCAATTTCTGCTTCCGGGTTCTCTCGACGCATTTTTACGTAGTTTTCTATTGAAGGCTCTCTCTTATAGGCCTTCGTGAACTCGTTGAATCCGTTGTCGTCGGAACCGAAGCTCATTATTGGCCTCATGAACGCTTTCAATATTTCAACAATGCACTTAGAACTTATACAGGTCCGCTATTTATGAGCTCCCCATGAACGCCCCAACCCCCATCCCCTCAGCCGCCACCCCCGTCCCGCCCTATCGCCACACCCCGCTGTTCCCGCTCGGCCCCGACACCACGCCGTACAAGAAAATCACCACCGACGGCGTCCGCGTCGAGCGCGTGCTCGGCCGCGACATGCTGGTCGTCTCGCGCGAGGCGTTGCGGGCGCTGAGCGAGGCCGCGTTCGGCGACATCAATCATTATCTGCGGCCGGGGCATCTGCAGCAGCTGCGCAATATCCTCGATGACGCCGAGGCCAGCGACAACGACAAGTTCGTCGCGTTTGATTTTCTGAAAAACGCCAACATCGCCGCGGGCGGCGTGTTGCCGATGTGCCAGGACACCGGCACCGCCATCATCATGGGCAAGAAAGGTTTTAACGTCCTCTCCGACGGCGACGACGAGGCGGCGCTGAGCGAGGGCGCGCGCGACGCCTATCTGCGGCGCAATCTGCGCTATTCGCAGGTGGCGCCGCTGTCGATGTATGAGGAGAAAAACACCGCCAACAACATGCCGGCGCAGTGCGAGATCTATGCCGAAGGCGATGACGCCTACAAGTTCATGTTCATGGCCAAGGGCGGCGGCTCCGCCAACAAGAGCTTTCTGTTTCAGGCAACGCCCTCGGTGTTGACCAAGGATCGGCTGCTGGCGTTTTTGAAGGAAAAAGTGCTGACGCTGGGCACCGCGGCGTGCCCGCCCTATCATCTCGCCATCGTGATCGGGGGCACCTCGGCCGAACTCTGCATGAAGACCGTAAAACTCGCCTCGGCGCGCTATCTCGACGCGCTGCCGACCCACGGTTCGGCCGACGGCAACGCCTTCCGCGATCTTCAGATGGAGCAGGAAATCCTGAAGATGACGCAGTCGCTCGGCGTCGGCGCGCAGTTCGGCGGCAAATATTTTTGTCACGATGTGCGGGTGATCCGCTTGCCGCGCCATGGCGCGTCGCTGCCGATCGGGCTTGGCGTGTCGTGCTCGGCGGATCGCCAGGTGCTCGGCAAGATAACCCGCGACGGCGTCTATCTCGAAGAGCTCGAGCATAATCCCGCGCAATACCTGCCGCAGGTGGAGCAGGCGCTGGGCGGCGAAGTGGTGAAAATCGATCTCAATCAGCCGATGAAAGAGATACTTGCGACGCTGTCAAAGCATCCGATCAAAACAAGACTGTCGCTATCCGGCACTATGATTGTCGCGCGGGATTCCGCGCACGCCAAATTGCGCGAGCGGCTGGAAAAGGGCGAGCCGCTGCCGGATTATTTCAAGAACCATCCGGTCTATTATGCGGGTCCGGCCAAGACGCCTGATGGTTACGCCTCCGGCGCGTTTGGGCCGACTACGGCAGGAAGGATGGATTCCTTCGTCGGCCAGTTCCAGGCCGCTGGAGGATCGATGGTGATGGTGGCGAAGGGCAACCGCGCGGTCGCGGTGCGCGAGGCCTGCAAGAAGCACGGCGGCTTCTATCTCGGCTCGATCGGGGGTGCCGCGGCCAACCTCGCCGAGCACTGCATCAAGAAGGTGGAGGTGGTGGAATATCCCGAACTCGGCATGGAAGCGATCTGGCGCATCGAGGTCGAGGACTTTCCGGCCTTCATCATCATCGACGACAAGGGCAATGATTTTTTCAAGGAATTGAATTTGGGGTGAGGGCGGTCACGCGACTACATCTCCGCGAGTCGTCCCCGCGCAGGCGGGGACCCATAACCCCCGGCGGTTATGATTACGGCGAGGCGGTTCAACAAGGATACTGACGCCATCCAGAACACTGACGACACGGCGTATGGGTCCCCGCCTTCGCGGGGACGACTCGTGGTGAGGTCCGGCGCCCTTACGCCCTCACGCCCTTGAACGGAAAGCTGCCCATCGGGCCGATGCCCATCTCGCCGCCGATGGTGTCGCCGGCGACCTTGCCGGTGAAGGCCAGCGTCAGCGGCATCGGGTTGGTGATCGAGATCTTCCAGGCGACGTCGTCGCCATTGACGGTGCCGTCGAAGATCGGGCCGGACTGGCCGTCGGCGCCCTGTGTGCCGGTCAGCGTGCCGCCCGAGCTCTGCAGCGTGAGATCGGCGTTGCGTTCGCCCATCGGCGTGCTCATGGTGATTTTCCAGTTCCCGTCGACCGACATGCGCGTCTCCCTTCAGTGATCGTTGTTGCTCGCGCATAGGCATGTCACAGCACGAGCCCGATGCGCAAGAGGCGAGGGCGTCGCAGTTGCGATCACGCCCGCGCGGCGCGAATCCGGTTGGTCACCAGGATGCGGAGCGCGACATATTGCACGGCGAACGCCGCGACCTTGGCGCCGATCGCGACCACCGAGATGTAGAACGCCCACAGCTTGATGTCGCCGGTGGAAGCCACCGCAATCACGCCCGCGCCCAGCGCGAACATCAGCGCCGCCCAGGCGTAACCGGCGATGGTAACGTATTCCGGTACGGTGTCGGTGACGATCGGCGGCATGTAGCGCAGCATCCAGCCGCGCTTCAGCATGATCAGGCCGATCGCGAAATGCCCGATCGCGGGTTTTGCCAGCACGAAGCGCGGATCGTGGGTGAGCAGCGTTGCGCCGCCGAGCACGATGACGAGGCCGAGGCTCGCCCAGGTCATGTAGCTGAGCCTCTCGCCCTTGACGCGGGAATAGATCACCTGGCCGACCGCGCCCGCGATCGCCACCGAGGTCGCGAGGATCACGTTGTCAGTCGCAAGGTAGATCACAAGGAATACGATGGTGGACAAGAAGTCGGAGCCCAGCCTCTTGAATATGTCTTTCATCGTCGTGTTCCTTGCCTGTTACGTGATACTTTCGTCATTGCGAGGAGCGAAGCGACGAAGCAATCCGGTCCGTGCTTGTGGCCTCTGGATTGCTTCGCTTCGCTCGCAATGACGGATTAGGATGGCGAAACCAGCGCGCGGGCGGGGGCTGTACCATATTTTGCCCGCCGGTACGCCGGATACCATTTGGTAAAATAGACCGCGCTGTTGCGGGCCGCCATTCCGATGCCGAGCCCGACCCAGAACGGCAGGCTCGGCATATAGATCATCAGCAGGTTCGCGATCAACATCAGCACGAACGCGCCGGTCCACGCCCAGGTGATGATGTAATTGGCGCGCATGAAGCCGGGCATCTTCATGGTTTCGGCGTCGACCACTTCGCGGGCATATTGTAGCGTGAAGGGCGCGCGGATCGCGATCGATCCAAGCGCGATGGCCAAGGTGCCGATATCGACGGCGAGGCGGACCTCGGTCGCGCTCCAGTCGCCGTCGATCAGACAGATGTAGCAGCCCAGGGAACTGAACATGATCACGGCGCCGGCAGCCAGCATCTTGACCGAGCGGCCTCGCGAGACTTCGTATCCGATGATGATGGCGGCGACGGAGGCGCCGGCGAACAGGCTGATCTCGGCGGAGGTGACCAGCATCAGCAGCGCGAAGGAGGCGAACGGGGCGAGGATCAGGAAGATCGTCATGGCGGCCTCATGGAGCCAATCTTTACATTGTAAAGATACGTTTAAGCCGGGCCGGAGCGAAGGTCAAGAAAAATCTTTACAGCGTCAAAATAAAACGGATAAGGCGAAATATTACGGTTTCGCAGCACTTTAGGCTGTGGTCAGATTGATGATGGCGGGCCAGAACCGCGATAGCGCGAAAAGCGCGGCAATGATCAGCACGCTAATGGTGATCATTATGCCGCCGACCCTGAACTGCCAGGTGCCCGGCCTCGAATACATCCCGAGCGGATGCAGCAGGCGCGCCACCAGCAGCGCGCCCATCAACACATGCACCCTGCTGGCCGAACCTCCCGACATCTCCAGCATCGCGACCAGCAGCGCGATGATCGGCACATATTCGACGAAATTCGCATGCGCGCGGATCGCGCTGCGCAGCCTGACGTTCTCGCCATCGCCGAACAGCACACGATTTCCCCGCCGCAGCCGCGCAACCTCGAGTGCAAGCGCGGCATAGATGAGGGCAAGCAGGCCGAGATAGAAGCCGGTGACGGATGGCGTTTGCATGCAGTCCTCCTCGTTGTGAACGTGTCCCGGGCGCGATGCGGCATTCTTCATGCCGCTTCGCAGAACCGGGACCCCGGTTCTAACGCCATCGTACCGGGACCCCGGCTCTGCAGCGCACCGCTTCGCAAGAGCTACGCGCTGCGCTGCGTCCGGGGCACGAGACCACCTATGCCGCGTTCACCCAGTTGCCGTGGAATCCATCCGGCACGCGGCTGCCGAGCTGCACCAGCGCCGCCGGGCCGGCCTCGACATCGCCGGCGTTGAACACGGCAAGGTCGCTGCGGTTTTCCCGGGCGCGCCACACCACCGCCAGCAGCCAGCCGTCGCCCTCGGCCGCGTCAGGCCCGCGTTCGACGAATACCGGTTCGGAGATGGTATCGCCGGCGGGCAGCAGATACTGGCCGCGGCGCGATCCGTTGCCGTCGACATGCACTACGCCGGACAGCGCGCCGAACATCGGCAAATCCGGATTGGCGCAGGCGTACCAGCCGTGTTTGTTGGCGAGGCCGGCGCGGCGATCGTCAATGCGCGGGAATTCGCCGGTCACGTCGTCGAGATAGGTCTGGGTGAAGCGATCGGTGTTTCCCCCAAGGTCGAACGTCCAGCGGCACAGCCGCGCGCGGGATTTCGCTGGATCCGTCGGCGAGCCGTCGGGATGGGTGAACAGCGGCGCTTCCTCGAACTGCATTACGTCGGCGATGATGCGCTCGCCTTCTTCCCACGCGTTCATGACATGGAACACATAGCAGCTCTCGGCGCGGAACCAGACGATGTCCTCGGCCGAACCGTTGCGCTTCATCACGCCGACATAGCCGCCCTTGTCGGGCTCCCAGGCGTAGGGCGGCTTGCCGCGCATCGCGCGCTCCATGCTGCCGGTGAGGGGCAGGATCGGAAACAGCAGGTGGTTTTCGGTGACGATGAAGTCATGCACCATGCTGGCATAGGGCGCCTCGAAGCGATCGAACTTTTTGACGACGCCCGATGCATCGACCGATCCGAACGAGAGCAGGGGACTGAACGGGCCACCGGCGTTATAGCCGAAGAACATCATCTCGCCGGTGACGGGATCGATTTTCGGATGCGCGGTGAAGGGGCCACTGAGGCGGCCGTCATAGTTGCAAGTGCCGCGGGTGTTCAGCGTACCCGGCTCGATCTCGGTCGGCAGATGGCCTTCCTCCAGCGCCAGCAGGCGGCCACCGTGAAAGATGATATTGGTGTTGGCGACACCGGTATCCTTGACGTCGGTTGGCGGCGCGTCCGGCAGCTTGCGGCCGCCAAAACCGCTGAACAGCGCGCGGCCGGCGTCGTGCTCGGCCTGCCATTTCGCGGTGCGGACCCAGCGGTTGCGATAGCTGGCGCGGCCGTTTTCGAGATGGAAGGCGTGCAGCATGCCGTCGCCGACGAACCAGTGCGCGCCGGGCGCGTCGAATTGCGGATTGGGGCCGTTGCGGTAAAGCGTGCCGTTGAGTTCTCGCGGCAGCTCGCCTTCGATCTTAAGGAAGGCAGCATCGCTTTCGAACGGAATCGGCGCCAGATTGGTCCGGGCCGGTCTGGTGGTTTGCTGCTGCATCGGTCGCTCCCGCGGGTTTATCTTTACATCGTAAAGATCGATTAGGCGAAGCCGCGCCGCTCGTCAAGCGAAATCTTTACAGTGTAAAAATCGAGGCCTATAACGCGGCCATGACCACAAAACCGAGAATCAGTCAAACCCGCCGGACCGCTCCGCGCAAGGCCGAACCGAAGCGGATCGGGGCCAGGCGAGCAGCGGTTCGCAGCGCCGGATCGGGGGATGATACGCCGTATCATCACGGCGCGCTGCATGAGGCGCTGCTCAAGGCGGCCGAAAAAGTGCTGGAGCGCGACGGCCTGCAGGGGCTGACCCTGCGCGCGGTGGCGCGCGAGGCCGGGGTGTCGCATGCAGCTCCAACCCATCATTTTGGCGACCTCACCGGTCTCGTCAGCGAACTCGCCGCCATCGGCTTTCGCCAATTCAACGCCGCGATGGCGGCGGCCGGCTCCACCGACACGTCGGGGCTGCTAAAAGCCATGGCGCGTGCAAAAGCCTATGTCGCCTATGCGCGGGCACATCCCGGCATGTACGGGCTGATGTTCCGTACCGAGCGGATCGACATGACCCGGCCCTCGCTGCACGAGGCCGCCCAAGCTGCATTCGCCGGCCTTGCCGGCTCGATCGGCGCCAGCCGCCACGAACAGATCTCAGCCGAAGCGCTGTCGCTGGACCAGGCCGCCGCCATCGCACGGGCATGGTCGCTGGTGCACGGTTTTACCATGCTGCTGCTGGACGGCCGCTTGACCGATATCCTGCACCGGCTGCCCGAGGGCACCGACGCCGAAACGCTGCTGGACGCGATGCTGCGATCGACGGTGGGGCGGCCGGCGCCGCCGTAGTCACGTAGGGCGGATTAGCGTAGCGTAATCCGCCAATGCGGCGGAATACGCTGCGCTATTCCGCCCTACGCATTTCTGGGGAAGGCTCAGGCCACCGGCGCGAAACACCTGACATTTCATCGGAATCGTTTTAGAACAGCGCCTCCGCGATCCCTTGTCCTCCTCATCAGCGTGCCAGTTTCGTATCAATCATGCCTGCCATTTCGTCGAACAAGCCCTATCGCATCGGCCGTTCCCGCACCGGGCTCGGTCTCTTCGCAACAAGGCCGATCAAGAAGGGGACCAAAATCGTCAGGTATTTTGGTCCGCTGCTGGATTCCAGGAACAAGAAGCACGACGACATCGAGAACAAATATCTGTTCGAGCTCAACGGCCGCTGGACCATCGACGGCTCGGTGCGCAAGAACGTCGCGCGCTATATCAACCATGCCTGCAGGCCGAACGCGGAATCCGACGTCAGCGCCCGCAAGCGCAAGGTGGTGATCCGCGCCATCAAGAACATCGAGCCCGGCGAGGAGATCAACTACGATTACGGCACCGATTACTTCAAGGCGTATCTGAAGCCGATCGGCTGCAAATGCGATTCCTGCGAAAAGAAGCGCAAAAAATTGCGCGCCGAGGAGCGCGAAAAGAAGAAGCGCGCCAAGGCGCGGGCGGAGAAGAGGGCGGCCAAAGCCGGGGCCGAACTGAACGGCCACGCGGCCCATGGCAAGCTGTTGAACGGCCACGCCGCAAAAACCGGACTTAAGAAAATGGCCGCCGCGAAGTCGGGCATCTTCGCGACGGCCAAAAACAGCACCGGGGGTTCGCGCGCCTCGGCCTAGGCCGTCAGTGCAGCCTGACTGCGGCGCAGTCCGACATATTGCAGTTCGGCAAACACGCCGACCGCGATCGCCTGCATTGCCACGGCCGCCCCGCCGAGCAGGTTGGGCGTCACCGCTCCACTGAACAGCAGCGCGATGCTCGCGGCGGTCCACGCCGCATTGCCCGCGATCACGATCCATAGCAGCGGCTTCGGCATCGATTGCCGGGTGCCGAGCCATCCGACCAAGGCTGTGTAGGCGATCAGAAACAGGCCGGTTTCGCGCAGCAACGCCTCGGGCAGGTTCAACAACGGCGCGAGCGCGCCGGCACCGAGGCTGAGCAGCAGCGCCGACGCGCCGCTGAAGACAGCGTCGGCAAGGACGGCGCGGCGAAGCAACAAGGATGGGTTGATCATGGCAGTTCTCCTTTCGGGTGGACAGGCGATGGTTCTCCTGTTGCCCGCGAAGATGATCCGGGGCATTCCTCAAATCGATTACGTCGGAGGTAATGGAACCTGTGAAATTCACATGGTAGGTTTTCGCCATGAACGCACAATCTGCCGCGGCGTCAGCCGCCCGAACCCAGCCCGCGCATGTCGGCGATCACCTGCGCGAATGGCGGCAGCGCCGCCATCTCAGCCAGCTTGATCTTGCCGGCGGCGCCGAGATTTCCGCGCGTCATCTGAGCTTTGTGGAAACCGGCCGTGCAGCACCCTCGCGCGACATGGTGCTGCGGCTGGCGGAGCGGCTCGAGGTGCCGTTGCGCGAGCGCAACGTGCTGCTGGTGGCGGCCGGGTATGCACCGGCGTTTCCGCAGCGCTCGCTCGACGATCCCGCGTTGAAATCGGCGCGGGCTGCGATCGACCTCGTACTCAAGGCGCATGAGCCCAATCCGGCGCTGGCGGTCGACCGGCACTGGAACCTGGTGTCGGCCAACCGCATGGTGACGCCGCTGCTGGAGGGCATTGCGCCGGACATGCTGGCGCCGCCGCTCAATGTGCTGCGCCTCAGCTTCCATCCGCGCGGAATTGCGCCGCGCACCGTCAATCTCGCCGAGTGGTGCGGCCACCTCCTGGAGCGCCTGCACCGCCAGTGCGAGGCTACCGCCGATCCCGAATTGATAAAACTCTATCACGAGTTGAAAACCTATCCGATCCCGGCGCGCCCGGCGCCGCTCGCATCCGACAATGTCGCGATACCCTTCAAGGTGCGGTTCGGCGACGAGATCTTGAGTTTCATCTCGACCACCATGATCTTCGGCACGCCGGTGGACATCACGCTGTCGGAACTGGCGCTGGAGACGTTCTTCCCGGCCGACGATCTGACCGCCGCGCGGATGCGGGCGATGGCGCCCGGTCTGAAATAACTCGTCATTCCGGGACGCGCTTTTCGCGCGGACCCGGAATCCAGAGGCCTGGTAGTGTTTCTGGATTCCGGGTTCGTCGCGGAGCCTGTCATCGGGCCGCGCCTTGCGCGGACCCGTTGGCGACGCCCCGGAATGACGATGGCATGGATCGCCGGTTTACAGCGAAGCGCGCGCTTCGCATAATCGCCGGATGGATTCACGTTCCTCGCAAATAGCGGGCCTGCGGCCGCATCCGGTCGGCGACCTCTTGCGCTCCTGGCGCAATCGCCGCGCCATGAGCCAGGCCGATCTCGCCTTCGAGGCCGGCATTTCCATCAAGCATATGAGCAACGTCGAAACCGGCAAGGCCATCGGCAGCCGCGAAACGCTGCTGCAGCTTGCCGCCGCACTCGGGCTGTCGCTGCGCGACCGCAACGCGCTGCTCGAAGCCGGCGGCTTCGCCCGGCAATATGGCGAGCGCGACCTGTCGGCGCCGGAAGTCGCCGACGCCAAACGCGCGATCGATCTGCTGCTGCGCCGCCATGAGCCGTTTCCCGCCATCGTCACCGACCGGCAGTGGAACGTGATCCAGGCCAATCGCGCGGCGCAACGGCTTATCACCCTGCTGCTCGGCGCCGAGCGCATGAAGCGTCCGCTCAATCACATGAAGATGTTCCTGAGCCCCGACGAATTGCGGCCGTTCGTGGAGAACTGGGGAAGCGTGGCCGCTGCATTGATGGTTCGCGCGCGGCATGAGGCGATGGCAGCACCGCTCGATCTGGCGCTGCAATCGACCTGGCGTGAGCTGACGAAACTGCCCGGCGTGGCGGCGCCGCAATTGAACGAGAGCGAGGCGCCGGGGCCGCTGTGCGAAGTGCGGCTGCGGCGCGGCGAACTCGGCATCGGCCTGATCGGGGCGGTGCTGACACTGGGCACGCCGCAGGACGTGACCTTGCAGGAACTGCGGGTGGAAATGTTCATGCCGGCGGATGCGGCATCCGAGGCAGCACTGGTGGCGTTCGCGGCTCAGGACGCCTGAGCTTGGGCTGCTTCGCGTCGCTCGAACGTCATCGCCTGCATCACTTCGGCGAACGGACCGCGGCGGTCGCTCAAGCTCGCCATGGTCAGCCCCGCGCCATTGGCGCCGACGCGGGTGCGCGAGCGGATCAGAATCCATTCATCCTCGGGCGCGCGAAAGAGATACAGGCTGATCTCGGGATTGACAAAGGTCCATTGCCGCATGTCGACGATCTGCGCGACCCCGCTGGAGAAATCCGCTGCCTGCACCGCCTGCAGCAGCGGCGTATTGGCTTCACCTTGCACCAGCGGCACGTCGAGCCGCATCCATGCCGCTGCCGGACCCGGTTTTTCCAGCGCGCCCTCGATCAGCCGCACCGAGACGTGCTGGAAATAGCGGCTCCATTTCTGTGCGAAGGCCGGCGGCGGTGTGCCGGTTTCAGGCGCGGCGTCTTCGGCAGCCGCTTTGGAAAACGGATCGATCGGGGATTCGGTGCCTTGTGCCGTCAACAATGCCGTGCAGCGGCCGATCTCGGTGTCCCCGTCCATCAGCCGCACCTGCAGCGTCTTGGCCTTGCGGCCATCGCGCAGCAGCTCGGTGTGCAGCCCGAAGGCCTTCAAGCCCGCCGGCCGCCACAGGTCGAAGGTGAGGCGGCGCACCGCGAAACCGGAGGCAATCGCCAGCCGCTCCACCTCCCGCGTCATCAGCGCCGTGGTGGCGCTGCCCTGCAGCATGTCCGGCGACCACGGCCCGCCGGCATGCTCGGTGGCGCGAAACAGGTCTTGCTCGGGGACGAAGATGGCGGTCATCGCGGGCTCCCTGGGTCAGGCGGTCTTGCTACGAAGCCGGACCGGATTCCACAATAACCCCGGAGGTTATGTCGTCAGCCATGCGGCCGCCGCACTTGTGTTGCCGCCGGTTCGGCTTATTTTCGCAGGCACCCTTTCGAAAGGACGCCCGAATGAGCACCCCAAAACCGCTGCAGATCGATATCGTCTCCGACGTGGTGTGCCCGTGGTGCTACATCGGCAAGCGCCGCATCGAGAACGCGCTGGCGCTGGCGGGCGAGGTGCCGGTCGAGATTCACTGGCGGCCGTTTTTCCTCAATCCGTGGGTGCCGCGCGAGGGCATCAGCCGCGACGAGTATCTCACCACCAAGTTCGGCTCGGTCGAGGCCTACAAGGGCATCGCGGGCCGCGTGGTCGCCGCGGCGAGCGAAGAGGGGCTGTTGTACCGGCCCGAGCTGGTCAAGCGCCAGCCCAACACCACCGATTGTCATCGCCTGATCCACTGGGCCGAGCACGATCCCTCCGGCGACAAATCCGCCGCGATGAAGCAGCGGCTGATGGAGCTGTATTTCAGGGAAGGCGGCGATCTCACCGATGTCGATGTGCTGGTGAAGGCCGCGGCTGACGTGGGGCTGGATGCGGACAGCGTGCGCAAACGCCTCGCCACCGACGAGGACGTCGAACTGATCTCGGCGCAGGCCAGGGACGCCTCCGACAAGGGGATTTCGGGCGTGCCGACTTTCATCTTTGCCGGCAAATACGCCGTCTCTGGCGCGCAGCCCGCCGAGCAGCTCGCCCGCGCCATCCGGCAGGTGTCGGCGGAGGTCAACGCGCAGGCGGCGGAGTGATACAACCGCCAGTAGGACTTGAATTTGCCCGGTGTCCGCGCGAAGGTCCGCCGGTGGAGATGGTAATATGAAGATCAAGATCGTCGTGCATGAGGCTGAGGAGGGAGGCTTCTGGGCCGAAGTCCCCGCGATTCCCGGCTGCGCAACGCAAGGCGACAGCATGGATGAACTGATGCAAAATCTACATGAAGCGATCGAGGGATGTTTGTCCATTGAAGTCGCTCCGCCTGAGCCAGGCGGCACCGAACGGATGCTGGAATTGCCTGCATGAAATCGGTATCCGGCCGCGATTTCGCTCGCATGGTCGAGCGTCGCGGCTGGATTTTGCTTCGCATCAATGGCAGCCATCATATTTACGGCAAGGCGGGGAGCACTGTCCGGCTTTCGATTCCAATTCACGGCCATCAGGCCTTGAAAAGGGGGGTTGTTGCGGCATCTGGCGAAGCTCGCCGATATTTCCGACGAGGACATCTAAGCTCGCACGGCATGTCATCTCGATGAGGAAAGCAAATGCCCGCGAAAAAGCGCGTTTTGGGAAGCGATTTGAAGAAGGTTGACCGCCACGTTATCCAGCCGCACGAGTATGACGAGATTCCCGAATTGACCGACGAGTTTTTTGAGCGCGCCGATCATTATCGCGGCGGCAAGCTCATTCAGCGCGGGCGCCCCAAATCCGACGATCCCAAGCAACTTGTTTCGCTGCGGCTCGATGCCGAGGTGCTGCGCTGGTTCAAGCGCACCGGCGCCGGATATCAGTCACGCATCGGCGATGTTCTCAAACGGCACGTCAGCCGGCAAAGCGCCGCGCGCAAGAAAAAGGCGGGATAATTTGGTCTTCTTTACGAACGAAACAAGAAATTTGGGGGGACGTCATGATCTATGAGTTGAGAACCTACACAGTGAAGCCCGGCACCATCGGCGACATGGTCAAGGCAGCGAGCACCGTGTCGCGCGACATCCGCAAGGATGACTATGGCAAACTGGAAGGTTACTGGTCGACCGAGATCGGCCCGCTCAACCAAGTCATGCATCTGTGGAGCTACAATGACTTCAACGAGCGCGCGCGATTGCGCGTCGAGCTCGCCAACAACCCGCGCTGGCGTAGCGAGTACACGCCGCTGATCCATCCGCTGCTGATGCGCCAGGACATCCGCCTGCTCAACGCAGTGAGAGCGCCGGTTGCCCCGGCATCGACGGGCAATATCTATGAGCTCCGCAACTACCGCGCGAAGACGGGCGGCGCGGTCAGGCAGTGGATTGATGCGTTTACCGCAGCTCTCCCGGCTCGCGAGAAATATTCGAAGATCGTCGGCCTTTGGCAGACCGAAGCAGGCCAGCCGAACGACGTCTGCCACATCTGGGCGTATCCCAGCCTGAACGCACGCGCCGAAGCCCGTGCAAATGCGCTTAAGGATCCAGCCTGGCAGGAATTCCTTGGAAAAGGTGGGCCGCTGCTCGAAGAGATGCACTCGACCATCATGCTGCCCGCGCCTCACTCGCCGTTGAAGTGAGTTGATCGGGAACGATCAATGCTGTTCGATCGAGCTGCGGTAATCATGAAGTTGGGCGGAGTTACGCCCCCTTCAAATAATAATTCGCGCGCTTGCCGAGCGCGATGCGGCGCAGTACGCGGCGCATCGCCAGCGAGGCGCGCAGCGGTTTGATCGCCGTGGTGACGGTGCGGTAGAACGCCAGCTTGATCGCGTCGCGCGCGGGCTGGCGGCCCGGCGGCTGTTGCGGCAGGCCGATGCCGCGCAGCATCGAGTTGAAGAAATGCAAATCGTTGAGGCGGCGGACCTCGCGGGTCTTCCAGGTGATCGCCAGCGAGATCGAATAGCAGCCGGCGGTACGCACCCAATGCGGCCACTGATACGGCACGTAGCAGCCGTCGCCCGCGAACAGGTGAAATTCCTTGCCGCGCGGGGCAAAGCTGTCGTCGTATTTCAGGTTGCGGTGCTTGGTCATCGAGCGCTCGATCTCGTCGTCGGAGACGATGCCGCGGTCGTTGTTGTCGAAAATGGTGAAGAACTTTTCGCCGTGGATATGGACGAAGAAATTGTCCTCGCTGTCGAGATGAAACGGCGTGGTCGAATTCGGCGACGACACGAACACAAAGCCCTCGACCTGCTCGAAGCCGGCGTCGAGCAGGCTGTTGAAGCCGCGCGCACGCGCGACCGACAGCAGCGCGTCTTCCAGCAGCTTGCGGTACGCGGGCGAGTTCTCGACGCGCTTGAGCACCATCCAGGCGCCGGCGGTTTCGATGCGCTTGACCACTTCGACGGGGTCGAGGTCGACCGACGGAATAGCATCGGGATCCTGGCTGATCGCCACCTTGCCGGAATTATATTCGATCAGGTCGCGCGGCAATTCGGAGGCGAGCTGCGCGATGCGCGGCAGGCTCAGCAGCGGATGTCCCGCCAGCTTGTGGCGGATCGCGAAGGGTTTTAAAGGAAAGTCGCGCCGCAGCGCGGCATTATCGGCCGATATCGCCGGCGCTATGTCGGTGGCCGCATTCATGTGCGTTTCTCCTTTAGCTTACGGATCAAATGGACGGCGCGGCGCGCAGGCTCGCGGATTCGTTGCCGCAGGCGCATCGCCGCATGGACAATCGCGGCGACCGGGTCGTTGCGCCGAAGCGGGATCAGCACGTCGCCGATCGCAAGCCGGCCGCGCCATATCGGGTTGATCATCGGATGATCCGGAGCTGCCATGGAATCGACCATGGCAATGGCCGGGTCCGCGCAGAGATGCCTTGTGACATCGAGCGTCAGCTGCACGCCGGGTGAGAACTTCGCGAAACACTCGTCGACGCCGAGCTTGAAATAGAAGGCGCGGTCCAGATGCCGCAGCACGATCGCCGCCGCGACAGGCGTGGTGCCGGCGCGCAACGTCGCGATTTCGCACTGCCGGTTTTCTGCCAATGCCGTAACGGCCCGGCGGATGAAGGCGGCGTCGCCGTCATCCTGCGCCAGCGCGGTGCCGCGCTCGGCCTTCCAGCCGCTGGCTTCCAGGATCAGGAATTGCTCGAGCGCTCGCGCGGCATCGCCGGGCGTCCGCGCCACCTCGAAGCTGACCTCGCCTTGCTCGGCCAGCCGATGGCGCTGGCGGCGCAGCTCCTTCAGCTTCTTCGCACCCAGGGCGTCGCGCATCAGCTCATCGGCGTCGCGGGTGGCGTCGAGGCAGGCGCGCGCATGGGATTGCAGCAGGCGCGGGCGCATGCCGTCCTGTTCAAGGACGCGCGCGAACGTTTTCATGACAGCGCCGTCGAGCGCCACGTCGCGCAGGATCAGCGCATGCGCGCCGGCGCCGCGGGCTCGGCTCATCAGCCGCAAGGCGGCTTCGTCGGGCATCTCGCGATCGAACAACGGCGTGCACAGTGTGCCATAGGGATCGGCGCTGACCAGCGCGGGCAGGGGAATTTTATACGCGCGCCACAGCGAGACCGCCGGCATCAAGCCGATCAGGCGCGCCGCATTGGGCGCCGCATCGCTCCACGCGGCGAGCGCGGACACATTGGTGCGGCCGCGCGCGGACGCGTCGATCGCCAATGCCCAGTCGGGCAGGTAGTACCCGTTCGGCTCGACCGCGCGATCGGCCAGCCCGCGCCATCCGTCGATCGCAACGGACGCGAGCGGCGTCAGCCCGCCGGGCGATACCTTCGCCTGCGAATGCTTCGACGTCGCATCCCACCTCGATGCGCGAGCCACGGTTGCTGGATTTGCGATCTCGGCCACGTCCCCGTTTCCCATGCGCGATGGAGGCCGGCGGCTTGCCAACGCCGGGCGCCGCTCCATCCATCGCATTCACGGGCAAACGCTATGAGAAAATCTCGAAGATAGCGTTGGTTTCGCCGGGCAATTTGAAGGGTATTGTTAACAGAGCGTTCACCATGAGCGTGGCGTCGCGCTCATCCGGTGTTCGTTGGCAAAGCCCCTTACCGTTCGGTCACGGGCTGACCTGCCGTCCCGGCCGCCCGCACCGTGGCCAGAAGAATCAGCCCGGCCAGCACATACATCGCCATCACCAGATACATGCTGTAGGTGTTGCTGCCGGTCAATTGCGTGAGCCATCCGTTGATCGACGGGCTCACCGCCGGGCCGAGATTGCCGAGGCTGCTGATCAGCGCGATGCCGCCCGCGGCTGCCGCCACCGAAAGATACTCGGTGATGAGGGTAAAGAAGATCGGCGTCGCGGCCGCTATGCCGATCACCGCGAACGACAACGCCAGGATCGATCCCACCAGGTGTCCTTGCATCAGCGTGGTAATTCCAAGGCCGATGGCCGCGATGGCCACGCAGGCCGCAAAGTGCCAGCGGCGCTCATGCAGCTTGTCGGAACTACGGCCGACCAGGATCATTCCGATCACGCCGACCGCGTTCGGGATTGCGGCGTAGATGCCGATCATCAGCATATCCTTGACGCCCCAGCTCTGGATCAGGGTCGGCAGCCAGAACACCATGGTGTAGGTCGCGCCCAGCAGAAGGAAATACACCAGCGACAGCAGATAGACTTTCGGGTCGCGGAACATCTGTCCAAGGCTGGCCTCGGTTTCGCCGACGATATCCTTCTCGTCATGCTCCAGATTGTGGCGCAGCAGGTTCTTCTCCGCCGGCGTCAGCCAGTCGGCGTCGGCCGGCTTGTCCTGCAGGCAGAAATAGATGACCACGCCCAGCACCGCGGCCGGCAAGCCCTGCACCAGAAACAGCCATTGCCACCCGGCCCAGCCATTGACGCCGTCGAAATATTTAAGCGTGGCGCCGCACAGCGGGCCGGCAATCACGCTGATGATGGTCGTCGCGGACATGAAGATCGCAATGACCTGGCCGCGGCGCACCGATGGATACCAGTAAGTGAAGTAGAGGATGACGCCGGGGAAAAACCCGGCCTCGAACACGCCAAGCAGGAAGCGCAAAATATAGAACTGCATCGGCGTTGAAACAAACATCATCGCCGAGGCGGTAAGGCCCCATAACACCATGATGCGGAGCAGCGTCTTGCGCGCCCCTATTCTCTCCAGCAACAAATTGCTCGGAACCTCGAACAGGAAGTAGCCGAGGAAGAAGATACCGGCGCCGAGCCCATAGACCGCATCGCCGAAGGGCAGGGTCTGCTTCATCTGCAGTTGCGCGTAGCCGATATTGATGCGGTCGAGGTAGGCGATCATGTAGGCGATCAGCAGCAACGGGATGAGCCGCCAGCCGACCTTCGAATACACCGCCTCGCTTGCACCGGCGCTTGGCGGGAGAGGCTGCGTTCGAGGAATGACTGTCTCGGCTGTGCTCATGGCTGTCTCCATCGTCGACGCTATGGGCGGTGCGAACAGCTGCCGCCGCATGCGGATAAACGGCTTTTACGTCATGGAGTTCTGACCGAGTGTCCACCCTCGTGATCATAAAGGGGGCGGATCACTTCATCCGGCGAGCCAGCACGCGACCTGACGGGCTGTCGTCCGGCAATAATTGGATGAGGGATCAGTCGTGTCAACATCTCATTGCGCAGGGACCTGAATTCGTTTTTGATGGCATCAACAAGAAGCAGCGGACTTACGTGCGTGGAGGGCAGTGCTGCGATGAAAGTTGAACCTGGAGGCATCATGAAATTTCCGCGCCGTCAATTCTTGCAGCTGGCCGCCGGCGCCGCCGTGCTGCCGGCCGTCTCCACCATCGCGAAAGCGCAGAGCTGGCCAACGCGGCCGGTTCGGCTGATCATCGGCTATACCCCCGGCGGCTCGGCGGACCTCACTGCGCGGCTGATGGGGCAGTGGCTGTCGGAGCGGCTCGGCCAGCCGTTCGTGATCGAGAACCGGCCGGGCGGCGGCACCAATATCGCGACCGAGGCGGTGGTGCGCGCGCAGCCCGACGGCTACACCTTGCTGCTGGCCGCACCCGCCAACGCCATCAACGCCACGCTCTATGACAAGGACAAGCTGAATTTCAATTTTCTGCGCGATGTCGAGCCGGTGGCGGGCATCATCCGGTTTCCGAACGTGGTGGTGGTACACCCTTCCGTGCCGGTGAAATCGATCCCCGAACTGATCGCTTACGCAAAAGCCAATCCCGGCAAGCTCAACATGGCGTCCTCCGGCAACGGCTCGACCATCCATATGTCCGGCGAACTGTTCAAGATGCTCACCGGCACCGACATGGTCCACGTGCCCTACCGCGGCGGCGCGCCGGCGCTCACCGACATGATCTCCGGACAGGTGCAGGTGATGTTCGACAACATTCCGACCTGCGCCGAGCACGTCAAATCGGGCAAGCTGCGCGGCCTTGCGGTCACCTCAACGACGCGGTCGCAGGTGTTGCCGGACCTGCCGGTGCTGGCGGATTTCCTGCCCGGCTACGAGGCCAGCGCGTGGTACGGCTTCGTTGCACCAAAGGGCACGCCCCCCGAGGTGATCGACACGCTGAACAAGGCGACCAACGCGGTGCTCGCCGATGCCGCGGCGAAGACCCGCTTCACGGAGATCGGCGCGATCCTGCTGCCGGGCTCGGCCGCCGACTTCGGCAAACTGCTGGCGGATGAGACGGAGAAGTGGGGCAAGGTGGTGAAGTTTTCGGGCGCCAAGGTGGATTAGGGGAGGCGGCGGAGTTCTGACGCCGCTCTCAATGTCATTGCCCGCGCGCCTCGCTCATCACGCGATCAAATGCGCGTCCCATTTCGGCGGCCGATGGGACCAGGCCGGTGAACAATTCGAATGCGTCGGCTGCCTGATAGATCGCAAGGTCGCGCCCGGTCATAACCCGCGCCCCCCTGGCCTTTGCAGCCAGCAACAGGGGCGTCCAGAGTGGGAAATAAACCGCATCGGCAACCCACAATTCGCGGTGCAAAAGCGCCTCCGGAAGCGGACTATCCCGATTGGGAAGCATTCCCAGCGGCGTTGCGTTGACGAGGCCAACTGCTCCCTGAACTGCGTCTTCGACGCGCTCGACGGCAATAACCCGGTCGTGCGGCTTCAGGAGCAGAGCAAGTTTATCGGCCTTGGCGCGGTCGGCATCGAATATGCGCAACTCGACAATGCCGAGATTCACCAGCGCGAATGCGATTGCCTTGCCGACGCCACCTGCCCCGATCACGGCAACGCCACCCGGTCTTGAATCTGCGACCATATTGGCGGCGGCCCGCGCAAAGCCGGTGGTGTCGGTGTTGTAACCGATCAGCCTGTCGTCCCGGATCACGACGGTATTGACCGCTCCCATTGCGGCAGCATCCGGCGACAGTTCGTCAAGCAGATCAACCACCGTCTCCTTGTATGGATAGGTGACGTTCACCCCGGCAAAACCGAGGCGACGCACGCCATCCAGCAGAACGCGCAATTCCCCGGCGTCAGCACCTGCCACCTCGATGAGTTGATAGTGACAGCGCACACCAAGGCCATGCGCCGCCTGTTCGTGCATCGCCGGCGAGGCCGAATGCGCAATTGGCGCTCCGATCAATCCGGTCAGAAAGGTCTTGGTCAACGATCATCCCTTCGCGGTATCGAAGCAGAAGCCCTGATCGAACCTATTCGAAATCTGCGATGCGGGCATCGAGCGCGAACATGCCGCGATAGATTTCCGGCTCGCCTCCGGGAATGGTTTGAGGCGCTATTTCAGCGACGCTGCGCAGGGCGCTGCGAAGCGACGCCTCGTCAAGCGCCTCGATGATCAGCAGGCCGGCAAAGAACCCTTCATGCTGGCGCATTCCCTTTTCGACCGTCGGTACCGAAGTCCGCGCGTGGTCGGTCGCACCGATCTGCACCGCCGCAATCCCGTCCAGCGCGACGATGGCGTCAGCGAGCTGTTGCGGCGCTTCCGGCACATGCTCGAGACGCAGCGCGGCAATCGTGGATCCCTCGCCGCGGCCGGCCCGGGCCGCCATTACGCCGCCGCCGCGGATGAAGTTGCCGAGTTGCGGCATGATGCGTTGCGACCATGGCGTTGGCGCATTGAGACGCGCCATATAGTCGGGTCCGTCGAGCACTTCAGGCGCTTCCAGCTCGTAGAGAATAAAGAAACGATCGAGTTCGGACCGATCGGCGCGAAACACGCGAACGGCGAGAAACCCCTTCGTCGTCACGCGTTCGGTGGTGTGCTCCCGCGTCAGCCAGTGCCGATAATCGGTCAGCGCTTTTTGTTCGACGTCGCTCCAGATCGCAAGAAAGCCCGCGCCGCGCATCTCGATCTCCTGTTTCAGGTAGCCCGCCATGAGCGAAGCGACATGCGGGACCGGCCTCCCCGCATATCGCTGCGCTCATGGCGGGCTACGATTGTCAACGCAAGCCGTGCAACGCAGCCGGTATCTCATCCGGCAGCTTCCCCAGCCTTTGCACGGCCGCCAGAATTGCGGCGATGTATCCGTAAGGACCGAGGCCGCAGATCACGGCGGTGGAAGCGCTCGACGTGATCGAGTGCCGGTGCAGTTCGTCCCTGGCGTGGATATTGGAAATATGAACCTCGATCTTCGGCCCTTCGAATATTTTCAGCGCATCGATCAGTGCGATCGACGTGAACGAATAGGCCGCGGGGTTCATGATGATCGCGTCAGCGCTGCCGTGCGCCGACTGGATCAGATTGACCAGTTCGCCCTCGAGATTGGACTGGTGAAACGAGATCGAGATCCCGAGAACCTTCGCCAGCTCCTGGCAGCTCGCTTCGATTTCCTTGAGCGTCGTCGAGCCATAGATGTGCGGCTCCCGAATCCCCAGGAAATTCAGATTAGGCCCGTTCAGGATCATGATCTTGGTGGCCATCGTGCCTTCCTTTTGTTGGGTCATTGCGAGCGAAGCGAAGCAATCCAGAGCCACGCGCGCGGAGCTAAAGTCTGGATTGCTTCGCTTCGCTCGCAATGACGCATTTCAACCTGACCATGCTCAGCCCGCAAACCACTTTGCCGGGACTGTCACCAGTTCCGGGAAAATCACCATCAGGAACAGCACGACGAGTTGTGCGATCATGAACGGCCAGACGCCCTTGATGATGTCTTCCATGCTGATCCTGGAGACGCCGCAAACGACGTTCAGCACGATACCGACCGGTGGCGTGATGAGGCCGATGGAATTGTTGATGATGAACATCACGCCGAAATAGACCGGGTCGATGCCGGCCGTCTTGACGATCGGCATCAGGATCGGCGTCAGTATCAGGATCGTCGGCGTCATGTCGAGCGCGGTGCCGACGATGACCACGATGATCATGATCGCGAACATCAGCAGGGTCTTGTTGCCCATGAAGGGTTCCAGCAGGTTCACGATCTGCGCCGAGATTTCGGAGACCGTGATCAGCCAGGACGACACCAGCGCCGCGGCCACCAGGAACATCACGATGCTGGTGGTCAGCGCGGCGGAGACGAAGACCTCGTACAGTTCCGAGAATTTCAGCTCGCGATAGATGCAGGTCGCCACGAACAGCGAGTAGACCGCGACCACTACTGCGGCTTCGGTCGGCGTGAAGATGCCGAAGCGCAGGCCGACGACGATGATCACGGGCAGCATCAGCGCCCAAAAACCGTCGATCACGGCCTGCGCCATTTCGGAGAAGGACGCCCGCGGCGGCGGGCTAAGGTTTTCCTTGCGAACCACCCATGCCCAGGCGAAGCACAATCCTACCCCGAGCATCAGGCCCGGAAAGATTCCTGCGAGGAACAGTTTCGAGATCGAGACGTTTGCGGCCACGCCGAAGATGACAAAGCCGATGCTGGGCGGGATCACCGGACCGATGACGCCGCCGGCGGCCACCAGTCCGGCCGCGTAAATCTTCTTGTGTCCCGCCGCCACCATCATCGGCACCAGCAGGGTTGCGAGCGCTGCGGCATCGGCCGCGGCGGATCCCGACAGCGATGAGAGGATACAGGCCGCAAGGATCGTCACATAGCCAAGCCCGCCGCGGAAATGCCCGACCGCGACGAGGGCGACATTGACGATGCGTTTTGCGAGGCCCCCCTTGTTCATGAGTTCGCCGGCCAGCATGAAGAAGGGGATCGCCATCAGCGGAAAGCTGTCGGCGCCGTTGATGAT
Source organism: uncultured Alphaproteobacteria bacterium (assembly GCA_963710045.1). Lineage (GTDB taxonomy): Bacteria > Pseudomonadota > Alphaproteobacteria > Rhizobiales > Xanthobacteraceae > Bradyrhizobium. The sequence continues at coordinate 184,888 of CAVPZO010000077.1, read as the reverse complement.
ATTCTGCGCGACGATCTGGGAATCGAACATCCCGATCGTGCTCATCAGCGCGACGCCGCAGACGATCAGCGCGAATGCGATCGGCATGCCCAGGGCCATCGCGCCGAGCAGCGAGAAGGTGAAGACCGCGATGGTCACGAGCGCCCCCGCGATGCCATCAGATTTGTTCCTCCTTGACGGCGACCATGTCGGCTTCGCTGGCTTGTCCCGAGACGACGCGGAACAGATCGTAGAGCAGCAGGATGCCGGTCGAGACGCCGAACACCACGCCGGCGAAATAGAAAATGCCCAGCGACAGCCCTGTTGCCGGCGCGCGGTCGTCGATGTTGATCAGGGTCTGGCGCCAGCTTCCCGAGAGCAGCAGCCAGTCGGCAAACAGCATCAGGCAATAATTGATGACGAAGCAGATGCGTTTGCCCGTGGGCCCCAGCATCCGCACCAGGGTATCGACGCCGAGATGTGCATGCTCGCGCACCGCGACGATGGCCCCGAGAAAGGTGAGCCACACCAAAAGCCAGCGCGACAGCTCCTCGGAAATCGTGATCCCGGAATTGAAGCCGTAACGCAGCACGACATTGCCGAACACCAGCACCACCATCACGGCGAGGCACAGCGCGATGACCGCTTTGAGGAAGGCGCAATACAGGTCGAAGATTCGTTCCATGGATGCGGCCTGGCTACAGCATGATGCGTTCTTGTTCGTCATTGCGAGCGAAGCGAAGCAATCCAGAGCCACGAGCTCAGACTGGATTGCTTCGTCGCAAGAGCTCCTCGCAATGACGCTTACATCACTTCACTTCCTTGCGGATGCGATCGAGCTCTGCATTGAATATCTTCACCGTCTCCGGCCGCAGGTTTCCGGAAATCTTGTCGACCACCGGCTGCGCCGCCTTGCGCATGCGCTCCAGCTCTTCCGGCGCGACCGCGTTGTATTGCATGCCCTTGGCCTGCAGTTCGGAGAGCGCCTTGTCGGTCTGCAGCCGGGTCTGCTCGACCTGATAGTCGCGGCTCTCGTCATAGGCTTCCTGCATCATCTTCTGCTCGGCCGGCGTCAGCTTGTCCCAGAACATCTTGCTGACCAGGATGATGTTCTGCGTATAGGTGTGGTTGGTGGCCGAGACGTATTTCTGCACTTCATAGAACTTGTTGGACAGGATCACGGTGTAGGGATTTTCCTGGCCATCGACCGTTTTGGTTTCCAGCGCCGAATACAGTTCGCCGAACGCCATCGGAACCGGATTGGCCTTGAAGGCGCTGAAGGATTCCAGATAGACCGGATTGGGAATCACGCGCAGCTTCAGTCCGCCGAAATCCTCGAGCTTCGCAATCGGATGCTTGCTGTTGGTGACGTTGCGGAAGCCGAGCCCCCAATATCCGAGCCCGATCAGCCCGCGCGGCGGCAGGCCGTCGATCATCGCCTTGCCGAATGCGCCGCGGGCCAGAGCCTGGGCCTGTTCGGTGGTGCCGACGATGAACGGAAAATCCAGCAGGCCGAATTCCGGCACTACAGTAGCGAGCGAGGTGGTGGAGGCCGACAGCATCTCCTGGGTGCCGCCGCGCAACGCCGACTGCTGCTGCAACTCGTTGCCAAGCTGCGACGAGGCGAACTCGCGAACCTTGAGCTTGCCGCCGCTCTTGGCGAGCAATATCTCCGCGAATTTTTTCACACCGAAGCTGACGGGGTGGTCGGTGTTGTTGAGGTGTCCCCAACGGATCGTGCGCTCCTCCTGCGCCGACGCGGCGCTGACAAAGAGCGCCCCGCCGAACACAGCGGCCGACAGAATTCTGGACAGCCTCATCACTTCCTCCCTGAAACAAAACCGATGCCGATTGGCGGCTTGGTACCGCTATTCCTCTGCGGTCTTTTCGGTGAAAACCATATTACTAAATCATTGTCAAATGAGAATTATAGAAATATATGATATTATCTGATTTGCCTGATTATGGTTCGCTTGCCGCAAAGGCAATGTTCGCGGTTATGTCTTTCAGTATCGAGCCACGTGCGGCGCGCCATCGAGAACGGGATTAAAGCTTTGACACTGCTCGAACAATCCCAGCCCCCCCTGTCTGCCGGGGACAGCGGCTATCAACGCATCCGGTCCGACATCATCTTCGGTGTCTTGACGCCCTCCGGGCGGCTCAAACTCGAGTTGATGAAGGAAGACTACGGCGTCAGCGTCAGCACGCTGCGCGAGATACTGAACCGGCTGGCATCGGAAGGGTTTGTCGTTGCCGAAGGCCAGCGCGGCTTCGAGGTCGCCCCGGTCTCGATCCAGAACCTTCGCGAACTCGCGCAGTTGCGAATCCTGCTGGAACATCACGCCATGACCGAGTCATTCCGCGCAGGCGACATGGAATGGGAAGGCCGGGTGGTTTCAGCCCATCACAAGCTGGCGGCCACCGAGCGCGCGATCCTTTCCGACGGCGACGACCCCGAGCTGCGCAAACGCTACGACGGCGAATTTCATCAAGCCTTGATATCGAGTTGCGGCTCGCACGAACTGATGCAAACCCACGCCGTCGTGTTCGACAAATACTTCCGATACGCGTTGCAGTATCGCGGTAGCGCGACGGTCGAGCAACATCGGGCCCTGCTGGACTGTGCGCTGAAACGGGATGCCGCAGGCGCGAAGTCGATCCTTACCGATCACATCAACAGCTGCGTTGCGCACGCGCTGTCGATCGGGACGCTGCGATAATCGGGTCGCGGCTACTTGTGTCCCGGACGCGGTGCGGCATTCTTCATGCCGCTCCGCAGAGCCGGGACCGTACCAAGCACCCGCGCTCGTTACGGCCCCGGCTCTGCAGCGCATCACTTCGCAAGAGCTGCGTGCTGCGCTGCGTCCGGGGAACACCTTACTGCTGCATCCGACGCCGCGAGATACGCAAACGCGACGGCCGGCCCGAGCGTGATCCCCGGGCCGGGGTAGGTTCCTCCCATGATCGATTGCATGTCATTGCCGCAAGCATACAGTCCGGCGATGGGCCGGTTGCCGGCATCCAGCACGCGGCCGATGTGATCGGTGACAAGCCCCGCCGAGGTGCCGATATCGGAAGGATACAGCCGCAGCGCATAAAACGGAGCCACCGCGATCGGGCCGAGATTGGGGTTGGCCCCGCCGGCAGACGCATCGCCATTGTGGTTTTGGTAGACCGTGCTTCCCCTGTCGAATTCGGGATCGCGGCCCGCTTGCGAAAAGCCATTCATCCGGTCGACGGTTTGGCGCAAATTGCCGGGATCCACCTTCAATCGTTGCGCAAGGTGCTCGATCGTGTCTGCGGCGGTGAAATATCCGTCGGCGAGCGCAGCCCTGGTGCCCCAGCCACCCGGACGCACCATGCCGAGACCGTATTTCCGGACCGCCGCGGCATCCGCGATCAGAAACGCGGGGATGGCCGGCTTGCCCTGCGCCAACATCTCCAGCGCAAACTGATGATAGGAGATCGCCTCGTTGACGAAACGGCCTCCGTTGCTGTCGACCACCAGCGTCCCCGGTTTGCTGCGGTCGAGCACGAAGTGCGGAAACACCGCGTTCGATCCATCCGCGCGACGCCGGATCGACGCCGGCGCCCAGAATGCAGCGCTGAGGTCCCTGTCGCTGATGCGAGCACCGATCTCAAGCGCCTTGTCCTGGGCATCGCCGGTCGAGCCCGATCCAACCGAGGACCATTCTGCCTCGGTTCCCAGCGCCGCGAGGCGGCGCTCGGCGTGGCGGCTGAATCCGCCTCCCGCCAAAATCAGTCCGCCATCGATGCCGACCTCACGCGAGACGCCGCCCGAGACCAGAACTGCATTCGTAACGGCTCCGTCCGTAGCCCGCACAATCCTTGCAAGCGATGCGCCGATGAGGATATCGACATCGCGAAGCAGCAGTGAATACAGCAGCCGTCCGACCAGCGCGTTACCCATCACCAGCCGGGTACCCCTGCTGTGGGCTGATCTGTCACGCGCGTAGCGCGCCAGCAGCCTGGCGGAATGCGTCAGCGATTTGATGGATTTCGTCGACGACAGCAAATGACCGATGTCGGTCCGGTCGACCATCATTCCGCCCAGCAGCGTGAACTCGGCAAGCGGCGGACGAACCAGCTTGAACGCGTCGCCAAGCAGTCGCCCGTCGAACGGCAACGGTTCCAGCGCGCGTCCGGCTAAGGCTGCGCCCTCAAGTTCGGAGCGATAGTCCGGATGACGGGCATAAGCGCGCAGCTTGACCTCAGAATGGTTTTCCAGGAGTTCGACCGCTTCGGGACCGGCTTTCAGGAAACTTGCACGCAGCGAGGCATCCGCCCGGTTTCCGACGATCTGCTGCAGATACCTCTCGACATTGGCGGCGCTGTCAGCGGCTCCGGTCCCGGACGCGTGGCGCGTGTTCGGAATCCAGATCGATCCCGCCGACAGCGCCGATGTGCCGCCGACATAGGCGGTCTTCTCCACCAGCAGCGTTCTGGATCCTCGAATGGCGGAAAAAAGCGCGGCCGACATGCCGGCGGCTCCGGCGCCGATGACGACGACGTCGTAGCGCTGCGAGATGTCGGACAGTCTTGAATGGAGCAACGACTTACCCGGCAGGCGCGGTGAGAGCATGATCCCTGATCGTTTATCGCCCATCCAGAGATGCAGCAACCCGATGTCTGCCAAATTGCGATGGCGACAACGCAGTGCGCCGTTGCTAGGCGTCTGTATGCTCGCGCTCGGGGGCAGGATGCTCGATGGCGAGGACGATGATTTCCCCTGCTTGGTCATCGACGGTATAGTAGACCAAATAGGAGTAACGCTGCGTCACGAGCTTGCGTACGCCCTCGACTTGCTGTTGCCGTCCAATATGTGGAAACAGAGCAAGGCTCTGGAGCGATTCAAGAATGGCCGCGCGCATGCGAAGCGCGGCTGGCGGGTTTCGTTCACGGATATAGGCGGCGATGCTGGCAAGGTCTTGCGCCGCACGCGGCGTAAAGCGAAGCTTCATTGCTCAAAGCGGCGGAACGCGGCTTCGACTTCGGCATCGGTTGCGAATTGACGGCGCCTGGCCTGTGCAAGACCTTCCAGCACGGCTGGAAGATGCGCCGGATCGATTTCCTCCGGCTCTCCTTCATTCCCGGTCAAGGTCAGCATGGCGAGCGCGATCTGATCCTGGCTATCGGGAGGCAACCGCCGGACCGCTTCCAGGGCTTTTTCGAGCAGCTTGGTCATGGATAAAATATACGAGTTGGGGGGCTGGAATGGAAGAGTATTTGCAAATGCCTGATTGATGTGGATCAGCATGGCCGAGTCGATAAGATCCATCCCCTAAATCGCCTCATACGTCTCCGACGCGCAATTGTCGTCCGCCTCGACACGGCGGCGGTCGAGGATGATGCCGCCGCTGACGGTGGCGAGGTAGGTCTGGGTCCCTAAGGACCGGCCGATGACCGAATTGACCTCGGCCTTGACGCAGGCGGTCCAGCCGGGGCCGTTGGGCTGGCGGCGCGGCGGCGAGACCCGGACATGGCGCGGATGCGAGGCCGCGGTGAATACCGAATCCAGTTTGTCGCGGAGCAGTTGCTTGACGTCGGGTTGCGGGTCCAGCTGCCGCGGCTCGCTTTCTTTTGCCAGCATCATTTTGGGAAGCGTGGCGCGGCTGTCGGCCGCGCCGCATCCGGCCAACGCCACTGCCGTCCCCGCCACCGCCAATGCTGAAATGATCGCCCGCCACATGCTTCGCGTTCTACCCCGTGCCGGTTAAAATTACCTGCGTTTTGCGCATCCCCTCGCGGCCCTGCGCGATCAACATTCGCTGAAACCGGCCGCGGAATGGGTTATCGTGACCGCCGGGCCGCAGGCTTGCCACAGTTGGATTGCGACATGCGGGGACTCTCACGGGGAAGAAAACGGCGATGAAAGCCTTGACGATTGCGGCGGTAGCGCTGGCCTTGCTGGTGGCGCCTGCGCACGCCCAGCTAAGCAACAAGCGGCATGCGGGCGATGCGCAGAAGAAGGCGGATCCCGGCGGTCCGAAGGTCGACGAGAAGGCCTATAAGGCCGCGCTGGAGAAAATCCCCGAGCCGAAGGAAAAATACGATCCGTGGGGCGTGGCGCGGCCGGCGGATGCCGCGAAGAAATCGAAATAGGGAACCGTTTAGGCGGCTTGAACCTCCGCACCGGCCTGCGCGACCGATAGCTATGCCCGGGAGGTGACCTGATGTTTCGCCCCGTCCTTCGCCATGCGCTGGTTGCCGCGGCAGTCCTGTGCGGTCCGCACGCAGCATTTGCCGAAAACCGCGTCGCGCTGGTGATCGGCCAATCGGCTTACCGGGCGGTGGTGCCGCTGCCCAATCCGGCCAACGACGCCAAGGCGATGGCGCAGCTGCTGGGGGAGGCCGGCTTCGAGGTGGTCACCGCAGCCGATCTGTCGCAGAACGATTTGCGCCGGACGGTCGGCGAGTTTGCAGCAAGGATCGCGGCCAAGGGGCCCGACACCACCGCGCTGGTGTTCTATGCCGGCCACGGCATCCAGGTCGACGGCGAGAATTATCTGATCCCGGTCGATGTCGATCCGAAACGCGAGACCGACATTCCGCTGCAGGCGGTGCGGCTCAACGATCTGCTCAACACCCTGACCGCGGTGCCGAGCAAGATGCGCATCCTGCTGCTCGACGCCTGCCGCAACAATCCGTTTCCCGAAATCAACAAGACCGCCGGCCACGGGCTCGCCATCGTCGACGCCAAGGTCGGCGCGCCCGGCATCTTCCTGTCCTATTCGACCTCGCCGGGCGCGGAAGCCGAAGACGGCAGCGGCGCCAACAGTCCCTACACTACCGCGCTGCTGACGGCGGCGCGGCAGCCGGGTCTGCCGATCGAGGAGGCGTTCAAGCGGGTGCGGGTGTCGGTCAACAAGGCCACCGAAGGCCGGCAGACGCCGTGGGAAAGCTCGTCGCTGACCGACGAATTCAGGTTCTTCGGTTCCGGTGATGGCGGCGCCAGGCAAGGCGCGGCAAAGCGCACGGTGGAGGACTGGAAGCGCGATTTGCAGGGCAAGCCGCCCGAGGTCGCCAACGAGCTGATTGTCGCCGACGGCTCGCTTGAGGCTTACGAGGCATTCGTCGTCCTCTACACGCAGCCGCCATTCGCTCCGCAGGCGCGTTTGTGGCTCGATCGCCACCGCCGGATGGTGGCGTGGAATAATGCGGTCCTTATCAACACCGCGGCCGGCTATCGCGCGTTTCTTATCCAGTATCCCGACAGCGATCTGACATCGACGGCGCGCAGGCTCGAAGAGCGCATGCGCAATCGCACCATCGATGCCAATGCCGCGATACCTGCGATCCCGCCGACCAATGTGGCGCTGGCGGCGCCGACCTGTCCCTGCGGCACGCCGGCAGCGCCCACGCTTCTGAAGAAAGTCGATCTGCCGCCCAACAAGAAGCGCGTCGATCCCGATCCGCCCAAGCGCGTCGTGTCGAAACCGCCGCGCCGCATGCGCGAAGCGCCCCCCGATGACGATGTCGTGGTGGTCCGCCGCGTGCCGCCGCCGGACTACGAACCCGTCGCGCCGATCGTCGGCGGCTTCATCGGCGGGGGTTTCCGTGGCGGCTACGGCGGCGGAGGTTATAGCCGTGGCGGCGGCGGAATGAATAGCGGCGGGCGCGGGCATTAGCGTGGTGCGGTCGATCTCTGCAACACGCAGCCGGCTCTGGTGACGATGGCATCGCCGGCCAGGCGAAACTTGCTCGGCCTGTTCGCCCTCCCGTGCGTCATCGCCCCGCCGGCGCTGGCGTGGGAGCATTGGGGCGGCGATCGCGGCGGCACGCGGTTTTCGCCGCTCGCCATGATCACTCCGGCCAATGTCGGCACTCTGGTCAAGGCCTGGCAATTCCGCACCGGCGATCTCGACACGCGCCCGCCGGAGGCGATGGCGCGCACAAAATTTCAGGCGACGCCGCTGTTCGTCGAGAACAGCGTGATCTTCTGCTCGCCGTTCAACGAGGTGATCGCGCTCGATCCCGGCACCGGCGCGCAGAAGTGGCGGTTCGATCCGAGGATCAACACCAGCTATCGCGTCGCGAACCGCTACAACTGCCGCGGCGTGGCTTATTGGGTGGACGAGCAAGCTGACAATGGGACGCCCTGCCGCTCGCGTATTGTCAGCAACACCAACGATGCACGAGTGATCGCGCTCGATGCCAGGACCGGCGTGCCATGCGCGGAGTTCGGCAGCGGCGGCGAAATCAAGATCGATGTCGGCAAGCCGCTGGAATGGCCCGGCGAGTTTCAGATCACGTCCGCGCCGCTGGTGAGCCGCGGCGTCATCGTGGTCGGCTCGGCGATCGGCGACAACCGCCGTGTCGATGCGCCCCTTGGAACGGTTCGCGCCTTTGACGCGCGGACAGGACGGCCGCGCTGGAGTTTTGATCCGTTGCTTCACGACGGCATCGAGGCCGGCCACGCCAATGTCTGGGCGCCGATGTCGGCGGATGAAGACCGCGGATTGGTTTTTTTGCCGACGTCATCGCCGAGCCCGGATTTCTGGGGCGGCAAGCGGCCCGGCAATAACCAACACGCCAACTCGGTCGTAGCATTACGCATCGAGACCGGAGAACTGGTGTGGTCGTTCCAGACCGTGCATCACGACCTCTGGGATTACGACGTGCCGGCGCAGCCGACGCTGGCGCGCATCGATACCGGCGATGGCATGCGCGATGTGGTGATCCAGCCGACCAAGCAGGGCTTTGTGTTCGTGCTCGACCGCGACAGCGGCAAGCCGGTGTGGCCGGTCGAGGAACGCAGCGTTCCGCAAGGCGGCGCCGAAGGCGAAGCGCTGTCGCCGACACAGCCGTTTCCGACCCACGTGCCGGTGCTGGTGCCGCAAACGATTGCGCCGGACGATGTGTTCGGCCTGATCCCGTTCCGCGATCGCGCGGTCTGCCGCGAGCAACTCGCCGCCGCGCGCAACGAAGGCCTGTACACGCCGCCGTCGACGCAAGGCACCATCATCTTTCCGTTCACCGGCGGCGGCGTGAACTGGGGCGGTGCTGCGTTCGATCCCGTGAACCAGGTCCTGTACGCCAACACCAGCCGCGCCGTGCACATCGTCAAATTGATTCCGCGGGCGGAAGCGGAAAGTTTCAAGCCGCCGCCCGGTGTCGATTTCGGGCCGCAGCGCGGCGCGCCCTTTGCGATGACGCGCGCGGTCGCGACCTCGCCGCTGGGCATGCCGTGCAACAAGCCGCCCTGGGGCGCGCTGGTCGCGGCCGATCTGAAGGCAGGGAAAATTCTGTGGCAGTCGTCGGTCGGCACCGCGGAGGATCGCGCGCCGCTCGGCATGGCGTTCAACTGGGGCACGCCGCTCTCCAACGGCGTGCTGATCACCGCGGGCGGCCTTGTCTTTACCGGCGCGATGGATGCTTACCTGCGCGCCTTCGACGCCAGATCCGGCGCCGAGTTGTGGCAGGGCAGGCTGCCGGTGCCCGGCGTCGCCAATCCGATGACCTACAGCTGGAATGGCGAGCAATACGTTGTGATCGCCGCCGGCGGTCATTCCGAATCCGGCACTTCGATCGGCGACAGCGTGATGGCGTTCCGGCTGGCGCGGGCGGGAGAGTCACCGTCGCTGTGGTCGCGCACCATCGATCGGCCCGGCGGCCGGTTCTGGGGCGGGGCGATCGTGGCGGCGATTGACCTTGCCGTGCTGCTGTTTGTCGTGGTGCGGTTGTGGCGTCGCTTCCGGGTGGCTTGAAAAACGAGATTGCGCACCAGTTCAGGCACAACTAGACTTTGCTGCAATCGCCCGCGCCGCCCAGGCACGAGGCTTTGCTGGTGAATGCTGAGCATGGCGAAACCTAGTCAAACCGACTTGCGCTACCTTGAGATGGGGGAGCAGGAGTTGCTCTCCAGTATTGGCCGAATATTGCTGGCTGATACGCTTTCACAACGGCCGGCCGACGAGCGTGACATTCGGCTAGCCGCAAGACGCTGGTTTGACCAGCAACTAGGCGGATTGAGGAAAATTATTTGCGAAAACCCGGATTTTCGCGCTCAACTGGGGCCCGGTCAAAACGATCGCAATACCCTGTTTGGGATTGTTTTTGATATACTCTCCGGGCCGTTGTTAGGCCGATCATTGGACATTCCTGTCGGGGCGTTGACGGCGCAGGTTCTTGTCTACGGCATTCCGAAATTGTGCTCCGATGTTGCCGGTTGCGATGATGGCCGACGGGACCACTGATATCGTCTCGCTTTACGGCGGGCCGTTTGATCCTGTTACGTTACCCGCCAGCTTTTCTACTACGCACTTTCAAAATCTTGAAACCATCCTGACTGCGTTTGCTACCGGCCGCTGGCCTGAAGGCCTGACCGAAGGTTCTCTTGACTTAAGCCATCGCAAGTACAGCTTTCAAATTGTATTTGTGAACAATCCTTCTATGGATGTTCGGCTGCATCCATTGACCCGCGATAGTTATCTGGCTGTCATTCCGATCGGTCTCTATGCTCGCATGTACATCTTGGCCTGTCGGCTCATCACATATTGGAAACGCCAACGACCGAAAAAATTCGAAACGTCGTTTCTGGACACTCATTACGAAGGCACTTGGCGGGTACCTCCATTAGTAGCTCCGATCTTTGAGTTTTACGAAGATATCGGAATCTTTTGGGACCAAGTTGATAAATTTCAACGAGCGTCGCAAATTGACGATCTGATGTGGTACGACGCCGTACGGGTGATCAACGTTGCACTCTCGTTTGCTCTGTTTCACGAACAAGCCCATCTCATATGGGAGCATCGAAATCCAATCCGTGATTTCTTGATTGACTCGTCCGAAGGAATGGCGCCGGTACGCCGGCTCGTCCGCAAGGGCTTTGAGCTGCAAGCGGATATTGATGCGGCAAGTTTAGCGGTCGCAACCTTTCAGGGAGGAATCGATGCGGAGGGATATGCCGACGACGATCAAAAGGTCTCGAACGATTTTCTAAGGATCGGTTACGCGTACACGTTGACCTTCGGAGCGTTTGACCCATGGCTACGGTCGTTTGCGACGTACCGTAGACAAGACCATCCACATCCCATCGTCCGTCACAATGCGGTGCTAGAAAGCACTTGGTTTCGACTTACGACGGTATCGCCTCGCTGGGCTGCGCTCTGGGGACGGCACGCGGCATTCGGTTTTGAAAAATGCATCGACGCGCTTAATTGGCTTTCGTCGGATTGTCTCGAGAGCTTGCCAAGGCCCGGTCCTGACGATGAGTGGCGTCCGCTAATCCCGGTTCATTCGCTATGCTACCCCTCGCAAATCAAGCAGAACGGTGCAATACGTCGGCACATTAGCTGCGCTCGGCTCACAAAGATCGCGGCAGACGCGCTCATCTTGAAGTATGAGGCCGGAAATCTCGATAGATCCGACCTTGAAGCGCTATTGCCGATCTCTCAACTGATTGATTGCGAGGACATTCCGCTTGAGGCTGATGCCAGCGTAATAAAACGATACTTGTCTCCAATCTTTGGCGAACTCGTCGAGCAAAGCCTTCGCCCCCTTCGGGTAGAGCACGGCTTAGAAAGCCATTTTTCTGAGTTCCGGATGCGGGGTGCGCCAGCGGCGTCTGAAGCGAAGTAGTCGTGTAGCACTCAATCGAACGCCACGCCGATGCGTTTGTCATTGTGCCAGACCGGGCGGCAGCGGCGGATGAACTGATCGGCTTCGATCAGCAGCATGAACGACGGCGGCAGGCCGACCGGATTTGCGACGTCGAGCGCAGCGCCGTTCGACGACAAATTGCGCACGGTGCATTCGACGCCGTTGCCGCCGAACGCGATGGTGGCGCCCTTCAGGACCTTGTGGCGGGGCGCCGATCGCTTCTCGATCAGGAAGTCGATCATCTCAGTGATCCGGATGTCGGTTGTGTTATCTCGCCGAGCCTGCCACGGCGAGATTACGGACCGATAAATCCGCTTCGTTCTACCGGTGCGGCCAAGTTTAGAATTGGTTTACGATGATGCGTCGCAAATGCCGGCAATGCGGCGCGGCTCACAGCATCGCAAAGGCGCTGGAAACCATCGCCACCGGCTTGTTGTTGTCGGCGGCGCTGAACAGCGTCACCCGGCCGAAACTCATGGTGCGGCCGAGCCGGACCACGCGCGCATCCGCCAGCACGTCCGACGCCGTCACCGCTTTCAGAAAATGCGTGGTCTGGTCGACCGTGGTCATCGGGCGAAAGCCGCGGTTGGCCGCGACAATCGCGATCACCATCGCGGTATCGGCCAGCGCCATCAGCGCCTGGCCGCAGACGATGCCGCCGTTCCGGCACAGCCGTTCGGAAAACGCCATCCGGAGCGTGGCGCCGGGCTGCCAGTCCGCGGGCGCATCTGGAGGCGGCGAGATCTCCAATTTCGCGATCGACAGTTCGAGGTCCTGCACCCACGGCGCAAAGACGTCGCCGAGAACGCGTTTGGCCTCATCGAGATCGAACTCCGCTGCGTTTTGTTCTGACACGCCGTTTCCCCCGCCATGAATTGCCCGCCATTGTAATGCGCATCGGTGCAACATGGCCAATCTGGCTTGAAATCGCCGCGATCGGGCGTCTAGGATGCCGGCTTGTACCGGGTGGGGCAGGGCATGTTCAGGCGTTCGGCAATTGTTTTCGGCGTGATCGCGATGGGTCTTCTGCTCAATGGCTGCACCAAATGCGGGCCGGTCTGGGACGACTGGCTGCAATCGCCGAAGGCCTGCAAATCGGACCGCCCGTAGGCCGGCAACCTTGGTCCCGCGGTCATCGCAGTGATATGTTGCGGGCAGAATTCTTAAGGAGCATCCGCATGAAGATTTTCCGCGCCGCAGCGCTGGTCGCGTTACTGGCAGGGCTATCGGGGCCGGCCTCGGCCCAGATGCAGACCCCCAACATCAACCTGATGCCCGAATTCCAGAGCAAATCGCCGGAGGAGAAGGAAGCCGACGCGATCAAGGAAAAGGCTTACCGGGAGTTGTTACGGAAAATACCCGACGCCAAGGCCTCGAACGATCCCTGGGGCACCGTGCGCGCCGCCGAGCCGCCCAAGACCGCGCCGGCGAAGCCGAAGACCAAGACCGGCAGCACCGCGAACTAAGGGTTCGTCATTCCGGGGCGCGCGAAGCGCGAGCCCGGAATCCATAACCACCGCCGGGAGTATGGATTCCGGGCCTGCGCATCCAAGTCGGCTGTTGCCGACTTGGACAATGATATTGCCGAACTCGGGTAAACCCGAGTTCGGTGGCGCATCCCGGAATGACGATGGACAAACGCACAGCGCCGCCCAGCGGAATATGATCGCCGGCGGCGCTGCGTATAGATACTGGGCCCTCAAATCCCCAGTACCTATACGTCCGCGCGAACTGGAAAAAGGTTCAACGGGCTGGATAGGTTGGAACTATTCCGGGCCGCCGGCATTAATCGGCATTGATAGACTCCCCCGACTTTCACCGGCCTCGGTGCGCCCCCGCGCCGGGGCCGTCTTCTTTCGTCGGGCATTTGCCGAATGAAACGGGCCTGTCGGCCGGTCAAAACAGCCCGCGGGTGACGCTACTTTGGCGGCTGCAACTCGCTTTGAAGCCAGCCCTTGGCCCGGTCGCATTTAAGGGGATCAAGCCTGTCGCATTTGGCGCATTCAAACCTGCCCAGCCGGTTGCGGTCACCCGGCATTGGTGAGCCGCAGTGCGTGCAGCGCGAATCAGGAATTGCTTGCCCCATCCCGGGAATCTGCGGCCGGGACCGCAACAAGTCCATTCCAAATACAACCCTCGCGGGAGAAGATTTGACTCCGCGCAAGCGTCTTCAGCGGATCGACCCGGCGAGTTGCTCCGCCACACGGCGATGGCCTTCCGCCGTCATATGAATTCCGTCCGCCTGCCGCAAGCCGCTTCGCACGGCCGACTGAACATAGCCGTCGGCTTCAATGGTTCGGATGCCGCGGGCGTGCAACTGCCTGCGGATTTCGGCAGTCCTCAAGGCAGCTCAGGCCATAAACTGCAGGCCGGCCGTGGTCGTCAAGATTGCTCTCAGGGACCACAGAGCACGCGCCAGCATGATCGACGTCGCCTGCTAGCCGCGATCCGGTTTGCTTTCGTGCCGCTCGGCTTCCCGGGCACGCTCTTCCCAGGCCTCCGCCATTTTCAGCAGCGCCTTTTTGTCTTTCGGGTCCATCAGCTTTGCCATGCGCAGGCAGTCGGCGGCATACTCCCGGTAGGTTTTTGCGTCTTTCATGCTGGCCTCCTCAACCAACCGGGAAAACGCTGGAAAGCGGAACCGCGTTCGAGGTCATGACGGGTATGCGAGGATACAATTCGCGGAACAAACGATGGCGGCTTGGCAGGGAACAAATTGCCGGCTCGCAGATTAAAGGATGGTGTTGGCTGAATCCGACACGCCCTCAAATCGGCTCCAGCGTATCCCCCTGCGCTGGGGCCGTTTGCTTTGCGCAATGGATGCGACAATGAGCGGCGTACGGCGGGAGGCGTGATCGATGGTCGGCAAATCGTGCTTTTTCGCCCTGGCGTTCGCAGCCTGTCTGGCAGCGGCTGCGCCATGCTTCGCACAGGACGCGGGCGTCAGCGGCATCCCGCGCGGCCCGGGCAGCGCCGGCGGTTTCAATAATTCGGTCAATGACCCCAGCGGCATTGGCAATGCGGCGAGGATCCCGCCGCCATCGCCGCCGAGCATGGCAGTGCCCGCGGTGCCATCGCTCGCTCCCACCGTTTCCAGCCGCGTATCCTCACGGCCGGCACCAATCGTGCGAAGGGTGACGCGGCAAGAGGCACGCGCATCCCGCCGCGAATTTCGCCGTTCATCCGCCCGTGCATCTCGCAGCCAGGACAGGCTGCTCGATTCAAAGCTGAATATTTGCCGGGGCTGTTAGGCCGCAGCGCGATCGCGGACGGCGCAAAACGCTAGGCGGCTTAGGGTCAATTCTTGTCCCTGGGATATCGATATCGCCTCATTTCGGAATGCATTTTGTCTCGCGCGCGGGCGCGCCGGACATCGGGTTGCCGTGGGTGACGGTCAGCAGCTTGATCTTGCCCTTGCCGCAGCTGCCGTCGTCGACCAGCACCGTGGCGCCGTTTCTCATATCCAGCGGTTCTGTCTTGACGACGGTCTGCGCGTTGCAGGTGCCGCTCGCTGCGGCGAAACAAATCAAAGCCGCCAGTCTGGTCATCAGCGTTTTCATGTCGAAGGCGTCCGAGGCGCCGGTTTGCGGCAGGTCACCAAATTCAAGAAGCGGTTGTCGTCAAGTTCAACGCAAATCAGCCTGGCGTGCAACGCAGGTTCGCGAGCGCGGCGGAAGGCCTTGCAACTCGTTGCCATTGCCGCCGGTTGCGGTGATCAGCTTGATCTTTCCCTTGCCGCAGGTGCCGTCATCCACCAGCACCGTCGCCCCGGTTCGGAGCTGGCCTTCCATCGGTTCCTGCTTGACCACGACCTGGGCGCTGCAAATGCCGCCCGCGAGCACGACCGTCAAGGCGATCGATCCGGCAACAAACGTTCTCATGTCTTATCCTTCGGAATGCATTTTCGCGTGACCGCGCCGTAGGGGTTGGTGAGGACGCCGGTGGCAAGTTCCGTCGCAACTTGTTTGATCTGGCCCCTGGGGCAACTGCCGTCATCGACAAGAACCACGGTGCCTCGGTTCATCATCATCGGCTCTCCCTTGAGCGCCGTCTGCGCATTGCCGGCGCCGCTCGCGGCGAGCAACAGAACAAAAGCCGCCGATCCGATGGTCGTCTTCATGATCGCCTCCCGGTCTGGAGTAATTTTGGGTCCAGAGGATGGCAGGATATTCCGGTTTGCCAAAACAAGCCACTGCGAAGCGTCATTGCGCAGGGCTCGCGCCCCGGAATGACCTTACGCCGCCGCCGCCATGACCGGTGACGCGCAGCAAGCATCTTCAAAATGGTTTACAAGAAACAGGCCGCCAACCGCGGCCTCGCGTGATCATGAACCCGGGAACCGACAGATGGCACACTACAGGCTGCATTGCATCGGCGCCTCGGGAAACTCCTACAAGGTCGCGCTGTATCTGAATTGCGCCGGCCTCGACTGGGAGCCGGTCGGGGTCGATTTTGCCGGCGGCCAGACCCGAACCGCGGATTGGCGGGCCGGCACCAACGCGTTTGGCGAGGTCCCGGTGCTGGAGGTGGCGGGCCGGCGCATGTCGCAGTCCGGCGCGATATTGCTGTGGCTGGCGGAAACCACCGGCAAGTTCGCACCGAGCAATGACGAGCGCTTCGAGGCGCTGCGCTGGCTGTTCTTCGACAATCACAAATTCACCAACAACTACGCGATGCATCGAATTCAAAATCGTTTCATCCCTCAAGGCGCGGATCCCGCCGTTCTGGCTTTATTGAGATCGCGGGTCGAAAGCTCGTTCTCGATCGCCGACAAGCATTTTGGGACTCGCCCTTTCGTGCTGGGCGACCGTCCGACCATCGTCGATTTCTCGTTGGCCGGTTATGTCTATTACCCCGCCTTCGAGACCGGCTTCGAACTCGCGGCGGAGTATCCGGCGATCGATGCCTGGCGCCGGCGCATGGCGGCGCTGCCCGGCTGGAAGCCGCCCTATGAGATGATGCCGGTCGGCGCATCGCTTCCGATGCGGGCGCCTTAAGAAAAGGGATTGCCGATCAGCAGCTTCCGGCAACTGCAACGAACGAAAGCAGCTTGCTCAATTTCCTCTCCCACTTGAACGTCGTCATGCCCGGGCTTGTCCCGGGCATCCACGTCTTTACAGCGTCGCACCGACAAAGACGTGGATGGCCGGGACAAGCCCGGCCATGACGGGGTTGTTCTTTTTTGGTCGCGCATACAATCACGGCAATCGCGCCTGATAAACAGGCGGCGGCAAAAATCGGCCACGATCAAGAGGTCGTGACGACCGTCGCGGCGCGGCCAACGCCATGCTATGCTCGGCGCAAGGCCGCATCGGAGCATGCACAATGAACGCCGTTACCTTCGACGCCTATATTCTCTCCGCGTTGCTGGCGGTCGCCATGGTCGGTTCGATCTATCTTGCCGGCCGGATTGCGCAGCGCCGCGGACGCAGCTTCAGGAACTGGGCGTGGATTGCCGGGATGCTGATCGGGCCGTTGGCGCTTCCGCTGCTGTTGCTGTTGCCGAACCTGCGCGGCAGGAACGGCGAGCCTGCTTAGGGATCCAGCAGGCCCGCGCGTAAAATCCGGGGAACGCCGCCCGCGCGCGAACGTTGATCGACATCGAACCATCAGGCTGTCTGCGCCGCGTTTATTTTCGAAGGAGGCTCCGATGCGCATTCCGGCTTTGGCGATGTTGACCATCGCTGCGGTCTTGGCGGCGACGCCGGCTCCGGCGCAGACCTATGATCCGAAATATCCGGTCTGCCTGCAGGTCTACCAGGGCTTTGTCGACTACTATTTCGAGTGCGCCTACACCTCGATGGGGCAGTGCCGCATGTCGGCTTCGGGCCGCGCCGCAAGTTGCGTCGTCAACCCGTATTATGCGGGTGGAAAAGCAAAACCCGGGCGACGAGACCGTCAGCAGCGCCGCGTCTACTGAGGCGGAAGGAGGCTCCGATGCGCATTCCAGCTTCGGCGGTTTTGACGGCGGCGCCGGCGCGGGGCCAGATGTACGATCCCAACTATCCGGTCTGCCTGCAGACCTACAACATTGGCGGGGGCTCCATTGGATGCGGCTATACCTCGCTGGCGCAATGCAACGCGGCCGCATCGGGCCGCGCCGCCCAATGCATCACCAATCCGTTTTTTGCCGGCGCGCCGGCGGGACCGCGTTACCGGCGGCACCGCGGCGCCACCTAGATGCCCCTTGTGGGAGAGCGTCGCTACTAGGAAATAAACCAGAGCGTACCTACTGCAATCGCGACCACTCCGAAAATCGAAGCGGTGATTTTCGCCGTTGAGTCGAATGCGGCATCTTCGTTGTCGGTCACATGATCGTGGTGCAGTGCCATTTGAGCCTCCAACTGTTGCGCCCCTGAAGAGCGTGCTTATTCAACTAAAGTCGAAGGCCGTTGGTTCCCGATCTGCTGGCGTCAAACTAGGTCATTGCATCCAGCACTGCCGGTACCGGCCCCTTTTGCACCGCAGCATAGCTAAAGGAACGACCTGCAAAAGGGGCGGTGGCCAATGAGTGGAAATTACGTCCGTCGTACTGACGAACTAGGAGCTGTGGACACTTATCTGAGCCATAGCAAGACAGCCGCGATGACGACGATAGCGAAGTAGTTTCGCGCTGTCTTTTCGTATCGGGTTGCTACTCTGCGGAATTGCTTCAATTTGCTGATGCAGCATTCGACGAGGTGGCGCTGAGCGTAGAGATGCGCGTCGAGAGAGTGCTTGAGCGAGCGTGACGGATTGTTTGGAATGACGGCTTCGGCCCCTTTCTCGGCGACGGTTTGGCGGATGTGGTCGGCATCGTAGGCTGTATCGGCGATGACGAACTCAGCGGGCGCGAAACTACTGACTCGCGGGTTGTATGGTTTTATCCGCCGCAAGCGGTACGCCGTGTTGATCCGCAGTGCCGTCAAAACTTACTTGGGCTTATTTTTGCGGCAGTTCGACGCCTTGCAGGCTTTGACATTCGTCGTTTTATCGCCCCCGTTATTTGCGCAGGTATTTACGGGACAGGTAGCATATCCACCCATATTGGCACGGGCCTCGCCAGCGTTCAGCAAAAAGGGCAGCGCCACGACAGCTGCAACGGCAAAAAATTTCAGCATTTCCGCTCCCATTGGTTTATTCGGAAGTCCATTCAACCATTCACGCCTTTGCGGAGTCCATACCGAACGGTGAGTTCGGCGAAAAACCTACAGCCGCCGCGTTCCCCTACAATTCCTAGAATCGTGACGGCGGGCCGCCGATACTCTGCGCCGCGTTCGGCGCGTGGCAGGCTGGTCATGTATTCGACGGCATCGCGCAGCGTTACCAGCTGCTTGCGTTTACCTGGTACTGCTATCGGCGTGAAAAATTCTAAGTCCCAAGACATTCAGCGTCCGATACTGGCAGGCTTGGCATGAAGCGCGGTTCGGTCGCCAGTTATCTCGCCCGCATAGTCGTCAATCGCGCCCCTGAGACGTTCCCACGCGTCGCCTCGCGTGTTGGCCTTGAAGATCAGGTAATCACGCAGCACGCGCAACGCTTCAAGATCGGCGGCGCGCAGGGCGCGTTCCCGCTCTTCCTGAAACCGGCGCTGTTTCTCTGCGGCCCAAGCACGTCCGGCGGCTCGATTCTCAGCTTTGGTCATAGCCGCATGCAAGCAAATCGGCTGCGACTAGGCAAATCGTCCCATTCGTTGGGATCGAAACCTTGGCGATCTACTGCCGGTCGCGGATGTTGATAACTGAAGCTGAATTTTATTTCTTTTCCTCGGGGCGCGGTTTTGGCGTTCGCCAATTCCTTCATCAATCCGGCGATCCCATCCAAGGTAAGCGGGTCAGTGATGCGGGTTGCCATCTGCCGGTAATGCGCAATCTTGAAATCTATTTCGGTACACTTCGCGCACATGGTCGCCGCCTGTAAAAAGAAGGCGGGAGCGCGATAGCGTCTCTCTGTCACCCATGGTTGCCGAGCACGGGGCGGTGATGGCGACACGATAGCCGATCCGTCGGGTTCCAAACAGAAGGAACTCTCATCATCGCCCCATTAAATCCAACTTCACTCCGGCTTGCCACTGAGCTTCGTCACGAAGCGCTCGCCACTCCAAAGCTCTACATCGTGGCCGTCAACTAATTGCTTTGCCCAAATGATGGCCTCGCTGTCATCGTTACAAACGAAGGCGCGAAAACTCGCGAAGTGGCCATCCATCCCAATAATGTAGGCGCGATACTCGTTCACCTGGGCGGGGCCAATCCCGGCGAGTTCACCCACGCGTTAATGTGCGAGGCTGTTTCAGCCTGCCGAGCCCGCCGCAAGAGCAGTTCCCGGGCGGTACTGCCGGGCGGTTCCTTTTCGGCCGCCTCTTTGAATTGCGCGGCCTCTACCGCAAGTCGCTGCTCGAAAGTTAGCTTTTTCTCGATGCGCCTGCTTCCCATGGCGCTACTCCCTCAGCTCACAACTGCTAATCTAAAGTCGTCTCAAAATGTTTGTCTGTACGGAAGCCGACTTTTCCGCACAGATGGAAAGGGGCCAGTACCCAAATATTTTTGAGAACATATTGCGAACCGAGAACAAATAGGGTACATTGTTCCATCAGGCCACGACTTAAGGGCCCCGCCGTTTGTCCCTCTAGCGAATCCTCGCCATAAGGAGCACCACCCATGTCCGTTTCCGCCCTGCGTATCGTCGAAGGATCCTCCATGGACAAGACCAAGGCCCTGGCCGCCGCGCTCTCGCAGATCGAGCGGCAGTTCGGCAAGGGCTCGGTGATGAAACTGGGCAAGAACGACCGCTCCATGGATGTCGAGACCATCTCGTCGGGGTCGCTCGGGCTGGACATTGCGCTTGGGGTCGGCGGGCTGCCGCGCGGGCGGGTGGTGGAGATTTACGGCCCGGAATCCTCAGGGAAGACCACGCTGGCGCTGCACACGGTGGCCGAGGGCCAGAAAAAGGGCGGCATCTGCGCCTTCATCGACGCCGAACACGCGCTCGACCCGGTCTATGCGCGGAAGCTCGGGGTCAATATCGACGAGCTGTTGATCTCGCAGCCGGACACCGGCGAGCAGGCGCTGGAAATCTGCGACACGCTGGTGCGCTCCGGCGCGGTCGACGTGCTGGTGATCGATTTGGTGGCGGCATTGGTGCCGCGCGCCGAACTCGAAGGCGAGATGGGCGACGCGCTGCCCGGACTTCAAGCTCGTTTGATGAGCCAGGCGCTGCGAAAACTCACCGCATCGATCAACAAGTCCAACACCATGGTGATCTTCATCAACCAGATCCGGATGAAGATCGGGGTAATGTACGGCTCGCCGGAAACCACCACCGGCGGCAACGCGCTGAAATTCTACGCTTCGGTCCGGCTCGACATCCGGCGCATCGGCGCGATCAAGGAGCGCGACGAGGTGGTCGGCAACCAGACCCGCGTCAAAGTGGTGAAGAACAAGCTGGCGCCGCCGTTCAAGCAGGTCGAGTTCGACATCATGTATGGCGAGGGCGTCTCCAAGATGGGCGAGATCCTCGACCTCGGCGTCAAGGCCGGCATTGTCGAGAAATCCGGCGCCTGGTTCTCCTACGACAGCCAGCGGCTGGGGCAAGGCCGCGAGAACTCCAAGGCGTTTTTGAAGGCCAATCCGGACATGACCGCCAAGATCGAGGCGGCGATCCGGCAGAACTCCGGGCTGATCGCGGAACAGATTCTTGCAGGCTCGCCGGAACGCGACGCCGAGGGCGAGGAGCCGACCGAGGATTGATGCCGTGTCCCGGACGCGATGCGGCATTCTTCATGCCGCTTCGCAGAGCCGGGACCCCGGTTTCTTCGAGGCGTCAAGCAACCGGGGCCCCGGCTCTGCAGCGCACCGCTTCGCGAAGTGCTAAGCGCTGCGCTGCGTCCGGGGCACGAGCTACTCCGCCGCCTCCGCGTAATCCGCAACCGGCGGACACGAACACACCAGATTGCGGTCGCCATAGACATTGTCGACCCGTCCCACCGGCGACCAGTATTTGTCGGTCCGTGAACTACCCGAAGGGAAACATCCTTCCGCGCGCGAATACGACCGCGCCCAGTTGTCGTCGGCGATGTCGTGCACGGTGTGCGGGGCGTGGCGCAGCGGCGAGGCCTCGATTTTCCAGCGGCTGCTTTCGACCTCCGCGATCTCGCGCCGGATTGCGATCATGGCGTCGCAGAAGCGGTCGATCTCCAGCCTGGATTCGGATTCGGTCGGCTCGATCATCAGCGTGCCCGGCACCGGAAAGCTCATGGTCGGCGCGTGAAAGCCGTAATCGATCAACCGCTTGGCGATGTCGTCGACGGTGACGCCGCACGACGCCTTCAGCGGCCGCGGATCGACGATGCATTCATGCGCGACGCGGCCTTTTGCATTTCGGTACAGCACCGGGAAATGCGGATCGAGTCTCGCGGCGATGTAGTTCGCATTCAGGATCGCGATTTCGGTGGCGCGGGTCAGACCTTCGCCTGACATCATCAGGATGTAGATGTAGGAGATGGTCAGGATCGACGCCGATCCGTAAGGCGCCGCCGACACCGGGCCGACATGTGCCTTTGCGCCATCGAGGTGACCCGGCAGGAACGGCGCCAGATGCGCCTTGACGCCGATCGGCCCCATGCCCGGGCCGCCGCCACCATGCGGAATGCAGAACGTCTTGTGCAGGTTGAGATGGCTGACATCGGCGCCGTAATCGCCGGGCCGCGCCAGCCCCACCTGCGCGTTCAAATTGGCGCCGTCGAGATAGACCTGTCCGCCATGGCCATGCACGACCTCGCAGATGTCGCGGATGTGCTCCTCGAACACGCCATGCGTCGAGGGATAGGTGATCATGATCGCCGCGAGGCTTTTGGCGTGCTGCGCCGCCTTGACGCGCAGATCCTCGACGTCGACGTCGCCGCGCGCGTCGCAGGCCACCACCACGACCTCCATGCCGGCCATGCTGGCGGAGGCCGGATTGGTGCCGTGCGCGGAGGAGGGGATCAGGCACACTTTCCGGTGCGGCTCGCCGCGTGAGGTGTGATAGCCGCGGATCGCCAGCAGTCCGGCATATTCGCCTTGCGCGCCGGAATTCGGCTGCAGCGAAATTGCGTCATAGCCGGTGATGTCGCACAGCCATTGTTCCAGCCGCTTGAACATCGCGTGATAACCGGCCGCCTGGTCGCGCGGCGCGAACGGATGCAGGTTGCCGAATTCAGGCCAGGTCAGCGGAATCATCTCGGCGGTGGCATTGAGCTTCATGGTGCAGGAGCCCAGCGGAATCATGGCGCGGTCGAGCGCCAGATCGCGGTCGGCGAGTTTTCGCATGTAGCGCAGCAGCTCGGTTTCCGAGCGGTGGGCATGAAATACCGGATGGGTGAGGAACGCGGTGCCGCGTTTCAGTTCGGCCGGCAGCGCGTCGCGTGACCCCGATTCAATTTCCGCATAGACCAGCGCGCCGCCGAACGCGCGCCATACCGCTTCGACAATCGCAGGCGTCGTGGTTTCGTCCAGCGCGATGCCGAGCGTGCTGTCGCCGATCCGCAGATTGATTTTTTCGGCCACCGCGCGCGCGATGATCGCATCCTTCTTCGCGCCGGCCTCCACCGTCACGGTATCGAAAAACGCCTCGCTGTTTGACGGAAACCCAAGCTTCTTCAATCCCGCCGCCAGCACAACCGCGCGGCGATGCACCGTTTTTGCAATGTGCGTCAAACCTTCCGGCCCATGATAGACCGCGTACATCGATGCCATCACCGCCAGCAGCACCTGCGCGGTGCAGATGTTGGAGGTCGCCTTCTCGCGGCGGATGTGCTGCTCGCGGGTCTGCAGCGCGAGGCGATAGGCCGGCTGCCCCCGCGAATCGATCGACAGCCCGACGATGCGGCCGGGCAGCGCGCGCTTCAACGCATCGCGCACCGCCATATAGGCGGCGTGCGGCCCGCCATATCCCGTCGGCACGCCAAAACGCTGCGCCGAGCCGATCGCGATATCGGCGCCGAGTTCGCCGGGCGAGGCCAGCAGCGTCAGCGCCAGCAGATCGGCGGCGACGATGGCGATGCCGCCCTTGGCGCGCAATGCCGCGATCGCAGGCCGCAGGTCGCGCACCGCGCCGGAGGAGTCCGGATATTGCAGCAGCGCGCCGCACACCTCGGCAGTCTCGAGATCGGCGAGGGGATCGCCGACCACGAGACTCCAGCCGAGCGGTTCGGCGCGGGTGCGCAGCACCGCCAGCGTCTGCGGGTGCACGTCACGGTCGACGAAAAATATTTTCGATTTCACCTGCGCCGCGCGCTCCGCCAGCGCCATCGCTTCGGCCGCGGCGGTGGCCTCATCGAGCAGCGACGCGTTGGCGACGTCGAGCCCGGTGAGGTCGCAGATCATGGTCTGGAAATTGAACAGCGCTTCCAGCCGGCCCTGGCTGATCTCCGGCTGGTACGGCGTATAGGCGGTGTACCACGCCGGGTTTTCCAGGATGTTGCGCTGGATCACGGGGGGCAGGATGGTGCCGGAATAGCCCTGGCCGATCAGCGAGGTGAATACCTGGTTCTGCGCGGCGAGCGCGCTCATATGCGCCAGCGCTTCGGTTTCGCTTAAAGGTTCGCCGAGATCGAGCGGCTTTTGCTGACGGATCGACGACGGCAGCGTCTGGCTCATCAGCGCGCCCAAGCTTTTGGCGCCGACGGTCTCCAGCATCGCCTCGACATCGCGCGGCGAGGGGCCGATATGGCGGCGCGCGAAATCGGTGGCGGGCTCGGGGAGTTTGGAGGTCGTCATCGCGAAAAACTCCGGATCGATTGCCAAATAAAGATCGTCATCCTGAGGTGCTCGCCGCGCAAGGGCGCGGCTCCTCAGGATGACGGGGGAGGATGCGGTTGCTCATCACGCCGTATGCGTCTTGTAGGCGGCCTCGTCCATCAGGCCGTCGAGTTCGCTCCTGTCCGCGATTTTCAGCTTGAAGAACCACGCAGCTCCGCCGGCGTCGGAATTGACCAGCGCAGGCTCGGCGGCGACGGCGTCGTTGACCTCCAGCACCTCGCCGGAAATCGGCGCATAGACGTCGGAGGCGGCCTTCACCGATTCGACCACGGCTGCGGCCTCCGCCTTCTTCAATTGCCGGCCGACCTTGGGCAGTTCGACGAACACCACGTCGCCGAGCTGCGACTGCGCGTAATCGGTGACGCCGATGGTGGCGACATCGCCCTCGATGCGCAGCCATTCATGGTCGGATGTGAACAGGGTGGTCATCGATGGCTCCTCAGCGCTTGTAGGTGTTGGGAACGAACGGCATCGGCGTGATGCGCAGCGGCAGGCGTTGTCCGCGCAGCTCGGCAAAAACGGCGCCGCCATCGGTCGCTTGCGGCGCCGGCAGGTACCCCATCGCAATGGGCGCACTGATGCTGGGGCCGAATCCGCCCGAGGTGATGGTGCCGATCCGCTCGCCCGACGAGCTGTCTGCAAACAACGCCGCGCCTTCGCGCACCGGCGCGCGGCCTTCGGGCTTCAGCCCGACGCGGCGGCGCGGCGCGCCGCTTTCGAGCTGCGCGAGAATCTTTTCCGCGCCGGGAAAGCCGCCGGCACGCGCGCCGCCGTTGCGGCGGCTCTTCTGGATCGACCATTCCAGCGCGGCCTCGACCGGCGTGGTCGTGGCGTCGATGTCGTGTCCGTACAGGCAAAGTCCGGCCTCCAGCCGCAGGCTGTCGCGCGCGCCCAAGCCGATCGGCAGCACGTCGCTGTCCTCGAGCAGTGCGGCCGCCAGCGCTTCGGCGTGGTCGGCGGGAACGGAAATCTCAAAGCCGTCCTCGCCGGTATAGCCCGAGCGCGACACAAAGCAGTCGATGCCGTCAACGCGATGCGGTCCGGCATCCATGAAACGCATCGCCGCAACGTCGGCGCAAAATTTCGCCAGCACCGATTCCGCTTTCGGCCCCTGCAGCGCCAGCAGCGCGCGGTCCGCTAGCGGCTCGATCACGCAGGTCTCCGACAGATGCGCGCGCAGATGCGCTTCGTCGCCGGCCTTGCAGGCGGCGTTGACCACCAGCAACAGGTGCTTGCCGAAATTCGCCACCATCAGGTCGTCGAGAATGCACCCCGTATCGCTGGTGAATTGCGCGTAGCGCTGCCGGCCGGGTGCTACCGAAAGGATATCCTGCGGCACCAGCCGCTCCAGCGCGCGTGCTGCGTCTTCGACATGGCCGGATTTCGCGTGCAGCGCGATCTGGCCCATATGCGAGACGTCGAACAGGCCGGCGGAGGCCCGGGTGTGCAGATGCTCCTTCATCACGCCGGCCGCGTACTGCACCGGCATGTCATAACCGGCGAACGGCACCATCTTGCCGCCGCGCTTAAGGTGCAGCGCATGCAGGGGGGTGCGGTTCAGCGATGAGGTCTCGGAGTCGCGCGCAAGCATCGCAAGGGCCCTCGCAGGATCCGGGAACCATTCCCGAAAACCTGCCGAAGCCCCATCTGTCGCTGTGCCTGAGAGTATTATCCCGTCGGCGGACGCGTCCGGGCCAAAGCCCGCTCGCGTCTCTTTCCAGATGCTAACAATCGCGCGGTCCGTTTGCCTGAGAGTTTCCGGGGCGGTTGCTCCTTCGGCGCCGGCATTTTGTGCCGATCTCTCCCGACGCGACTTAACTGTAACAAGATGGGAGGGAAACACGACGGCATCAAGGCTGTCAACGTAAGCCGCAGCAATTATCAACGGCGGGAATCTGGCGAAAAATACGGCAGAGGCCCCGGAGTTCCCCGTCATTCCGGGCTCGCGCGAAGACGCGCGCCCCGGAATGACGATCTAACGCATGACAGCGGGCCGCTTCACCTTGCGGGCCTCGAAACCCGCGCCGGCAGCGCTGAGTTCGATCATTTCGTCGGAACCGAGATCTCCGATATCGATCTCGCGATCCGGCAGGATCACGATGCAGCGGCTGCCGATCATCGCATTGACGATGTGCAGGTCGGGGAACCGTTGCAGGCCTTCGGCCGCCCATTGCCGCAGCTGCTCGTAATAGGGCGAGCGCCGCCAGGCCGAGGGATAGCCGGGATCGACGCAGGCGGTGAGGTGGCGCTGGGAATCGGTATTGGTCAGCACGAATTTGGCGCGATCCGGCTTCCATTCCGGGCCGAGCGCTTTTTGCATCATCCACTCGCAATAGAAGGTGCGGCAACTGGCGTAGCGCGTTTCATAGATCGTGCAGCGCTTGCCGCTGACGCAGTGCGGGCACCACACCCCTCCGGGCTTGGCGATTTCCGCGACCCCGACGGCCTTGCAGCACAGCGTGCAGGTGCCGCAGGAGCGGCCGGGAACGACCTTTGCGTTTGCCCTTGCAATCAAGGCGTCGCTGACCGATGCGTGTTGACCCTGTTCGGCAGCCATGTCGAACCCTGTTCCGGACAAATTCAGCCGCAGGAAATCCTGGCCCAGCATACACAAAACCCCGGCCGCAGGGCCGGGGTTTCTGTCGCAGATGGTCGCACGCCGTCAGCGCCGTAGCCCGGGCGAGCGAAGCGACCCCGGGACTCTTCGCAGGCCAAGTCCCCGGGGTCGCTTCGCTCGCCCGGGCTACAGGTCACCGCAAAACGATCAGGCCGCCATCGCCTTGGTGAGATTCTCCGCCACCTTGTCGAGGAAGCCGGTGGTCGACAGCCAGCGCTGGTCGGCGCCGACCAGCAGCGCCAGATCCTTGGTCATGTAGCCGCTCTCGACGGTGTCGACGCAGACCTTCTCCAGCGTCTTGGCAAACTTCGCCAGCGCCTCGTTGTTGTCGAGCTTGGCGCGATGCGACAGGCCTTGCGTCCAGGCGAAGATCGAGGCGATGGAGTTGGTCGAGGTCTCCTTGCCCTTCTGGTGTTCGCGGTAATGCCGCGTCACCGTGCCGTGCGCGGCCTCGGCCTCCACGGTCGCACCGTCCGGCGTCATCAGCACCGAGGTCATCAGCCCGAGCGAGCCATAGCCCTGCGCCACGGTGTCGGACTGCACGTCGCCGTCATAATTCTTGCAGGCCCAGACATAACCGCCCGACCATTTCAAAGCCGACGCCACCATGTCGTCGATCAGCCGATGCTCGTAGGTGAGATGTTTTGCCTCGAAGTCTTTCTTGAAATCCTTCTCGTAGATCTCCTCAAAGATATCCTTGAAGCGGCCGTCATAGACTTTCATGATGGTGTTCTTGGTCGACAGGTACACCGGATAGCCGCGGTTCAGGCCGTAGGTCAGCGAGGCGCGGGCGAAATCGCGGATCGAATCGTCGAGATTGTACATGCTCATGGCAACGCCCGAGCCCGGCGTCTTGAACACCTCGCGCTCGATCACGGCACCATCCTCGCCGACGAATTTCATCGACAGCGTGCCCTTGCCGGGAAACCGGATGTCGGTGGCGCGGTACTGGTCGCCATAGGCATGGCGGCCGATGATGATCGGCTTGGTCCAGCCCGGCACCAGCCGCGGCACGTTCTTGCAGATGATCGGCTCGCGAAAAATCACGCCGCCGAGGATGTTGCGGATGGTGCCGTTCGGCGACCGCCACATCTGCTTCAGCCCGAATTCCTTCACCCGCGCCTCGTCAGGCGTGATGGTGGCGCATTTGACGCCGACGCCGTGCTTCTTGATCGCGTTGGCGGCATCGATGGTGACCTGATCGTCGGTCTTGTCGCGGTACTCCATCCCCAAATCGTAATATTCAAGTTTTACATCGAGGAACGGCAGGATCAGTTTGTCCTTGATGTATTGCCAGATGATCCGGGTCATCTCGTCGCCATCGAGTTCGACGACGGGGTTTTGGACCTTGATTTTTGCCATGGGGAGAGGGGCCTTTTTGGAATACTGCGTTTCGGGGCGGGATGGGTCGGATCGACTGTCGGGCTATAGCACTGCGCACGCGGCTGTAAAAGCCGACAGGGGCGCATCGCTGCGCTGATTTTGCATTTCGCTTGAGAAAATGCGGTAAAGCATGATGGTTTTAGACCAGATCGCCACGGCGCTCGGCTACCTCTCCCCGAAGGGGAGAGGTCGACGCGCATCGTCAGATGCGCGGCGGGTGAGGGGCCTCTCTGCGAATCCGAGCGCGTGGAGAAACCCCTCACCCGAAGCCTTCGCTGGCGCTTCGGCTTCGACCTCTCCCCTGCGGGGAGAGGTGAGAAGGAAGTGAGGAAATGTCAGGCACCGACAAGACCAAACCCGCAGCCGATCTGGCCGGCCCCGTCGTGATCCTGGTCGAGCCGCAGCTCGGCGAGAACATCGGCATGGCCGCGCGCGCCATGGGCAATTTCGGATTGACGCGGCTGCGTATCGTCAACCCGCGCGACGGCTGGCCCAATGTGAGCGCGCAGCGCGCCGCTGCCGGCGCGGATCATATCCTCGACAAGGTCGAACTGTTCGACACCGTGGAGCAGGCGGTTGCCGATTGCACGCTGCTGTTCGCCACCACCGCGCGCGCCCACGACCAGGCCAAGCCGGTGATCGGACCGCAGCAGGCCGCGCAGGAGATCGTGCGCGAGATCGCAGCCGCAGGGCAGGTCGGCCTGCTGTTCGGACGCGAACGCGCGGGCCTGCTCAACGAAGAGGTGGCATTGAGCGACCGCATCATCACCTTTCCGGTCAATCCTGCATTCGCCTCGCTCAATCTCGCGCAAGCCGTGCTGTTGCTGGGCTACGAATGGTTCAAGCTGGCGACGCAGGACGCGCTGCCGTTCGCAATGCCGGAGCGTTCGGAGCGCGCCTCGCAGCACCAGATGCAGGCGTTCTTCGACAACCTGGTGCGCGAACTCGACCGCGTCGAATTTTTGCGGCCCGCGGAGAAGCGCGAGACCATGCTGGTCAATCTGCGCAACATCTTTTCCCGCATGGAGCCGACCAAGCAGGACATGCACACCCTGCACGGCGTGGTGATGGCGATCGCCGAGGGCCGCAAGGGCCCGGCCAAGGGCGGCGTGCTCGACGGCGAACAGGCGACACGGCTGCGCGCGCTGCTCGCCGAACACGGGCAGGGCGCGGTCGCGGCGGAAAGCGGCACCGTGCGCGGGCTGGCGCGGCTGCTGCGGCGAAACCCTACCGACGCGGAGCGCATCCTGTGGGGGCGGCTTACCACGGACCGGAGATTTGCGGGGCAGTTCAAGCGGCAGACGCCGGTGGGGCGGCATATCCCGGATTTCGTGTCGTTCGTGAAGCGGGTGGCGGTTGAGCTGGTGAATGCGGAGGAGAGCGAGGTGATTGCGCAGGATCGCGCGGCGAGGAGGGTGTGGCTGGAGGCGCGGGGGTATCGGGTTTGCGTGCTCAATGCGGCGGATGTCGAGCGGGATGTGGCGCGGCAGTTGGACAGGCTTGCCGGCATCTAGACTGCGCCTGCATGCGACGAAATCAAATCAGGCGTCATGGCCGGGCTTGTCCCGGCCATCCACGTCTTCAGCAAAGAAGCAAGACGTGGATGCCCGGCACAAGGCCGGGCATGACGAATTCGTTCGCAGGGTGCTCTTCAAGAAACCGATGAATGGCGTCGATGTCGGCGAGCGCCTGCACGCGGTATCGCAGCCTCATGCCAGGCCGCGGCACTTCCAGAACGCTTCGACCTCGTCATCGGCCGCGAGCGGACCGCGCCGGGCGGCGTCGATGGAGGCCCGTTCCTCTTCGCTCAGGCGATAAACGCCGGTGCGCCGGGCCTCGATCTCGCGCGCCAGTTCGGAAAGTTCCTCCTGGTCATCGGCCGGCCAGGACGCCATCAACTCGAGAATGGTTTTTACCGCTAGGCTCATGGAAGCAAATCCCACTGCGCATTGGCCTGCGGCGCGCGGTCGAGCGCGACCCGCTAGGCGGACGCAGCCAACAGTGCCGGCGCAATAGAGCTCAATGCCCCTCTTCAAAGCGTTCGCGCGCCGGAGCGCAGACGACAGACGCAGGTGTCCACTAACAGGCTCACTTGCGCCCCCGCTCCGCCTTGGTGTCGTAGCTCTCGTCCCATTCGAGCTTGCCGATCAACTCAAGCAAAGGATTCTGCCGGCGCACACGCTGGGTGAGATCGTGCTCCAGACCTTCGAGGCTCACGCGCGCGCCTCCGCGCTGCCGCCGGCGGTGCGCTAGATAAGTATCCTCGATATCTTCGATCTGACGCAGGATCGCCTCGCGCGCGAGCCGGCTCTTGCTGCGCCCGGTCTTCCTCGCGAGCGCATCGAGGCGCTGCTCGATCTTTGGCGGAAGACGAAGGGCAAGCATAGCGAGGCTCCTGACGCTATACATGTAGCAATGAGGCACCGCGCACAATGCGTCTTAATGATTGCATGCCGATTGAAGGTCGCGCGGCAGGATTACAAGGCCCGTCATGGCAAGAGCGAGCGCCAGCAATCCAAAGACCCGCGACATTTCCCGCGGCAGCGGCAATGTGTTCGCGGACTTAGGCTTCCCCGACGCCGAAGAGCGGCAGACCAAGCTCAGGCTTGCTTACGCGCTCAATACGATCCTGGATGCGCGGCACCTCGCGCAAGCCGCAGCCGCGGCGCGGCTCGGCCTCAACCAGCCCAAGGTCTCGGCGCTGCGCAACTACAAGCTCGAGGGTTTTTCGGTGGAGCGGCTGATGACGCTGCTCAACGCGCTGGATCAGGACGTCGAAATCGTTATCCGCGCGAAGCCACGTTCGCGCGCGGCGGCGCGGATCATCGTGGTATCAGGGTAGGGGTTCGGCAAAGGGAGAGCACAGCGCTTCAGGTATCTTATTAGAAAGATATCTTTTGAAATAGATTATTGATCTCCTTTTTGACTTACGATATCCTTCTTAAGGATATCTCTTGTGGAGGATTTCAGATGGCGCCGAAACTCAAGCGTCACTACGGTAATCCGGTAAGCGGCGAGTACTTCTGGCCCCGCGCCGACATCACCCAGCCGATCGTGGAATCGCTTCTCGCGGGCGAACACATCAAACTTTTCGGGCTGCGACGGACCGGCAAGTCGAGCATTATGCTTGAGGTTGAAACGGAACTCAGGAAGGCAGGGCGAAAGACGGTCTGCGTGGATGTCCAGGGAAACGACCGCGTCGATCAGCTTTGCGCGCGCCTTTTGGCCGCCCTTCCGGCATCGGACAAAACAAGCAAGGTCACCAACATTCTGGCCTCCGATCGCGTCAGCAAAGGCATTAGCGTGATCCAGCGCATTCTGGGCGGGCTCAGCAGGGGCCGCCGCAACCCACCGCTATTCTTCAACAGATCGAGCTGATCAAGGGCGATCTTACGGAGGTGTTCGCGCAACAGAAAGGGTCCATCATCCTGCTGATCGACGAATTGCCGTTCCTTGTCGACAACATGCTCGACCGCAGCGTGCCGGTGGCGGACGTCAACGCCTTTCTCGCCACGCTGCGCGCGTGGCGGCAGGACGGAAAATTGCCGATGTTCCTGTCGGGATCGATCGGCCTCTCCTGGATGATCCGCGAACGCGGTATCGCCAGGGAGCACTTCAACGACCTGATCAAGACGCTGACGCCACCGCCCCTCGAACCGGAGGATGCGCGGGCGATGCTCAAGGCACTGGCGACGGAAGAGGACTGTCCCTGGATGACCGACGAGATCATCGCCATCGTCCTGGAGGAGTCGGCAGTCATGTATCCTAGCTTCCTGCAGTTTGCATTCGGCCGCCTCAAGGATCGCAAAGCCAGAACTGCGGAGGATGTGCGACGCATCTTCGAGATGCACATCCGGCCGAGCCTGGATGAAGACTTTTATGCGCAATTCGACACGCGCCTCAATCGCTTTGGTGCGGAAAACCGGGCTGCGGCGCGCGCTATTCTGCGGTTGATCGACAAGAACGGTGACGGGCCGACAGAACTTTCGGCCATCGATGGCGCGCTGGGGAGTTATGACGCGGTCGATCGAGACGATATCTTGACGACTCTGGTAGAGGACGGGTTCATCACCACGGATACCAAGGCGCAGACCGTCGTATTCAGTTCGCCGCTCATTCGAACCTGGTGGCGATCCAAGCCATATAGGCGTTGATTAATGGCTTCGTTGTCGGCGTTCAATCCGCACGAAATGAAGGCGGACACGGTCCTGAAGGTAGCGACCGGACGCGAGGAGCCGCTCGGCCGCTTGCTTGACATCGTTCGCGATAATCTCGTGGCACCCACAAAACAGCACGTTATCGTCTCGGCGCCCCGTGGATACGGCAAGAGCTTTCTGCTCCGGTATGTCCAGGTAAAGATCGAGGAGATCGCGAAAGACGAAAGCCTTCCGATCAGCATGGCATTACTTCCTGAGGAACTGCCGCACGTCAAGGAGCCGGACACGCTTCTGGCCGAGATCAGGCGGACGCTCCTCAATGAACCGGCAGACACGGTTCGGGCCCGCTGGGTAGAGGACGACGGCGAAGCCTGGTACCAAAGAGTCGCCGAACTCGATGCTGCTATCACCGAACGACTGGGGTCCGGTGGCTTGCTCATTGCGGGGGTTGAAAACTTCGATCTCCTGATCAGGAAGGCGTTTGCCAAGGATGTGCACGCCGGAAGGCTTCGTGAGTTCTTAACGCGCAAGGACAATCGCGTCATGCTGCTGGCGGCGAGCGCACGCGGCACTTTTGACCGGGATTATAACCGCCCGCTCTTCAAAGCGTTCGAAGAAGTCGCGCTGGAGCCCTGGACTGTCGATGAGTGCGTTGTCTTCTTCCAGGCGCAACGCGCCGCTGCGAAGAAGCAGCCCCTGACAGAAATCCAGGAAGCCAAGGCGAGGGCTGTGGCCACCTTTATCGGTGGCACGCCGCGGTTGGCGACATTGATCGGCGAATCGCTGTTGGAAGATGATCCTCTGCGTGCCGCCGATCTGCTTGACAAATTAGTTGACGAACTAACACCCTATTACAAGGAGCGCATTGAAGCCCTACCGACCAGGTCGCAGGCGCTCCTGGATGGGCTGTTGCGTGGCGGTGAGAAATGCTCCGCCACGGAATTGGCTCGCCGCGTCGGTGCGCCGAGCCAGCCGGCCATCGCGGCACCGCTGGATGAGTTGCGCAAGGACCTGGTGGTGGTCGGCGAGAAAGCACCAGGCAGCGCCGAAGTACTGTTGCGCGTTTCCGATCGCGTGTTTGCCCACTATTACCGCAAACGCATCCTCGCCCATGGGCAGGAGACGTGTCCGCTGGAGGCATTGGTGGATCTCCTTGCCGTCTTCTACTCGCCAGAGGAACAACGCCGAGAGGCCGAGAAACTCAAAACTCGCGGGCTCGCGCGAGAAGCGGCAGTGATGGAGCGGCTCTGGCGATCCCATCAAGCCGGCAGCAAAGAGCGCCAAGCGTCATTCGGTGAAAAGATGGCAACTTGGACGCGTTTAATGGACGAGGGGTGTTTCGAAGATGGCCTGACTTTTCTCGATGAGGCGCTCGCGGACGCGCGGGCCGCCAATGATCACGTTGCTGAGGTTAAGGCTCTTGTCGGGCGAGCGTGGACTCTGTCGAGTTTGCTACGCTATGCCGACTCTATTGTCACCGCAGGCGAGGCCGCCGCGTTGGCAGCGCGGGCTGGCGATGTCGCTGAGCAGGCGATTGCCCTCAGCCATGCTGCATTCAGCTTGGAGCAGCTTGAACGTTACGACGAGGCCCTCGCCATGGCGCGCGAGGCTGCCGCGTTGGCAGAACGAGCTGGCGACGTGGATGAACAAGCGATTGCCCTGAGGCAAGCTGCATTCAGCTTGGGTGAGCTTGAACGCCACGACGAAGCCATCGCTACGGCGCACGAGGCCGCTGCGTTAGCAGAGCGGGTTGGCGATGTGGGTGAGCAAGCGGTTGCCCTCAGGTATGCCGCATTCAGCTTGAGTTCAGCTCGATCGCTCCGACGAAGCCCTAGCTACGGCCCGAAAGGCTGCGGCGTTGGCAGAAAGGACGGGCGACGTGCGTGAGCAGGCGTTTGCCCTCCAGCTTGTCGCATCTAACTTGGGTGATCTCCGACGCTACGAAGAAGCGCTCGCCACGGCTCGCGAGGCCGCCGCGATGGCGGAGCAGGCCGGCGAAATGCGCGGGCAGATGGCCGCCTTCCTAACTGCTGCATCCAACTTGGGTAATCTCCGACGTCACAAAGACGCGCTCGCCACGGCTCGTGAGGCCGCCGCGTTGGCGGAGCGGGCCGGCGAAGTGGGCGACCAGGCGATATGCCTTAGCCGCGTCGCAAGATACTTACGCCGCCTCCGCCGAGAGGACGAGGCCATCGCTAATATCCACGAAGCCATCGCGTTGGCGGAACGTGCTAGGGACCTCGGGGCGCAATGCATTGTTGCTTATGGTGCCCTAAGCTTCCGCGCGTTAATCGGATTGGACCTCGCCATCGCTTCATATGACGTCATGATAGAATCCACCGAACAGGGTGATCGCGAAGACGCCGCCCTGTGGTTTGACGACATTGCGCATGTTGTAACATTAGAGGCTGGTTGGCCGCGCCTAATCGCGGCGGTGGAACGATCATTCAAAGCTGTCGAGCAGATCGTCGCGGGATCGGCTGGACTTGGTGAGGCGGGCCAAGTCATCGTCACAACACATCGAGCCAATAAGTCGGAGTCGGCACTTGCGCAGGCGCGTCACGTTGTCGCCGCGCTCGCCCACGCGATTGAGACTGCGCCCAATCCCGAGGCAGCACGGCTTTGGGTTGCTGTGCTCAACGCCTCGGCCGAGCAGATTGCGATACGGATCGAAGATGTCGTCTTCCTGCGCAACCTTGCCGACATTCTCACCGCTTACTCGTCGGTTCCGGAGCGCCCTAAGGACCTCCTTGCTGCGGCGGCTGCTTTTCACGCCAACGGCCGCGATCCGGCTGCCCTCGCGCGGCTCGAACCTGACCTCGCGACCACCCTTATGGCGGTTTTCAAGCCAAAACCCGGGAGCGTGAAGCGGAAACGAAAGCGAAAGCCTCGTTGAGACGGAAGAAGCGTAGCCCGCATGTCGCTGCGCTCATCCGGTCTGCGCTTCCTGGTCCATCTTCGCAGGTTCTTCACGCCAGCAAATCAGCGACCGCGACGTCGAGCGCTGACGCGACCTTGTCCAGGGATTCCAGCGTCGGATTTGCGTCGCTGCTCTCGATCGAACTGATGAGGGCCTGGCGTACACCGGCTTCGTTCGCCAGGTCATGCTGCGACCATGACTTCCTCTGCCGCAGCCGCCGGACATTCCGGGCCAGGAGCTGCTTGGTCTGCCCTGAATTTCGCCTTGCCATCGATCAGGATGATGCATTTCGGCGAAAAAGGGTCTATACGCTATAACGTATAATCGATAAAGCGTATAAATTGCTGTTGCCCTCCCGGTCGGCGAGCGCCATCGGCAGTTGGAGCGAAACATGAAGAAAAAGCAGACCATGGCCGCGATTCACGTGCGCCTCACGCCATCCGCCAAGGCGGCGGCCGTGCGGATGGCGCAGGAAGATAACCGTTCGATGGCCGAGTGGCTGGAGTGGCTGATCGAGGCCGAGGCGGGGCGGCTGGGCGGCAGGAAGGTGCGCGGTGGGAAGTAGCGCCGTAGTTTGAGGGCGGGCAAAGGCGCATCTCGTGCCGTGCCCACCAACTATCGCACGGCCTGCGGTCGGGATGGTGGGCACGGCGCAAGAGCGCCTTTGCCCACCCTACGCCTTGCTACACACCCTCGACCGTGATGACCATGTCCTTTTCATCGGTCGATTCCTTGCGCAACGCCATCAGCGGCTGATACTCGGCGGATGTGTACCAGGCGTCGAGACGCTCCATGTCCGGAAACTCGATGATGACGACCCGCTCCGGCTTCCAGTGCGGGCTTTCCGGAAATTTATGGCTGCCGGGCTTGGTAATATAGCGGCCGCCATAGCTGGCGATCATCGGCGCGACCTTGACCCGATACTCCTCGAATTTGACGGGATCGGTGATGATATGTTCGGCGATATAGTAGACGGACATTGGTTTCTCTCGGTGGCGCGAGCTGCATCGATGACAAGGTCGCAGCAAGCGTAGCCCGGATGGAGCGAAGCGCAATCCGGGGGGCGCTTCAACGAGTTCCGGACTCGCTTCGCTCCATCCGGGCTACGGCCGTGGTGGATTACTTCGGCAGGCGAGATGCGCCGGGCCCGCGCCACTTGCCACGCCCGTGCGGCCACAGCAGCTCCGAATGTTCCGGATTGCTCCGGGACCGTGGTGTCCGATCCCTCAACATCGAATTATCCTCCTCGGGCACCTTCGCCTCGATCAACAGCTCCAGCGCCGCTTTCGGTGCGCGGTCGATGTCGACGCCGCCGCGGCGCATTTCTTTCAGCACGGCGTCGATGGCTTGCTCGCGCGACATCGTCCATGTTCCGGTGCCGGATTCGCGTGGCCAGGGACCGCGGCGCCTGTTGCCCATCGCTTCGAGCCGCGCCATCCTCAGTAGCTGCAGCGCCTGAATCAGTCTGTCGAGATCGACGCCCGGCGTCTCTTCCAGCTGGCGGACACGGTGTTCGGCCAGCATCTGCAGCCGGCCGGCGAGCTTGCGCAGCTTCAATCGGCGGCGGGCGCGGAACGTCGGCATCCGGTCCGACGACCGCGGCGCCTCGAGTGGACGCGCCCAGCCGCCGTCGCGCGCCCAGCACGATATGGTGCCGGTGTCGACACCGGTCTTCAGCTTGATTTGCTCATAGGTGAGAGCGGTGCGCTCGATCAGCTCGCGCACCTCTGCATAGGTCATGTCGGCATGCGGCCGGCGCGAGCCGGGCAGCCGGGCCTGGATGATCGCCGGCGGACCGTCGGCGGGCTTGTCGGGCGTCACCCCGCCGAGGCGGACGATGGGAGGATGCGGGCAGATGTCGGGGCGCGACAGCATTTCTTTCAGCGCGGCGCGGATGACTTGTTCGCGATCATTGTACTGCCGGCCAGTCTGTGGTGGGCCGATCAAGGAGCGACGGCGCCTGTTGCCGCTGGCCTCGCGCCGGGCCATCCGCAGCACCTGCAGCGCCTGCATCAGTCTGTCGACATCGACACCCGGCGTCTGTTCCAGCTCGCGCACGTATCGTTCGGCGAGCGCCTGCAGCCGGCCGGCGAGCTTGTGCAGCTTCAATCGACGGCCGGCGCGGTACGCTGGCATCCTGTCCCACGATCGCGCCGCGTCGGACGGGCGCACCCATTTACGGCCGCGCGTCCAGCAGGAAATCGTGCCGGCGCAGACACCCGTCCTGGCCGTGATCTGCTCATAGGTGAGGGAGGTGTGCTCGATCAGGTCACGCACTTTGGCGACCGTGATGCCGGTGTGCGGCCGCCGCGAGCCGCGCGGCCGCTCTCGCGTCATCGGAGGCGGCTCGGCGGCGGGTTCGTCCGGCGTTACGCCGCCGTAGCGGACGATGTCAGGGTAGACGTGCTGGAGCAGGGGATAGGGCATCAAATGGATTATATACCCATTTCCGGCAACATCAAGGCGGAAAGGAGATCAATCCTAGCCGCGAGTCGCGCTTTGTAGGGTGGGTTAGGCGCGACTTGTCCGCCGAAGCCCACAGGGCGAAGGCGGAAGCGCCGTAACCCACCATATGGACTCGCAGCGAGCTCGGCCGGTGGGTTACGCGCCTTCGGCGCTAACCCACCCTACGGCAGGATCGCAAGGCTGCCCAAAATTGCGGCAATTCCTGCTGCTTTGTGCGGCCCTGCATACATTTCATTGATAAGCCAGCGCGTGGGTTCGTCTCGATTGATCGGCCGACCTGATGACTTGCGACATTCTGTCAATGCCGCACGTCATGGCACAGCGATTGCACTTTTTGCAGGCGGCGACAGCACGCCGGCGAAGGAGCAATCGATGTCCACGTTCGACAACCCGTTCGATCCCAACCGCAGGCTTCACTGCGGCGGCTGCAGCTGCGGGGTGCATGCCAGCGAGGCCGAGCATCACGCCGCCGCGCAATTGCAGCTTCAGGCAACGATCGAGAGCGAGCAAAAACGCTACGAGGGCGTGGTCGCCTCCGCGGTGATGCGCGCGATGTTTCCGAAGGATGCCGCGCGCCGCGCGTTCCTGAAATCGGTGGGGGCGGCGACCGCGGTGGCGGCGCTGTCGCAGTTGTTTCCGCTGAAAACCGCGACCGAAGCGTTTGCGCAAGGCGGGCCGCTGGAGAAGAAAGACCTCAAGGTCGGCTTCATCCCGATCACCTGCGCCACGCCGATCATCATGGCGGCGCCGATGGGGTTTTACGCCAAGAACGGGCTCAACGTCGAAGTCATCAAGACCGCGGGCTGGGCTGTCATCCGCGACAAGACGCTGAACAAGGAATACGACGCGGCGCACATGCTCTCGCCGATGCCGCTCGCCATCACCATGGGGGTCGGCTCCAATCCGCTGCCCTACACCATGCCGGCAGTGGAGAACATCAACGGCCAGGCCATCACGCTCGCGGTAAAACACAAGGACAAGCGCGACCCCAAGGACTGGAAAGGTTTCAAGTTCGCCGTGCCGTTCGACTATTCAATGCACAATTATCTGCTGCGCTATTATCTGGCCGAACACGGCCTCGACCCCGACCTCGACGTGCAGATCCGCAGCGTGCCGCCGCCGGAAATGGTCGCCAATCTCCGTGCCGACAATATCGACGGATTTTTGGGGCCCGACCCGATGAACCAGCGCGCGGTCTATGACGGCGTCGGTTTTATTCACATCCTGACCAAGGACATCTGGGAAGGGCATCCGTGCTGCGCCTTCGCAGCCTCGAAGGAATTCGTCACCACCCTGCCGAACACCTATGGCGCGCTGCTGAAATCGATCATCGAGGCCACCGCGTTCGCGCACAAGGCGGAAAATCGCAAGCAGATCGCCGAGGCCATTGCGCCGGCGAATTACCTGAACCAGCCGCAGATCGTGCTGGAGCAGATTCTCACCGGCACGTTTGCCGACGGTCTCGGCAACATCGTCACCCAGCCGAACCGCGTCGATTTCGATCCGTTCCCGTGGCAATCCTTCGCGATCTGGATCATGACGCAGATGAAGCGCTGGGGCCAGGTCAAGGGCGATTTGGATTATGCCGGCATCGCTGCGCAGGTCTATCTCGCCACCGACGCGACCAGGCTGATGAAGGAGGCCGGTCTGACGCCGCCGGCCACGACGACCAAGAGCTTTGTGGTGATGGGCAAGACGTTCGATCCGGCAAAGCCGGAGGAGTATCTCAACAGTTTTAAAATCAGGAAGGCCAGCTGACGATGTCAGCCAGTCTTCGTTTTCGCGCGGCGATGGTGTCGGTCGTGCTGTTCCTCGCCTTCATCGGCGCCTGGCATATCGCAACGCGCGGCACCGGCGCCGTTGCAACGATGACGCCGGAATACGCCAAACTGATGGGGCTGACCGCGACGCAGGGCAAATCCGCGATGCCGGGCCCGCTCGATGTCGGCGCCAAGCTGTGGGAGCACCTTAAGCGGCCGTTCTACGACAACGGGCCCAACGACAAGGGCCTCGGCATCCAGCTCGGCTATTCCATCGCCCGCGTCGGCCTCGGCTATCTGCTTGCGGTGATCGTCGCCATCCCGCTCGGCTTCCTGATCGGCATGTCGCCGCTGATCAACAAGGCCCTGGATCCCTTCATACAGATCCTGAAACCGATCTCGCCGCTGGCGTGGATGCCGCTGGCGCTCTACACCATCAAGGATTCCGGGCTGTCGGCGATCTTCGTGATCTTCATCTGCTCGGTGTGGCCGATGCTGCTCAACACCGCCTTCGGCGTCGCCGCCGTGCGCAAGGAGTGGATCAACGTCGCGCGCACGCTCGAAGTCGGCACCGTCAGGCGCGCCTTCACCGTGATCCTCCCGGCCGCGGCGCCGACCATCCTCACCGGCATGCGGATTTCGATCGGCATCGCCTGGCTGGTGATCGTCGCCGCCGAGATGCTGGTGGGCGGTACCGGCATCGGTTACTTCGTCTGGAATGAATGGAATAATTTATCGATCACGAATGTGATCATAGCTATCCTCGTGATCGGGGTGGTGGGGATGCTGCTGGATCAGATTCTGGCGCGGTTTACGCGCATGGTCACGTTTCCGGAGTGAGATGGTGACCGACAAGTTCATTTCCATCGAGGCGATTGCGAAGCGTTATCCGGGGGCGGACGGCGGCGAGATCGCGGTCTTCGAGGATCTGTGGCTTGGAATTGCGCGCGGCGAGTTCGGCTGCGTGATCGGGCATTCCGGCTGCGGCAAGACCACGGTGCTCAACATCCTGGCCGGGCTCGATGCGCCCAGCGAAGGCACCGTGATCGTCGACGGCCAGGCCATCGAGGGCACCAGCCTCGACCGCGCGGTGATTTTCCAGAGCCACGCGCTGCTGCCGTGGCGCACCGTGCTCGGCAACGTATCTTACGCGGTGACCTCGAAATGGCGCAGCTGGGACCGCGCAAAAGTAAAAGCGCATGCGCAAAACTTCATCGATCTGGTCGGCCTCACCGGCGCCGAGCACAAGCGGCCGTCGGAGCTGTCCGGCGGCATGAAGCAGCGCGTCGGCATCGCGCGTGCGCTCTCGATCACGCCGAAGATCATGCTGATGGACGAGCCGTTCTCCGCGCTGGACGCGCTGACGCGCGGCACGCTGCAGGACGAGGTCCGCCGTATCTGCCTTACCACCGGACAGACCGCGTTCATGATCACCCACGACGTCGACGAGGCGATCTATCTCGCCGACAGGATTTTCCTGATGACCAACGGCCCCGGTGCGGTGCTGGCCGAGATCGTGGAGAATCCGCTGCCGAAGGACCGCGGCCGCATCGACCTGCACCGCCATCCGCATTATTACGCATTGCGCAACCACATCATCGATTTCCTGGTGATGCGCAGCAAGACGTTCACCGCTACCGTCACCGATCACGATCCGCGCAACGTGCCGGTGGTGCGGATCGGCCTCGCCGAGCCAACCATCGTCGCTTCATCGAATCTTGCGCGCGAGGATTCAAGACAGGCGTCATGGCCGGGCTTGTCCCGGCCATCCACGTCTTGAGCAAAAAGGAAGACGTGGATGCCCGGCACGAGGCCGGGCATGACGGCATTAAAGGGAGTCGCAAACATGAAACGATCCGACCTCACCGAAAAACTGCTCGACATCAAGCGCGAGAAGGAGTGGAGCTGGAAACACATCTGCGAAAAGATCGGCGGCTATTCCGAAGTGCTGATCGTCGGCGCCATCCTCGGCCAGATGAAACTGACAAAACCGCAGGCGGCCAACGCCGGCGAACTGTTCGGCCTGACAAAATCCGAAACCGCCATGCTCAACGAGGTGCCGATGCGCGGGCAGGGCACGCCGATGCCGCCGACCGATCCCTTGATTTACCGCTTCTACGAGATGGTGCTGGTCAACGGCCCGGCCTGGAAGGCCTTGATCGAGGAGGAATTCGGCGACGGCATCATGTCGGCGATCGATTTCGACATGGCGATCGAGCGCGTCGCCAATCCCAAGGGCGACCGCGTCAAGATCACCATGAGCGGCAAATTCCTGCCCTACAAATATTACGGCGCCAGCGGCAACGTGCCGGAGTATGGGTTCAAGGAGGAATAGGTCCAGAGATTTGTCGTCCCCGCCAAACGGGTCCGGCTATTGCCGTTCAATGACAGTCGTTTGGGCTCCGCAATCCAGACCGCGTAAAAACATGCAGCTACTGAGGATCAAGCTCCGCCAACCCCTTGTATCCAAAAAATTCACGGGCCACTTTGCTTCGCGAAATCAAACTGTCGTTCTTGACGGCCTCCGGTGCATGATAATCGAGCCCTAATTTGTCCGCGGCTGAATGAAGCACCGAGCGATCAGGATACATCGGGTCGATCGAGATCGTCTGATAAGCCGCTCTGTAAAATTCCAGGCCGCCGTAAAAGCGTGCTTCATCAGAAGGGAGGCCGGCAAAAGCATCCCTTAATCCGGATTTGCTCAATCTGAATCGGCCCTCGTAAATCTCGTCGGAGGGAGGCCTGTCGTCGTTATCAGGTACGCCGGACACAACAAAAACGAACCTTACCTCATCTGGATTGCCGACGAGGTGAATGGGTTGATCTCCCCAGCAGTATGAATCACCATATTCAAATGCGCTAGGAATATCGTCAGACATGATTACCTTATGGTTAATCTCCGGGTTCTTTACATTATTCAATGCGAACTTGGCCCGCGAGGTCAATTTGAAAGCGTCTTTGTCACCGCCTGATAGCTCACTCACGGTGACGAGATAACTATTAAAACTCGCCGCCGCATGTTGAGAAACAGCGAGCGCTGTCATGTCGCCAGCGACATTCGTGTCAGCCATAAGAATCGTGTCCAGCATCTCTCGCTGGGTTTTAGCGGTATGGATCAGCGAGCGGCGAACC
This sequence comes from uncultured Alphaproteobacteria bacterium, assembly GCA_963710045.1. GTDB lineage: Bacteria > Pseudomonadota > Alphaproteobacteria > Rhizobiales > Xanthobacteraceae > Bradyrhizobium. The sequence continues at coordinate 142,076 of CAVPZO010000077.1, read as the reverse complement.
GCATCCAGTGAGAAAAGCGGGTGATAGCCTTTTATCTTTTGACTTGTGCGAAGCATCGCCAATCGCGTTGCAAGGTACCGCCACACGAGTGCGCGCAGCAAAAAGCCGCCAGCATCCGGAAGCTTGCATCTATCATGATAGCTGCCGGTGCGAAGAACCGTCGGGCATATGGCAGTTAGGTCAGTACCGACGGAAGTCCATTCAAGTCCCTTGGGGATGTGAAGGTCATCCCATATTTCGTCCAACGCATCATCCCATGGCAGACCTTCGAACACCGGGAAAGTGTTTGCAACGTCATAATACCGCGAGGCGGTTTCCTCGGCACGATGGCAGGCGGCCGTCACCAAGTCGATCAAGCTCGATATTTCGTCCTGCCGATAACTCACTGTCGCCGAATTACGCGCATCGGCAAAGAGCTGGAAGATATCAAATAAATCGGATGCTAAAAGTTGATTGTCAGGTGTCATTTCGGTCATAGCGCTGCCTCACTGTTTCGGCAAGTCGAAACCGATATTTCCCGGAGAGAGCACAGGTCCTAATTCTGAAATAATCCGACGCTGATTTTCTGATAACATCAGCATGAATTTATGAAGGTGTTCGGTGCCGACGATCGGCTTGTTTTTCAATTTCGTATCGTCACGGTCTACGAGACGATAGGCTTCTGCAGCCCGAACAATCGATGTTATTCGCGTGTTCGCTTTGGTCAGATCGTCCATCGACGTAGCGGTTTTTCTCGCGAGACTCCAAGCGGTCATCGACCCATCTTTCATTTGGCGCGTGAGCCCGACTCTGCTGAGCAGTTCATCCGTTACGAACGGGGATTCCTTCCATATTATTTGAAGGATCGAATAAGCCTCGTCGTCGTCGAGAACCTTGCGGTGCCGAATTATTTCCTTGCGGTCGCATTGCTCCGACGGATACGGCAACACCATCGAATGAAGCAGGTCGGGATAAAGGGCGTAAAGCGAGGCGACGCAACAATTGACGCGCAGTGCCGTCTCAACTTGAGAAGCGAGGTCTCCTGACGACATCAGGATGTCCTGGGCTTCCGAAATTGGTGGTTCTCGCATGCGGCGGCGTCTTTCGATCGCTCAACTGGCCCATGCCTAAAGTAGGCCCAACCCGCCCCACCGTCCATTTCAGTAATTCCTTAATTAAAATCGTTGCTAGAATCGCATAATAAATTCAATCAATCGAATACAACGACTTTTTTTCTTAATGAAACGATTTAATATTTTTGGTTGCCCTTTCTTAACAACAGAAAACCGGAAAAGCCAGCGTTTTCATAGTCATGTATAGGTTCGTCGGGTCGATCGCATCCCGGATAAATCGGGGAGGCGAATGGGCAAAGGGCGAATCATATGGCGATTGATAAACTGAAAAAGCGAGCACTCCTGGCCTGTGTAGGATTATTGTCGATGCCGGTCGCCGTCAGCGCCGGCACGGAAACAGGTAGTTTCTTGCCGATCAGCTCGGCTGCTGTGAAAGCAATGAATTCCTATGTACCGCCATTGCAGGGGCCCCCTACAGTCAGAATAGCGGCCGGCAACGACAAGATTTACTTTAAAACCACGATCGATTTTTGTTCACCGCCCCGCCCTTCGGCAACAACCATTCTATTGTCGGATGTCGGTCGATCTCTAAAGACGAACAGGGTGGTCGACAACCGTCTTCGGCAGGGGCTGAAGTTAGGGCGGTATCCGCAATATTCATTTGTCGCATGCAAGGACGGCTTCGCCGTTGCGACGCCGCCGGAAGAAATTCGAGATGATGGAACGCCCAATCCCGACAAGCGCTGGGTGAATGAAGACAGCCCCGCTCTGCCAGACGGCCTGTTTGCGAAGCTAAAAGGCCTGATCTGGGGTCGAACCGGTCGGTATCGGATATTCGTATTCCGTCTGACCATGGACCTGACTTCAGGCGAAGCGCTTCCGGTCCCATACAGGAACCTGGTTGAGCGCCAGCAAAGTGGATCAAATGCTCTTGATGCGGCGAGCCTGACCAGGAAGGTCAACCCGTCCGCTATTCTCACGGCATCTGCATACGAGTTCTTCGCTCACAAGGGCCAGGATGAAAAATTCATCGAACGGGGTATTCCTATCGGCCAACAACTCATGAATACCGGCATTCAATTTGAGGGGCTGAAATGAGTTTACACAGCGCAAGAATCTGGCTGCTCGGAGTCTGGCTCGCAGGCAGCACGTTACTGATGGTGCTGGCGATTGCTCCGTCGTTTACCAGCAAGTACGGTACCGATTGGCAGGATCGTTTGATCGGAATGTCGTGGTGCGCCCCATTTGTGGTGCCGACGGTTCTAATGATGCTGGCGATCATCCCGTTATCGCCGCGACCGGAGCATTTCGAACCGCTAAAAAGCCGCGCTCTTTTCATCTATGCCTTGCTCACGAGCATTGTGTATTTCACGTTCCTGGCCGCTGTTCCTGTTAGCGACCTTTACACAAATGTAAAAATTCAAGACCTCTTCCGCCTCTCGGCTCTTTTGTTTGTTCCAATACAGACATTTGTGGTTGTTCTGGTCGGCAAATTTTTCTTGGCCGGTGCATGAGTGATGGTCAACGGCCCGGCCTGGAAGGCGCTGATCGAGGAGGAATTCGGCGACGGCATCATGTCGGCGATCGATTTCGACATGGCGATCGAGCGCGTCGCCAACCCCAAGGGCGACCGCGTCAAGATCACCATGAGCGGCAAGTTTTTGCCGTACAAGTATTACGGCGCCAGCGGCAACGTGCCGGAGTATGGGTTCAAGGAGGGGTAGGATTTGTCGTCCCCGCGAAGGCGGGGACCCATAACCCCTGGAATCAATGTTTGCAGAAGGCAACTGCCACACGGCACCTTAACGAGACGACACGGCGTATGGGTCCCCGCCTTCGCGGGGACGACGACCAGCGCTACGTCAGCGGCGACCGAACGGCGAAGCACCCGGCAGCACAAGCGAATTGATCTCGCTGTCGCGCGGCGCTTGCGTGTAGCCGACCCCGAGCGACAGGCTGAGATTCGGCGCCGGCTGGAATTCGACGCCGGCATGCGCGCGATAGAAGGGCAGCGTGCCGGACGCGGCGTCGAACGGGGCAAACGGGCTGCCGATGCCGGTGTTGTATTTCAGCGTGTCGAAACCGGCATAGACCGTGAGCGGTGCGTTCTGGAATTTGTAGCCGAACTGCATGCCTTCGGCCGTAAGCGAGTTGCCGAACGCGCCGGGCGGGTTGATGCCGCTCATGCCGAAACCGACACCGCCGCTTCCGCCGCCGACAAACCAGCCGTTCGGAAGGGCGTAGCGCATGGTGGAAAAGCCGCCCCGGGCGTCGCTGCCGTCGAAGCCTGCAAAGCTGCCGTAAACGGCCGCGTCCTGGCCGACGGTCAGGTTGCTATGGAAACCGACCGGCCAGCTTGAATATGTCACAGCGGCGGTCTGGGCGCCGGCCGTCCGCCCAAGACAGAGCGCCGCCAGCACCACTACGAGACCTGATCTGCACCCGAAAACGAACATCCGAAACCGCCGTTAAATCTTGCGAAAATATAAGCTCCGGATATCAGGAATGCCAGTGCCGCCGGTTAACGGCGAAAGCCGTGCAGCCGTCATTGCGAGGAGCTCTTGCGACGAAGCAATCCAGCCTTTCACCGCGCGCTGGATTGCCTCGCTCAGCGACGAAAATTGGCGAAGTCGCCAATTTTGTAGCTCGCTCGCAATGACGCGCCAGGCGTGTCAGCTCCCACCGGCCGCAAACGTGTCGCGGATGTCCTTGATCGGAGCCATTCCCGTCACAAAACTGAACGACCCGTTCTCCTTCATCTCGCGCGCGCTTTGCAGGAAGGCGGCCAGCGCAAAACGCGACATCGCGCCGCCGACGCTGATGCGCTTGACGCCCGCGGCGGAAAGCACGCGCTCGACCGCAAGCGCAAAATCGTAGATCGGGGCTTGCGGATCGCCGGTCGAATCCTCGATCGATCCGCCGACCGCGCCGGCCTCGGCGGCAAGCCCGATCGCGCGCGCCGCGGCTTGCGGTTCGTCCGCGCCGCAATTTTCAAGGTCGGCGTTGACGGGAAGATCGGTGGCGGCGGCGATGGTCCGGCAATTCTCGATGATTGCGTCGAGGCTGACGTCCGCGGTGCCGAGCGTGTTGGCAAGCCCGAGGCTGGTGGTGGCCAATGCCTCGAACCCGATTGCGGCAAGCAGTTTTGCGGTGCCGGCATCCCAGGGATTGGGGATGATGAAGGCGCCCGGACGCGCATGCAAGGCGACGAACGCGTGGGCTTTTTCGGTTTGGGTGCGCATGGGGGCTCGCTGAGGGATGGAGGGCGGGGTTCGATAGGTAGAGAGGGTTTTGCTGTCAGGCAATTTGATGGAGCGGTTGCCGAAGAAGGGCGACCGCGTCAAGATCACGATCATGGGCAAACGCGAGCCGTTCAAACAGCACGGCACGACGGGTAGCCAGCACTCCTGTGGAACGAGGAGTAGGGCACACTGGTTGAAATCCTGTCCCATTGCATCGCCCGGCCAAGGCGCGGTTCAGGCATCTAGCTTTCCCGTCTCACGGGTAGCGAACCATCGATAAACACGCGGGCGACGAACCACCGAACAATCGAGCGTTGCGGCACAACTTTGGACCCTTGCGCAGAGGATATTTCGTTATCCTTGGGTCCCACCGATACTGATCCACAGCGAAGACGCTCGGAAAACGGCCATTTTAAATACCGTCCTTGGTCTTTTCCCTCGACACCGTTATGATTCTGGGCAGGGAACGGCCCACAGCATTCTCTTGCGCGGCTTGGCAGCACGGAGGACCCGGTGCTGTTTGTTCATATTTTCAACTTAAATTCATGGCAGAGCACGCAAGCCAATGCCTAGCGCCGACCAGGTCAAAGCCTTGATTTCATCCCTGTCGGAAGGGGATGAAGCGCATTTCTTTGCTATTGCGATGCAGATTGCAGCTCATGAAGCGCGTTTGGGCCACGGAAAACTCGCCGACGAAATCCGCGCACTGATCGATAAAGCAAAATCGCGCCCGCGCATTCCGGCCCGAGGTGTTATACCGCTGGTGCGCCCCCGTGGCGAGGCATCCGAACTACTAAACGTGTCGTATCCGAACACGCGTCTTAAAGACATGGTGCTCGCTGCGTCCACCAAGAAAAAACTCGATCGCCTCATTCGTGAACAAAGAGCCGTTCAGCTTATTCGTGGCAAAGGCTTTGCGCCGCGACGCAAGGTCCTTCTGTCAGGGAAACCAGGCACGGGCAAAACCCTCACGGCGTCCGCACTTGCAGGTGAATTGGGATTACCGCTGTTCGTCGTTCGTCTGGACGGCCTAATCACCAAATTCATGGGCGAGACGGCAGCCAAGCTTCGCATCGTCTTTGAAACGCTAGCTCAAACTCGCGGCGTCTATTTGTTCGACGAGTTTGACAGCATCGGCTCAGCGCGCGATCTGAGCAACGATGTCGGTGAGATACGCCGCGTCGTCAATAGTTTCCTGCAAATGGTCGAGCAGGACACGTCCGACAGTCTCATTATCGCTGCGACAAACCATATAGGTATACTTGACCGCGCTCTCTTCCGTCGGTTCGACGATGTAATCCAGTACGAACTCCCCGACCAAGACCGCATCGTTGAAACCCTCAAGGTTAAGCTTGGCCTATTCAAGACCTACAAAATCCAATGGACAAAAATCGCGCGTCTCGCACGGGGTCTAAGTTTCGCAGATATTACGCGAGCGACCGAAGAGGCGATCAAAGACGCGATCATTCACGACCGAACGCATGTCACGCATCAGGAAATTGCTCAGGCTGTAGAGGACTGCAAACAGACGATCAGCCATAAAGATGCGAACTAAAATTTAGCCCAGCGAGGCAGCGTGGCCCAACACCCCCATATCATAGTGCCCGCGGGACCTGATCCTGTCAGGTTCACAAGCCCAAGTTCCGGTCCGCGCGACCGCATGGAGCTGCCCGAACGGGAACGGGCTGCACATGCGCAGCAACTTATCGGAAAACTGGACGCCATTGCAGCCACCGCCAAAGAGCGCGTCACCGAGCAAAAAGCGTTTGGAATTGATGACGGTCTGGGTATCTATCTGACATTCGAAAGTGAGCCGAATTTTGAACTGAAGTATGAAAGCCTTGATCTCTCCAAGAGCGGCATCGAGCTCTGCACCGTTAAGATCACTGACGATAACCGTACACAGGCGACCGTCTTTGTGCCCGATGGAAAGCTCAAGGAATTTTTGAAGAAGATCACCGCCTATCGCGACAAGATGACGACACCGCGACAAGAGGGCGGACCGACGCGGCCGAGAAATCAGGATCTCGCCGAAAGCATCGCCGATATTCAACTGGCAGTGCTGGAAGCGCTTTGGACCGAAAACGAGACCCCTTTCCCGAACCCGGACACCATCACGACGTGGGAGATCTGGCTGCGGCGGTTCAAAGACGTTGATCATCTTGCGCGGTTACGGGCTCACGCCGAGAGATTCAACCTGACCGTCGGCCGGCAAACGGTGTCATTCATCGACCGCAAAATTGTCCTCGTCCGTGGGACTGCCCGAGATCTGTCTCGGTCCATCGATATCCTTGGTATGATTGCCGAAGTGCGGATGCCAAAAACAACCGCCGATTTCTTTACGGAAATGTCTCCGGTTGAGCAGCAGGCTTGGATCCTCGATTTCGCGGGGCGAATGACCGCCCCCGCCGCGGGGGCACCCTATGTTTGTCTATTCGATACCGGTCTAAATCAAGCGCATCCCTTATTGACGCAGGTGACCGATGCAGCTGACCTGCACGCCTATAAACCGGCATGGGGCACCGATGACCGTCAAGGCCATGGAACTCCGATGGCCGGGCTGGTCGCCTTGGGCGATCTCACAGACGCCCTCACTAGCGCAGGACCGGTGGCGTTGACGCATCGCCTAGAGTTGGTGAAAATTATTCATCCTGCTGATCCGAACGAGGCGGAGCTATATGGTGCGGTAACTCAGGAAAGCGCTTACCGCGTAGAGGTCTCGCCAGATCGCAATCGTATTTTCTGCATGGCTATAACGGCTCCTGACGGGAGGGACCGTGGACGCCCATCGTCATGGTCTGCAGCGATAGACTTGCTGGCAGCTGGCGCTGACGATTACGATGGGCAACGGCGCTTGTTTATTCTTTCCGGCGGCAATACCGATCCAGCACAATGGCATCTTTACCCCGACTCGAACATGACCGATGGCATCCATGACCCGGCACAAGCATGGAATGCGTTGACCGTTGGCGGATATACCGACAAAGCCCTTATTGACGCTGGAAGAAATCCGGGTTGGGAGCCTCTTGCAGCGCGGGGCGATCTTTCTCCCTCAAGCTGTACGTCGCTAACTTGGGGTAAGTGGCCTATCAAACCCGATATCGTCATGGAAGCGGGAAATTTGGGCCGTAATCCCGCAATCGTAGCGCCCAGTTATTTCGATGAAGTTCAACTCCTGAGTACAAGCCACGCTTTTGGTACGCGCAGCCCACTGACAAGCTTTGGGGATACCAGCGCTGCTGCTGCTCTTGCCGCTCGTTATGCTGCGATGCTGTGGGCCAAATATGCTCGGCTAGCACCAGAAACCATCCGCGCCCTAATGGTTCATGCCGCCGACTGGACGCCTGCGATGTTAACAAGATTTACCACAGCAGACGGCAGCCTTGACTACAAAAGTCTTGTCCGCTGTTTCGGTCGTGGCGTTCCCGACTTGCGGAAGCTGCTATCTAGTTTGGATAATTCATTGACCCTCCTTGTTGAAAGTAAAATCCAACCTTTCTTCAAGGATGAGGAAGGGGACAAACGTGTTAAGACGCGTGAAATGCGTTTGCATCCCCTGCCATGGCCCAAGGATGTTTTGAGCGGGCTACAGAATACGCCCGTGACCATGCGCGTCACCCTATCGTATTTTGTCGAACCAAGCCCAGGTGCGCGGGGATGGACTCCGCGATATGGGTACCAGTCGCACGGCTTGCGCTTTGCCACGATAAATTCTCTTGAAACCGTTCAACAGTTTCAACAACGTGTGAACAAATTTGCGCGGGAAGAAGACTACGAGGCGCCCGGCCTCGCTGATCCGGGTTGGGACTTCGGCCATAGCATGCGCTCTCTCACTTCACTTGGATCGATTCATTCTGACGTATGGCGCGGAACCGCTATCGACTTGGCATCTCGCGGTCATCTCGCAGTATTTCCAACAATGGGATGGTGGAATAAACGCCAACAACTAAACGGTTGGGAAAAATCCGCAAATTATTCTCTAATTGTTACCATTGAAACGCCGGAGATCGAGACGGATCTGTACACGCCGGTAGCGACAGAGGTCGGTGTTCCGATCGTCGTTGAAGTGTGACGGAGGCGAAACTGGCGAGCTAATAGTAGCAATAGTTCTGACGCTGTTTATGCATTCCGTAATTTATACGATGCGTATGCCGACAGGCGACCGCTGAGAATCTTGCTGCCGCCGGTTGCGAGTTCGCAGTGGTGGGTTACGGCGCTTCCGCCTTCGCTCTTCGGGCTTCGGCGAATGAGTTGCGCCGAATCACCCTACGTGATGATCACCACCACTTCTTCCGCTTTTTCCCCCTCGGCCGCAGCGCCGGATGATCCTCCACCGGCACATACGCCTCGATCACCAGCTCCACCGCCTCCTTCGGCGCGCGGTCGGGGTCGACGCCGCCGCGGCGCATTTCTTTCAGCGCGGTGCGGATGCCCTGGTCGCGCGAGAGTCCCCACGCGCCGGTGCGCGGCTCGCTGTGGAAGCGGCGGCGGCGCCGGCGGCCCATGGCCTCCAGGCGCGTCATCTTCACCAGCTGGAGCGCCTGCATCAGCCTGTCGGGATCGACCTCCGGCGCTTGCTCCAGCTCGCGCACGTGACGCTGGGCGAGCGCCTCGAGCCGGCCGGTGAGCATGCGTATCCGCAAGCGGCGGCCGGCGCGCAGCGTCGGCACGAGATCGGTGGCGAACGGCGCGTGCGCCGGGCGCAGCCATTTGCCGTCGCGCGCCCAGCGGCAGATGCTGGCGCGGCCGACGCCGGTCTTCTTCGCTATCTCGGAGTAGGTCAGGCCGGTTTGTTCGATCAAATGACGCACCTTTGCCACCGCCATGTCGGTGTGCGGGCGGCGCGAGCCGCGCGGGCGCTGCTCGATGATCGCGGGCGGGCCCTCGTCGGGCTCGTCCGGCGTCACGCGGAGGCGGACGAGGCCGGAGGAGAGTTGCGAGAGGATGTAGGGGGTGACCATGGAGGAGATTATATACCCATTACGCCGGGCACTCAAGCGGAAGAGGAGGTAAGTCCTAACCGCTAGCCCCCAACGGGTCCGGCGTCGCCGGACCCGTCATTGCGAGCCAACGGGTCGCGCGAACGCGCGCCCGATGACAGGCTCCGCGAAGCAATCCAGAGCCGCGCGCGCTGAAAGACTGGATTGCTTCGTTGCAAGTGCTCCTCGCAATGACGGGGCGAGCCTTACGTCCCCGCCTTCACCTGCATGATCGCCGTCGCCAGCAGTTCGTCCATCTTGCCGCGAAGCTGGGCTTCGGTCAGCGCGATGCCCTTGGCGGCCAGATCCCGCGTCACCTTGTGCGCCACGTCATTGTCGCCGGGCTGCTCGAAATCGGCGGCGACCACCTCTTTGGCATAGGCCGTGGCGGCGTCACCGGTGATTCCGAGCTGCTCGGCCACCCACAATCCGAGCAGCCTGTTGCGGCGGGCCATGGCCTTGAACTTCTGCTCCTCGTCGACGGCGTATTTCTTCTCGAAACCCTCTTCGCGCTTGTCGAATGTGGTCATGGTGAGGGTTCCGTTCGCTGGTGTCGCATTAGGGACGGCCGCGGCGTTGCGGCGGCGGGTTGGCGAGCCTAGATAACTGGAGCGAAAGCTTAAAACAACAGTTTCGAGGTCGCAGGGCAGATGGGTAAAACTTGAGCCCCAGGTGCCGGATCGATTGTGCTGGACAGGCCAATCAGATAGCTTGCGAACAGGCCGGGTTCCTGTTCTGTTTCCCTTAATTCCGGCCTTCGCGGCAGCTCCGCCGGGAACGAATTTGTCATAAGGAGCACACCAATTTCATGGATTTCAACAACACACGGTACATCCCAATGAGCCGTCGACGCCGCATTTATGAAGGCAAGGCAAAAGTCCTCTATGAAGGACCGGAGCCTGGAACCCTGATTCAGCACTTCAAGGACGATGCGACCGCGTTCAATGCCAAGAAACACCAGGTGATCGAGGGCAAGGGCGTCCTCAACAACCGGATTTCGGAGTACCTGTTCCAGCACCTCAACGACATCGGGGTGCCGACCCATTTCATCCGCCGCCTCAACATGCGCGAGCAGCTGATTCGCGAGGTCGAGATCGTCCCGCTCGAGGTGGTGGTGCGCAACGTCGCGGCGGGCTCGCTGTCGCAGCGGCTCGGCATCGAGGAGGGCACGCAACTGCCGCGCTCGATCATCGAGTTCTATTACAAGAACGATCAGCTCAACGACCCCATGGTGTCCGAAGAGCACATCACCGCGTTCGGCTGGGCCACGCCGCAGGAAATCGACGACATCATGGCGCTGGCGATCCGCGTCAACGACTTCCTCACCGGGCTGTTCCTCGGCATCGGCATCCGGCTGGTCGATTTCAAGATGGAATGCGGACGATTGTTCGAGAACGAGATGATGCGGATCATCGTCGCCGACGAGATCTCGCCGGATTCCTGCCGGCTGTGGGACATCAAGTCGAACGAGAAGCTCGACAAGGACCGTTTTCGGCGCGACCTCGGCGGCGTGCTGGAGGCCTACACCGAAGTAGCAAAACGGCTCGGCATCCTGATGGAGAACGAGCGGCCCGCCGGCTCCGGCCCGGTGCTGGTGAAGGGCTGAGCGTCATTCCGGGGCGCAAGCGCAGCTTGCGAACCCGGAATCCAGAGGTGATCGTATCTAGATTCCGGATCGATCCGCGTTGCGGATCGTCCGGAATGACGAGGTTGAAATGAAAGCGCGCGTCACCGTCACGCTGAAATCCGGCATTCTCGATCCGCAGGGCAAGGCCATCGAAGGCGCCTTGAAATCGCTCGGCGTCGACGGCATCGCCAGCGTGCGCCAGGGCAAGGTGTTCGACATCGAAATCGCAGGCAGCGACAAGGCCAAAGCGGAAGCCGCGCTGAAGGATGCCGCCGACAAGCTGCTGGCGAACACCGTGATCGAGAATTATCGGGTTGAACTTCTGAGCTAGGCTGCGCCACATGAAATCCGCAGTCCTCGTCTTCCCCGGAATCAACCGCGAACGCGACATGGCCCGCGCGCTGCGGCTCGCATCCGGGCATGAGCCCGCGATGGTGTGGCATGCCGAGACGTCGCTGCCGAAAGGTACCGACCTCGTCGTGGTGCCCGGCGGTTTCTCCTACGGCGATTACTTACGCTGCGGCGCCATTGCCGCCCGTGCGCCGGTCATGGACGCCGTGCGCAAGTTCGCGGCCGATGGCGGCCTGGTGCTCGGCGTCTGCAACGGTTTCCAGATTCTCTGCGAGTCCGGCCTGTTGCCCGGCGTGCTGATGCGCAATGCGCGATTAAAGTTCATCTGCCATGACGTGCATCTGCGGGTCGAGCGTTCCGACACGCCGTTTACGCGCGGCTATAATGCCGGGCAGGTGATCCGCGTGCCCATTGCGCATGGCGAGGGCAATTACGCCGCCGACGAGGACACCATCCGGCGGCTCGAAGGCGAGGGGCGGGTGCTGTATCGCTATTGCTCGGCCGGCGGCGAAGTCGGCGACACCCACAACATCAACGGCGCCGCGCAATCGATCGCCGGCATCGTCAACACCAGCGGCAATGTGCTGGGCATGATGCCCCATCCGGAAAACCACGTCGAAGACATCATGGGCTGCACCGACGGCCGCGGCCTGTTCGCGGGACTGGTGGCGCATCTGGAGCGCGCGGCGTGAGCAAGTAGCAAGTAGCCCGCATGAGCGAAGCGACATGCGGGTCGGCATCCCGGATATCGCTGCGCTCATCCGGGCTACGCACTACGCACGCTGGAGCGCGCGGCATAGAATGGCTTGCCATGGCCCGGCAGGCGCTTAAAATCTGATGCAGTGAGTTTGTTCTGGATCAGGTTAGCTGTGAGCCTTCCCGCAAAACCAAGTCGAAAAGGTTTGCTGCCGATCTGGCTGGCCGCAATTCTTGTGTTGGCCGGCTTCTCCGCCCACGCGCAGGATTATCCAAAACGTCCGATCACCATGATCGTGCCGTTCGCGGCCGGCGGCGCCTCGGATGTGATCGCGCGGACGGTGGCGGAGCGGATGGGGTCGGAACTCGGACAGACCATCGTGATCGAAAACGTCGCCGGCGCCGGGGGTTCGACCGCGTTGACCCGCACCGCGCGGGCCGCGGCCGACGGCTACACCATCGCCATCGGCAATGCCGGCACCAATGCGGCGTCCTATACGATCTATCCGATGCTGCCGTTCAAGGCCGATGCGTTCGTGCCGATCGCGATGGTCGCGAAGACGTTTGGAATCATTGCGCTGCGCAAGGATTTTCCGGTCAAGAACCTGCAGGAGTTCATCGCTTACGCCAAAGTCAATCCCGGCAAGGTCAATCTCGGCCATGCCGGCGTCGGCTCGTCGAATTTTCTGGTCTGCAAGAGTTTTATTCAGGCTGCCGGCATCGACGTGACGCTGGTCGGCTATCGCGGCGGCGCGCCGGCGCTCACCGATGCGATCGGCGGCCAGATCGACGGGGTGTGCGACAACGCAGCCTCGGTGTCGCAGGCGATCGACGACAAGCTGGTGAAGGGCCTGGTGATCGGCTCCACGGTGCGGCTTTCGACGCTGCCGGAGCTGCCGACCTCGGCGGAAGCCGGACTGCCGGACTTCGAGGCGCAGGGCTGGAACGGGTTGTTCGCGCCGAAAGGCACCCCGCCTGAGATCGTCGCAAAGCTTAACGCGGCCGCGAAGACGGCAGTGGAAAGCGACGCCGTGAAAAAGCGCTTCCACGATCTGTCGTCGGTGCCGCCGGATGCCAACGAGCATGCGCCCGAGGTGTTGCAGCAGCTGGTGACGCGCGATGTCGAGAAATATCGCAAGCTGCTGGAAGAGAAGAAGTAGCCCCGTAGCCCGGATGAGCGCAGCGATATCCGGGAATCCGGACCCGCATGTCGCTGCGCTCATGCGGGCTACGCGAACCAAACGGGGGAGATCATGCCGGCGTTCATCTGCTCGACCTGCGGTACGCAATATCCGCCAAGCAAAACTCCGCCGGCGCAGTGCCCGGTGTGCGAGGATGAGCGCCAGCACGTCCTGCCCGAGGGGCAGTCGTGGACCACGCTGCAACGCTTGCGGATTTCGCACCACAACGGATTTCGCCAGTACGAGCCGGGGCTGATCGGCATCGGCACCACGCCGCGATTCGCCATCGGGCAACGCGCGCTGCTGGTGTGTACGCCGCACGGCAACATTCTCTGGGATTGCATCTCGCTGATCGACGACGCTACGGTCACGCTGATCAACGGGCTCGGCGGACTGCGTGCGATTGCGATTTCACATCCGCACTTCTATACGACGCTGGTGGACTGGAGCCGGGCGTTCGGGGATGTGCCCGTGCATCTCCACGCCGACGATGCGCAGTGGGTGAGGCAGCCCGATCCCTGCATAAAATTCTGGCAAGGCGAGAGCTTCGAACTGCTGAACGGTGTCACGCTGGTCCGCGGCGGCGGGCACTTTCCCGGCGGTGCGATGCTGCATTGGGCGGCCGGAGCCGACGGCAAGGGCGTGGTGTGCTCGGCGGACATCGCCATCGTCAACCTGGACCGCAAGTCCTTCTCGTTCATGCGCAGCATTCCGAACTTCATCCCGCTTTCCGAAAAAGGCGTTCGTGCCGTCGCGGCGGCGCTGATGCCGCTGGCGTTCGATCGGGTCTACAGCCACCACTTCGAGCGCGTGATGCAAACGGGCGCGAAGCAGAACCTGGCGAGTTCGGTGGAGCGCTATGTTGCGGCGATCGGCGGCGCCTATGATGGCGTGTGAGGGCGTAGGGTGGGTTAGGCGCGAAGCGCCGTAACCCACCAACAACAGTGCTTGCAGCCGGCGATAACTCGGTGGGTTACGCGCCTTCGGCGCTAACCCACCCTACAAACTGCACCCGTGCATTTGGGCAACACTTTCCCGAAAACGTCATGACCTGACGTTTGCGCCCTTGCGCGTCCACATTGGCTGGAAAGACTGGTCCCGTCGCAAACATGGCTCCGGTGGAGCCCTTGGAGACGACGGATCATGAGCCGATGGCAATCTGCGAAAGAGACGGCGTTGTGCGGAGCGGTCGTTCTCGCCGTCTGGCATAGTGCCTGGCTTGCCGGCTTCGGTTCGGCGATCGTCGAGACCACCGCCGCGGTGCCGGTCCAGCACCGGCCCGCAGCATTACTCACGGGCGACACCGAACGCGCTGACACCCCGCGGCCAACGCCGATGGGCAATGCGACTGTCGCCAACATCGATGTGACGCCGGCCGCCGAGCCGGAAACCGCGATGGCGGCCGCTACCATAGTGGCCCCGGACGAGCCGAACACGGCGGCCCCCGATGAACCGTTGATCGTGGCCGCGCTGCCCGATTCGTCACAGGTTCCGGCACCGGAATTGCCGCTTGTAGAGGTGGCGAGTGTGGATCCGTCCGATCCGGCGCCGGCGGACGTCAAGCGGGTCGTACGCCGCATCGAAATTCTCGGCGAATGCCTGGTCGTGGACATCTGCATCGATCAATATCTGTGGGCGCTCTACCAGCGGACGCTCAAGGAGGACACCAACAAGGTGCGTGAGCGGCGGAAAGTGACGGTCAAGCGGAAGGGCAAGATGGTGACGGTCACCAGAAGCTTTACCAGGCTCGTCAACCAGGACTTCACCTGGAAGGATCCCCATGCGGCGGAAAAATTCGGCATGCCGATGATGGATTACGTGATCGGCGGCATGGACCGCAGCTTCAAGACAAAACTCTTTCACACGCTGCATGCCGCCGAGCAGGCCGGGCTGTCGCCCGGCATCACCAGCGCGTTCCGCGATGACTACCGCCAATCGATCGCAAGCGGCATGAAGGCGGCGGCCAACAGGTCATTTCATGGCGGGAGTTTGCGCGGCGGCTATGGCCACGGCCTTGCGGCCGATGTCGTGAGCGTAAATGGCGCGAACCGGGCGCAGCGATGGGTTTCCACCCAAGCCTTGTGGAAATGGATCGATGCAAACGGCAAGGAGTTTGGAATCGGACGGCCGTATCTCGGCCGGGATCCGCCGCATGTGGCGCCGATCGACGGCAAGGAGTATGCCGCTCACAATCCCGGGATGAGGGCTCACGCGCAGGCGCATGCCAAAAAATCCACCCGGCTGGCCCTGCGGGACAGCGCGGCGAAGACGCCTGCAAAACCCAAGGTCGTTCAGAACGCAGCCCGCCCCATCAGGCAAGGCGCGATTGCCGACCGTCCGAAGATGGCGATGGCTGAACCCGGACGCGGCTAGATCGAGTCCAGCGCGTAGGGTGGGTTAGGCGCGACTTGTCCGCCGAAGGGCGAAGGGCGAAGGCGGAAGCGCCGTAACCCACCGCAGTAACTCGCAACTGGCAATAGCCCGGTGGGTTATTGCGATTCAGTCGCCGATGTCGGGTTACGTCGCGTTGGGGGGAAGCATGGGGCGAGCATCTGCGATGCTGTTGACGATGGCTGGCCTGTTGCCGGGCCGCAGCCAGGCGTGGCGTATTGGCTGGTGTTATTCCAACAAGCCCCGCTCCGCGCTTGAATTTGCCTCGCTGACTTTCCTGCTCGAGGTGGTCCTGCTGTCTTTCCCGGTGTTTCCCACCAGCGAGGCGCGCGCGCAAACCACAACCGAATACCTGATCGCGACGCCGGGAAGCCGGCCGGCAAGCATCACGGCCGGGCCGGATGGCAATTTATGGTTCACCAATTACGGTGCGAGCACCATCGGTCGCATAACGCCGTCGGGCGTGATTACCGAATTCGCGGTGTCCTCCGCCTGTGGCCAGATCTGCGGCATCACTACGGGTCCGGATGGGGCTTTGTGGTTTGCCGAAACCGGCAGCAATAAAATCGGGCGCATCACCACGGCCGGAGCGTTGACCGAATTTTCGGTTCCCGATCCCGCACCCGTAGGCGTGCCGATTGGCATCACCAGCGGGCCCGACGGGGCACTCTGGTTCACCACAAGTTTTGAAAACAAGGTCGGCCGCATCACGACTGCCGGAGCGATTACCCAATTTTCGGTGCCTACGCCGTTCGGTCATCCTTACGGCATCACGACGGGGCCCGACGGCGCACTTTGGTTTGCCGAGGTCAATGGCGAAAGAATCGGGCGCATCACGACCGCAGGCGTTATTACGGAATTCCTCATCCCCACCCCGGCCAGCACACCCTACGCGACGGTCACGGGCCCGGACGGCGCGATATGGTTCACCGAGAACTTTCGCAACAAGATTGGGCGCATCACGACTGCCGGTGTCATTACCGAATTCCCGATTCCTACCGTCAGCAGCAGCCCCCAGGGCATCACCGTTGGCCCGGATGGTGCGCTTTGGTTCACCGAGAGCAACACCAATAAGATCGGGCGTATCACGACTGCCGGTGTGATTACCGAATTTACATTGGCCACACCCGATAACTTTCCGATCGGCATCGCGATGGGCCCCGACGAGGCGCTCTGGTTCACCTTGTTCAATACCAACAAGATCGGGCGTCTGCCGTTGACCATCGATGTGTCGAAGCCGTCCTTCAACGAGTTCGACGCGGCAGTGATGGCAGCTATCGCTTCGCCAATGATATTTCGAGGTGGAACGCTAAAACCGACGATCGATCTGGCATTGGGCCAGCCGGTGACGATCCGGAGTCAGGGCGGTACGGTCGATACCAGTTCAGGCGATCTGACGCTCTCCGGAATTATTTCGGGTCCCGGCGCGTTGACCAAGGTCGGCGCCGGGGTCCTCACGCTATCGGGCGCGAATGACTATCTCGGGGCAACGACGGTGAACGGCGGAATATTGCAGGTGGATGGTTCGATCGCTTCGTCCAGCCTCACGACCGTGAACGCCCAGGGCATGCTGACCGGCGTCGGTACTGTCGGCAACACCACGGTCGGGAGCGGTGGCATTCTCTCGCCGGGCAACGGTACGCCGGGCTCGTTCATGACGGTGGCGGGCAGTCTCGCGATGCAATCGGGGGCGATGTATCTGGTTCAGATCGATCCGACCACGGCCTCCTTCGTCAACGTCACGGGTACTGCGATGCTGGGCGGAGCGTCCGTCAACGCGACCTATGCCAATGGCAGCTATGTGCCGAAGCAGTATACCATTCTGTCGGCGTCCGGCGGCGTCGGTGGTGCCTTCAATACGCTGGCGAACACCAATCTGCCGGGCGGCTTCAAGTCGAGCCTGAGCTATGACGGCAATAACGTTTTTCTCGATCTCGCACTGGACTTCACACCGACGCCCACACCGACGCCGAACAGCGGCCTCAACGTCAACCAGACCAACGTCGCCAATGCGCTGACCGGCTTCTTCAATCGCACCGGCGGCATTCCGCTAATGTTCGGGACGCTGACCCCGGCCGGCCTGACCGTTGCATCGGGCGAACTCGGCACCGGCATCATCCAGACGGCAATCAAGGCCGACGACATGTTCCTCAACCTGATGCTCGATCCGTCGGTGGCCGGCCGCGCCGGTGGCTTCGCATCGGGCGGCCCGGGTGCATCGCAATTCGCGGTCGACGACGACGCGGCGCTGGCCTATGCCGGAAGGCGCAAGGCTTCACCGGCCGAGCGCGACGCCTATGCGATGGCCACCAAGGCGCCGTATCTCGCAGCCCACCCGCTCCATCGCTGGAGCGTGTGGGGCGCGGCCTATGGCGGCTCCGCCGTCACCGGCGGCAACACGATAGTCGGCTCGCACGACACCACCTCCCGCGCCTACGGCGTGGTCGGCGGCGCCGATTACAGGGTGTCGCCGGACGCGCTGATCGGGTTCGCGTTGGCCGGCGGCGCCACCAGTTACTCGGTCGCCGAAGCACTGGGGTCGGGCCGCTCCGACCTGTTCCAGGCCGGCGTATTCGGACGGCAGAATATCGGCGCGGCATATCTGTCCGCCGCGCTGGCCTATGGCTGGCACGACGTCACCACCAACCGCACCGTGGCGCTGGCCGGCGCCGACGTGTTGCAGGCGAAATTCAGGGCCGAGACCTTCTCGGCGCGCTTCGAGGGCGGCTATCGTTTTGCAACACCGCTCGCCGGAATCACGCCGTATGTGGCGGCGCAGGCGATCAGCTTCAATCTGCCGGCCTATGCCGAGCAGGTGTTGGCCGGTACCGGCACCTTCGCGCTGAATTACGGCGCGCAGACCACCACCGCCAGCCGCACCGAACTCGGGCTGCGCACCGACAAATCCTTCGCAATGCAGAACGGCATCTTCACGCTGCGCGGCCGCGCCGCCTGGGCGCATGATTACAACAGCGACCGCGCGGTGACGGCGGTGTTCCAGACTTTGCCGGGCGCGGCCTTCGTAGTGAACGGCGCACGCGCCAATCCCGATGGCGCGCTGGTCAGCGCCGGCGCCGAGATAAACTGGCTGAACGGCTTCTCGCTCGCCGCCACCTTCGAAGGCGAGTTCTCCGGCAATACCACCAGCTATGCCGGCAAGGGCGTCGCGCGGTATACGTGGTAACTGCGATTTTTCGGGTTGGTGGGTTACGCGCCTTCAGCGCTAACCCACCCTACGGACTGGGCGCCGGTGGTTAGTCAAAGCGCGGCGCGCGCTATAACAAAACCGCGCCGCGCTGTGGGCTGGAATGCGGGATGCGATTTTTATGTCATCCCGAGGCCGGCTTTGGAGCACTGCTCGTCCTGGTCGCCGGTGACGCCGCTCACGCCAACTCCGCCGGTGACCTTGCCATCGACCATGATCGGCACTCCGCCGGGCGAGGCGAACACACCGGGCAGGGTGGCCGTGGCCGGGGAGCCCTTGTTGATCCCCTCCATGAAAACCCGCGTCGTGCGCCGATAGGTCGCCGCGGCCTTCGCCTTGCCGATGGCGATGTCCACGCTGGCGGTTTGCGTGTTGTTCATGCGTTCGAAGTAAACCAGGAATCCGTGATTATCGACCACGGCGACAGCCACGTTCCAGCCGTTCTTCTGGCATTCGGCGACGACGCCGGCTGCGATCTTCTTGGCGGCGGCGGCATCGACCTCCGTGCCGTAGTCGGGGCGCTTGTCCTGCGCAAACGCGCCGACGGTAAGGGCGACGAGTGCGGCGCCCACCAGAATTGTCCTCATTTTTTGACTCCTCCCTTAGGTTTATAATGAAGGGGACTATACCGGAACCGATGCGAACGTCGATGTCCGATCAATGACAACATGTCGCGCTGGCTCGGCGATGTCCGTTGGTATTGATAAAGCGGACACCGTTCGGGATTGTGCCGAAGGAACGGAGTTGGGCGATTTAGCCAGCCTTGTAGCCCGCATGAGCGCAGCGATATGCGGGTCCGGATTCCCGGATGTCGCTGCGCTCATCCGGGCTACACTTGCTACTGCGGGAAGACGCAGCAAACACTAGGAACGAGAACGTCCATGTTCCATGCCTTGGCAATTTCTACACTGCTGGTCACGGCCACCATTCTTGTTCACTACGAGGCGTTGCGGCTGATGTCGGCCTATGTCCCGGGTCTGCCGATCGCGGTTCGTCTCAAGGTGCTTATCGTGGTGCTGGGTTGCTTTGTCGCACATACGATTGAGGTATGGTTGTACGCAGGCGCTTTCCTGCTGATTTACAAAGCGGGCCTCGGGTCATTGAAGGGACAGGTCGAGGAGCACTTCGCAGATTTTCTCTACTTCTCTGCGACATCGTATTCCACGATGGGAATCGGGGACGTCTATCCGGCCGGCGCCCTCCGCCTGATCTCGGGCATCGAAGGAATCAACGGTCTGTTTCTGATCGCATGGTCTACCTCGTTC
Organism: uncultured Alphaproteobacteria bacterium; assembly: GCA_963710045.1. Lineage (GTDB taxonomy): Bacteria > Pseudomonadota > Alphaproteobacteria > Rhizobiales > Xanthobacteraceae > Bradyrhizobium. The sequence goes on along the minus strand of CAVPZO010000077.1, from coordinate 122,087 downwards.
ACCTACTTTGTGATGGACCGGCTTTGGCCTCTACACCCGGATGAGGGCAGTAAGGCGCGAGGTTGATTGCATTTACCAGGCCGCATCGACGGTCAATGATCGCGGCGGCACTTGTCCGGCCGTGCGGATTCATTGACCAGTGGACCGGACACGGCCGGAGGCCAGCCATGGCTCAGGTCGGGTCCGGTTCGCAGACTGTGCCGCGCATCGCTGATCTTCAAAATGGAATCGACGTTGACCCCTTTCGTCCTCAGCACGTCGTAGAATTTCGCAAATTCGAAGCCGATCGGATCGTTATGCCCGTCACGCAGGCCGCGATCGATCTCGCGGTGGGAGACGATCGTGAGCGGACCGAACCGCTGGTTGACGTCCTTGAAGAGGTTGGCGAGCGTATCGTACTGCTTCTCCGAAGCCTTGTCCGGACGGTTCGCGGCGCAGAAATAGTGCACTTCGATGTTGATGACCGCCCCATAGGCGCTGGATCGCGTCTCGCGGCAGGTTTCCGTCTTGGTCGCGTGCACGCGCTGATCGTCGAAGGAATACATCGGCAGATACTCGCCGCTCGGCAGGATTACCCCATGGCTTTGATAGCGGATGCCCTGCGAGATGCGGTTTGCAACCCAGCGCCGCATGCTGTCATCGGGGGCTGCAAACGCAGTGCAGTGAACTGCAAAGTAGGCGCGCCTCGGCAACGCGGGCTGCGCGCCCGGCATCGGCGGGGCCCTCACGTCGCTCTGCTTGCGCACGAACGCGCGTTGCGCCTTCTCGCGCACGGCGTCGCCGAAAGAACGTTCGCCGCGAGTCGCCTTCTTTAGCCTGGCTCCGGGCTGCGGCGGCGTCGTCGGGACGGCCACGGTTTCCGCGGCGGGCGCCGCCGGCAGCGCTCCGATGGTCACCACCAGATCGCTGGGCAATGGCCTGGCGCTCGCAGGTCTCGCTCCGCGCATCGGCGGCGGCGGCGAGTTGCAACCGCTGAACTCGAGAATCTTGCAGACCTCGAGGACGAGCGCCATGGCGTTAGCCGCGCGGAAGTCTTCGCGATAGCGCGTGTCGAGATCGGCAATGCTGCCGGACAGGAACTGGGCTCTGAGGCTGCCTTGATCCAGCGTGACTTCCACGGTCAGGTCGCGAGGCTTGATCGCCGTGGCCGGTTGCCTGACGATCGCCGCTCCCATCTGGCTGACGACGCCGCCGTTGCCGAACAACAGATCGAACAATTCCTGGGAGGGCTCATCCGACGGCGTGACGATCTGCAGGTCCATTCCACGGTAGGTGAGGCGCGCACCCGAAACGTCGGCGCGCGAGGCGCCCATGCAGGCGAACAGTGCAAGGATTGCCAGGATAGTAAGTCTCATTGTGTCCTTCATCCGTTAGTCGTGAGCTGCCAGAATCCGTTAGTCGAGAGTTGCCAGTGCCCTCGCCAGATCGCGTACTTCCGCCGGCGCGTTCGATCCGGCGATGCCGAACATGAGTGCCTTGGTGCGCGCCGGCGCCACGCGGGCAGTGCCTTGCGGGTAGGCGTCCTGGGCGCCCTCGATATCCCGTTGCGAAGGAACCATGTTGTTGCCGGTGAAGCACGGGCTGTTCTTGCCGTTTTTCAGCTCGGTCTCCAGAAAGTAATACTGCATGAGTGAATTCTCGTCATTGGCCGACCACTTGTAGGAGCGGTGGTCGCGCGCCAGCGGCTTCAGGTTCACCTCGTAGGTCGCGTCGTCCCAGCCGGTGTTTTTCTTGATTTCTTCCTTGATGAACTCGCCCTCGCAGGGACTGTCGGGCGCCTGGTGCTCGTGCTCGAATCCCATGACATGCATCAACTCGTGCATGGCGATGCGCTGCTTGTCCGGCTGCAGCAGGATGCCTTCGAGGTTGATGCTCGGTCCTTGCTGCACGTAGGGATCGGGAGAGTGCGCGTTGCGGCCCACATAGGCGTTGCAGCAGCCATAGGCAAAGCTCACGCGAACGTCGTCGATCGGTGTCTTGCTGAAGTCGCACGCCCTGTAATTCGGGGCGCTGCCGAAATCGAAGTGCAGGTTGGCCGTGGTCCGCCTCAGCAGCTCAGCTGCCGCGCCGATCACGTGCGCTTTCTCCGCCGCCGTGCCGTCCATGAAACACGCCTTCAGGCGCTGGCCTTGTTTCCAGAGCAGCAGGCGCTGGAAAATGTACTTGGCATCCGGATCGGCTTGCCGCTCGGCCTGGTTCCTGATGACCGCGTGGCTGACCTTGGCATTGATCTGCATCGACTTGTGGCCGAGGCCCCGCATGTCGTGCGCCAGCGCGGGTGATACAATTAATATCAGAAATGCCGCAAGCAGTTCTTTCATTTCTTGCTGTCCAATCGGGAGACTTGAAACCTTGTAGGCGAGTGCTAATGTTGCAACCATCGCGAGAGGGGTGCTTCATGTCAAGGCTTTGGTACGTCCTGGTCTGTGTACTTGTTCTCGGTTTCGGCGCTGCAAACGCGCAGGATCAATCCAAAGTTCCGTTTGAAGGCGAGGGGGGCTTCCTTCTGCCCAAGCGATTGGCGCTTGTGATCGGCGTCAACAACTACAGGGCATCGGAGCTTACGCCGCTCACGGGACCGTCCGGTGATGCCGACAAGGTTTCGCAGTTCCTCACCGGCATCGGCTTCGCGCATGTCGAAAAATTGCCAAAGCCGCCCAGCCAACCGGGACAGCAGCCCAGCCAATTCGTCAATCGCAACGACATCCTCGATCAACTGAACGATCTCGCCCAGCGCTCGCGGGATGCGCGCAAGCCTCGCGATAGGGGCGCGATCGTCGTCGTCTACTTCTCCGGCCACGGCGTCAGCGTCGACGGCAAGAACTATCTGGTTCCATCCGATTTCAAGGCTGACGCAGTTGGCGACGTCAAGGATCGCGCCATCAGCGTCGAGGAGGTGGCGCTCAAGCTGGCCGGGCAAGATGAGTCCGATGAAAAGAAACAGGGGCATGCGTCGCTTGTGGTGATTGTGACCGATGCGTGCCGCATCGAGTTCCCGTTTTTCAAGGGCGGCGGACGCGTCAAATCGACATTCAGGGATCTCGAGACGCCACCGGCGCCGATGGTGGATGGCGATGGGCACGTTGCCCTCATTTACGCGACGGTCAGCGGGGCCGCGGCGTTTGACGGCGACGAGGGCAGCGTATTCACTAATGAATTCCTCGAGACCATGAAGGCGGTGTACGACGAGATCAAGACCTCGCCCGGTCGGCAGCTATCGCTGCACGATCTTGTCAAAAGGGCCAAGAGCCGGATGGTCACCGGCGCGGGCAGCAAGAAGAAGCAGATGCCCAAGTTCGACGATCAGTGGGCGCAAACCTACTACCCGTTTCCGACCTATCTGGACTATGCAGCCGAAAAACAGCTTTACGAGAAGGTGCAGGAACTCGCGCCGAAGGACGGCGATCCGAGGACGACGGAAGCACTGAGACGGATGTCCTGCCTGTTTGAGAACGTGCTCTCGGAAACTTCTTGGTATTCCTATTTCTCCGGCGAGATGTTGAAGGTCATCCAGGCAGCAAGGCCGTTTGGGGGCAGCGGCCACTGCCCAACGGGAACGGGGCGGCTCCGCAGGGACGAGGTCGGGAAGTGGCAAACGCCGTCGCTGGAACAGCGGGCCGAGGGCCAGCGCGGCGAGGCGCCGTTGCCGCGCGTGCGGCTGGCAAGCTCCGATGGGCGCTTTCAACTGGCGCAGGCGTCGCGGGACACCAAAGGGAAGTCCGCCGATACGGGCGACGATCCGCTTGCGAGACTCACATTCGGCGATCTGAGGAAACTCCTCCAGACGTCGTCCGCCGACACGCCGCTGCCGCGCCTGCCGGATAGTGTGCTGCTCAACAATGCCGTCATCACCAGGGAGGCGTCCAGACTTCGCAGCGCCCCCGGCTCGTGGAATGCCGAGGTCGGATCGGTGCCCGCCAACGAATATTATGAGGTGATCGGCACCAGCCCGGGGAGGACCTGGCTGCAAATACGCCACCCGGGCGGCATCGGCTTCATCGGCGGCGACGTGGTCGAGCCTGCGATTGTCCCGATCAGCAAGACCGTGACCTTCGCGCCCGGTGACCTCGACCTTTCGGCGGACAACAAGACCGCGGTCGCCACGGCGTTTGCGATGCTGGGCGGTGTCGCCGTTGTCGATGTGACCATCGAGTATCCCGAGACAAGCGGCAAGGTCGGCCTGTTGCGCGGTCTGGCGCTCCAGGAATTCTTCGGCTCGATCAGCGTTGGACAGGAGCAGGAGCGGCGGTATCAGCCGATATTCCGCTTCAGGAGGTCCCTGAGTGCCGCGCTTGAGCCGAACCAGGTGCGGATCACAGTGCTGGCCCTGCCGCTTAGACAGGAGGTCCGTGCGGCGATCGCCAACCTCGCAAGCCCGAAAAGCGTCAGCGTAAACAGCGAGGCGCCGGGCGGAACGATTTGTTCGAAGATGCTGAATGAAACACGCTGCAGCGCCGGCGTCGAGAGCATGAAGGTTGGATCAACGCGGAAGGTCGACGAGGCCTTCAAGGACCTGGAAGGAATAAAGGATCTGAAAGTCGGCGCCGAGATCCCGAAGGGGGCGATCAAAAATATTCAAGAGCTCAAGATTTTCAGGCTTCAATGAACGCCGCAGAACCGCTCCGTTCGGGTGCAGCGGCGTGATGGATGAAAGTCAGGCGCGGTCGTAAGTTCAAGAGTTCACGCCCTGGTTCTTTATGCCGGTACTGACGACGAAGGCATCTGCTGCATCTTCACCCGCTTGATGGTGCCGGAAAACGAAAACAGCGGCCGCTCGCCGCAGTTCAATATCCCGCGCAGAAAAATCAGCGAGCCGCCGGCGCGGGTGATTTCGCCTGACGCCTCGATCAGGTCGCCTTCATGGGCGGCGTCGAGAAATTCGCAGGCGAACGACACCGTGACGCCCGGTCCCTTGAGCACCGGCGAGGCGAAGGCGAACAGGCAGTAATCCGCGAAGGTCATGAAAGCGCCGCCGTGGACGTTGCGCTGGCCGTTGAGATGTTTTTGCTCGACGCGGAACGCGCAGCGGACGCGGCCGTCGTCGTCCATCCTGTGCCAGAACGGCCCGTTGTGGGACTCGAACCTGTCGCGGCTCCAGGTGCGCCAGCCGGCGAATTCGCCTTCGGTTTCGAGGTGCAGGTCGGGGCGGCGGAGGAATGCGGTGTTGGTCAGATCGTCCACGAATATGGCCTTCGGTTGGAATGTCCGGCCCTTAAATCCGATCCCGGAGGGTCGTGCAAATGTTTTGCGGGCACGGCAGCGCCGCAATCCCGCGGATTGTTGAAAACACGCGCAAAAAGCCCTTTTCCCGTGCGCTTGATGCTGCTTAAGAAGAGGCTTAAATCGCATCCGAGCATCATGATTCCCAACGAACCGCAAATCACCCCCGAACTCGTCGCATCGCACGGCCTCAAGCCGGACGAATACGCCCGCATTCTAAAGCTGATCGGCCGGGTGCCGAGTTTTACCGAGCTCGGCATCTTCTCGGCGATGTGGAACGAGCACTGCTCGTACAAATCCTCGCGCATCCATCTGCGCGGGCTGCCGACCAAGGCGCCATGGGTGATCCAGGGCCCTGGCGAAAATGCCGGCGTGATCGACATCGGCGACGGGCAGGCGGTGGTGTTCAAGATGGAGAGCCACAACCACCCGAGCTATATCGAGCCCTATCAGGGCGCGACCACCGGCGTCGGCGGCATCCTTCGCGACGTATTTACGATGGGCGCGCGGCCGATCGCCTGCCTCAATGCGCTGAGTTTTGGCGCGCCGGAGCACCCGAAGACGCGGCATCTGGTGTCCGGCGTGGTGGCCGGCGTCGGCGGCTACGGCAATTCGTTCGGGGTGCCGACGGTCGGCGGGCAGGTGCGTTTTCACACCCGCTATGACGGCAACATCCTGGTCAACGCCATGGCAGTCGGCCTTGCCGATACCGACAAGATCTTTTACGCGGCGGCGTCGGGCGTCAACATGCCGATCGTCTATCTCGGCTCCAAGACCGGCCGCGACGGCATCCACGGCGCCTCGATGGCGTCGGCGGAATTCGACGACGACTCCGCCGAGAAACGGCCGACCGTGCAGGTCGGCGATCCCTTCGCGGAAAAACTGCTGCTGGAGGCCTGCCTCGAAATCATGGCAGCCGATTGCGTGATCGCGATCCAGGACATGGGTGCGGCGGGGCTGACCTGCTCGGCGGTGGAAATGGGCGCCAAGGGCGACCTCGGCGTCGATCTCGACCTTGATGCTGTGCCCACACGGGAAACCGGCATGAGCGCCTATGAGATGATGCTGTCGGAAAGCCAGGAGCGCATGCTCATGGTGCTCAAGCCGGAAAAGGAAAAGCAGGCCGAGGCGATCTTCAAGAAGTGGGGACTGGATTTCGCCGTGGTCGGCTACACCACGCCGAGCAAGCGCTTCGTGGTCAAGCATGGCGGCGACGTGATGGCCGACCTGCCGATCAAGGAGCTTGGCGACGAAGCGCCGCTGTATGACCGGCCGCATGTGGAGTTGCCGCTGCTGCCGGTTATCCACGCGCGCGACGTGAAGCCGCCGCTGGGAATTGCAGCTGCGCTGGAAAAACTCATAGCCACGCCGGAGCTGTGCTCAAAACGCTGGGTGTGGGAGCAATACGACCACGTCATTCTCGGCAACACCGTGCAGCGCCCCGGCGGCGATGCCGCGGTGGTGCGGGTCGAGGATGGACCGAAGGGGTTGGCGCTGACCGTGGACGTGACGCCGCGTTACTGCGAGGCCGATCCCTATCAGGGCGGCATGCAGGCGGTCGCCGAAGCCTGGCGCAACATCACCGCGGTCGGCGGGCGGCCGCTGGCGATCACCGACAACCTGAATTTCGGCAATCCGGAGCGGCCCGAGATCATGGGCCAGTTCGTCGGCTGCCTGAAGGGCATCTCGGAAGCCTGCCGCGCGCTGGATTTCCCGGTCGTGTCCGGCAACGTCTCGCTCTACAACGAGACCAACGGCCGCGGCATCCTGCCGACGCCCTCGATCGGCGGCGTAGGACTGCTCGACGACTTTACCAAATCCGCGACGCTGGCGTTCAAGGGCGCAGGCGACGCGATCCTGCTGATCGGCGATACCCAGGGCTGGCTCGGCCAGTCGGTGTATTTGCGCGACATCTGCGGCTTTGAGACGGGCGCGCCGCCGCCGGTCGATCTCGCGGCCGAAAAGCGCAACGGCGACGTGGTGCGCGGCATGATCCATGCGGGCACCGCGACCGCGGTGCATGATGTCTCCGATGGCGGCTTGCTGATCGCGCTGGCGGAGATGGGAATCGCCGGCGGCATCGGCGCGCGGCTGCTGGCCGCACCCGGATCGATCGTGCCGCACGCCTGGTGGTTCGGCGAGGACCAGGCGCGCTACGTCGTGACGGTGCCGGAGGAAGAGACCGGCCTGGTGCTGGCGAAGATGAAGGGCGTCGGCGTGCCCTGCATGCGCATCGGCACGACGGGCGGCGATGCTATTGCCGTTGCCGGAGAGAAACCGGTTGCGATCAAGGCGCTGGAAAGCGCGTTCGAAAGCTGGCTGCCGGCCTATATGAACGGCAAGGCTTGACGGTAGCCCGGATAGGCGAAGCGATATCGGGACGAACGAGACGCCGACCCGGATATCGCTTCGCTCATCCGGGCTACGATTTTCTTGCATGACTTGAAGACTCAGAAGAAGCCCGCCGCAAATCTCGCTGCGGCGGGCATTCCAGTCTTCGCTTTTAGTTCTCGGTGCAGACCTTGATCGACTTCATTCCGGTCTCAGCCTCCGTCCTGGTCTTGAAGACGCCGTCACCAACCACGGTCGTCGTTGTCGTGGTTGGCTTCTTATCGACAATGGTGCATTTTTTCGTCGAAGCGTCGCGCACCACGTAATATTCAGAGACGGTCGCAGTTTGCGCAAAGGCTGACGTAACGGCGAATGCGGCGACGGCAGCTGAGATCATTAATTTCTTCATCGGTTTCCTCCAGTTGAAGTTACCAAGGCAAACGGCGACGATTGCCTATTGTTCCCGATATTCGAAGACGAACGAAAACGAGGCCCGGACCGGTTTTCCGGCGGGGGCCTCCTTCATTCGCAGGTGATCCAGTGCGTTTGTACAAGTTGTACAAGTCAAGAAATAGACGCCACCTAAGGATCACGACGGGAACGGCCTACTGCGGAGTGTGCAGCGGGTGCCTGTTTTTCCCGAGCGCGTCGTTCACCAATATAGATCACCCGGTTCGGAACTTTTGTTGGATTTGCACATTTTACCGGTTGTCGTTTCCGACGACCGAGAGACATGGCGTCTCTCTGAGAAGTAGCGCGGTGAAGCAGGTGCCCCTAGGTCGATACTTCTTCCTTGTCGGAAGCGTTCTGCTCGGATTGCTGTTCATCGTCGAGCCGTACTGGCCTGTTTCCGCTTCCCGAACCTTCGCAACAGAAGCCCGGTACGACAGATCAATCATCCGCGTCAGTTCGGCTCACCAATGGCCGGAAAGAATTGACATCGATACGAGCTTGCCGACCGTCGTTCCGCCGCTGCCGCCGGTATCGGCAGGGGACCCGGCCGTCGTCAGGCCGCCCCGCGAAGCGTTTGCTCAATTGAGCGCACTGACGCCGAAGGTTCGCTCAGCCCTGAGGTTTAAACGCAAGCCGGTAAGACGTGTGACTGAAATGCGGGTAGCGTCATATCCTTTGACGCGCGAAACGTTACCTGCCGGATGGTAAACCGGAGAGACAACGCCAAGCCTAATGATTTGCCGCCGACTGCGCGTCATGCTCAACATGAGCTGGTAAAGGAAAAGGCCCCCGATTTCCCGGTTGGGGCCTCTCCCTCCAGCGGTGCGCTGACTACTAATGCATGTGAACTAACCAGTAGCCGACGCCACCGATAACGATAGGAACGGCCCACATCACCAGAATTGGCATGATCCTCTGCTCTCGTTTGCCCTCTCCGAGAAAACGCTCGGCATTGCCGGTTGTTTCCGGTCGGCTTCGGTCGGGTAACATGCGGGACTTGGCGCGAAACCGGAACCGGAGCTTCCGGCCGGCGTTATCCTGTCATGCGTCCAAGGGACAAACGATTGCTGGCGTTGCTCGCGACCATTTTCGCGGTCCTGTTCATCTGCAAGATTTATCCAGCCGTTTTCGCCTGAATACTTTTCCTGCGGTGGCACGAGTGCTGTGACGGCTACAGCACCCGCGTCCTGAAGCCCTAGGTGCTGTGGACACTTATCTGAGCCATAGCAAGACAGCCGCGATGACGACGATAGCGAAGTAGTTTCGCGCTGTCTTTTCGTATCGGGTTGCTACTCTGCGGAATTGCTTCAATTTGCTGATGCAGCATTCGACGAGGTGGCGCTGAGCGTAGAGATGCGCGTCGAGAGAGTGCTTGAGCGAGCGTGACGGATTGTTTGGAATGACGGCTTCGGCCCCTTTCTCGGCGACGGTTTGGCGGATGTGGTCGGCATCGTAGGCTGTATCGGCGATGACGAACTCAGCGGGCGCGCCGTCGAGAAGCTCTGCAGCTTGCGGAGCATCGCCTTTCTGGCCAGCGGTGAGCACGAACCGGATAGGACATCCCAGCCCCCGTACGGCCAAGTGGATCTTGGTGCTCAAGCCGCCGCGCGAGCGTCCGATGGCCTGATTTTGAGCCCCCCTTTTGCGCCGCTGGCGTGCTGGTGAGCGCGGACGATCGTTGAATTGATGATCAGATACTCAAAATCCGGATCATCCGACAGCGCTTCGAAGATGCGATCCCAGACGCGTTTCTCGCTCCAGCGGCTGAACCGCCGAAACACGCTGTTCCACTCGCCGAACATCTCTGGCAGATCGCGCCACGGCGCGCCCGTACGAACAATCCAGAGCACACCTTCCACGAACATCCGGTTGTCGCGTCCGGTCGAACCGCGCTGATCCGGACGGCCGATGATCAGACCCGAAATTCGATTCCATTGCTCATCGTTCAAGATGAGCCGATCCTGGACGCCCATGGCTGCCTCCCAAAAAACAGCCTTGAATCACGGTCCTGCTGATTTGGGAATCCCAAGAGTCCACAGCTCCTAGAGCACCTTGTTCGCGCCCGGAATCTGCCGTAGCGCGCGCGTCAGTCCCCAACTGAACGCGACCGTCAGCACGAACCCGATCGGTGCTTTCACTGTGGCGGGCACATTGAAGTCGAACAGCCAATACTGCAGCCACAGCGCGATCGGATAGTGCACCAGGAACATGCCGTAGGCGTCGGCTTGCATCGAATTCGAGTACGCTCCTGCCCGAGCCTGCGAACCTCAGGAAATAGGCCAGGATCAGGAACATGATGGCCACGCTGAAGACAGTGAAGCAGACGGCATAGCTCGCCTCGTACCAGTTCGGCAGCGGCGACGGATTCCCCAGATTTTCGCGTTTGATGGAGATCAGCACCCACATGAGGTAATACGGAACGATCGTCAGTATCATCCAATCCCAGCTGACCTTCGCCATCCGGCCGTCCGCCGCCAACAACCCGCGATCCATATAGTGAACGCCAATACCAGCGCCGAAAAAGAAGTAGGTGGCATAGAGCATCACACGGCCGTGCTGGACCGAGAACGGCCCGAACTCGAACCAGCTGCTTGGTCCGTAGTACATCAGCCCAGGAACGTAGAACGCAGCCGTGACTGCAAGCAGGACCGCGAAGAACACCGCGGGCCGGCGGCGGCCGTACAGCGAGAGGCGATTGATTGGATCCAGCATGTTGGGTGACAGCCGATACAGCAAGCAAGCAACGAGGTCGAAGGCGAACAAGACCCAAAGGAACCAGAGCGGTCCGCTCGGCCACGGACCTTTCGTGATCGTCGTCCACCAGAATTCGGAAAACCCGATTTCGGGGTGGTGCCGCAGCGAGAACGAGTAATAAGCGAGCGGAATGACCGTGAACGCGCAGATCACGAATGGCAGGGCAAGCCGGCGCAAGCGATCGGCCAAATGATTCAGCGGTCCCTTCCGGGCGATGCTTGGCCAGACGAACAGCCCTGACAGAAAAAAGAACATCGCCATGAAGAAACTGTCGGTGGCGAGCACGATCATGTCGAAACCGAAGAATGACTTCGGGTCGGTGTGTCCGTAATATGTATAGGGGATGACGGCGTGGTGCAGCAGCACCACCAACGTCAGAAAGGTGCGGGCGCGATCAATCGAGGGGTTTCGCGTCTTGGCCTTCGGCGCTGCGTGGACGTCGGCCGCCGCCACAGTGTCAGAAATCGTCGTCATAGGCGCCCCCGGCAGGGTGAAGGCGCGATGTTGCAGCCGGGAACCCGATTCAGCAAGGCCCCTGAAAATTCATTTGTTCAATTTTTGCTTTTGCATTCGCTGCAACCGCCGGGCGCGCCAGCTTCTGTAGTTGCCGACCGGGGCCTTGGCGGCGCTGGGGCTCGATTCTTCGTGAAGCTGGCTTCCGCTGACAGGATTGCCCTCCGCAGCAGAACCCGTCGCTGGTGCGGCAATGAGCAGGCCGCCGCAGAGCAGCGCGCCGATCAAGTTGATTTTCATGCATCCCTCTTCAATTTTGTTTTCCCCAAGCCAGCCGTAGGGTGGGCAAAGGGCACTTCGCGCCGTGCCCACCATCGAACGCTGTGCACGAAAAATGGTGGGCTCGCTTCGCTTGGCCCACCCTACACGTCAACCCACTTCCTCGATCTTCACCTTGTCCGGATAGAACGCAAGGTGGCCGGAAATCTCCGCCATCGCCGGGAACGGCGTCTCATAGGTCCAGACCGAATTTTCCAGCGCCTTGCCGCCGGCGGTAACGCTGAAGTAATTCGCGTCCCCCTTGTAGGGGCAGTGCGTCGTCCGCTCGCTGCGCGACAGCAGCGCCATATCAGCGTCCTGGCGCGGAACGTACTGGACCGCCGGGTAGCTTGCCTCTTTCAGGGTCAGGGCGTGGGTGGTGTCGGCGATGACGACACCTGCGGCGGTGACGCGGACGCGCTTTGGGTTCGCGGTGATGGCGATGGGGTGATCGGGGCCGGGGAGTTTCATGGGGCAGCCTTCGCTGGCAGTCGACGTTTTTGATCAAATGTGCGGTCCAAGCGGGCTTTGAAAGAGGCGGGCAGCGGATATATTGCATGGGCGCGTGACGCGGGCGGGGGTCCGCGTTAGGTTCATGCGCTGCCACGGCAATGGCCGGCCGCGATTCGGATGGATTGGGAGAAGTTTTGATGCCGATGGACGCCCGGGATATCGAAACCATGATCAAGGCCGCGATCCCCGACGCCGAGGTCACGATTCGGGATCTTGCCGGCGACGGCGACCATTATGCCGCGACCGTGATTTCCGAATCGTTCCGTGGCAAATCCCGCGTCCAGCAGCACCAGATCGTCTATCAATCGCTGCAGGGCCAGATGGGCGGCGTACTGCACGCGCTGGCGCTGCAGACCGGGGTGCCGGAGGGTTAGCTCTGGCACGGGAGCGCGGGCATGGCGGCTGACAGTCAACGCGGCGCGCTCTATCGTCAGGTCGCGCCGCATCAGCATAGCCGCGTCACCTACGCCGAGCTGTTCTTCGATCTGGTGTTCGTTTTCGCCGTCACGCAGATTTCGCACACGCTGCTTGGCCGGCTCACGCCGCTCGGTCTGGCGCAGACGACATCGCTGTTCCTGGCCGTATGGTGGGTGTGGGTCTACACCTCCTGGATCACCAACTGGCTCAATCCCGAACTCACGCCGGTTCGCATCCTGCTGTTTTCGCTGATGCTCGGCGGGCTGGTGCTTTCCACCTCGATTCCGCAAGCCTTTGAATCGCGAGGGCTGTGGTTTGCCGTTGCCTACGCTGCGATGCAGGTCGGCAAGACGGTGTTTCTGTGGGTGTCGACGCCGCGCTCGCGCACGCTGGCGCGCATGAACGCGATCCGTATTACCGCCTGGCTGTCGGCATCGGCGGTCTTCTGGATCGCCGGCGGCTTTGCGGAAGGCAATGCCCGGCTGCTGCTGTGGGCGGCGGCGCTTGCAATCGAATACCTCTCGCCGGCGGTACGGTTCTGGATCCCGAAATACGGCGCGTCGCAGGTTCAGGACTGGGTCGTCGAAGGCGGCCATATGGCGGAGCGCTGCGCCGGATTCATCATCATCGCGCTCGGCGAATCCATCGTCGTCATCGGCGCGACCTTTGCCGAACTGGCCTGGACCGCCGAGAACATCGGCGCGTTCGCATCGGCCTTCATCGGCAGTCTGGCGATGTGGTGGATCTATTTCCACAAGGGCGCCGAGGCCGGCTCCGAACAGATTTCAAAAGCCAGCGACCCGGGCCGGCTGGCGCGGCTGGCCTATACCTACCTGCACATGCCGATCGTGGCCGGGATCATTGTCTCGGCGGTGGCCGATGAACTGGTGCTGAAGCATCCTGGCGGGCATTCCGACCTGAAGACCGTGCTGAGCGCGATCGGCGGGCCGTTGCTCTTCCTGATCGGGACCATCTTGTTCAAACACACCATTCGCGGCTTTCTGCAGCTGTCGCACGGCGTAGGGATCATCGCGCTCGTCGCCCTGGGTTGGTTCGCCGGAGACTTGTCGCCGCTGCTGCTGTCGATGCTGACCACCGCGATCATGATCGTCGTCGCGGCGTGGGAATTGATCTCGCTGAGATCGGGGCCGGTGGAGGCTCGGTCCGAGACCACCAGCCGATGAACTGCCGACTGTAGGGCGCATCATGGAAAGCAAGACCGAGAGAAAGGCACGATTGCGAAAGGCGGCCGGGGATGCAATCGAGCGCGCCATTGAAACGGGCGGCGACCCGTTCGACCTGATGATGGAAGCCACTGGTGAAGGTGGCAACATATGCGTCCCCTATGTGCAGCAGCATCCGTTCTTTTCCGAAAAACGGCAGCTGTTCAAGACGGCCGAGGATCGCAAGCGCGACCGCGACGAAGCCGCGCTCGCGGCCGAGCCCGATCCGATCGTCTGGGTTCGCCGCCAGTTCGACGACCATCGGCACGCCGCCTATCGGCTTGGGGACCTGAGCGGCTGGCACTGGTCCGACATCAGCGGTGGCGTGCAACACCGGGCCAACCGGTATTATCTGCACGCCTACGTCATGTGCGATGGCATGATCGCGGGCGAATTGGCGCATAGCTGCGAACACGGCCCGCCGCCGCATCGCATCAAGGTCTGCATCACCAAAAAGGGCAACGAAAAATTCTGGCGCACGATCGAGGGGGCCGCACCGGCGGTCACTGCGCCGATTTACCGACGCAGACGATAGCGAGCGTAGGGTGGGTTAGGCACAAGCGCCGTAACCCATCACCGTGACTCGCAATTGCTTGAGCGCGGTGGGTTACGCGCCTTCGGCGCTAACCCACCCTACGGGCTCAGGCCACCTCTCCCCGTAGGGGAGAGTTAAGGGAGATTGCGATGGATGACCGAATTGTGCGGGCGGCGCTGCAGCGCCATTGGGAGGCTTCGGACGCGGGCGATTTCGAGGCCGAGCATGAAATCTACCGCGAGGATGCCGTGCTTGATTATCCGCAATCGGGCGAGCGGATCCGCGGCCGGCGCAACATTCAGGAGAGCCGAACCGTCCAGCCGAACAGCAAGCGCTTCACGATCCGGCGAATGATCGGCAGCGGCGATCTCTGGGTCACTGAATTCGTGCTCAGCTATGACGGTATCCCGTCCTACACGGTGAGCATAATGGAGTTCCGTGACGGACTGGTGGCCCATGAAACGCAATATTTTGCCGATCCGTTTGACCCCGCACCCTCGCGTGCGCATCTTGTCGAGCGGGCTGTGTAGCGCGTAGGGTGGGTTAGGCGCAAAGCGCACTGGCGACAGCGCGGTGGGTTACGCGCCTTCGACGCTAACCCACGAGCGGGACGCCGGGGCGGTATGCAGGATGTTTTATAATTCGACACCCGAGCAGCGTGCGCAGTCTCTGGCGAGACGCAAGTAAACATGCGCGCGATACCGGCCAGAGCGGTGATGGCATGGTTGGCCGTTATCTGGTCGATCGGAGCAAGCCCCGCTGCGGCGCAATCCTGCGACGGCGTTCAAGTCGAAACTGGAGGAAGCGGGCAACGCTGCCTGAAACCCGGCTCCGGTCAACCATTCAAGGATTGTCGCGACTGTCCCGAGATGGTGGTGGTTCCGGCAGGCAGCTTTGTCATGGGCGCCACGTCGGACGAGGAAGTGGCTTCCCCGCGGGAAGACCAGGTTCGGGTGGCCATTGCCAGGCCGTTTGCGGTGGGACGCTTTGCGGTGACCCGGGGCGAGTTCGCTGTATTCGTCGCAGCGACCGGCCACACGACGGACGGCGACTGCTATCGGATAGCCGAACCGAAACGAGAGGCTGAACGCAATTGGCGTTCTCCGGGTTTTGCGCAGGACGACCGTCATCCCGTCGTCTGCGTCAACTGGAATGATGCGCGCGCCTATGCGGCGTGGCTCTCGTCCGTCACTGGGAAAAATTACCGGCTGCTGTCCGAGGCCGAGCGCGAATACGTCACGCGGGCAGGATCGGTGACACCGTTCTGGTGGGGCGCCACGATTTCAACCGGGCAAGCCAACTACAATGGCAACATCACGCATGGCGGCGGTGCAAAGGGCGAATGGCGCAAGGCGACCGTTGCAGTCGATAGTTTTAGCGCCAATCGATGGGGACTATACAATGTGCATGGCAATGTCTGGGAATGGACCGAGGATTGCTGGAATGAAAAAAATGCCGGCAATCCGGGGGACGGCACGCCGAGGACGACCGGCGACTGCAGCCTTCACGTTGTGCGCGGCGCTTCCTTCAACAATTTTCCCCACACGCTTCGCGCGGCGAGGCGCGAAAGAGAACCTGCCGGCAGCCGCGTCGACGCTTTCGGCTTTCGTGTGATGCGATCGTTGGGTGGCGAAAACTGAGGCGGCCGTGGAATTGCGATCGCGCTGTACAGCGCAGGGGTGGGTTTGGCGCAAAGCGCCGTAACCCCACCAATGTCATGCGGGGGCTTGACCCGCGCATCCATCATCTTCGCAAGAGTCTTCCGAAGAGGATGGATTGCCGGGTCAAGCCCGGCAATGACGAACGCTGGATTTCGCGTGCTACTCCGACGCCACCAGCGCGTGAACCGAGAACATGGCGTCGGCATCGGTCCATGACGCCGTCGGTTTCCAGCCGGAGCCGCGCGCCAGTGCTGTAAAACGGTCGAGGCTGTATTTGTAGCTGCTTTCGGTGTGGATGCTTTCGCCTGATCGAAATGCAAAGCTGCGGCCCAGGATCCGCACCGTCTGCGCCTTGCGGCTGATCAGGTGCATCTCGATGCGGTGGCGCTCGCGGTTGTAGATCGCGCGATGGGTGAAGGCGGAGAGATCGAAATTGCCGCCGAGCTCCTGGTTGATGCGGACCAGCACATTGAGATTGAAGCGCGCGGTGACGCCCGCGGCATCGTTATAGGCGTCGTACAGCACGCGCTCGTCCTTTTCGAGATCGACGCCGATGATCATCTGCGCGCCTTCGCCCAGAATGGTCCGCGCGCTGCGCAGGAAGCCGCAGGCCTCATACGGTTCGAAATTTCCCAGCGTCGAGCCCGGGAAAAATCCGACCTTCGGCATCGCCTTCACCGCGGCCGGCAGCGCGAACGGCGCGGTAAAATCCGCCGTCACCGGGTAGACGCCGAGCGCGGGGAAGTCCTTGCTCAGCGCGCGGGCCTGCGCGTTGAGGAAATCGCCGGAAATATCCACCGGTACGTAGGCGCCGAATTTGCACTGGTCGAGCAGCAGCCGGACTTTTGTGGTTGAGCCTGCGCCGAATTCGACCAGCGCCGCGCCTTGCGGGATGATCTTGGCGATCTCGGCGCCGCGGTCGCGGAGAATCCCGAGCTCGGTGCGCGTCGGATAATACTCCGGCAGCAGCGTGATCTGTTCGAACAGTTCGGAGCCTGCGACGTCGTAGAAATATTTCGGCGACAGCCGCTTGGGCTGCTGCGTGAGACCTTCGATCACGTCGCTGGCAAACGCCGAGGTCCGGTCGTCGAACCGGTGCGCTTTTGCCAAGGCGGCAGCGTGCACATTCATGACAGTCTCCTCGGCGCGCGTTCCAGCGCGGTTGAACTCAAAACATTAACCGCCGTAGTCGGCGAGGCGCAGTCCGGTGAATTGCCAGCGATGGTGCGGATAGAAGAAGTTGCGGTAGGTGACACGGCTGTGTCCGTCGGGCGTCGCCAGCGAGGAGCCGCGCAGCACCAATTGATTGACCATGAACTTGCCGTTGTATTCGCCGAGCGCGCCTTCGATGGCGCGGTAGCCGGGGTAGGGCGCATAGCCGCTGCGGGTCCATTGCCAGACGATGCCGAAGGCGTCGTTGAGCCCTGCTGCGCGGGCGGCGACTTCCCATTCCATCTCGGTCGGCAGATGTTTTCCGCGCCAGCGCGCGAACGCGTCGGCCTCGTAGTAGCTGACGTGGCACACCGGGCCTAAGGGATCGATCGGCTGCAGTCCGCCCAGCGTCATGATCCGCCATTCGCCGTCGATCTTTCGCCAATGGCCCGGCGCCTGCCACTCTTCGTTGCCGGCCGCCGCATATCCGTCCATCAGCCACAGCGTCGGCGTGCGGTAGCCGCCGGCATCGATGAATTCGAGCCATTCGCCATTGCTGACGAGATTGCGCGCCAGTTTTACCGGGCCGACCAGCGCGCGATGCGAGGGTTTTTCATTGTCGAAATGAAAGCTGTCGCCGGCGTGGCCGATGGTGTGAATGCCCTCGTTGAGGGTGATCCATTCCTCGCCACCGCGGTTGGAGGCCGGAAACCTCCACTCCGGATCATAGGCCGGCGGGATCGGGTTCTGTGCGAAGGCGTGCAGGATGTCGGTCAGCATCAATTCCTGATGCTGCTGCTCGTGGTTGAAGCCGACCTCCAGCAGCGGCACCAGGCCGGCCAGAGTCTTCTCATCGGTGTCGTGAAAAAACTTCACCACGGCGGCATCGACGTGTTTGCGGTAGGCGGTGACTTCGTCGGCGCCGGGGCGGGTGAGGTGGCCGCGCTGGGCGCGGGCATGGCGCGGGCCGGCGCTCACGTAATAGGAATTGAACAGGAAAGCGTAGTCCGGATGGTAGGGGGTGTAGCCCGGACAGTGTTCGCCGAGCAGAAACTGCTCGAAAAACCAGGTGGTATGGGCGCGATGCCATTTCGCAGGACTGGCGTCCGGCATCGACTGCACCAGCTGGTCCTCGGGCGACAGGGGAGCGGCGCGGCGCTCGGTTTCGTTGCGGACGGCAAGGTACGCCTCCGCCAATCGACCGGCCAAGGTGCCGGAATCGGAGAATAATGACGGCCCGGGGGCAGCCGACGGGGCCGCGGCGGAAGCTAAATTCGTCACAACAATCTCCGATTTGGGGGAGAACGTTAGTCCAGCCGATGGGTTCCGAACGGCAGCCCGTCCTAGATAGGTGCCCCAGTTAAGGATAAAAGCCTCGCCGCGGCTATCATTTTGCCGTGTGTTCGGTCCCACCCCGGGACACGGGTAACGGGCCGATTCCCAAGCCTCCGGCCCCGCATGCCAGCTCCCCGGCATTTTACTTTGGATAGACAAGTGTTTCGGGCTACATATATGCCAAGTACCTGATTTGACGGGCCATCGCTGGCCCTCCGGCTGCGCCGCAAAAGGACGCGAATATGAGCATCGAGCAATTCATCGATAACGAAGTGAAGTCGAACGACGTCGTGCTGTTCATGAAGGGCACGCCGCAGTTTCCGCAGTGCGGTTTTTCCGGCCAGGTGGTCCAGATCCTCGACCACGTCGGCGTCGGCTACAAGGGCCTCAACGTGCTGGAATCCGCCGACCTGCGCAACGGCATCAAGACCTATTCGAACTGGCCGACCATTCCGCAGCTCTATGTCAAGGGCGAGTTCGTCGGCGGCTGCGACATCATCCGCGAGATGTTCCAGGCCGGCGAGCTGCAGCAGCTGCTCGCCGACAAGGGCGTCACGGTCACCGCTTCGGCCTGACACTGGCTGCGCGCGACATCGGTCCGGCGCGGCTCGAAGTCATCGTCGCCGATATCACGACTTTAAGCGTTGACGCCATCGTCAACGCCGCGAACAGCTCGCTGCTCGGCGGAGGCGGCGTCGACGGCGCGATCCATCGCGCGGCCGGGCCGCAACTGTTAGCCGAATGCCGCACGCTCGGCGGCTGCGAAACCGGCGACGCCAAGATCACTTCAGGCTACAGGCTGCCGGCGCGGCATGTCATTCATGCCGTCGGGCCGGTGTGGCACGGCGGCAGCGAAGGCGAGGATGAAGCGCTGGCCTCATGCTATCGCCGCGCGATGGAGCTGTGCCAGAACCACGGCCTGGCATCGGTTGCCTTTCCCGCCATCTCCACCGGCGTCTACCGTTTTCCGGCCGATCGTGCGGCGAAGATTGCCGTGACGACGGTGATCGACACGCTGGCCGCGGCGCCCGTCGTCGTCAGCGTCATCTTCTGCTGCTTTTCGGACGAGAGCGCGCGTCTGCATCGGAGAGCGCTGGACGAGGCCAAGTCGTAGCCCGGATGAGCGAAGCGACATCCGGGACTCCCCGCGTGACAACACCGCCCCGGATATCGCTCTGATGTCCTTCGTCAAGTGATTTGAGCGTGAGATATCGCCTCCATGCGATTTTCGCTGGAGATTGCGGTAGGGATGATCGTGCAACGGTGGAGGCGAAGCCTGAAGACGTCGGTGCTCAAACTCTGATACGCGGGTTTAAACCGCAGTTCCGGGATTTCGTCCGGGGCTGTCCTTAGTCTACGCGCGGGCATCGATCTTTTGATCGGCCACAAAGCGATATCGGGAATTCCCCTGCCGTGGCTTCGCCCCCGCCGTTGCACGATATTTGTCCGGATCGCAGTCCGGGTGCTGGCTCCTTAGACTGTCGATGTGCTCAGATCGCCGATGGCGCGGGCGTGGCGGCGGCGCGACTGACGGCCCAGATGAAGCCCGACAGCTCCCGCGCAATCGCGGTCACCACCAAAGTCGGCCGTTTGCCGCGCCGCGCCAATGCCCGATAGCGCGCGCTCAGACGGGTCTGGGCCTTCCAGGCGATCTGCTGCACGGCCGCCGGTGCTGCTTCTACCCTGGCAAGCTTCTTCTTGCCGACACGCGGGGGATGGCGATAGCTCCAGGAACACTCCACCAGAACCCGCCGTGCCCGATGGTTGCCGGCCTTGGTGATGCCGCCGCGCCAGACCCTGTCACCGGTCGACGCTTCGCCTGGCACCAGGCCTAGATAGGCCATCAATTGGCGCGGGCTGGCAAAGCGCGACAGGTCGCCGATCTCGGCGAGGAAAATCGTGGCCGAGATGAGATCGAGACCACGCACGGCCATCAGCGCCGTCACCACCTTCGCAAGCGACCACTCCGGTACTGCCGCGGCGATCGCCTGTTCGAGCCGGCTGACGCGCTCGGCGGCTTGCCGCACCGCGAGCAGCATCTCCTCGAAGGCGATGCGCTGTTCGCGGTGTGCCAGCTTCTGGCCCATCAGCCAGTTCATATGAGCCCTGGTCCAGGTCCGCTTGCCGGTAAAATGTCGGCCGAGCCGCAGCAGCAGCGACAAGACCTGCTGGCGTTTGGATTTGAGCTCGTCGACCGCTGCCTCGCGCGCCCGCACCAGATCCCGCATCGCCTCGTGCCGCGCATCCGGAACCCAGACCGCGGTCAGTTCGCCCGCGCGCAACAGCTTGGCCAGGTTGAGCGCGTCACGCCGGTTGGTCTTCACCCGGTCGCCCGGCTTCTTCGGGATCAGCGATGGCGCCACCACCACACACTCGTGGCCGAGAGCCTTGATCTGCCGATACAGCCCGTACCCGGTCGGCCCGGCCTCATAGCAGAACGTCACTCGCCGATGCTGTGACGCAAGCTTCTTCACTAGCTTGATCGTCGCCGCCTCGCTGTTCTCCAACTCGCCCAAATAGCGGACGTCGCCGCTCCGGCCAGCTTCCGCAATCGCCACCGCATTGCGCAGTTTCGATGTATCGATCCCTACAAATACTTCGCTATAATCCGCCATGACTCGTCCTCCTTGCGTGAGGCTCTACCCGCCATCCGGGCAACCCTCGCTTGCGCATCGAGGGCGAGTCGCCTCAATCTGGGAAGGACATACGGTCTTCGCTCATCCGGGCTACGGCCACTGGTCGACTCCAGGTCCTAGCCGCGCTTGCCGCCGACCGAGATGAAGGCCATCAGGCAGGGCTCCGGCAACGGGTTGCGCCAGCGATGGCGGGTACCGTTTTGCACGACGCAATCGCCCTGGCGCAAATGCACCTTCTGTCCGTCGTCCAGTTCCAGCGTCATCTCGCCACGAACCACGATGCCGTAATCGATGGTATCCGATGTGTGCATGCCCGGAGCGCCGCGCTCCATGACGTCGCCCATGCCGGGGACCTTGTCGTTCAATTCCTTCAGCGCGCTCTCGAACGTGACACCGGGCGGCGGCTTGTAACCTTCAGGCCGCCTGGGCGGATAAGAGATAAGACGAAACATCGTACCCCCCGGGCCGGGGAAGGCTTTCGTACCCGCCAACATCGGGTCCGGCTCGAGGCCCGTGAGCTTTGGCACGCCCTCCGTCATGTAGAGTTCATAGAATGTCAGTCCCGGATTGGAGTTGATCTCCACTACCTTGGAAGTCACGTCAAAGGACTTGAACACCGACTTGCCGGCTTCATCGCGGCCGGTCAGCGCCCGTTTGGGAGGCGGCAGGTCGCTGGAATCTTTCGCTGCGGCGGGGTGTGCCATCGCGGCCAAGGCGCCGCTGCCGGCTAGCGCAGAGAGCGCCTGGAGCAGTTGACGCCGATCCCCGTCCTTAAATCGTTTCGAGGCAAGCTCCGCGTCGCTCGCGGATTTGTTGTTGTTCCGTGGCCACCAGCGCCAGGAGAACCTGCTTGGAGAGAAGCTGCTCATCTGCGTTTTCCGTTGGTATTTGCAATCGGCCCGCCGCCACAAGGCGTGTCAAAGAATGTGCCGCACGCTGCCGGGCAACCGCGGCAATGACGACAATATTGCCCAGCATACCGCCCCAATGGATCAGACGCATCCGCCGCATTGCTGCAGCGTCGCCCGATTGCCAGGCGGTTTGCTGGGTGTCGATCAGCTGAAGCACTCTCCCCGCACGGCCATTGCGGTCGCAGCGAGCAGCAGCATTTCAGCCGTGAACCCGATGCGGCCGCTTGCGGCAAAGACTGCCGCTGCCAAGAGGCCGGTGACAGCAACGATCCAGAAATGGGAATTGAACAGGCTGCGAAACAATCGCGATACTTCGGGAACGTCGAACCGGACGAACAAAAAGGGTATCGAAGCAAACGAGAAATAAATCAGGGAAAACAGAACAATAACGACGGCATAGAGTGCAACGAAGTCGGGCACCATGGGCAATCTCGCGGGTTGCAACATCCCTATAGCGAATTGGCCCGCAGCTGGCCTCCGCTACTTTAGCAGAATATAGTTCGAAATGCGTCATTGCGAGGAGCGAAGCGACGAAGCAATCCAGTCTGCGCTTGCGGCTCTGGATTGCTTCGCTTCGCTCGCAATGACGGAGCGGGGGGAGTGATGAATCCTGGGTTTGTATTGCGGTCGCTGGCCGGCGCCGCGTTGCTCGCGACATCCATCGGCCCCGCGCCGGCGGAAGGCAGCTTCGATCTTCCTGCGGGAGCGCATTTCAATCGGCAAAAGCTCGAGCGCATCGGCGAATTCTTTCGCAGCGAAATCGCCAGCGGCAAGATCCCGGCGCCATCGTGCTGATCCAGCAGCATGGCAAGCCGGTGTATTTCGAAAAATTCGGGGTGCGCGACGTCGCGACCCAACTGCCGATGACCGACGACACGATTTTCACGGTCTATTCGATGTCCAAGCCGGTCACCAGCGTCGCCGCGATGATGCTGGTCGACGAGGGTAAGCTCAAGCTGAGCGATCCGCTTGAGAAATACATCCCGTCCTTCGCCACCGCCAAGGTCGGCGTCGAGCTCAAGGCCGAGAACGGCGACAACAAGCTCGAACTGGCGCCGCTGCAGCGGCCGATCACGGTTCTGGACCTGATGCGGCATACCTCGGGCATCACCTACGGCTTCTACGGCGATAGCCTGGTCCGGAAGGCCTATGCCAACGCGCTGATCTATGGCGGCGATTTCGACAATGCCGAGTTCGCCGAGCGCATCGCCAGGCTGCCGCTGGCCGAGCAGCCGGGCACGCTGTGGGATTACGGCAATTCCACCGACGTGCTGGGCCGCGTCATCGAGGTGGTTTCGGGAAAATCGCTGCTGCAATTCGAGAAGGAAAAACTGCTCGATCCGCTCGGCATGACCGCCACAAGTTTCTACATCACCGACCCGGCCAAGCTGCCGCTGCTGGCGGAGCCGATGCCGAACGATAACATTTTTCGCGCCGGCAGCATTCGCAATGCGCGCAGGATGATGAAATGGGAATCCGGCGGCGGCGGCATGATCTCGACTGTCACGGATTTCGCGAAATTTTCCCAGATGCTGCTCAATGGCGGCTCGCTCGACGGTAGGCAATATCTCAGTCCGCAGGCATTCAATGAAATGGCGGCCGATCATGTTGGGCCGAATTCCGGTATCGGGCGCGACTATTTCTATTTTCCGGGCGATGGTTTCGGTTTCGGCCTCGGCTTCGCCGTGCGCACCGATCCCGGCAACGCCAAACCGCCGCCGCCGGGCTCGCTGGGCGAATTGAAATGGGACGGCGCCAGCGGCTGCTATTTCATCATCGACCGCAAGCAGGACATGTTCGTCATCCTGATGCAACAGACGCCGTCGGAGCGCCAGCGCATCCAGACGGCGCTGAAGAAGCTGATCTATGAAGCGATGGAGAATTGAGGTTTTTGCGTTTGGCCTGTAGCCCGGATGAGCGAAGCGATATCCGGGAAGGCGTTGCGCTGGTCCCGGATATCGCTTCGCTCATCCGGGCTACGCCGGCACCCCTTGTGCCGATAAAGCTGGCGGCTACAGTGGCTTGTCGAGTTCGAGAAGGGGGTCCAATGAATTCTGCAAAATTGCTGTGCGTGCTGGCTGGCGGTGCGCTGATACTGACATCGCCACCGGCCCGCGCCGAAGGCACGTTCGAACTTCCCGCAGGGGCACGTTTCAACCAGGACAAGCTTGCGAAGATCACCGAGTTCTTCAACAACGAGGTGGCGACAGGCAAGATCGCCGGTGCCAACGTCCTGATCCAGCAGCGCGGCAAACCGGTCTATCACCAAACCTTCGGCGTGCAGGACGTGGTGTCCAAGACGCCGATCACCGACCAGACCATCTTCCGCCTGTCGTCGCTGACCAAGGCGATCACCTCCGTGGTGGCGATGCAGTTGGTCGAGGACGGCAAGATCAAGCTCGACGATCCCGTTTCGAAATACATTCCCTCTTTCGCAAACATGAAGGTCGGTGTCGAGAAGAAGGCCGAGGACGGCAAGACGACGCTTGAACTGGTGGCGTTGACCAAACCCATTACCATTCTCGACCTGATGCGCCATACCTCCGGCATCACCTATGGCTTCTATGGCGACAGCGTGGTGCGCAAGGCATATGCTGCGGCAAATCTCTATGCCGGCGAGTTCGATTTGGCCGAATTCGCCGAGCGAATTGCAAAACTGCCGCTGCACAATCAGCCGGGAGCGCTCTGGCAATACGGCCATTCCACCGACGTGCTGGCGCGGATCATGGAGATCGTGTCCGGAAAATCATTGTTCGAAATCGAGAAGGAAAAGCTGCTCGATCCGCTCGGCATGAAAGATACCGGCTTCTTCGTCACCGAACCGGAGCGGCTGAAGCTGCTCGCCCAGCCGGTGCCGAACGACAGTAATTTCCGGGTCGGCCGCGAGTACAGGACGGAAGTTCGCCAGAAATGGGAATCCGCCTCTGGCGGCATGGTTTCGACCATGGCGGACTTTTCGCGCTTTGCACAGATGCTGGCCAATGGCGGGTCGTTCGAGGGCAAGACTTATCTTTCCCCGAAGACGTTCGAACTGATGGCCTCGGACCATATCGGCAGGGGCTCCGGCGTCGAGCGGGATCATTTCTATTTTCCCGGCGACGGTTTTGGCATGGGCCTCGGACTTGCCGTGCGCACCGATCCTGGAAATGCAAAACCGCCTCCGCCGGGATCGCTGGGCGAACTGAAATGGGACGGCGCCGCCGGCTGCTATATGGTGGTCGACCGCAAGCAGGACATGTTCTTCGTGGTGCTGCAGCAGACGCCCACCGAACGCCAGCGCGTCCAGCGCACGCTCAAGCAGTTGGTCTATGAAGCGATGGAGAACTGAGAGTTTCGCAGCGCGCTGCCTTGTTGCGGCGGCGCTTGCGGTTTTCATAGCCGCCGGCTGGCCGCCGGACGGGCGGGCCGAACCGCGGACGCCGGCCGCGGCAAGTCTCTCACGCGCCGATCTCGCCCGGATTGGCGAGGTGATCCGCAACGAGGTCGCGACCCGCAAGATTCCCGGCGCCGTGCTGCTGATCCGGCAGCACGGCAGCCAAGTCTATCTCGAAAGTTTCGGCGTACGCAGCGTCGCGACCAGGCTGCCGATGACGCCGGATACCATCTTCCGGATCTATTCGATGTCCAAGGCCGTCACCTCGGTCGCAATCATGATGCTGGCCGAGGACGGCAAGCTGTCGCTCGACGATCCCGTCTCGAAATTCATTCCGGCTTTCGCCGACACAAAAGTCGGCGTCGATCTTTCCGATGAAGCCGGCCAGTATCCGCTCAAGCTCGAACCGCTGAAGCGTCCGATCACGATCCTGGACCTGCTGCGGCACACCTCGGGGATCACTTACGGCTTCTTTGGCGAAGGCCAGATCAAAAAGCTCTATGCGAACCCCGCGCTGTACAGCGGCGACTTCGACAATGCCGAGTTCGCCGGGCGCATCGCCAGACTGCCGCTCGCCGATCAGCCCGGCGTGCGCTGGGACTACGGCCATTCGACCGACATACTCGGCCGCGTCGTCGAGGTCGCATCAGGGCAGACGCTGTTGCAGTTCGAGAAACAAAGACTGCTCGATCCGCTCGGCATGACCGAGACCGGATTCTATGTTGCCGACAGGGCCAATTGGTCGCGTATTGCCGAACCATTGCCCGGCGGCCGTTTAGGCCAGAAGATAAGGTTCGGCCGCCGGATCGCGGGAGTGCTCAGCCCAAAAATGCCGCGGCGCTGGGAATCCGGCGGTGCCGGCATGGTCTCGACGGCACCGGACTACGCCCGCTTCCTGCAGATGCTGCTGAACGGAGGCGAACTGGATGGCCGGCGTTATCTCAAGCCAGAGACGGTCGCGTCGATGACGTCGGACCATATCGGGCCGGAGACCGGGATCCTGCACGATCCGTTCTATTTTCCGGGCCCCACCAGCGGCTTCGGCCTCGGCTTTGCCGTGCGCACCGCGCCGCCGCCGAACACGACGTGGCCGCTCGGCGAATATCGCTGGGATGCCGCGGGCGGCTCGTTCTATTTTGTCGACCCCAGGGACGACATGCTGGTCGTCTTCATGGTGCAGGCCCCCGAACAGGGCGGGCGGATTCAACTGGAGCTGAAGACGCTGATCTATGAAGCGATGGGTAAGGGATTGCGCAAGGATTGAACTTTCTTGCCCCTCCCCGCTTGCGGGGAGAGGCCGGATCGCATCGTCAGATGCGATCCGGGTGAGGGGGACTCTCCGCGAGTCCGAGCGCGTGGAGAGTCCCCCTCACCCGAAGCCTTCGCTGCGCTCCGGCTTCGACCTCTCCCCGCAAGCGGGGAGAGGTGACGCGAGCCATCACGCCACGGCATTTCGCGCGATGGTCTCGCGATAGAACGAGGCACTCAGCTTCGGCGTGCGGCGCTTGGTGTCGAAGTCGACGTGATAGAGGCCGAAGCGCTGCTCATAACCATCCGACCATTCGAAATTGTCCATCAGGCTCCACAGAAAGTACCCGAGCACGGGTACGCCTTCGGACGTCGCGCGCTGCAGCTGCGTCAAATAATTGCGCAGATACATGATGCGATCCACGTCATAGACCGTGCCGTCCGCGGCCGGTTTGTCGCTCCCCGACGTTCCGTTCTCGGTGATATAGATCGACTTCACGTTCCACAGTTTGGCGACGTGGCGCGGCACCCAATACAGTGCCTCGGGGCCGGGCCTGAGCCAGCTCGCTTTCATGTGCGGAAACGATGCCGGAAACGGGGCGAGGGTAAAACCGCGTTCGTTGTCGGCGGCAACGACGTAATGGTCGGGCGTGTAAACATTCAGCCCGACAAAATCCACCGGAGATGAAATGATGCGCAAATCCTCAGTGGTGGTTTTCGGAGCATCCTTGCCGGCTTGCGCGAGGTATGCATCGGTATAGTTTCCCTCCAGCATCACGGTCAGATAGCCGGCATTGAGCTCGCGCGTCGCAATCTCGGCTGCGCGGATATTTTCAGGTGTTTCGATCGCGGGGATACAGCTCACGGCATTCTCCGCCGGACCGACCTTGGTCCCGGCGCGCGCAGAGGCGCGGACGGCTTGTACCGCGAGACCGTGTCCCAGCGCGACGTTGTGACGGACTTGGTTCAATTCCGATCGGGACAATTTGAGGCCCGGGGCATCGGCGCCCAATTCATGCCCGAGGTGAACCAGCCGGGAGCATTCGTTGATCGTGAAAAAGTGTTTTACCCGGTCGCTCAGACGCTCGGCGACATAGGCCGCATAATCCGCAAAGGCCTTTGAGGTATCGCGGGAGGTCCAGCCGCCGAAGCGATCCTGCAGCGCCTGCGGCAGGTCCCAATGATACAGGGTCGCAAATGGCTCGATGCCGTTCGCCGACAACTCGTCCAGCAGCCGCTTGTAGAAATCGAGCCCCTTCGGGTTTGGCGGATTGGCTCCGTTCGGGAAGACGCGCGGCCAGGCAATCGAAAAACGATAGGCCTTGGCGCCCAGCGCCTTCATCAACTGAACGTCTTCCTTGTAGCGATTGAAATGGTCGGTCGCGGTGTCGGCGTTGCTGCGATCGGCGATGGTCCCGGGTATCCGGGCGAAACGGTCCCAGATCGACGGGCCGCGGCCGTCTTCGTTGACCGCCCCCTCGATCTGATAGGATGAGGTCGCCGTCCCCCAGAGAAAGCCGCCCGGAAAACCCCGGTTCGGCAACCCGTCTTCCCCAGCGGCTTGACCGGATCCGGCCAACAGCGCCGGCAGTCCAAAAACCGACCAGCCGGCGACGCGAGCGAACTGACGGCGGGAAAGTCTTTTGAATGCCATCACGTCACGCGTTCGCGCTGGGACAAATATGCGGCAGACACAGAGCTCACCCTTCGCGCCCGGCCTTGATGCAGGCCGGAACCGGATGCTACAAATTCCGCTCGAACAGCGCAAACGGCGTGCCCGCCAATCGACATGCTTGTTGAACGATAGGACTCTCGCCTTGCGAACGCCGCTGGCGCTCTTTGTCATCTCCCTTGGGTTGGTTGCGGCGGTATGGTGGTGGCTGGCCATCCCGGTAACCCTGGCGCGCGCGCCGATCGATCCCGCGGCGAAGCTGGAATGCGTTTCCTACGCGCCTTTCAGGGGCGATCAAACGCCGCATAACCCGAAGCTGGTCGTCAGCCCGGAGCAGATCGCCGAGGATCTGGTCGAACTCGCCCGGATCACCAAATGCATCCGCACCTACTCGATCGACAACGGGCTGGACAAGGTGCCCGAGCTCGCGTCCAGGGTGGGATTGAAGGTTCTGCTCGGGGTCTGGATCGGACGCGATCGCGCCAAGAACGCGCTTCTCATCGACACCGCGATCGCGCTGGCCCGGGATCATCCAGGCTCCGTCACGGCGATCATCGTCGGCAGCGAAGTACTGCTGCGCGGCGAGATGACCGTGTCCGACCTTCGGGAGATCATCCGCTCGGTCAGACCGCGCGTGACTATTCCGGTGACCTATGCCGACGTTTGGGAGTTCTGGCTGCGCTACCGCGAAGTCGGCGCCGATGTGGATTTCGTCACCGTTCATTTCCTGCCCTATTGGGAGGACGTTCCAGCCCGCGCCGAAGACGCGGCAGCCCATGTGGACGACGTCCGAAGGCAGGTGGCGCTGGCCTTTCCCGGCAAGGAGATACTGATCGGCGAAACCGGATGGCCCAGTCACGGGCGGATGCGCGACGGCGCGCTGCCCTCCCGTATCAATCAGGCGCGGTTTGTTTCCGAGATTCTCGATCGGGCCAGACGGGACAATTTTCGCGTCAACCTGTTCGAGGCCTATGACGAGCCATGGAAGCGGCGCTGGGAAGGAACGGTGGGCGGCTATTGGGGCTTGCTCGATGGAAGCGAGCGCAAGCCGAAATATCCCCCCGGAGCAGCCATCAGCAACTATCCGTTCTGGCAGCTGCAGATGGGGTGCGGGCTGCTGTTCTGCATCTGCGTATTCGGGGCAGCCTTGTTGACGCGGAAGCTGAGGCCATCGCCGCCGCGATTGGCATCATGGGTTGCGGTAGCGATATCTGCGACCGCCGGCGGGATTCTGCTCGGAATAAGCGCCGAGCAGATGCTGCATGAAAGTTTTGGGATCGGCGGTTGGCTGCTGCAGGGCGCGCTGCTGGCTGCAGCAATGGCCGCGCCGCTGCTATCGGCGCATGCGTCGATGACGGGGCGCGCGCTTCCGGCGTTTCATGAACTGCTGATGCCGGCCGAAGGCCGAAGCCAGCACGTCATGACGGCAATCCTGGGCTTCACCCTGATCGTGACCACCCTGATCGCCGCACAAACCGCGCTAAGCCTGGTGTTCGACGCACGCTGGCGCGATTTCCCGTTCGCCGCCCTGACCATGGCCGTGGTGCCATTCTGGACGGTGGGATTGCTCAACCCGAAATCAGGCGCGCAGCCGCTTGCCGAGGCGGTATTCGCCGGACTGTTCGGCGCTGCGGCGCTCTATATCATCTTCAACGAAGGGCCCAACAACTGGCAGTCATTGTGGACCGGCGCGGCATATCTCGCGCTCGGCATTACACTCTGGCGGCCGCGTACGGCTGCGGTCGCACTCTGGCGGCCGCGTAACGCTGCGGTCGCCGAAACCGAATTGATCGCCACAACAGCCGTGCTTGTCGAGGTCGGTTCGGCGGCGCAAACCGCAGGGACAAAGCAATTCGACTGACGAGTGGCAGGCTTATGATCGCGCAGTCGCGGAGAATCCGGAAGGGTGCCGCCGTGCCGCGTCTAAACTCCCGTCAGGCGTGCTTCTTCAACCGAAACGCCAGCGCGACGAAGATCACGCCCGTGATGACGGAATAGATACCGATCACCCAGACGAGCGCGAGCGCACCGGCGCCCGGGGCAAACAGCATGCTGACCCCGAACAGCACCGAGATGATACCGCCGAGGATCAACAGCCATTCGTTATCGATCTCCTTGCGCAGCCTGATCGCACCTATGATCTGAAACACTCCGGTCGCGATTGCCCAGGCGGCGATAAAAAACAGCAGCACGAGCGCGGTGAGACCTGGCGTCAGGAACGTCACGAGCCCGGCGGCAATACCAAGCAGACCGACAATGGCCAACCACCAGCGCGATCCCGGCGCACCACCGGTGATAGCCTCAATGACTGCGAGCACGCCGTCTACAAGTGCAAATGCGCCGTAGAACAGAATCAACGTCAACAGGGTCAAGCCAGGCCAGGCAAAGGCAAGCAGGCCGAAGATGATCGCTGCAATGCCGCGCAACAACAGCAGCCACCAGTTCTTTGCCAGTGCGTGCAGCATGGTTGGGCCCAGGCGAACTCCGGGTTGTCGATCGGTTTGTATCGTGCTCATGGAAACCCCTCCCGATTGGTTGGAAAGTGCTGCCTAGCGTAGTGGCGGATCAAGCGTAGCACGATTCCGGCCAAATAGTTCGGCCGGTGCAGGCTATATCGGAAAAGTAGGGCATCGCGCCCTAGGCCGCCCGCACGATCTCGCGCATCAGGCCGAGCGTCTCCTCGATCATGCCGGCGCTGATATCGAGATGGATGCACGCACGAATCCGGCCGTCCATCACGGCGAGCAGCACCCCGCGCTGACGCAATTCTGAAACCATTTTCGTACCCGAAACACCGCTGCCGGCGGGATCGAAGAACACCAGGTTGGTTTCCGGCTGCTGCACCTCGATGCCGTTGATCTGCGACAGCCCCCGCGCCAGCGCGCGGGCATTGGCGTGATCGTCGGCAAGCCGGTCGATGTTGTGGTCGAGGGCATAGACGCAGGCCGCGGCGCACACGCCGGATTGGCGCATCGAGCCGCCGAGCCGTTGCTTCCAGCGCCAGACTTCGTCGATGAATTGGTGCGAGCCGGCCATTACCGCCCCGATCGGCGCGCCGAGGCCTTTTGAGAAATCGATCCATACCGAATCCCATCCCTCGGACATGTCGCGCGCGGAAATGCCGGTGGCGACGCAGGCGTTCAGCAGCCGCGCGCCGTCCATATGGGTGACCATGCCGTTGGCTTTCGCGGCTTCCGCGATGGCGTCGAGATCGGCCTTTCTCCAGACGGTGCCGCCACCGATATTGGCGGTTTGCTCGACGCTGACCACGGTCTGCGGCGGCTCGTAGCGGGTGCGCGGATGCAGCGCCGCGCGAAACGTGTCGAGGGTGAATTTGCCGTCCGCGCCCGGCAGCCTGGTGACCTGGAAGCCGCCGAGGGCTGCATGCGCGCCGCCTTCGCGGGCGATAATGTGCGCGGTCTCGTGCGCAAGAATCTCGTCGCCGGGCCGGCAATGCGACAGCGTCGCCGAGACGTTGCACATGGTGCCCGACGGCATGAACACCGCGGCCTCCTTGCCGAGCAGATCGGCGACGCGTTCGCACAACAGGTTGGTGGTCGGATCGTCGCCGATCTGCTCGTCGCCGACGTTGGCTCGCGCCATCGCCTCGCGCATGCCAGGCGTCGGCCGGGTCTGGGTGTCCGACAGCAGGTTGATGCGGACCGGCGTTTGTTTCGGATCGCGCGGGGTGGGGGTGTAGAGCATGCCGAACTCTCATCTCGTCATGGCCGGGCTTGTCCCGGCCATCCACGTCTTATTTTGCTTGCGAGCATAAAGACGTGGATGCCCGGCACAAGGCCGGGCATGACGAATTTAAAATTTACGACGAAGCAACAAAAAGGCCCCGGCAAAACCGGGGCCTTTTCTCGTCCGGCGCCAAACAAATCAGCGCGAATAGAATTCGACGATCAGATGCGGCTCCATCTGCACCGCGAACGGCACATCAGACAAATGCGGAATGCGGTTGAACTTCGCCGTCATCTTGCCGTGATCGACTTCGAGGAAGTCGGGCACGTCGCGCTCGGCGAGCTGGTTGGCTTCCAGCACGACGGTGAGCTGCTTTGAGGATTCCTTGACCTCGACCACGTCGCCGACCTTGACCTTGAAGCTGGAGATGTTGACGCGGCGGCCGTTCACCTTGACGTGGCCGTGATTGATGAACTGGCGCGCGGCGAACATGGTGGCGACGAATTTGGCGCGATAGACCACGGTGTCGAGACGGCGCTCCAAAAGGCCGATCAGGTTCTCGCCGGTGTCGCCCTTCATGCGGCCGGCTTCGACATAGATGCCGTGGAACTGGCGCTCGGAAATATTGGCGTAATAACCTTTGAGCTTCTGCTTGGCGCGCAGCTGCACGCCGAAGTCGGAAAGCTTGCCCTTGCGGCGCTGGCCGTGCTGGCCCGGGCCGTATTCACGCTTGTTGACGGGGCTCTTCGGGCGGCCCCAGATATTCTGGCCCATCCGGCGATCGATCTTGTATTTCGCCTCACTGCGCTTGGTCATCGCGTCCTCTTTTGCTGTTACGATTTGAGGAGACGCGCCCTCCTGTGCGCCGGGAAGTTCCCGGTGCCGACAGGTCCAGCCCGTAAAGCTTGGGTGGACCACGGGTCGCGAAACGCAACGCGGGCCGAAACCGGCCCGCGAGCAGGCGTTTCTTAGGGAGAAATGGCCGGGATGTCAAACGAGAGGGCCGGGATTTGCGGGCCAAAACCAAGCTTTTTCGGCGATTCGGGGCCCCCGGGGGATCAAGTCGCGACGGCGCGGATGGCTTTTGGCTCCAAGGCCTGCCTTTGGCCGAGCAATTCGCCCGCTATCGCGGTGTTCAGCACCTGCTCGAGCCGGGTCAGGGCTTTTGCGATCAGCGCCGCGTCGGTCACCCGGTGATCCCAGCGGATCACCACATCGATGGTGCGGTCCGGTCCCACCACGCCGTAGCTGACGATGAACGGTCCGGGGCTCAGCGCATGCAACTCGCCGGCGCCGTAGGCGGCAACCGAGGTGATCCCGAAGCTGCCGAAATAATTGGCGCGCTGGCGGCCGAAATTCAGTCCGATCATCCAGACCAGCCGCCGCACCGGCAACGGCAACCGCGTCGCCCGCAGGATTTTCCGGAACGCCGGCACGTCGTCGACTGCGGCGGTTTTGGCGTGGCGGATCAGGCCATCGACGTCGGCCAGCGACAGTTCGTCGGCGGCGCTGACCTTTTGCGGCAGAACGCAATCCTGGCCGTCTTCCACCCGCGCAATCGCGACCATGCCGACGCTGCGCGGCAATTCATAGAAATGCGGCCACGGCCATTTCAGATACAGCGTGCGCAGCACCGGCTCGTCGCGCGCCACCAGACAGAACGCCTTGGCGAAGATCGCCGCCCAGCCGGGCCGCTGCGCCGACGCGGCCCGCGCCTCGATCAGCGGCCTGATATCGAGGGTTCGCCGCAGCGATACAAACGGCACCCGCCGCGACGCATGCATGAGATCGGCGACAAGGCGGCGCGGCATTGAAAGTTTTCGAACCGTTCCGCGCATCTTCTAACTCGGGTTCCCACGTCGGGGGGCCGGCAAACCAGAACAACCGCCTGCCGGCTCACTGATCTAGCATGATCCAACCGGCCTGACGCCAGTCTGGTTCTATACCTTACGGCGCGGGGCTGGCCAGTGGCTTATCTTTTTCCACGATATAAATAGCCATGATTTTCAACGGCTTGTCGCCTTTGACCTTGGCGTCATGAATGGCGCCGGCGGGAATGGCCCAGGAGTTGCCGGGCTTCAAAAGCTTGGTCGGCTGTCCATCGATAATCAGCTCGCCTTCGCCTTCAATGACATAGCCGGTTTCGACTCCCGGGTGCGTATGGCGGCCCGCCGATCCACCCGGCGGGATTTCCGCGATTGCGGTCACCGTGGTGTAGCCCGCCGGAAAATCGATCTTCTGCAGCGGCGTGCGTTTGATGCCCTGCCCAAGCGCGGCCCCGGTGCAGGCGAATGCGGCGACGGTCAATCCAAGTACGATTTTTCTGATCATGATTTTTTTGCTCCCTGTGAATCGAAACTAGCAGGGGACCGCCGGGCTGGAAAGCCAATGCTTTACGCAGGAACCCCGCCGAAAAACGGCGCCAGCGCTTCGGTCAGCGCATGCGGCCGCCCGGAGGTAAATACCATTTCGGCTCGGGCACGATCGGCATCGCCGCTGCCCGGCCCGAGCAAATTCGCGACGCGCCGCGCGATCGCCGGCGCCGGATCGATCCAGTCCACCGGCCACGGCGCCAGCGCCACCAGCCGGTCCATCAGCAACGGGAAGTGCGTGCAGGCCAGCACCACGGTGTCGGTGCGGACCGAATTGTCCGCGGCATCCTCGACAAAACACGGCGCGATCTCGGCTGATATATCTTCGTCGCTCACGCCGCCGCCGTTCAGCGCTGCTTCGCCCAATGAGGCGAGATTCCCCGAACCCACCAGCGTCACCTGGCAGCCCTGGGCAAAATCGCGGATCAGCGCCTGGGTATATTCGCGCTTGACGGTGCCCTTGGTGCCGAGCACCGACACGCGCCTGGATTTCGAGCTTGCGCAGGCCGGCTTGATCGCAGGCACGGTGCCGACGAAGGGCACGCTGTATGCCGCGCGCAGATGCGACAGCACCAGCGTCGAGGCGGTATTGCACGCGATCACGACGAGATCGGGCGCATGGGCGTCGATCAATTCACCGATCAGCGGCACCACGCGCGCGACGAGCTGCTCCTCGCTGTGGTGGCCGTAGGGGAAAAACGCATCGTCGGCGACGTAGACATAGCGCGCGTCCGGCCGCACCTTAACGATTTCGCGCAGAACGGTGAGGCCGCCGAGGCCGGAATCGAACACGAGAATGGTCTGGCTTGCGGGCATCATCGCAAGGTTAATCCAATCTGGTTACCACCGGGTTGTTTTTTGGAACGTCCACCTGAGGCCGGCACGAGCGCGTAGGGTGGGTTAGGCGCGAAGCGCCGTAACCCACCATCGGGACTCGTAGCGTATTCAGCTGGTGGGTTACGCGCCTTCGGCGCTAAACCCGCTCTACGGACTACTCACGCCTCGCCGAACACGCGCTTGAAGATGGTATCGACGTGCTTGAAGTGATAGCCGAGGTCGAACTGCTCGGCGATCTCGGCGTCCGAAAGATACTTCTTCACGTCGGCGTCTTGTTTCAGCAGGGTCTGGAAATCGCCTTCGCCGCGCCACACCGGCATGGCGTTGCGCTGCACGAACTTGTAGGCGTCCTCGCGGCTGGCGCCCTTCTGTGTCAGCGCGGTCAGCAGCCGCTGCGAATGCACGAGGCCGCCGAGGCGATCGAGGTTCTTTTGCATGTTGTCGGGATAGACCAGCAGCTTCTCGATCAGGCCCGCGAGCCGGTTCAACGCGAAGTCGAGCGTCACTGTCGCATCGGGGCCGATCATGCGCTCGGCCGATGAGTGCGAGATATCGCGCTCGTGCCACAGCACGACGTTTTCCATCGCCGGGTTCACATAGGCACGCATCATGCGGGCAAGGCCAGTGAGGTTTTCACTCAGTACCGGGTTGCGCTTGTGCGGCATCGACGAGGAACCCTTCTGGCCCTCGGAGAAAAATTCCTCGGCTTCGAGAACCTCGGTGCGCTGCAGATGCCGGATCTCGGTGGCGAGCCGTTCCACCGAAGAAGCGATCACGCCGAGCGTCGCAAAATACATCGCGTGGCGGTCGCGCGGGATTATCTGGGTCGAGATCGGCTCCGGCGTCAGACCCATCGCCTTGGCGACGTGTGCTTCCACCCGCGGATCGATGTGCGCAAAGGTGCCGACCGAGCCCGAGATCGCGCAGGTCGCAATATCCCCGCGCGCGGTCACGAGGCGTTCGCGGGCGCGGGTGAATTCCGCATAAGCGTAAGCGAGTTTAAGGCCAAACGTCACCGGCTCGGCGTGAATGGCGTGAGAGCGGCCGATGGTCGGCGTCATCTTGTGCTCAAAGGCGCGCTTCTTCAGTGCCGCCAGCACTTTGTCGATATCGGCGATCAGGATATCGGCGGCGCGGGTGAGCTGCACGTTGAGGCAGGTGTCGAGCACGTCGGACGAAGTCATGCCCTGATGCACGAAACGCGCCTCGGGGCCGACGATTTCCGCCAGATGGGTGAGGAAGGCGATCACGTCGTGGTGGACTTCGCGCTCGATTT
Organism: uncultured Alphaproteobacteria bacterium; assembly: GCA_963710045.1. Classification (GTDB taxonomy): domain Bacteria; phylum Pseudomonadota; class Alphaproteobacteria; order Rhizobiales; family Xanthobacteraceae; genus Bradyrhizobium. The sequence continues at coordinate 85,710 of CAVPZO010000077.1, read as the reverse complement.
CGTCGATCCGCGCGACGTCGAACGTCGCGTCCTTGCCCTTGGCCCAGATGGTTTTCGCGGCTTCCTTCGGGATCACGCCGAGTTCCGCCTGTGCATCCGCCGCATGCGCTTCGATCTCGAACCAGATCTTGAAACGGGTCTGCGGCTCCCAAATGGAAGCCATTTCCGGACGGGTATAGCGGGGGATCATCGACGACTCTGACATCTGGGGGTTACGCCGCGCTTTAGCAGATCGGAATGCGGGAGGCCACCCGGCCAGGTGGAAAAGTGGCCGTCGTTGACGCATGTTACCTGACGGCGCAGGCGCGGACGATATTTTAAAGCGTGGAGCAAACGTGCTGCTGGCGATCTTCGCGGATATTCACGCCAACCGGCAGGCATTTGCCGCATGCTTCGACGCTGCGCGGGCGCGCGGGGCGCAGCGAACGATTTTGCTTGGCGACTATGTCGGATACGGCGCCGATCCGGAATGGACCGTCGAGACGGTGATGGGCATGGTCGATCGCGGAGCCATGGCCGTGCTCGGCAACCACGACGAGGCGGTGAGCACCCCGACCATAAGCTTCAATCCGGAAGCCCAAGCCGCGATCGAGTGGACGCGCGGACGGCTCGGCGCGGAACAGCGCCGCTTCCTCGCCGAGTTGCCGCTGGCGTTGCAGGAAGACGATCGGCTCTACGTTCATTCCGAAGCCAGCCATCCTGCGAGCTGGCGCTATGTCCAGGGCACCTCGGACGCCGCGCGCAGCCTGATGGCGACGTCATTGCACGTCACCTTCTGCGGGCACATCCACAGCCCGGCGCTCTATTCCATGTCGGCCGCGGCTGACATGACGGGTTTCGTTCCAGCCTCGGGTGTTCCGGTGCAATTGCTCCCCGGACGGCGCTGGCTCGCCGTGCTCGGCTCGGTCGGCCAGCCCCGCGACGGCAATCCCGCGGCCTCGTTTGCGATGCTCGATACCGCAGCCAGGGAAATCACCTGGTGCCGTGTTCCCTACGATGTCGAGACGGCAGCCCGCCGGATCCGCGAACATGGCCTGCCGCTCTGGCTGGCCGACCGCCTGCTGGTCGGAAGGTGAGCGAATCGGCGTGGTTTGCGCGGGCTTCAATCACGAAACATTGACTGACAGATATTGAAATCTGTCAGCGTGACGTGCTATATCCGACATGTCGCCGGACCAGGGCGTCCCGTGGGCTGGCCAAGGTACCAGTCCCGGAGTTGCAGAGGACTACCCCATGACGATCGAAATCCTTTATCTGACCGCACAAATCCACCGCTGGCTGAACGAGCGCGTGGCCCGTCATCTTGCCGCGCAGGCCAAAAAGCTTACCCATTAATCACCCATCAGATGGAACAGGCCGGCAACCCGGACGGTGCACACATGAACGAAGCGGTGGTTCTGACCCCTGAGCGAATCCTCGAAGTCACCGAGGACGTGCTGCGCCGCTACGGGCTGGCGAAGGCCACCGTCGTCGACGTTGCCCGTGCGCTGGATGTCAGCCACGGCAGCGTGTACCGGCATTTTCCGAGCAAGGCCTCGCTGCGCGACGCGGTGGCGAAACGCTGGCTCGAGCGCGTCAGCACTCCGCTGGAAAAGATCGCGGAAGCGCCGGGACCGGCGCCTGCGCGGCTGGAACGCTGGCTGCGCGCGCTGTTTGCGGCCAAGTACAAGAAGGTTTGCGACGACCCCGAGATGTTCGCGACCTATCTGGCGCTGGCGCAAGAGGCGCGCGATGTGGTGAAGGCGCACAAGGAACATCTCGCCGATCAGATCGAGCATATCCTGTCCGACGGCGCCAAGCAGGGTGCGTTCCAGATCACCGACGTGAAAGCCTCGGCGCGCGCGATTTTCGATGCCACCATCCGCTTTCACCATCCCGCCCATGCCGAGGAATGGAGCGATCCGGCATTCGCCGCGCGGATCGACGCGCTGTTGGCGCTGTTGCTCAAGGGCCTGGAAGCGCCGAAGCAGCGCTAGATCATTTTCCCGCGCGCGCAGGCGATCGCTCGAACAAGCACGCCAGTCATGATGCCGATTAAGCAACTGGTTACATTAAACCATGTTCAGGCCGAGCTACGGGCGAATTTTAGCAGACTGATCACGGCTTGAACGGCCAGTGTGGCGACGGTGAAAAAATCCGGTTCTTGATCTGATAGAGGGGAGCGCGCGTGCTCTTTGCACTAAAGCGATTTGCACGTTGCATTGCTGTCGCTGCAATGCTTTCAGCCTCCTGCTCGGCTGCGGTGGCGTACGATTATCGGGATTTTCTCCTCACAAAAGCTGTCTCTGCCATCAGCAAAAAGGATTATGACCGCGCTGTCGAAACTTATTCGGAAGCGCTTGGATTGCGCTCAGATGCCAAAGCGCAAGCGGAAATACTTTCGTTTCGCGCGACCGCTTTCGACCTTGCAGACAAGGCCGAGCAGGCGGAAGCCGACTACACCGCGGCGATCAAGCTCGTTGGAGAGTCGGATCCAAGCGCCTATCGATATCGCGGTTATTTTTACTATCATCGCGATCGTCCCGAACCCGCGCTCGCGGATTTCGAAGCCGGAGCCAGGCTTTTTCCGGACAACGGCGCATTCCCGCACGGCGCGGGTTTGGCCTTCGCCAGCGACGGCAAATTCGAGGAAGCCGTCCGCCGCTATGACCAGGCGATCGAGCTTGACGCCACGTCGGGCGAATTCATGCTTGGACGGGCGGAAGCCTATAACCGGTGGGGCCAACCGCAACGGGCACTGGAAGACTACGACAAGGCGCTGGAGCTCGGCGGTCTGGTGCGCCGCGACAAAGGGCGGCTCCGATCCGGCCGGGGCTATGCGCATCTCAAGCTGAAAAACTACGATGCCGCGATCGAAGATTTCAACCAGGCGCTCGACATCAGCGGTGGCTACTACAATGCCTTGAAATGGCGCGGAATCGCATTCGAGAAGACGGGGGATACCGCCCGCGCCGTTCGCGATTATGAAGCCGCGCTGAAGTTGAACCCGTCCGATGGCTGGCTGGCGAAAAGCGTCCGGGTGCTGCGCAAGAAGTAGCGCCTAAACCAGCTCGCCACGCGCGGCCGCCGCGGCATTCCTGATCGCGGAAATATTGCCTTTGTACGATTCCATCGTGCCGCCCTTGAACACCGCGGAGCCGGCGACAAAGGCGTTGGCGCCGGCGGCGGCGAGCTGGCCCGCAACATCCGGTCCGACGCCGCCATCGACTTCGATGTCGATCGGCCGGCCCGCGGTCATCGCGCGCAGGTCGCTGATTTTTCCCAACGCGGAAGAGATGAACGCCTGGCCGCCAAAGCCGGGATTGACCGACATCACCAGCACCAGGTCGATCATGTCGATGACATATTCGATTGCGGTGATCGGCGTCCCCGGATTGAGCGAGACGCCGGCCTTCTTGCCGAGCGCGCGAATCGCCTGCAGCGAACGGTGTAGATGCGGGCCGGCCTCGGCATGCACGGTGATGTGGTCGCAGCCGGCTTTCGCAAAAGCTTCGAGGTAGGGATCGCACGGCGAGATCATCAGATGGGCGTCGAAGATTTTCTTGGTATGCGGCCGCATCGCCTTGATGACATCGGGGCCGTAGGAAATGTTGGGGACGAAATGCCCGTCCATCACGTCGAGATGAATCCAGTCGGCGCCGGCGGCATCGACGGCGCGGACCTCTTCGCCCAGCCTGGCGAAATCCGAGGCCAGGATCGACGGCGCAATGACAAGGGGACGCGGCGCGAAGGGCTGAGACATGGGTGTTTCCGGATGTTCGGGCGGCTTCGCGTAACATGGGCCGCGCGAAGGAGCAATTCGAGCTACCCCCCGAAACGACCCTTCCAGGCCGGCAGCGCGCCGGGGAAGGGCAGCGCGGTCGCCTCATACACGCCGCGCGCGATGGCGCGCGCCACCGTATTGGCCGCGACCATGCCGAGTTCAGTGAGGCCCACCAGTGGATCGATCGGCTTCTGGCCGGTGGCGGCGGCGAACAGCACGTCGCCGTCGAGCGGTGCGTGCACCGGGTAGATCGCGCGGGCAAAGCCGGTCTGCGCGATCATCGCCAGCCGTTTGGCCTGCGGCTTTGTCAGGATGGCGTCGGTCACCACCACCGCCAGCGTGGTGTTCTCCGCGGCTGTCGCCGCAGCAGCCCCCTTCAGCCGCATCGCCAGCATTTGCGGCGTGAATGACGGCGGCAGGCCGCGCCCGCCAAACTCGCCATCGATTTCGAAGGGCGCCGCCCAGAACCACGGCCCGTCGCCGACGGTAACGCTGCCGACCGCATTGACCACCGCGAGCGCCGCGACGCGCACGCCGCCCGGGGTTTCCGCCGAGGCCGAGCCGAGCCCGCCCTTGAAATTCGCCATGGTGGCGCCGAATCCGGCGCCGGCGCTGCCCAGCGCGAAATCATGGCTCGCAGCCTCAGCCGCGGCGTAACCGAGATCGCGGTACGGCGGAAAACGGCCCCATGTCTTGTCGCCGCCATTCAACAGGTCGAACACCACTGCGCCGGGCACGATCGGAACGCGCGCAGCGCCGACCGCAAAGCCGCGTCCCTGTTCGGCGAGCCAGGCCTGCACGCCGCCGCCGGTTTCCAGCCCGAATACCGAGCCGCCCGACAGTGCGACGGCATCGATCCGTTCCACCGTGTTGGCGAGACCGAGCACCGCGCCATCGCGGATGCCGGGCCCGCCGCCGCGCACGTCGATCGCCGCTACCGCAGGCTGATCGAAAATCACCGCGGTGACCCCGGATGCCAGCTGAGCGTCGTCGGCATGGCCGACGCGAACGCCGGATATATCGGTGAGGAGATTTTTCATCGTATTTTCCTGCCGGCTCAGATGACCGCAGCGCAGCACTCCGGTCAACCCGGTCACGCACGGATCACAAAACGCTCAGGCGGGTGCGCTTCCCTTGCATCCCGTTGCGGTCGCGGTGCATTGAGAGAGCATGATTCACGATGTCACCATCCCCGCCGCGTTGATCGCCGGCCTGATCAGCTTTCTGTCGCCCTGCGTGCTGCCGCTGGTGCCGCCGTATCTGATCTATCTGACCGGCGCCACCATCGAGCATGTCGCCAACGATGAAACGGCGGCGGCGTCGAAGCGCGCGGTGATGATCTCGGCGCTGATGTTCGTACTCGGCTTTTCGACCGTTTTCGTGGCGCTCGGCGCCAGCGCCTCGCTGATCGGAAGCCTGATCCGCGCCTGGTCGGCGCAGCTTTCGATTCTGGCCGGCATTGTCATCATCGTCATGGGCCTGCATTTTTTAGGATTGACGCGGATCGGATTGCTGATGCGGGAAGGGCGGTTGACCGCGCCAAAACCGGTCGGCCTGTGGGGCGCCTATGTGATGGGTCTCGCCTTCGCGTTCGGCTGGACGCCGTGCATCGGGCCGATATTGGCCGCGATCCTCTCGGTCGCGGCCAGCGAGGCGACGGTGGCGAAGGGCGCCGGCCTGCTGGCGGTGTATTCGGCGGGGCTCGGGATTCCGTTTCTGATCGCAGCCTTCATGGTCGAACAGTTCTCGTCGCTGTTTGCGCGGATGAAGCGGCATCTCACAACCGTCGAGCGCGCGATGGGCGTGCTGATGGTGCTGACCGGGATCGGCTTTCTCACCGGCACGGTTACCGATGTCAGCATCTGGTTGCTGGAGACGTTCCCGGCGCTGCAGAGTTTCGGGTGAGATCTTAACCTCTCCCCGCTCTTTGCGGGGAGAGGTCGGGTCGCATCGTCAGATGCGAGCCGGGTGAGGGGCGAGGCACTGCGCTAAACAAAAATTGAAGACTCTCGGGTCGGAAGGCCTTCGCGCTAGCCGACCCGAGAATCCTCAATCGTGTTTAGCGCAGTGCCTCCCCCCTCACCCGAAGCCTGCGCTGCGCTCCGGCTTCGACCTCTCCCCGCGAAGAGCGGGGAGAGGTAAGAGGCGCTTACTTCTCGAACGCCCCATACACCAAATTCTTCAGCGCCGCGCGGATGCGGCCGCGCTGCGAGACGGTCTGGGACATGAACACCACGAACATCTCTTCCTTGGGATCGACCCAGAAGGTGGTGCCGGCAGCGCCCGACCAGTTCATTTCGCCGACCGATCCTGCGATCGGGCTGACGCCGGCCTCGGTCCGCACCGCGAAACCGAGCCCGAAACCGAAGCCGGGACCCGGCAGGTAATACGGACCGGGCGCCACGCCCGCCGCCGGCCCGATATGGTTCGATCCCATATACGCCACGGTTTTCGGGCTGAGATAGCGCTTGCCGTCCAGCGTGCCGCCGTTCGCGAGCATGCGCGCGAAGCGCACATAATCGCCGATGGTCGACACCAGGCCGCCGCCGCCGGATTCCCATTTGCGCTGGATGCGGGGGTCGCTGACCTCGGCATCGTTGCCGATCTTGCGGTCGGTCGGGAACGGTTCGGCGATCAGCGGCTGCTTGGCCGGATCTGTCACGTAGAACGTGGTATCCTTCATTCCCAGGGGATCGAGAATGCGTTCCTTGAAGAATTGATAAAGCGGCTTTCCGGAAGCCACTTCGAGCACCCGCCCGAGAATATCGGTCGAGTAGCTGTAGTCCCAGGTCGTGCCGGGTTGATAGACCAGCGGGAGCTTTGCGACCCGCTCGGCAAATTCGGCGTTGTCGACGTCCTCGGAGAAGATCCTGGCGTCGACATAAGCCTTCTTCACCGCGCCCTCTCCGAAGAAGCCGTAGGTGAGGCCGGAGGTGTGCCGCAGCAAATCCTGGATGGTCATCGGCCGGCGCGACGGCACCAGTTCAAGCCCGGCGGTTCCGTCCTCGTTCTTCCATTCGACGCCCACCTTCACATTGGCGAAGGCGGGAATGTATTTTGCGACCGGCTCGTCCAGCATCAGCCTGCCTTCCTCGACCAGCATCATCGTGGCCACGGACGTGATCGGCTTGGACATCGAATAGATGCGGAACAGCGTATCGTCGGTCATCGGCGCCTTGGTGCCGGGATCGCGAACGCCGAAATTCGCGGCGTAACCGAGCTTGCCGTGCCGTTCGATGATCATCAGCGCGCCGGGAATCTTCTCGGTCGCGATTTCGTTCTTGATATAGGCGTCGATGCGGGCCAGCCCCGCGGGCGACAATCCTGCTCCGGCTGGATCGGTCCGGACCGCGCTGTCTGCGAGCGCATGGCTCGCGGCGAGTAGCGTCAATGCGGCAAATAGCGATGCCCTAATGTGACGGTGCACGACTGCCTCCCTGTGAACTTATTGGTCTTGTCGAACGGATATTAGCAGGCAAACGAGCAGCAGGCGCGATGAAAATCGCGCCTGCTGCGTTCGCCTGGTCAGGATAGGCGCGGAACGTCTGCGCTCAGGTCCCCTTGCCGGGGCTGATCTCGGCGTAGTTGCCCTTGGCGTCCCATTTGTAGACGACGTAGTCGATCACCTTGATGTCGCCCTTGGCGTCGAACGACAGCTTGCCGAGCACGGTATCCCATTCGCCGGCCTTGATCGCCTCCATCACCTTTTTCGGATCGGTCGAGCCGACCTTCGCCACCGCCTTCGACCACACCTGCATCGCGGCGTAGGTGTAGAGCGTGTAGCCCTCGGGATCGATGTTCTTCTTCTTGAACTTCTCGACGATCGCCTTGGCGGTCGGCTTGTTGCGCGGATCGGGGCCGAAGGTGAACAGGGTGCCTTCTGCGGCGGGGCCGGTGATGGAGGCGAATTCCTTGTCGTTCATGGCGTCGCCGGCCATCAGCACGGTTTTCAGGCCCTGATCGCGCATCTGGCGCAGGATTAACCCAGCTTCCTGATGATAGCCGCCGACAAAGACGAGGTCGATGTTGTCGCGCTTCAGCCGGGAGACGATCGAGTTAAAATCCTTGTCGCCCTTGTTGTAGGATTCGAACAGTTTTTCGGTGAAGCCGGCCTTGTTGAGCGCCTTCTTGGTCTCGTCCGCGAGGCCCTTGCCGTAGGTGGTCTTGTCGTTGAGGATGGCGACGTTCTTGCCCTTGAAATTCTTGGCGATGTAGTCGGCGGCAACCAGGCCCTGCTGGTCGTCGCGGCCGCAGACGCGCGCCACGTTCCAGAGCTTGCGCTCGGTGAACAGCGGATTGGTCGAGGCCGGGGTGATCTGCAGCACGTTGCCGTCGGCATAGGCCTCCGAGGCCGGGATCGACGACGACGAACAGAAATGCCCCGCGACGAACGGGATCTTCGCACTGGCGAACTTCTCGGCCACGGAGCGCGCCTGCTTCGGATCGCAGGCGTCGTCGCCGATCTGCAGCGCCAGCTTCTTGCTCAGCACGCCGCCGGCGGCGTTGAGGTCTTCCACTGCCTGTTCGGCGCCGTTCTTCATTTGCCGTCCGAACGCGGATTCGCCGCCGGTCATCGGACCGGCCACCGCGATGGTGATGTCCTGCGCCAGCGCCGCGGTCGACAGCGCCAGCGACGCGCCCAATGCCAGGCCGATGAGTTTGGTGTGTTTCATAGGTGGTCCTCACGATGATCTTGGAACGGGAAGTCCCGGCGGTCCCGCGCCGGGCTTGCGGACTTGAGCGCATTGTCGGCTGATTTGGCCGCGAAGTCATCGGCAAATTTCGCCCATTTGCGGCGGGGAATCGCCGCATCTTGCCGCAGACTCCTGTCCCGGACGCGGTGCGGCATTCTTCATGCCGCTCCGCAGAGCCGGGACCGTACCGAGCGACAGCGTTCGTGACGGCCCCGGCTCTGCAGCGCACCGCTTCGCAAGAGCTACGCGCTGCGCTGCGTCCGGGGCACGAGGGTGGTGGCTATCCCCGTCGTCCGCCTTCCAGATATGCCGCCCGGATTTCCGGGCGCTGCAGCAATTCCGCGCCGGTGCCGCTCAGCGTGATCAGGCCGTTGACCATGACATAGCCGCGGTGGGCGAGCCGCAGCGCGTGGTTGGCGTTCTGCTCGACGATCAGCACGGTGAGGCCGTCCTGCCGGTTCAGGGTGCGGATCGCATCGAAGATCTGCCGCGCGATCAGCGGCGCCAGCCCGAGCGAGGGTTCATCGAGCATCAGCAGGCGAGGGCGGCTCATCAGCGCGCGGCCGATCGCCAGCATCTGCTGCTCGCCGCCCGACAGCGTGCCGCCGCGCTGGGTCATGCGTTCCTTCAGCCGCGGGAAAAGCGTCAGCACGCGTTCCAGCCCGGCGGCACGGTCGCTTTCGCTGGAGTCGGTGGCGTCGGCGCCCATCTGCAGGTTTTCCGCCACACTCATGCGCGGGAAAATCCGGCGGCCTTCCGGCGCCTGGGCAATGCGCATCCGCGCGATCTCATGCGTCGGCACGTCGGTGATATCGCGACCGTCGAATGCGATCTGGCCGGACCGCGCGCGCGGCTTGCCGAACACCGTCATCATCAGCGTCGACTTGCCGGCGCCGTTGGCGCCGATCAGCGCGACGATCTCGCCGGCATTGATGTCGAGATCGACGCCCTTCAGCGCCTCGATCTTGCCATAGGCCGCACGCAGGCCGCGGATGGCGAGCAGGGGCGAGGCGGATGGCGCTGTCATGGCGCCACCCCACAGCCGTCATGGCCGGGCTTGTCCCGGCCATCCACGTCTTGGCAACATCCGCCGAAGAAAGACGTGGATGGCCGGGACAAGCCCGGGCATGACGGCATATGTCTTATCCGCGTCACAACCCCAACTCCTGCTCGACGGCGGCGACTTCGTCGTCCTCCACGCCGAGATAGGCCGCGATCACCTTCGGATCGTCGCGGATAGCCTGCGGCGAGCCGTCGGCGATCTTCACGCCGTAATCCAGCACCACGACGTGATCGGAAATTTCCATCACCACCGACATGTCGTGCTCGATCAGCAGGATCGAGGTGCCGTGGTCTGATCGGATCGACAGCAGCAGGTCGCTGAGTGCGGCGCTTTCGCGCGCGTTCAGTCCCGCCGCGGGCTCGTCGAGACAGAGCAGTGCCGGCTCGGTGCACATCGCGCGCGCGATTTCGAGACGGCGCTGGTCGCCGTAAGGAAGGTTGCCGGCGGCATCGTCGGCGCGCTCCAAAAGGCCAATGCGGTCGAGCCAGAGCCGCGCCAGATCGATGGCGTGCGCTTCCGCCGCGCGGTACGACGGCGCGCCGACAAGGCCGAGAAACGTAAAACCCGAGGCGCGCATCAACGCGTTGTGCTGCGCCACCATCAGGTTTTCCAGCGCGGTCATGCCGGGAAACAGCCGGATGTTCTGAAAGGTGCGCGCGACCTTTGCGAGTTTTGAAATGCGGAAATCGTTCAGCCGTTCGAGATGAATGGCCTGGCCGTCATCATGCGTCAGCCGCATGGTGCCGGCGGTCGGCTTGTAAAATCCGGTGATGCAGTTGAACACGGTGGTCTTGCCGGCGCCGTTCGGTCCGATCAGCGCGGTGATCTTCCTGCGTTGCGCGGTAAAGGAGAGATCGTTGACCGCGACAATGCCGCCGAAGCGCATCGACAGACCTTCGACGCTGAGAATGTCGCTCGCGCTCATCCGTGGCCTTCCTTGACGAGGTCGGATGAGATCGCCTGACTGTGCCGCAGGAACACGGTCGGGGCGCGATGCCCGATCAGCCCGCGCGGCCGCCAGATCATCAACAGCACCATCGCCATGCCGAACACCAGCATGCGATATTGATCGAGGCCGCGAAACAGTTCGAAGCCGCCGATCATGGCCAGCGCCGCGAGCGCGACGCCGAGCTGCGAGCCCATGCCGCCGAGCACGACGATCGCCAGCACCAGCGCGGATTCCTGGAAGGTGAAGGATTCCGGACTGATAAATCCCTGCCGCGTGGCGAAGAAGGCGCCGGCAAGGCCGCCGAACATCGCACCGGTGGCGAACGCGGTGAGTTTGGTGGTGGTGGTGTTGATCCCCAGCGCGCGGCAGGCGACTTCGTCCTCGCGCAGCGCTTCCCAGGCGCGCCCGATCGGCAGCCGCCGCAAGCGGATCGTCACCCAGTTGGTCAGCAGCGCCAGCGCCAGGATCAGGTAGAACAGAAATACGATGCGGTGGGTGGCTGAGAATTCGATGCCGAGCTTTGCCGCGAGGCCGTCATCGCCTGATGACAGCGGAATGCCGAACAGCGTGGGACGCGGGATGCCGGTGACGCCGTTGGGGCCGCCGGTCAGGCTCTGCCAGTTGATAATGACGAGACGGATGATCTCGCCGAACGCCAAAGTGACGATGGCGAGATAGTCGCCGCGCAGTCGCAGCACCGGAAAACCCAGCAGCACGCCCCAGAACGCCGCGAGGATGCCGGCGAGCGGCAGGCAAACCCAGAATGACAGCCCGAAATTGGTCGCCAGCAGTGCGTAGGAGTAAGCGCCGACCGCATAGAAGGCGACATAGCCGAGATCGAGCAAGCCGGCGAGGCCCACCACCACGTTGAGTCCCCATCCGAGCATCACGTAAGTCAGCACAAGAATGCCGAGATCGAGGATGTAGCGCTGGTCGTAGAAGATCACCGGCACCAGAAAGGTGAAGATCAGCAACACCGGCGCGATCATGCGGCGCGCCACCGCGAGACCGCTCTGCACGGATGTCGGAACAATTCTGACCGTGCCGACCGGCCCCCACCATTGCCGCAGCAATTCGACCACGATGCTGCCGCCGAACACCGCGGCCACCATGGCGCCGAGATCGCCGAACCGGGTCCACCAGATCAGCTGGCCGTCGGGACCGGCGTCGGTGCGGATGCCGATCATCAGCGAAAACAACACCAGCGCCACCAGCGCCGATATCAGTGCCTTCTTGAAAATGAACGCGATGCCGGGAACGCGCGATGCCTGGGGCCGGTCGGGGGCGAGCGTTGTCACTCCGCTGCCTGTCAAACTTTTTCAACTTCCGGCCGGCCCAGCAGGCCGGTCGGAAGGAAGATCAGCACGATGATCAGGATCGAGAACGCCGCGACATCCTTGTATTCCACCGAAAAATACGCCGACCACAGCGTCTCGATCAGGCCGATCAGCAATCCGCCGAGCATCGCGCCGGGCAGCGAGCCGATGCCGCCGAGCACGGCGGCGGTGAAGGCCTTGATGCCGGCGACGAAACCCATGAAGAAATCGACCAGGCCGTAATACAGCAGGTACATCATGCCGGCGACGGCGGCGAGTGCAGCGCCGATCACGAAGGTCATGGAGATGGTGCGGTCGACGTCGACGCCGAGCAGCGCCGCCATGGTCTGATCCTGCTCGCAGGCGCGCATGTCGCGGCCGAGCCTTGTGCGGGCCACCAGCCAGGTGAAAATCGCCAGCAACACCACGGTGGTGATGACGACGACGATCTGCACGTTGGAGAGCTGCACCACAAAGCCGCCGCTGCCTTCATGCAGCGTGTAGCCGCCGGTGATGATCGGCGGCACCGGTTTTACCCGCGCGCCCTGGGCCACTTGCGAAAAATTGATCAGCACGAACGACATGCCGATCGCCGAGAGCATCGGCGCCAGCCGGAACGAGTGCCGCAGCGGCCGGTAGGCGATGCGCTCCACGGTCCAGCCGTAGAGCGCCGTGATCGCCATCGACACCAGCAGCACGATCAGCAGGATCAGGGGAACCGCGGTCAGCCCGATCGTGACCAGAATCAGGAACGAGATCAGCGCGATAAAGCCGCCGATCATGAAAATGTCGCCATGGGCGAAGTTGATCATGCCGACGATGCCGTAGACCATCGTGTAGCCGATCGCGATCAAGCCATAGATCGAGCCGAGCACGATGCCGTTGATCAGTTGCTGGGCGAAATAATCCATGCGCTGCCGTATTTTAGAGTGACGCAGCGATGGCCCCCGGCAGCCGGAACGCCGCGTCGCAGGTGGTTTTTTAACAGTGGGAACCCGGAGCGGCAACAGCGCGGGGTGCGGCTTAAACGGCTGTACACGGGTAGTTTCGCCGGGTTCCGCTGCCACAGTCGCGCCAAGCCGTCGCCACGCAATGATCGCGCTGGAACCGGAATTTTCCGGAAACCAAACCCGGCCCTTCGCCGTTGTCTCCGCGTTGTGTTCCCAACAACGCAAACAGGGAGATTCCGAATGCCCAACCAGAACCAGAACCCGGGCCAGCAGAACCAGAACCCGGGTCAGAAGCCCGGCCAGCAGCAGGGCGGCGGCCAGAAGCCCGGCCAGCAGCAGCAGGATCCGAACCGTCAGGGCGGCCAGGGCCAGCAGGGCGGCAAGGGTCAGCAGGACCGCTAGTTCGGACGAAATTGAGGGAGAGCAGTGAGTGAGAAGGAAAGTCCCGCCGCGAGGCGGGATTTTTCTTTTGGGACGCGGCATACCTGTCCGCGAGTCGTCCCGGCGTTCGCCGGGACGACTCGCGGGATGTGGTCGCGGCTCACCCGCCCATTAAGGTAAACAAATGGTTTAGATTGCCGGTCGTCATTTACCGAGATTACCTCGCCCCCAAACCCCGCGCCCTTGGTGCGGTGAATTGGGAAGCGGGATGTCGACAAACTGGCGGATCAGCACATTCAACGGCGCGCTGCTGGCGGCCTATTTTGTCCCGACATGGGCCATCGTCGCTTGCAGGATTGCGGTGTCTCCGGTTCACGGCTTTTACGAGCGGCCGAATGTTTCCGTTGCGCTGTATCTGAACGATTGGCTGCACGTCGCCGCGACCGACCTCACGCGATTTGCGTGGCTGCTGGCGCTCGGCAAACTGACCGTTGTCGCATTTTTCGCGGTGTTCCTGATCCAGATCACGCGTTCCTCGATCCGCAAAGCCGGAGGATGCGACGAAGCGCTGGGAATAGCACTCGGCATCGGCAGCCTCATCAGCTTCTTAAGCATGGTGATGGCGTCGCAGGTCGGCGAGACCGCAGCGCTTCGGCTGCATGCGACCGAGTTGCTGATGCTGCTCGGCACCGGGATCGTGCTGCTGGTGGAACGTCCCGCCGGGCTCGGCGTCTCTGCCGGCGATCTAGCGCTTCAGCAACCCCAACTCCTGAATAATCGCTAGGGCTTCCTTGATCGCATGATTGGCGGCGGGAACCCCGCAATAGATCGCCTGCTGCAGCAGGATTTCCTTGACGTCGTCGGGCGAAAAGCCGCCTTCGGTCAAAGCCGCACGGACATGCAGGCGAAATTCGTCCCATTGGCCGAGCGCGACCAGGGTACCGATCACCAGGATGCGGCGGGTGCGCTGGTCGAAATGCGGGCGGGTCCAGATATCGGCCCAGGCATGACGCGTGATCAGGTCGACGAATTCGGTGTTGAATGAATTCGCGTTGGCGATGGATTTGTCGACCCAGGCGTCGCCGAGCACCTTGCGGCGCTGGGCCATGCCGGCGTCGCGCCGTTGTTGATCGGTCATAAAAGTCTCTCCTTCTGTCATTGCGAGGAGCGAAGCGACGAAGCAATCCAGTTCTTTAGCGTTGCCTCTGGATTGCTTCGCTTCGCTCGCAATGACGGTTGCATCAGCGTTGCGTCAGAAAGCCGATCACCGCGTCGGTGAAGGCCTCCGGCTGCTCGACGTTGGAAATATGCGCGGCCTCGAGGATGGTCATGCCGGCGCCGGGAATCTGGCTGCGGATCAGTTCGCCGGCCGCAACCGGCGTCGCCGGATCGTGACGTCCGGCGATCACCAGCGTCGGGCTTTTGATCCTCGGCAACAGCGCGCGCTGATCCAGCGTGCTCAGCGCCTCGCAGCAGGCGAGATAGCCTTGCACGGGCGAGGCCGTCAGCATCGCTTTCATCCTGGCAGTGATTTGCGGCTCGCGCTCGCGGAAATCGGCCGTGAGCCAGCCGGCGATGACGGTATCGGCGACCGCGGCGATGCCGCCTTCCTTCACCGCCTTGATGCGGTTGAGCCAGTTGGTCGGATCGGGATAGTAGCAGGCGGTATTGGAGAGGATGATGCGGTCGAAGCGTTCCGGCGCGTTGGCGCCCAGCCATTGCCCGACCATGCCGCCCATCGATAGCCCGCACCAGTGCGTTTTCGCGATATTGAGATCGTCCAGAATCGCAAGCACGTCGCGGCCGAACCGCTCCATCGAATAGGGTCCGGGCGGCACGGCTGACTTGCCGTGGCCGCGCCGGTCGTAGCGAACCACGCGAAACGCTTTTGTCAGCGCCGCCATCTGCGGCTCCCACATTTGCAGCGTACAGCCCAGCGAATTCGACAGCATCAGGGTCGGACCGCCGTCGCGGCCTTCGACGGATACGTTGAGCAGGCAGCCGTCACCGGCGTCGATCATGGGCATTGGTCGGTCTCCGCGTTGCTGTTCGTCATTGCGAGGAGCGAAGCGACGAAGCAATCCAGTTCTTTAGCGTTGCCTCTGGATTGCTTCGCTTCGCTCGCAATGACGGCATTCATTGTTCTTCATCCAGCGACTTGAGCAGCCGGTCGATCAGCGCCTGCGAGGCGCCTTGATAATCCATCGGATCGAACAATTTTGCGAGTTTGTCCGTGCTGAGATGCGCGGTAACTTTCGGATCGCTCGCCAGCACGTCGCGCAGATGCTGCTTGCCGGCGATGGCTTTTTTAACCGCGGCTTCCACCAGATGATGCGCGTCGCTCTTGCCGATCTTTTCCGCCAGCGCGAATGTCACCGCCTCCGCCATGATCAAGCCATGGGTGGCGTCAAGATTGACGCGCATGCGCGCGGCATCGACTTCCAGCCCTTCGGCGATGTCGACGATGGCGGCGAGCGCGCCGGACGTGACCAGCTGCAATGTCGGAAGCGTCGGCCATTCCGCATGCCACGGCCCGGCGCTGCGTTCGTGATCCTGCACCTGGGCAGCAAAAATCGTCGCTGCAAGATTCGGCGCCATGGTGGCGGCGGCAAGGGCCGTCGCGGCCGCCACCGGATTGCGCTTGTGCGGCATGGTGGAGGAGCCGCCGCGGCCTTCGCCCGACGGCTCGAACGCTTCGGCGACATCGGTCTGCATCAGCAGCGACACGTCGCGCGCGATCTTGCCGCAGCTGCCGGTCAGGATTGCGAATACGGATGCGGCCTCCGCGATGCGGTCGCGATGGGTGTGCCACGGCGCATCCGGCAGCGGCAATTCAAGCACGGCTGCGAGTTTTTCCGCGACGGCGAGGCCCTTGTCGCCCAGCGCCGCCAGGGTGCCTGCGGCGCCGCCGAATTGCAGCGCCAGACCCTCGCTGCGCAGCCGCTTCAAGCGCGCGCGCGAGCGATGCAACGCCGCGGCATATTCCGCAAGTTTCAGGCCGAACGGCATCGGCAACGCATGCTGCAGCCAGGTGCGCGCCACCATGGCGGTGTCGCGGTGTTTTCGCGCGAGCCCGGCAAAGCCGGCGATGGCACGGTCAAGGTCGGGCAATAGCGCGTCGATCGCGGCGCGCAGGCCCAGCACGGTCGCGGTATCGATCACGTCCTGACTGGTGGCGCCCCAGTGCACATAGCGGGCGGCATCAGGATCAGCCTTGGCGACGGCGGCGGTGAGCGCTTTCACCAAGGGGATTGCGAGATTGCCGCTTCGCGTGGCCGCCTCGGCCAGTGCGGAGAGTTCGAACGACCCGGCCTTGCAGGCGTTTGCGATCGGACCGGCAGCGCTCGCGGGAATCACGCCCACCGCTGTCTCGGCGCGCGCGAGTGCTGCCTCGAAATCCAGCATATGCTGGAGGATAGCCACATCGTCGCACACCGCGCGCATGGCGGCGCTGGAGAACAACGGTGCGAGGAGAGGCGACAGGGACGTGCTCATGTTGCGCGCGACCTAACCATTCCCGCTGGCGTCTGCCAATGCCCAAAGTACTCCGCTTTCCTTTCGTCATGCCCGGCCTTGTGCCGGGCATCCACGTCTTGCGGCAAGAAAGACGTGGATGGCCGGGACAAGCCGGCCATGACGAGGAGGTGGTGTGCTGCGCTGCGAATATGCGTTCCTTCTACTCCAATGGTCCCCTTTCATTTGCCACTTGCGTGCTTTACTTGGGGAAGACCGCGGCATAGCGCGGCAAGCGACCCGAGGAGACACCCCATGGCCATGACGATGAACGGCGAAGTCCAGCTTGCGGCGCCGCGCGAGATGGTGTGGGAAAAGCTCAACGATCCCGAGGTGCTGAAGGTCTGCATCCCCGGCTGCGAGGAACTGGAAAAAACCGAGGACAACGGCTTTCGCGCGGTCGCGAAAATGAAGGTCGGGCCGGTGTCGGCGCGCTTCAAGGGCCGGGTTACGTTGAGCGATCTCGATCCGCCCAATGGCTACAGGATCTCCGGCGAAGGCGAGGGCGGCGTCGCCGGTTTTGCGAAGGGCGGCGCCACGGTGGGGCTGACCGAGAAGGACGGCGGCACGTTGCTGAAATACGATGTCGAGGCGCAGATCGGCGGCAAGCTGGCCCAGCTCGGGCAGCGGCTGATCAACGGTTCGGCCAAGAAACTGGCCGACGAATTTTTCGCCAATTTCGCCAAGGCCGTACAGGGTTAGGCGCCCCCGTCATTGCGAGCGAAGCGAAGCAATCCAGAGCCCCGGGCTCAGACTGGATTGCTTCGTCGCAAGTGCTCCTCGCAATGACGCATGGCTCGGAGGTTGCTCATTGCCGCCATGGCCCATATTATGACCCTGGAATGATTTGAAATGACTGCGTTACCGCGGTGCGGGCGCAGATGAAGAGAGTGCTGATGGCCAAAATCTCCCTGATCGTGAATGGCAATCCCGTCAAAGATAACGTCGACCCACGTACGCTGCTGGTGCAGTTCTTGCGCGAGAATTTGCGGCTCACCGGTACCCATGTCGGCTGCGACACCTCGCAATGCGGCGCTTGCATCGTGCATCTCGATGGCAAGGCGGTGAAAGCCTGCACCACGCTGGCGGTGATGGCGGACGGACACGAGGTCAAGACCATCGAGGGCCTCGCCGCCGACGGCGCGCCGCTGCATCCGATGCAGGAGGCGTTCCGGGAGCATCACGGGCTGCAATGCGGCTTCTGCACCCCCGGCATGATCATGACCGCGGTCGATCTGGTGCATCGCAAAGGCCACGATCTCAGCGATCACACCATTCGCGAGGAGCTGGAGGGCAATCTCTGCCGCTGCACCGGCTATCAGAACATCGTTCTGTCGATCGCGGCGGGCGCCAAGGCGATGGCGAATTCCGACCTCGCATAACGACGCAATCGCTCGACGATCCAAGGACCACTCATGTACGAATTCAAATATCACCGTCCGGCGACCGTGCGGCAGGCCGCCAACCTGCTGGTCAAGAACGAAGACGCCAAGCTGATTGCCGGCGGCCACACTTTGCTGCCCGTCATGAAGCAGCGGCTCGCCAGCCCCCCGCATCTGGTCGATCTGTCGCATATCGAGGGCCTTGACGGCATCGAGATGAAAGGCCGCTCGCTGGTGATCGGTGCCACCGCGCGGCATGCCGATGTCGCCAGTTCACCCATCGTCGGCGAGGCGATCCCGGCGCTGGCCGAACTCGCCGGGCTGATCGGCGATCCCGCGGTGCGCCACAAGGGCACCATCGGCGGCTCGCTCGCCAACAATGATCCGACCGCGGATTATCCTGCCGCCTGCCTTGCGCTCGGCGCCACCATCGTCACCAACAAGCGCCGCCTGAAGCCGGAAGAATTTTTTCAAGGCCTGTTCACGACCTCGCTGGAAAGCGACGAGATCATCACCCGGGTGATGTTTCCGCTGCCGAAGAAAGCCGCCTACATCAAATTCCGCAACCAGGCCTCGCGTTATGCGCTGGTCGGCGTATTCGTCGCCAAGCGGCCGTCGGACGTGCGGGTCGCCGTCACAGGCGCCGGCTCCGAGGGCGTGTTCCGCGTCACGTCGTTCGAGGAAGCGCTGAAGAAGCGATTTAACTCGAAGGCACTGGACGGGCTATCGGTGCCTGCGGATGGACTGAACAGCGACCTGCACGGCAGCGCGGAATATCGCGCGCATCTGATATCCGTGCTGGCGCGCCGCGCCGTCGATGCCGCCAACGGCAAGGCGTGATGTTGCCAATTCTTGCGGCGTCAAGATTGAGTTTCTCATGAGTGCATCGGCGCTGCCCACTTCCGTCGATGCGACGCTCGATATGCTCACCAGGCGCGGCTATCTCGCCGAGCGTTCGCTGGCGACGGTGGTTTATCTGTCGCTGCGCATGGGCCGGCCGCTGTTTCTGGAAGGCGAGGCCGGCGTCGGCAAGACCGAGATCGCAAAAGTGCTGTCGGCGGCGCTGGGCCGCAAGCTGATCCGGCTGCAATGCTATGAAGGCCTCGACGTCGCCTCCGCGGTCTACGAGTGGAACAGCGCCTCGCAGATGATCGCGATCCGCCTGGCCGAAGCGGCTGGTGATACCGACCGCGATCAGCTCTCCAGCGACATCTTTGCCGAACGCTATTTGATCAAGCGGCCGTTGCTGCAGGCGCTCGAGCCGGATGTCGCCGGCGCGCCGGTGCTGCTGATCGACGAACTCGACCGCGCCGACGAGGCGTTCGAGGCATATCTGCTGGAAATTCTCAGCGACTTCCAGGTGACGATCCCCGAACTCGGCACCGTCAAGGCCCCGACGCCGCCGATCGTCATCGTCACCTCGAACCGTACCCGCGAAATACACGACGCGCTGAAGCGGCGCTGCCTCTATCACTGGGTCGATTACCCCTCCGCCGAACGCGAGCTGGCGATCGTCAAATCGCGCGTGCCCGGCATATCCGCAAAACTGTCGCAGCAGGTGGTCGGCTTCGTACAGGCGCTGCGCCAGCAGGACTTTTACAAGTCGCCCGGCGTCGCCGAAACCATCGACTGGGCCACCGCGCTGACCGAACTCGACGCCCGCTCGCTGACCCCCCAGGTGGTCGGCGACACGCTGGGCGCGCTGCTGAAATACCAGGACGACATTGCGCGGATGCAGGGCGACACTCTGCAGAAAGTGCTGAAGGAAGCCACCAGCGAGAGTTAATAGTCGTCATTCCGGGGCGCGCCACTTGGCGCGAACCCGGAATCCAGAAAGTCGGAGCGCGTGGCTGGATTCCGGGTTCGCTCGCCAAGAGGCGAGCGCCCCGGAATGACGATAGGTGAGGGTTACGCGACAATGCCCATGGATCATCTCAATCCACCCACCGGCCTGATCGCCGACAACGTCGTCGGCTTCGCGCGTGCGCTGCGCGCTGCCGGGATTCCGGTGGGACCCGGTGCGGTGATTG
The DNA here is from genome assembly GCA_963710045.1 of uncultured Alphaproteobacteria bacterium. Lineage (GTDB taxonomy): Bacteria > Pseudomonadota > Alphaproteobacteria > Rhizobiales > Xanthobacteraceae > Bradyrhizobium. Next base: position 65,669 of record CAVPZO010000077.1, on the reverse strand, counting down.
ATGCGCTCAATGCGCTGCGCGTGATCGATATCGGCAACCGGGCTGACGTTTTCACCACGCTGGAATCGATCTTCGTCAAGCGCCATGAGCACGCGCTGATCTTCGCGCAGGCGTTCGACCTGTTCTTCCGCGTTGCGGAAGAGTGGAAGCACATGCTGGATTCGATCCCGCTGCCCGAGCAGGCCAAGAAGAAGCCGCGGCCGGCGTCGCGCCGGGTGCAGGAGGCACTGTCGCAGCCGTCGATGACGGAAGCGCCGCAGGCCCAGGAGCAGGAACTGCGGTTGTCGGTGTCCGACAAGGAGGTGCTGCAGAAGAAAGACTTTGCGCAGATGAGTGCCGCCGAGATCGCGCAGGTCACCCGCGCCATCGCGCAGATGAAACTGCCGCAGGCGGAATTGCGCACCCGGCGCTACCAGCCCGACGCGCACGGGCTGCGGCTCGATCTGCGCCGCACGCTGCGCGGGTCGTTGCGTACCGGGGGCGACATCGTCGATATTCGCCGGCTCGGCCTGATCGACAAGCCGGCGCCGATCGTGGCGCTGCTCGATATCTCCGGCTCGATGAGCGAATACACACGGCTGTTCCTGCATTTCCTCCACGCCATCACCGACGCGCGCAAGCGCGTCTCGGTGTTCCTGTTCGGCACAAGGCTCACCAATGTGACCCGGCAGCTGCGGGCGCGCGATCCCGACGAGGCGCTGGCGAGTTGTTCGTCCTGCGTCGAGGACTGGGCCGGCGGCACCCGCATCGCCACCTCGCTGCACACTTTCAATAAGCTATGGGGCCGCCGCGTGCTCGGGCAGGGCGCGATCGTGCTCTTGATCTCGGACGGGCTGGAGCGCGAGGCCGATGCGCGGCTGGCGTTCGAGATGGACCGGCTGCACCGCTCCTGCCGCCGCCTGATCTGGCTCAATCCGCTGCTGCGGTTCGGCGGCTTCGAAGCCAAGGCACAAGGCATCAAAATGATGCTGCCGCATGTTGACGAATTCCGCCCGGTACATAATTTGAGTTCGATCGAGGGACTGGTCGCGGCGCTGTCGTCGGCGTCCAATTTACACCACCGCAACCTGATCCGCCCCGCAGCTTGAAAAGAGGCTCCCATGCTCAATCGCGACGAAGACATTCTGAAAGCGGCTGAGGATTGGCAGAAGGCCGGTCACGGCGTGGCGCTGGCCACCGTGGTCGAGACCTGGGGGTCGGCGCCGCGCCCGGCCGGCTCCAGCCTCGTCATCAACGACGACGGCACATTCCTGGGCTCGGTGTCCGGCGGCTGCGTCGAGGGCGCGGTGGTGACCGAGGCGCTCGACGTGATCGCCAGCGGCCAGCCCAGGATGCTGGAGTTCGGCGTCGCCGACGAGACCGCGTGGAATGTCGGCCTGTCCTGCGGCGGCACCATCCGGGTGTTTGTCGAGAAAGTCGGCCAATCGTGAAGCTTGCGACGCTTTCGGAAGTCAATGCCGAGCGCGCCGCGCGGCGGCCGGTGATCGTGATCACCGACGTCGCCGATGGCGAGCAGCGGTTGGTGAAGGCCAAGGATATTGCCGCAGACCCGTTGGCCGCCGATCTCGCAAAACAATTGCGCATGGGCAAGAGCGGCATGATCGAGGCCGGCGGCAAGAAACTGTTTCTGAATGTTTACGCGCCGACGGCGCGGCTGGTGATCATCGGCGCGGTTCATATCAGCCAGGCGCTGGCGCCGCTGGCCCGCTCGCTGGACTACGACGTCTATGTGGTCGATCCGCGCACGGCGTTCGCCTCGCCGGAGCGGTTTCCGGATGTGCCGCTGTTTGCCGACTGGCCCGATGTCGCGCTGCCGCCGCTCAAGGTCGATCACTACACCGCATTCGTCGCCCTGACGCACGATCCGAAGATCGATGATCCCGCCTTGCTGCACGCCTTCCAGCGCGACTGTTTTTACATCGGCGCGCTCGGTTCGCGAAAAACCCATGCCAAACGCGGCGAGCGCCTGAAGGCGCAGGGTGCGACCGACGCCGACATCGCGAAGATTCATGCGCCGATCGGGCTTGCCATCGGCGCGGTGTCGCCGTCGGAAATCGCGGTGGCGATCATGGCCGAGATTACCGCGCAGTTGCGGCTGCCCAAGGAGCGCGCGGCATGAAATTCGGTCCCGCGAGCCCGGCGGATGCGATCGGCGGCGTCACCGTCCACACCTTAAGGCAGGGATCGCTGGTGCTCAAGAAGGGCACCACGATCGGGCCTGCGGAAGTGGAGGCGCTGACTCGTGCCGGCGTCAAGGAGATCGTGGTGGTCCGGCTCGAGGACGGCGACGTGTCGGAAGACGTCGCGGCTGCCAGCATCGCGCAGGCCGTCGCCGGCGAGGGCGTCAACGTCGAGCGCGCCTTCACCGGCCGCGCCAACCTGTTCGCGGCAAGGGCTGGCGTGCTGGTGGTGGACCGCGCCGCGGTCGACCGCATCAACGGCGTCGATGAAGCCATCACCTTTGCGACGCTGGCGGCGTTCAAGCCGGTGGTCGAAGGCGAGATGATCGCCACGGTGAAACTGATTCCGTTCGGCGTCGAGGCGATACTCCGCGACGCCGCGGTGGCCGCGGTTGATGGCGGCACGATGCGGGTCGCGCCCTACACCATTAAGCGCGTCGGCATCGTCTCGACCTTGCTGCCGGGCCTGGCCCCAAAAGTGATCGAGAAAACCTTGCGGGTCACCGCGGAGCGGCTGGCGCCCGCGGGCGCGGCCATCATCGCCGAGCGCCGCGTGCCGCATGATGAAGACGCGCTGGCGGCGGCGATCAGGGAGTTGCTCGGTCTCGATGCCGAACTGGTAATCGTGTTCGGCGCATCCGCCATCGCCGACCGGCGCGATGTGATTCCGGCGGCGATCGAGCATGTCGGCGGCGCCATCGAGCATTTCGGGATGCCGGTCGATCCCGGCAATCTCCTGCTGATCGGCAATGCCGGCGGCGTACCGGTGCTCGGCGCGCCCGGCTGCGCGCGCTCGCCAGTGGAAAACGGATTCGACTGGGTGCTGATGCGCCTGCTGGCGGGCTTGAAGGTGACGCGCGCGGATCTCACCGGCATGGGCGTCGGCGGCCTGCTGATGGAGATCGTGACCCGGCCGCAGCCGCGTGTGCCCGTCGGGGCCGACGACAACCGCAGGGTTGCGGCGGTGATATTGGCGGCCGGGCGCTCGACCCGGATGGGCGGCCCGAACAAGCTGCTGGCCGAACTCGGCGGCAAGACGCTGGTCCGCATCGTCGCCGAGCAGGCGCTGGCCTCGAAGGCCTCCGACGTCATCGTGGTGACCGGGCATCAGGCCGCCGAGGTCGAAAAATCGCTCGCGGGACTTAAAGTCAGGTTCGTGCGCAATCCCGATTTCGCCGAGGGCCTCGCCAGTTCGGTCAAGGCCGGGATAGCGGCGGTGCCCGATGCCGCCGACGCCGCGGTGGTCTGCCTCGGCGACATGCCGCTGATCGATGCGCATCTGATCGACCGGCTGATCGAGGCCTTTGCACCTGATCGTGGCGGGCTGATCGCGCTGCCCGTCTGCGACGGCCGGCGCGGCAACCCGGTGCTGTGGTCGCGGCGGTTCTTCAAGGAGTTGATGACGCTGGATGGCGATATCGGCGCCCGGCATCTGATTGCCAAGCACGGCGAGGCGGTGGCCGAAGTCCCGGTCGAGGGCCACGGCGCGTTCCTGGACATCGACACCCCGCAGGCGCTGGAAGCGGCCCGGCTGGCGCCGACGTAGCCTAGTTTAGCCCGTCATTCCGGGATGCGCCTCTTGGCGCAGGCCCGGAATCCATACTCCCTGTGCCGGTGTCCTGGCTGAACGATGGCGCAGGGGTTATGGATTCCGGGCTCGCTCGCAAGAGCTCGCGCCCCGGAATGACGGAAAGCACGTTCACCAAGTTGAAACGCCCCTGCGGTAGCTTGCTTCCCTTATGACCTCGGGGGAGGGGCTTTTGACGTTTCTCAGGTTCGCGCGCCGCGCGATTTTTGCTGTTGCCTTGATTTTCGCAAGCGCCGGGCCGCAATTCGCCGGTCCGTCGCAGGCCGCCGGCGCATTCGCCATCGGCAAATGCGGCGCCTATGGCCAGGCCTTCGACTATCCGGCCGAGTCCCACGCGCTCGCCGCCGCCCGCAAGCAGTGCAAGGGCAAGTGCACCACGGTGACCATGAAACGGGCTTGTGCTGCTTTTGCTGTCGACATGACCAATCCCTGCGGCGCTCACGGCTATGCGGTCAAGCCTCATATCTCCATGTCGCTGAATGCCGCGACCAAAAAATGCTACGACTACGGCGGCAAGGAATGCGTGATCCGCGCCTGGGCCTGCGACGGCAAGGGCTAGTGTCATTCCGGGGCGCGCGTAGCGCGAGCCCGGACGCCATAACCCCAGTATTCGAGTTCACCATCTAAATCTCGACACAGGGAGTATGGATTCCGGGCCCGCGCCAAAGGGGCGCGTCCCGGAATGACGTAGGAAATAACCCATGCAATTCGACACCAAGATCGCGGTCGTGATCCGGACCGACCTTGAGCCGTGGCAGAAGCTCAACGTCGCGGCGTTCCTCACCAGCGGCATTGCGGCGGCGTTTCCGGAATGCGTCGGCGAACCGTACGAGGACGGCTCGGGCACGCCGTATCTGTCGCTGATCGGGCAACCGATCCTGATCTATGGCGCCGACCGGCCGGCGCTGACCCGCGCGCTGGAGCGGGCGCTGGCGAGGAATGTGAAGCCGGCGGTCTATACCGAAGACATGTTCAAAACCACCCACGACGCCGCCAACCGCGAGGCGGTCAAGGCGGTCGCGCGTGCCGATCTCAATCTGGTAGGGCTTGCGATGCGCGGTGAGCGCAAGGTGATCGACAAGATCGTCGATGGGCTGAAGTTTCATAGCTGAGGGAGGCCGGAAGACGCTCTCGTCCCCCAACACGCAGTCTCTCCACGTCATGCCGGGCTTGTCCCGGGCATCCACGCCTTTCTTCTTCAATGGCCGACAAGACGTGGCCGGGACAAGGCCGGCCATGACGTAAACAAAAATGTCGCCCCTTCACGGAAACGCGAAAATTCTGCGACATTTTGACTATTGAGTATGACTGACTGGTCAGTCATATAGAGCTATGGAAAACTCGAAATCACGGAAGCCGAAGGAAAAGGCTGAACGCCCAACCAAAGTCGGCAGAGCGGTCAGAACCGCATCGCCGTTTCCAAAAGCCCCAAAGCCTGCTTCGAACCGCGCGGTGCGGGCCGCGGAGCGGCGCCAGGCGATCATCGCGGCGGGCATGGACGAATTCGTTGCGCGCGGGTTTGCCGCGACGCGTCTGGAAGACGTCGCGAAGCGGGCCGGCGTGGCCAAGGGCACCATCTATCTGCATTTTGCGGACAAGGAAGCGCTGTTCCAGGAACTGATCCGCTCGGCGGTGGTGCCGCTGATCGATCGTCTTGCCGCGCCGCCGGTTGCCGGCGGATCGGCCCGGGCGATGTTCGAAAGCTTTGCCGAGACCATCGCGCATGACGTGGTGGCGACGCGGCGCGGGGATATCCTGAGGCTCTTCCTTACCGAGGGTTCGCGGTTTCCGAATCTCGCGGAATTCTATTATCGCGAAGTGATCGCCCGCGGCATGGCCGGAATGCGCGCGCTGATCCAGTACGGAATTGCACGCGGTGAAATACGCAACGAAGCGCTGGCGCAGTTTCCCCAGCTCATGGTCGCGCCCGCGATCGTCGCGGTGATCTGGCATGGCCTGTTCGAGCGGCTGTCGCCGCTCGATACGATGGCGATGCTGCGGGTCCATATCGATTTGATTTTCGGTGAACGGAGGGCGACATGACCTCGCCGCGATTCTTGTTGCGGGTTCTCGGCGCGCTGTTGCTTGCAGCCGCGCTCGCGGGCTGCAACGAAACCAAAAATCCCGGCTACCAGGGCTGGGTAGAGGCCGACATGATTTTCGTCAGTCCCGACGAGCCCGGGCGCGTGATCAAGCTGAGCGTCAGGGAGGGCGACCAGGTCAAGGCGGGCGCGCCGCTCTATTCGGTCGATGACGACCTGCAGAAGGCCGATCTCAACCAGAACAACGCCACGCTGGCCAATGCGCAGCAGACCTATGACCGCGCCTCCGCGCTGAGCAGGACCGGCTCGGGCACGCAGGCCAACCTCGACTCCGCGGTGTCGGCGTTGCGCGTCGCCGAAGCGCGGGTCAACACCTCGCAGACACGGCTGAACCGCCGCAGCGGATTTGCGCCGGTGAGCGGCAGCATCCAGCAAATCTATTTCCGCGAGGGCGAGATGGTGCCGGGGCAGCGGCCAGTGCTGTCGATCATGCCGCCCGGCAACATGAAGGTGCGCTTCTTCGTGGGCGAGCCGGATCTGCCGAAATTCGCGTTGGGCGATGAGGTGCGCGTCACCTGCGACAACTGCGCCGCCGATCTCACCGCGAAGATCTATTTCATCGCGACCAATGCCGAATATACGCCGCCGGTGATCTACAGCCTCGAGGAGCGCAACAAGCTGGTGTTCTTGATTCAGGCGCGGCCCGACAAGCCGGACAGCCTGCACGTCGGCCAGCCCGTCAGCGTCTTCCTCAACGCCAAGGCGCCGTGAGTTCGATGACGGAAACCGCAACGATTGCCTCCGATATCGCCATCGACGTCCACGGCCTGTCGAAATCCTTCAATGGCCGCGAGGTGGTGCATGACCTGTCGATGCAGGTGAAGCGCGGCACCATCTACGGCTTTCTCGGCCCCAACGGCTCCGGCAAGACCACCACCATCCGCATGCTGTGCGGGTTGCTGACGCCCGACAGCGGCGAGGGGACATGCCTCGGCTACGACATCCGCCGCGACGCCGACCGGATAAAACGCCTGGTCGGCTACATGACGCAGCGCTTCAGCCTGTATCAGGATCTGTCGGTGCGCGAGAACCTGGAATTCGTCGCGCGGTTGTACGGCGTGCGCGATCCGCGCGGCGCCGCGCGCGACATGATCAAGCGGCTCGGCCTGTCCGGGCGTGAGGAGCAACTCGCCGGCGAATTGTCCGGTGGCTGGAAGCAGCGGCTGGCGCTCGGCGCCTGCACGCTGCCCAATCCGCAATTGCTGCTGCTGGACGAGCCGACCGCCGGCGTCGATCCAAAAGCGCGGCGGGAGTTCTGGAACGAGATTCATGCGCTCGCAGCCGAAGGGCTGACGGTGCTGGTCTCGACCCATTACATGGATGAGGCCGAGCGCTGTCACGAGATCGCTTATATCGCCTACGGCCATCTGCTGGCGCACGGCACCGTGGACGACGTGATCGCGAAATCCGCGCTGACCACTTACACCGTCACCGGCGACGATCTGAACGCGCTTGCAACCGAACTCACCGGCAAGCCCGGCGTCGACATGGTGGCGCCGTTCGGCACCAGCCTGCATGTCTCGGGCCGCGACAGGGCGGCACTGGAGGCGACCATCGCGCCGGTTCGCGAGCGGCCGGGCCTGCATTGGCAGCACAGCGAGCCATCGCTGGAAGATGTGTTCATCGAGCTGATGAGCCGCTCCAGGGATAATTTCCAATGAGCGCCGCGATGACACCGGACGAGAGGCATCGCGACGCCGCCGCCGATACGGCGCTGGGCTTCTGGCAGCGCACCTATGCGATGCTGGTGAAGGAATTCATCCAGCTCAGGCGCGACCGCGTCTCCTTCGCGATGATCGTAATGATCCCGGTGATGCAATTGCTGCTGTTCGGCTATGCCATCAACACCACGCCGCGCAATTTGCCCACCGCGGTGCTGCTGCAGGAGGACAGCGACCTCGCGCGCTCGATTCTGAAAGCGCTGCAGAACACCGCCTATTTCCGCTTCACCCAGGAAGTGCACGATGTCGCCGAGTTCGACAATCTGCTGCTGTCCGGCAAGGTGTTGTTCGGGGTCGAAATTCCCCGTGGTTTTGAGCGCGCGGTGCGGCGCGGCGATCGTCCGGCGCTGCTGATCGCGGCCGACGCCACCGATCCGGTGGCGGCCGGCTCGGCGCTGGGAACGTTGGGCGTCGTGGTGCAGACCGCCCTTGCGCACGATCTGCGCACCGGCGATCCGCCCGCGATGCCGTTCGAGATTCGCGCCCACGCCCGCTACAATCCGGCCGCCTCGTCGCGGCTCAATATCGTGCCCGGCCTGGTCGGCACCATCCTGACCATGACCATGCTGATCTTCACCGCACTGTCGGTGACGCGCGAGATCGAGCGCGGCACCATGGAAAGCCTGCTGTCGATGCCGATCAAGCCGGTCGAGGTGATGCTCGGCAAGATCATACCCTATGTGCTGGTCGGATTTATCCAGGCCACGCTGATCATCGGCATCGGCGTGCTGCTGTTCGGCGTGCCGATCCGCGGCAGCCTGATCATGCTGGCGCTGCTCTCGACGCTGTTCATCACCACCAACCTGGCGATCGGCTACACATTTTCGACCATCGTGCAGAACCAGCTGCAGGCGATGCAGCTGTCGATGATGTTCTTTCTGCCGAGCATTCTGTTGTCCGGCTTCATGTTTCCGTTCGCCGGCATGCCGGTGTGGGCGCAATATCTCGGCGAAGGCCTGCCGCTGACGCATTACTTGAGGATCGTCCGCGCCATCATGCTGAAGGGCGCGACGCTGCAGAACGTGGAATATGACGCCATTGCCCTGGTGGCCTTGACGTTGGTCGCCATGATCATCGCGGTCACGCGGTTCCGCCGCACGCTGGATTAGAGCCGCGCAGCGATGCTAACCTGCGCCGGCTTTTTCGGAGCGGGATCATGGCGGCATTGACGGCAGAGGCGGGACCCGACCGGTCGGCGATGCAAGGCTTTCACCGCGCGCTGACCCGTGAAATCCTCAAGACCGAGCAGCTCCGCGTCAAGGCGGTGCTGGCGACGATTTTGCTGTTCGCAGTGTCGTTGACGGTCATGCACCTGATCTTTCCAGGCAGCATGGAGCAGATTTGGCGCGGCCAGTTCGAACTCTGGAAGTTCTACATCGTGGCGGTGCCCCTGGTCGTCTTCGAAGTGACGGTGCTCTGGCTGCTGAAGCGGCACATCGCGCTCAATCACGATGTGCCGGTGCTGCGTCGCTATTTTAGCGCGCTGATCGAGACCAGCCTGCCGACCATCGCTCTGGCGATCCATATGAATGCGATGGGGCCGGAGCGGGCGCTCGGTTTCGCAGCACCCCTGGCGTATTTCGTGTTCATCATCCTGTCGACGCTGCGACTGGATTTCTGGCTGTCCACCTTTACCGGCCTTGTCGCCGGCGTCGAATTGTTCGCGATGGCCATGCTGTATCATCCGGCGGGACTGGCCGCCGAGGCGGCGCAGGAGCCGGGCTATAATATGGTCCGCAGCATCCTGCTGGTGGTCGGCGGCGTGCTGGCCGGCGCGGTCGGAGTGCAGCTGCGCCGCCAGTTCGAGGCCTCAATCGCGGCGTCGACCGCGCGCGACCGCGTCACCAATTTGTTCGGACAGCACGTCTCGCCGCAGGTGGCGGAGCGGCTGCTGGCGGCGGGCGCCGGCGGCACCAGCGAAGTCCGCCATGTCGCCATCATGTTCGTCGATTTCCGCAATTTTACCGGGGCGGCGCGGGTGCGCACGCCGCGGGAAGTCGTCGACCGGCTCGACGGCGTGTTCGCGGTGCTGGTCGATATCCTGGACCGGCATCATGGCATCGTGAACAAGTTTCTCGGCGACGGATTCCTGGCGCTGTTCGGTGCGCCGATCGAGGATCCGGAGGCGGCGCGCCGCGCGGTCGCGGCGGCGCGCGAGATGCTGGAGGCGATGGCGGAGAATAATGCGGGCAATGAGTGGCAGCTGCGGATCGGCATCGGCATCCACATGGGCAGCGTGGTGGCCGGCAATGTCGGCTCGCCGCGGCGCAAGGAATATACCGTGATCGGCGACACCGTGAATTTTGCGGCCCGGCTGGAATCCCTAAACAAGGATTTCGGTTCGCAACTGCTGATCTCGGCCGATGTCCGCGACGCGCTCGGCGAAACCTGCGGCGATGCGGTGTCGCTCGGCGCAGTGCCGATCAAGGGCTACGACCAGCCGCAGACGGTGTGGAAACTGGGGTAGCTCGAGCCCCGGACGCAGCGCAGCGCGCCGCCTTCCGCGGCGTTCTGCGCTGCAGAGCCGGGGCCGGAACGAACTCCGGCGTTTGGTACGGTCCCGGTTCTGCGAAGCAGCGCTGAAGAAGCGCTGCATCGCGCCCGGGACACGAAACCTCATTGCCGCGTCAATACACCGATGCGTCCATATACACCGCTGCGGTGAAAACTGTCCGTGACGTAGCCGGCGGCAACCGACCATTCGAATGCCGCCAGCCTGAATCCTGTCAGATGCGCACCAATTCGAACCTGCTGGCTGAACGCATCGCGCGATATGGAAATTTCCGGGCCGGCCCAGAACCGGTCGAATACACGCCAGCCGGCGGCGGCGCGGGCGCTGTGGCTGGTCGCATTGGTCGACGCGGAGAATGCCGAGGCCAGCATCATTTCCGGCATCGGCTCCCACCACAATTCGGCCGCGGCGCGCGCCCCGATCCGGGTGCCACGAAATTTTGCGGTGGGAACGTCCGGCGTCAGAACCCGGTTCTCCAGTTCGGGACCGGCAAAGACCTTCAGTTCAAGGGTGCCCTGGCTGAATTGCCGGCCCGCGAGCGGAGAGGCGCGAACGATGGTGGTGTTGAAGCGCCTCGAGCCGGCGTCGTAGCGTTCGACGCCATAGGATACGAATAGCCGCGTGATAAAACCGTCATTGTTCAGGCCGTCCGGCGCCCAATAGAAGCCGCCGTAACCGGTGCGGCCCAAGCGCCAGATGTCGAGACCGGCGTAGAGCAGAACGCGCTCGGCCTTGGTCCCGCCGCTCAGGCCATCGGATGGCGGCGGCTCCGGATCGAAGGCCTGCGCCGGTGCGCGCTCCGCGCCACAGGCCAGCACGGCCGCGGCCACGCAACACGCGCGTAACGCATACAAACGCATCGGAGCCCAACCCCAACGCCACAACGCAACCAAAAATGCAGTTTGAGGTGGCGGACGCCGGAACGTCTAGCGACCAACGCGTGCAGCGCCCATACTCAAAGTTGCGGGGCTAGCAGATTTTCGATTTTCACGCCGTCGCGCTCTTCGATGATCTCCGCGATCCACTTGCGGTGACAGTGCTGGTGGTCGCGCTCATAGCACAGGATACAGACCGGCCCCGATTTCATCACCAGCGACGACAGCTCGTCGAGTTCTTCCTTGGCCTGCGGCGTTTTCAGGTGCTTTGCGTAGATGCGTTCGAGCGCCTTCATGTCGCCGCTGCGCGCGGCGAGGCGGCCGTCCTTCGGCGTGCCCAATCCGCGCAGATGCAGATACGAAATGCCGCGCGCGTCGAGGCCGGCGGCGAGCTGGTTCTTGGAAAAGCCCGGGCGGCGCGACGAAGCGACGGCGCGCACATCGACCAGCAGTTTCACGCCGGCGTTTTCCAGCTCGTCCAGCACGGCTTTCGGCGGCGTCTGCTCATAGCCGATGGTGAAAAACTTTTTGGATTTGGCCATCGGACCCACTCCTCTACGCGCCGCCAACGCATCGCCATCAGCGGTGCGAAACCATATTTTTCAATTGAAACGCGAAACTGTTCGCGTGTCTACTGAGGCGTCCCGATTCTTGATGATTGCGTCGCCATCCGTTTGAAACCCGCTTACCGCCTGGCAATCCGCCGATTGAATAATTGTCCCATTATCATGTGAGGCAAAGGTTGCTGCGCAATCCGTCGACCGCATTGCTTCTTGCCGCGGTATTGGTGGTCGGCGCGGGACAAACCGTGGTGTTCGCGATCGTTCCGCCGATCTCGCGGTCGATCGGCCTGACCGAAGTCGAAAGCAGCCTGATTTTCACCGCGTCGGCGGCGGCAATCCTGTTGACCAGCCAGTTATGGGGGCGCGCGAGCGACCGGTTCGGGCGGCTGCCGGTCGTGCTGTTCGGCCTCACGTCCTATGGGATCCTGCTGGCGGCGCTGGCCTGGATTCTCCACGTCGGGTTATCGGGTGCGTCCGCCGCCTTTGTCTTTGCCGGATTGATCGCCTGCCGCACGCTTCATGGCGGGCTTACCGCCGGCGTGTTGCCGGCAACCCAGGCTCATCTGGCGGATCATTCCGATGCCGACGAGCGGGTAGGCGGCATGGCGGCCGCGTCGATGGCGTTTGGACTGGGGTCGCTGGTCGGCCCCGGCGTGGTCGAGATTGTCACGCCGTTTGGAAGCCTGGCCGGCCTGTGGTGCTTCAGTCTTGCAGCGATCCTGCTCGCGGGCATCCTGGTCGGCATTTCCGGACGCCGCGAAAATGAGGTTCGGACCGCGCCGCGGGTGACCGGCGCCTTGAAGCTGTCGTCAACGCTGGTCCGTTGCCTGATCGTGAGCTCCGGCTTTCATATCGCGTTTCTCGGCACCATGCAGATCACCGGGTTTATTGTTCAGGACCGTTTCCACACGTCTCCCGCCGCGGCGGTGTCGATCGCCTCATACGCATTTATTCTGATCGCGGGATCGATGATCGCGGCGCAGGCGGCGATCGTCAGACTCGGATCGGACCAGCCCAGGAACCTGATCATCTGCGGCGCGCTGATCGGCGTTGCGGCCTATGGCCTGGCCCTGCTCGATGCCGGCCTGGCCGGCGCATTGCTGGCGCCGGTGCTGCTCGGAATCTCGCTGGCACTGGTATTGCCGTCGGTTTCGGCGATCGCATCGTTCGCCAGTGCGCATGGCGCAGCGCTAGGCGCGATCGGCGCCACCCAGGCGCTGGGCTTTCTGGTCGGCCCGTTGCTCGCATCCTGGCTTTATTCGATCAGACATCCGCTTCCGCTAATTGTCGATGCGGCAATTCTTCTGGCATGTGCGCTTGTAGCGGCGGGGCTTCCACACAGGCTGCAGGCTGCATCGTCTTCGCAATCCGGCGACGCTGAGCGAACAGCGTGAGGAATTTGATTGGCGCCGCCAGATTTTTGACGGGAACGACGTCGACGCCGCCAAGCCCGCCATTCGCCAGCACGCCCTCGTACAGATTGGTGGAGCGGCCGCCGCGCTTGTACAGGCTCCAGTTGCGCTTTTCGTGCATCTGATAGGTGTAGAGCAGATAGGGACGCTCGAATTCGGCGATCGACGACAGCATGTCGGCCCACAGATGGACGGAGTGCCGCGGTCCGCGCAGGTTCTTGTTGAGCCACAGCATCGGCAGCGAGATCATCTGCCGTTCGTCGATTCCCTGCAGGAAAGGGTGGCTGTTTCTGACATCGGCGGGCAGCAATTCCAGTTCGACCAGCGGCGGTTCGAGAACCAGGCAGAAGCCGCCGGCCATCTCGCCGTCGGGGAAATAGGCCGCGGTGTAGCTCCGCCTGAAAACATCAGCCGCGATGCTCCTGAGGAACGTCTGCCGTTCCGGCGGGCGGCCGGTGCACAGAAAATACGATTCCAGGAACAGATTCTGGTGATCTTTGCTGACGACCTGTTGGATCGAAACTCGCTGTTTCGAGATCTGCATCGGACCGGCTCCCATCATTGAGACGGCAAGCCTGAGCGCGATCGCTTACAAAGCTGCAAATGCGATTCGATTTCTCAGTAAATACAGTTAATGTTTTCAATGTTTCTGCAGCTTGCAGGAACGTGCCAATATCGGCGGTATCGCCGTGGAGAAACCGATGCTTCGATTTGTTCCTGGACTGGCATGGACGGCTTTTGTGCTGTTCGCTTTCGGCGCCGCGGCGGCACAGGCGCAGACCACCTATCCCAGCCGTCCCGTGAAGATCATCGTGCCGATCGGCCCGGGCGGCAGCTACGATCTGGTCGGGCGGCTTGTTGCCGATGTATTGTCGAAGCGGATGGGGCAGGCTTTTGTCGTCGAGAACAGGCCCGGCGCCGGCACCGTCGTCGGCACCCAGTCCGCGGCGCAAAGCGAGGCGGACGGCTACACGCTCGTGGTCGGCGGGCTCTCCAACATGGCGTTCAATTCGGCGCTGTATTCGAAGCTGGGTTACGATCCGCTGAAGGATTTTGTCGCGGTCGCGCTGGTCTACAAGTTCGGCTATGTGATGGTCGGCCGCAAGGATTTGCCGCAAGCGACGCTGCAGGACATCGTCGCGGCGGCGAAAGCCAGTCCGGGCTCGATTTCGGTTGCGACCGCGGGCGTCGGCACCGGCCAGCAGCTGGTGGCCGCCGCGTTCATGAAGGCTGCCGGCATAAAGCTGCTGGAAGTGCCTTACAAGGGCTCGCCGCCGGCGTTCACCGATCTGCTGGCGGGCCGCGTCGACCTGTTCTTCGACTCCATCGCGGCCGGTCTGCCGTATGTGCAGTCGGGGCAGGCGAGAGGCATCGCCGTGCTGTCGTCGAAGCGCAGCCCGCTGGCGCCGGACGTGCCGACCATGTCGGAAGCGCGCGTGCCCGGCCTCGATGTCGATTCCTGGCTCGGCATTTTTGCCCCCGCAAAAACTCCGCCGGAGGCGATCGCAAAATTGCGCCGGGAAATCCGCGCCGCGTTGCCCGATCTGAAGGAACGCTTTGAGAAGAGCGGCGGCGAGGCGTGGGACCTGCCGGACGACAAGCTCGATGGTTTCGTCGCGTCGGAATACGAGAACTGGACCAAGCTGATCCGCGAGGCGGGCATCAAGCTGGATTGAGGGGTTGCGTGCCCCGGACGCAGCGCAGCGCGTAGCTCTTGCGGAGCGGTGTGCTGCAGAGCCGGGGCCCAGCTTGCTCACGACTCGAAGAAAGCGGGGTCCCGGTTCTGCGAAGCAGCGTGAAGAACGCTGCATCGCGCCCGGGACACGATGCCATCTCTATTTCACCCGCGCGATCAATTCCATCGCGCCGGCCGGCGCGCGCACCTTGCCCTCGTGGATCACATAGGCGAACACATCGCGCGGCATCTTCTTCGGTTTTGCCGTGTCGACGCGCGGCAGATCGTCCGGCTCGCCGCCCTCGGCCCAGGTCTGAAACCGCTTCGCCCAGGCATCCAGCGCCTTGGGCGGATAGCAGGTCTTCAGATCGTCGTCGCCCTTCTGCAGCCGCGCGTAAACGAAATCGCTGACCACGTCGGCGATAGCAGGATATTTGCCGTGCTCGGCGAACACCACCGGCGTTTCGAATCTCCGCAGCAGCGCGATGAAATCGGGGTTGCAAAAACTGTCGTTGCGCACCTCGACCACATGGCGCAGCGCGCGCCCCTCCAGCTTGCGCGGCAGCAGCTCCAGGAATTTTCCAAAATCCGCCTCGTCGAATTTCTTGGTCGGCGCGAACTGCCACAGCACCGGGCCGAGCCGGTCGCCAAGCTCCAGCACGCCGGAATCGTAAAACCGCTTTATCGAATCGCCGGCCTCCGCCAGCACTCGCCGGTTGGTGGCAAAACGCGGACCTTTCAGCGAAAACACAAACCCGTCCGGCACCTCGCGCGCCCATTTCCGAAAACTCTCCGGCTTCTGCGAGCCGTAATAGGTGCCGTTGATCTCGATCGAGGTCAGCTTCGATGCCGCGTAGTTGAGCTCCTTCGCCTGCGTCAGCTTCTCCGGATAAAACACCCCGCGCCACGGCTCGAAGGTCCAGCCGCCGATGCCGATGTAGATGGAGCCGGACTTGGCCGCCATTTGGATACCCTCTTGTCAAACGTCTTGATCGTTCCTATGTAGCTTACAACGGCGCCGTCGATGCTTCATAGCTCCGGCGCTGGGACGACCACGGAATGATTAGGCTGCGCCGGATGTACGCGCGCCTGTTGTTCGTGGTCGTTGGCATTTTTAGGGCACTTTTGGCCCGTTTTACCCCTCCCGAGCCGGTCTTTTGGCCGCTGCGCCTTGGAATCATCCGGCGCCGGCGATATACGCTGGCGCATGAATGAAGCCATCAGACCGGGGCAGGGGACCGCAGTCGTGACGCCGGAACTGTCGGTCGTCGTCCCCACCTTCAACGAGCGTGACAACGTCATCGCCCTGTTCCGCAAGCTGGAAACGGCGCTGGCCGGCCGCGCGTGGGAGGTCATCTATGTCGATGACAATTCTCCCGACGGCACCTGGGACGTGGTGCGCGCGTTGGCGCGGGAGGATTTGCGGGTGCGCTGTATCAGGCGGATCGGGCGGCGCGGGCTGTCCGGCGCCTGCATCGAGGGCATCCTGGCATCGAGCGCGCCTTGTGCTGCGGTGATCGACGCCGACCTGCAGCATGATGAGACCCAGCTGCCGAAGATGCTCGCGCTGCTACAGGGCGGCGAGGCCGATCTCGTGGTCGGCAGCCGCTATGTCGAGGGCGGCAGCGCCGACAGTTTTGACAAGCAGCGCGCCGGCTTCAGCATGCTGGCGACGCAGGTCTCAAAGAAACTGCTGCGGGTCGAGATCGCCGATCCCATGAGCGGCTTCTTCATGATCCGCCGCGACCGTTTTGAGCAACTGGCGCCGCAGCTTTCGACGCAAGGCTTCAAGATCCTGCTCGATATCGTGGCGACTGCGCGCGGCTCCCTGCGCATCAAGGAAATCCCCTACACGTTCGGCTCGCGGCTGCATGGCGAGAGCAAGCTCGATTCCATGGTGGCGCTGGATTTCCTGGGGTTGGTGCTGGCAAAACTGACCGGCGATGTGGTGTCGCTGCGCTTCCTCTTGTTCGCGATGGTCGGCTCGCTCGGGCTGTTGGTGCATCTCGTGGCGTTGTTTGTAGCACTCGAGGTGTTCAACGTGCCGTTTGCCGAAGCGCAGGCCTGCGGCGCGCTGATGGCGATGACCAGCAATTTCCTGCTCAACAATTTTTTGACCTACCGCGACCAGCGGCTGCAGGGTCTTGGCATTCTGCGCGGGCTGCTGCTGTTCTATCTCGTCTGCAGCGTCGGCCTGATCGCCAATGTCGGCGTGGCGTTCTCGGTCTACGACCAGGAGCCGATCTGGTGGCTGGCAGGGGCCGCCGGCGCGCTGATGGGCGTGGTGTGGAATTACGCCATGTCCGGCCTGTTCGTCTGGCGCAAGCGATGACCGCACCATGAGCGCCATTGAGGCGCGGCTGGTCCGCAACACGGCTCTCACCATTCTGGCATTGATCGCGCTGCGGCTGGTCTCGGCGGCCTACACGCCGCTGACCTTCGACGAGGCCTATTACTGGACCTGGTCGAAGCATCTCGCCGGCGGTTATTACGACCACCCGCCGATGGTCGCGTTCCTGATCCGTTTGGGCACGCTGATCGCGGGCGATACCGAGCTTGGCGTGCGGCTGGTGTCGATCCTGCTGGCGCTGCCGATGAGTTGGGCGGTGTATCGCAGCGCGGAGCTTTTGTTCGGCGGCCGGCGGGTCGCTGCGACCGCGACCATCCTGCTCAACGTCACGCTGATGGCGGCGGTCGGCACCATGATCGTCACGCCGGATGCGCCGTTGCTGGTGGCATCCAGTTTTGTGCTGTTTTGTCTGGCAAAAGTTCTGGCGACCGGACGCGGCGCATGGTGGCTCGCGGTCGGCGTCGCCGTCGGCGCCGCGCTGTTGTCAAAATACACCGCGCTGTTTTTCGGACCCGCGATCCTGATCTGGCTGGTCGCGGTGCCAAAACTGCGGCGCTGGCTGCTCTCGCCCTGGCCCTATCTCGGCGGCATCGTCGCTTTCGCGATCTTCTCGCCGGTGATTTTGTGGAACGCCGATCACCAATGGGTGTCGTTCCTCAAGCAATTCGGTCGCGCGAAAATCGAGGATTTTACGCTGCGCTATATCGGCGAGCTGATCCCGACCCAGATCGCATTCGCGACGCCGCTGGTGTTCATTCTGGGCGCGATGGGGCTGTACGCCTTGTGGAAGCGCAAGGCCGGCGCGTCCGCCGCGCGGGTGCTGATCAGTTCGACCTTCTGGACCATCACGCTGTATTTTGTCTGGCATTCGCTGCACAGCCGCGTCGAGGCCAACTGGTTCGGCCCGGTCTATCCGGCCTTCGCCATCGCCGCGGCGGCTGCCGCCAATCTCACGCGATGGGGCAGCCGCGCGCAGCGCGCGATCGATTTCTGCCTGCGCTGGGCGGCACCTTCGGGCATCCTGATATTCGCGCTGGTGATCTTGCAGGCCAACACCGGCGTGCTCACGGGCTATCGCCGCGACGCCAGCGTGCGCAGCGTCGGCGTCGGCTGGCGCGAGGTTGCCAGTGAGATCGAAGCCGTCCGTGTGCGCGAGGGCGCAACTTGCGTGCTGGCGCTCGACTATGGCACCACCGGCTGGCTCGCGTTCTATCTGCCGAAGGGCAGTTGCGTCGCGCAGCGCGGCCAGCGCTTTCGATGGGTCAACATGCCGGAGCCGGATCCGGCCTTGCTCAAAGGCAAGCTGTTGTATGTCGATGAGGCGAGGGAGGACCAACCGTTGCTCAAAAAGGATTTTGCGCGGGTGGCGAAAGTCGCTGAGCTGAAGCGCAAGCGCGGGCCGCTGCTGATCGAGACCATCGAAGTCGATGTGCTCGAAGGGCCGAAGGGCGATGTGTTCGACCGCGCGCCGCCGCCGGAATTGGGGAAGTAGGCCGTTCGGCGCAGATTGTACTTCCGGTAATTTTGGCTACGTTATGCCCGCGCTGCGCGAGAAGAGCATTCATGCCCGAGAAAGCCATTCAGCCGTCACCGTGGATTTCCATATGGGTGGCGCCGCGCCGGACCATCGAGCGCATCCTTGCTGCGGCACCGAGGCAGCCCCTGGTGCTGCTGCTGGCGGCGCTCGGCGCAATAGCCACTCTGTTCCAGAATTTCTTCCATTTCCGCTTCGCCGCTCAATTGTTTCACTGGCCTGTTTTGCTGGGTTTGGCGGTGCTGGGCGCGGCTTTCGGAATTGTCAGCCTGTATGGGTCTGCCTTGCTCTTCCAGGCGGTTGGAAGGCTGATGGGCGGGCGCGCGAGCGCGGTTGAATTGCGTACGCTGTTTGCCTGGAGCGCGCTGCCCAGCATCCTTGGCCTGGCCGTGGTGCTCGCGGCCGTCATCGCGTTGAGTTTTTCCGGAGACCTGTCCGCGCCGGGATGGGTTTCGCTGCTGCTTCAGGCGGTCGTCATCCTGTGCGGTTTCTGGTCGCTCGTCATTTTGCTGTTGATGCTGTCGCGGGTCGAGGGATTTGGCTTCTGGCGGACGATCCTTACCTACATTCTCAGCGTGGTTCTGATTGTGCTGTTCGCGATGCTTTTCCGCAGCTTCCTGTTTCATCCTTTCAGCATTCCCAGCCGTGCGATGGCTCCGACCCTGCTGGAGGGCGATCAGTTTTTCCTGTCGAAATACCCTTACGGCTATACGCACTACTCGCTGCCGTTTTCACCGCCAGTGTTTTCGGGCCGGATTTTCGGTTCCGAACCCGCGCGCGGCGACGTCGTGATGTTCCGGCTGCCGAAGGACGGCACAACCGATTATGTCAAGCGCGTCGTCGGATTACCCGGCGAGCGCCTCCAGATGAAAGAGGGACGTCTTATCATCAACGGCGTGCCGGTGACGCGCGAGCGGCTGCCGGATTTCGCCGGCGACGATCCGTGCGGGACCGTTGGCGGCGCCAAGGTGAAGCGCTGGCGCGAAACCTTGCCGAATGGCGTGAGCCATGAGACGCTGGATTGCCTCGATAATGGCTTTTACGACAACACGAATGTCTACACCGTGCCGGCCGGCCATTTCTTTGTGTTGGGCGACAACCGCGACAATTCGACCGACAGCCGGGTGCTGTCGGCGGTCGGCTACATCCCGTTGGAGAATATCGTCGGCCGCGCGGGCATGATATTTTTTTCCAGCACGGCCGGCCAGGGCGCAGCCGCGGTCATTCGTTCCGAGCGCATCGGCATGATGGTCCGCTGATTCAGGCGGCGCCGCGCTTGGCCTTGAAATAGGCCAGCGTGCCGCGCGTGAGCACGCGATCTTGCGCGATCAATTGGTCGGCTTCGATATCGTCCGCCGCACCGAGCCGCGCATAGATCGGGCCGAAATCGCGGTAGCTGTCCTCCAGCAGTTTCTCAAAACTGTCGACCACGAAATAGGTCTGCTGGAAATCGTCGATGATGTAATTGGTGCGCATCACGCGCTCCAGATCGAACGCGACGCGGTTGGGCGAGGGGTCCTGCAGCGCGAACACCGACTCCGTGGTAGACGACAGGATGCCGGCGCCGAAGATGCGCAGGCCGTTCTGGCTTTGCAGCAGGCCGAATTCGACCGTGTACCAGTACAGCCGCGCCAGGTTTTTCAGCCGCCCGAGGCCGAGCGCGCGCTGGCCGCCCTTGCCATAGGCCTGCATGAAGTCTGCATAGACCGGGTTCGCCAGCAGCGGCACATGGCCGAACACGTCGTGAAAAATGTCGGGCTCCTGCAAGTAATCCAGCTCGTGTTCGGGCCGGATGAAGGCGCCGGCGGGAAATCGCCGGTTGGCAAGGTGATCGAAGAAGATGGCGTCGGGCACCAGTTCCCGCACCGGCACGACGCGCCAGCCGGTGATTTTCTCCAGCCGATCGCTGAGCTTTTCCAGATCGGGGATGCCGGATTCGGACAGCTGCAGCGCGTTGAGCGCGACGATGTATTCGTCGCAGGCGCGATTCTGCAGGGTCTTCTCGGCCCGCGCGAACAGCCGGTCCCAGCGATCGTGCTCGGCGGCGGAATAGGACGCCCAATCCTGATCGATGGTGAAATCGGTCTGCCGGGGTGCGTTGAGGTAGCGGCTCTTTTCCGCGGAGTGATTTAGGAGGTCGTCGGTTGTCGTCATGGCAGTGTCTTCGGTCCGGGATACTCCATAACAGGATATGGCGCGCCCGGCGATTTGTTCCAGCCCTGACGGTCGTCCCCGCGAAGGCGGGGACCCATAACCCCTGGGGGTTATGACTCGGCAAAACGTTTCAAGGTCGCACCTCCAGCCGTATCATTGACGACGCGGAGTATGGGTCCCCGCCTTCGCGGGGACGACGCTGAGGATGCGGTGAGCTCCTTCACACCCTGCGCTTCGCCGGCGGCGGGTTGATTTCCGCGATTCTTCCGAGGCAATCCGCCTCGGTGGCATGCGGACCCGAGACAAAGGTGCCGCTGACCTTGGTGCTGTACCAGCCGGATTCCACGCCGAGGCGAAGCAACTCTTCGGTTTTGACATGGCGAGGCGAGAGATTTTGCATGGGATGCTTTCTTCCTTGGGGAGCTCGATGGCGCATCGAGCGCGGGGTGAGGTTTTCGGTTGATGCGGGAAAACTATCTTGGTTCAGCTCTCATCGGAAAGCCGGGCAAAGTCCGCCAGCACGGCGGCGACGAGGTCGCGGTGATGGGTGTCGGAAGGCGCGAGGCTGGCGGCATACAGGTTCAGGACGTAGCGCGCCTTCGCCGCCGCTTCCGGCCACGAGGCCGCCTGCGTCGAAAGCAGCTGGCTTTCAAGAATGCCCTGCCGGTCGCGCTGCACTTTGGCGTTGGCCTCGACCTCCGCCAGCACACGCCGGATGTCGGTGGCCTTTTGCGATTTCATGCCGCGATGCTTGTCGAGATCGACCGGGGTGTCCGTCATGCGGCGCTCGCGTCGATACGCTGCGCATCGGTGAGATCGGTCGCACTGATGGAAATCATTTCCATCGACGAGACGCGCGGCGGCGCGCCCGGCACCATGATCATGGTCGCGACGCGGCGAAACGAGGCGAACGACAACCCTTCGATCATCTCTTCATCGGTGACGACCTCGTAGGCGCCCGCCTGGAGCTGGCGGTCGATGCCCTTGATCCGGAACGGGTGCCGGAAGGTGATGGTTTCACGCCGCGAGCGCATGGTCATGATCGGCTGCCTGCATGAATGTGCAGCAACTGGAATCGCGAATGTCCGGACATGAGCCGACCGTGCGCCATTTCAGCCCGATTAGCCATCGCTTTCTCGCAAAACCGGCCTCATCAGATCGAATAAGGCCGCCGTTGCCTTGTATTCGACGGCTTTCATCGCCATCTGCTGAGAACGCTTGAATTATTTGAAATGATGCGGACCAGGCTCAAGTCGCTTGCGCCACGCCGCTATTTATCCTCAACGCCCGGACCAATCAGGTATTCGCATGAAGATTCGCGTCGGGTACGAGATGATTTACGACTTTCCGCAAGCAACCCCCATGATCATGGTACTGGGCACGCATTTCACCCGTGCCTCCGACGTCATCGTGCCGGATTATCTGACCACCAGCCCGTCGGTGCCGATCACGCCCTATCGCGACGGCTTTGGCAATTGGTGCAGCCGCATCGTGGCACCTGCCGGCCGCATGTGCCTGAAAGCTGATGGGTTGGTGCGCGACAGCGGGCTGCCGGACGTGGTCGTGCCTTCGGCGATCCAGCACGCGGTGGAGGATCTGCCGACGGATACCCTGGTCTATCTGCTCGGCAGCCGCTATTGCGAGACCGACCGGCTTTCCGATGACGCATGGAGGCTGTTCGAGACCACCACGCCGGGATGGCCGCGGGTGCAGGCGATCTGCGATTTCGCTCACAACCATATCAAGTTCGGCTACGAGCATGCCCGCGCGACCATGACCGCCTGGGAAGTGTTCAACGAGGGCAAGGGCGTCTGCCGCGACTATGCCCACCTCGCCATCGCGTTCTGCCGCTGCATGAATATTCCGGCGCGCTATTGCACCGGCTATCTCGGCGACATCGGCATGCCCAAGCCCTGGGCCGCCGGAGATTTCGCCGGCTGGTTCGAGGCCTATATCGGCGGGCGCTGGTATACCTTCGACGCCCGCAACAACATTCCGCGCATCGGCCGCGTGCTGATCGCGCAAGGCCGCGACGCCTCCGACGTGCCGATCACGCAGACCTTCGGGCCGAACACGCTGATCAGTTTTACGGTGTGGACCGATGAGGTGAGCGAAGGGTAGCGTTCCCCGGACGCAGCGCAGCGCGCAGCACTTGCGGAGCGGTGTGCTGCAGAGCCGGGGCCGTAACAGAGCGCTGTGCTCGTGACGGTCCCGGCTCTGCGGTGCAGCGTGAAGAACGCTGCACCGCGTCCGGGACACGATTGAAATGCTAAATTAAGCATATCGAACGAGGCCGCCTCGAGCATTCGCTTCGCGCCTGTTCCATGTGCCTTACATCCGCCCGCACTTAATCGGCATTTAACTAAAAGTCGCCTTAATGACGCTCCGCGCCTCTGCGAGATGAGCTGCGGCGGAACCTTCGCGTTCCCGAGCGCAACGCTCTCTGCAAGAGGACACACGTAAATCATTCTGGGCGCGAGGCGAATGACTAACAGTACCGGCGTACGTCTCGCGGCAGTCGATCATCGAACTTCATCCCGGAAAAACCTTTCCCAGAGTTTGCTCGGCGGCGCGGCGCTCGCGTGTGTCGTGCTGGGCTGCGCGTGGGCGATGGCTGCGCATGTCTTGGGAACCGGCGGCGATCCCGCAGCGATCGGCGCCAGCGTGGAACCCGTTCCTGGCAGCATCGAGCGGGTAACTTTCAGCGCGCGCTTCGATGCGCTCGGCGCCGGGCCGGAGGGCCTGAGCGTGGTACGGAAATCGGCGCCCGTTGTGGCAAAGGCATCCGACGCCATCCGCAAGACCTATATGGCGCTGCTCGACGTGACCTATTCGCTGGGGCCGCCGCCCGGATCGTTTTCGGCGACGATGCCGCGCGGCCCCGACCGCCAGCTGGCGATGCTGCCGTCGCATCAGTCCAGCGCAGAGGATGTTTTGCCTGTCGCGCCGACCCAACGCGCCGTGGATAGCGTGCCGCTGCCGGCGTCGCGGCCTTCCACGCTGCGATTGCTGGCCAGCCGCGAGGTCGCAAAGGCCAAAGCCGCGATCATGGCGGTCACCTCGGCCGAGAAACCCAGCATCTTCGAAAAGCTATACGGCAAGCCACCGGCGAAGGCGCCGCTGCTCGCCTTCGCGTCCGCGGATTTCAGCGATGTCAGCATTCCCGGCCCTGCAAAAGCCAGTCCGATGGGCAACGCTGCGCCCTACGATCGCGACACCGCGGTGTACGACATCTCCGCGCGCACGGTCTATTTGCCCGACGGCACCAAGCTGGAAGCGCATTCGGGCCTCGGCCCGAAACTCGACGATCCCCGTTACGTCCATGTCAAGATGCACGGCGCGACGCCGCCGCATCTCTACGACCTCGCGCCGCGCGAGGCGCTGTTCCACGGCGTGCCGGCGCTGCGCTTAAAACCCGTCGGCGGCGAGGAGGCGATCTTCGGCCGCACCGGCCTCTTGGCGCACACCTACATGCTCGGCCCCAACGGGGATTCCAACGGCTGCGTCTCGTTCAAGGATTATTATGCGTTTTTGAACGCGTACCGGAATGGCGGGATCAAGCGGCTGGCGGTGGTGGCGAAGGTGGAGTGAGGTAGCGACCTCCGGATGGAGTGTTGCGTGCCCCGGACGCAGCGCAGCGCGCAGCTCTTCGCGGAGCGGTGCGCTGCAGAACCGGGGTCCAGCTTTTTTCAATCGTAACCGGGGTCCCGGTTCTGCGAAGCGGCATGAAGAATGCCGCATCGCGCCCGGGACACGAGAGCGCAATTTTCAAATTCAAATTTCAAACAGCCAAGCGCCCGCGTTCTCGCGGCGCAATGCGTCCGAGTTTTGCCAGAACTCCTCCACCAGCGAACCGCGCTGGCGAGGTGGAGCGGCGGGAGGCGCCAGGGCACCAGCGGGTGCCCTTGGAGGCGGGATTAACGTACCCACCTCGCGCGGCAAGGTTCCGCGCGCGCCCAGTGACGTAGGGCGCGGCGCCTCCCGGCGCTCCACCTTGGCCACCAGCCTATCGGCCGTCCCGGGGCGCCCCGGTCCGGCCAGCTCTCGCTCTGTCCAACTTCGGAACCGCTCCTAGAAAGCGCTCCCTCATTGAACAGGACGCGATCAGGATAAGCGAAGTCTGAAGAGCGGGGATAGGTATACATTCACAAGTTCGTGAACGGCGGTTTTTAGTAGCCCGGATGGAGCGAAGCGCGATCCGGGGGCCGACGGAGCGCTACGCCGATAGGGCCGCCTTGCCGCGAACCAGAATCCCGGATTTCGCTTAGCTTCATCCGGGCTACGAACTTCGAACGATTCTTGCGAAGATTGATGGATGCGCGAGTCAAGCTCAAACCGTTACGCCGCCGTGCGCGGCACGATCTTCTTGTAGCTGTGCATCCGCTCCGCCTTGGACAAATCATGTGCGGCCTGCAGGTTCAGCCAGAAGCGCGGGTCGGTGCCGAAATAACAGCCGAGCCGGATCGCCGTATCCGCCGACACATCGCGCGTGCCGCGCATGATCTCGGTCAGGCGGTTGGCAGGAACGCCGAGCACCTTCGCCAAAGCGCGCGCCGACAGGCCGAGCGGCACGAGATATTCCTCGCGGAAGACTTCGCCGGGATGGGTTTGGAGCCGGGGCATTGTCTGCCTCCTTTAGTGATGGTCCACAATCTCGATCGCCTCAGAGCCATCGGGCGGCCAGCAGAGGCAATGACCATTGCTCGTTGTAGATGACTGATCTTGATCAGAAAATATATTGTGCACGGTCCCGCGCCGCCGCGGCGCCAGTTGCGAAGCCGTGTCAATTTCGCAACTATCACGAGTTGATTCGTCGTTTTACCGAAAGTGTTGGGTGCGCTGATGGCAAAAAAATCGAAGGCAAAAAAGAAAAAGAAGCTCTCTCCAGAAGAGAAGCTTAAGCGCAGAGTGGAACGAAAACTCTATCGAGATTTTCGGACGCTTATGCGTGAACTCGGCTTCGCGCATGTCAAGGCCGATGGAATAGAAATAAAGGTCGATGGAAGAACTGGCGAGTTAGACGACATTTTTATCTACGAGAACGTCTTGATACTCGTCGAGTACACGACTGGAAAACCCGACTCTGCTCACATTCTAAAAAAGAGACCGCTGTTTGATAAAATTTTGGCTGACACGCCCCGGTTTCTCGAAATTGCGCGGCAGAAATATCCGCACCTACATGATTACCTAAATGTCCTCTATGACGACAGTCACTATCAGACTGCGATTATTTATGTTCCGCTTCATGAGGCCGCTCAAGAAACGATCGATACCTGTCCAAATGTGTTCTTCTTACAGGGTGGTCTTAAGAAGTATTTTTTCGCATTAGGCAAGACAATCCAGCAATCAGCGCGCGTTGAGTTCTTTAGTTATTTGAAGTTGGATTGGAGTGAAATTGGTCAGTCAGTACTGACTGCTTCAAGCAAAACCTTGAACTACACTGGTCAGATACTGCCTTCGAGCATGAGCAGTTTTCCGGCGGGTTACAAAGTGATTTCGTTCTATGCTGATCCCGAAAGCCTCATAGCTAGCGCCTATGTTCTGAGAAGAGATGGCTGGAGAGACAGTTCGCATTTATACCAAAGAATACTTGTTCGCAGCAAAATTAGAAAGATGCGACGATATTTAGTTGATGAAGAACGAGTGTTTGTGAACAACGTGATTGTTACGCTTCCAGCGAATACAGCGCTAAACGATCTTGAGATGAAGGGATCGAACGTTCCCGAAAAAGACCTCAATAAGGCGCGCCCGGTAACCGTGTCTATCCCAGTCGGATATAGCATCATCGGTATTATCGACGGGCAGCACAGAGTTTTTTGTTATCATGAGGGTAATGACGCTCTAGAATCAAACATCGCCGTGCTGCGCAAGCGTCAACATTTATTGGTAACCGGAGTTATTTACCCTACGGGAATCAAGGAAAAAGCTAGGCTAGAGTTCGAAGCCAGACTCTTTCTTGAAATCAACGACACTCAAACTCGTGCTCGCCCGGGACTACGTCAGGACATCGAAACTATTGTTCGTCCGTTCTCTGGCATTGCCGTTGCGCGCCGAGTAATCGCGCAGCTTGCAAGGCAAGGGCCATATGCGGGGCTGTTCCAATTGGCTTATTTTGACTCGCCATCAAAAATAAAGACGTCTTCAATTGTCAGCTATGGTCTGCGTCCCCTCGTTAAATTTGACGGAAAGGACAGCTTATTCTCAGCATGGAAGCATCCCGAAAAAAACAGACTTAAGGAACGAGAAAAGAAGTCTAAGAAGGGGGCGGGGTACGATGCAGACATTGAGCTGTTGGAGAAGTACATCGAGTTCTGCGTTCAAAGCCTTAATGATTTTTTTCTAGCTGCGAAGCTTAGCTACGGAACCGCCAATTGGGATGTTGAGGATGCAAGTCCATCACCACTGCTGCGCCCGACGTCGATAAATGGACTGATTGCGTGCTTAAGACGGATTATTGAAGATGGCATGTCCTTGTCGCAGCAAGCGCACAAGAAGCGATTTTCAAATCTGTCGGCCTTTAAATTCGGTACCTACAAATCTAGCCACTGGGACGCCCTCGGGGCAACGCTATTTGAGAAGCATTACAAAGCGTCTGGATCTTAGCGCTGAAACGCCTATAATGTCGGTAAGAATCGAATGCCAAGAGGCAAGCTAACCATGACAAGAAACACAGATCTTCGTGAGTACAAATCGGTGCGCGGCGCTGTGGGAGGAGTGCGCTCGGCCATCAAAGGTGTGCTCTATCAAGGGGATTGTTTCGATCTGCTTTCGAAAATGCCAAGCGCTTCTATCGACTTGGTAGTTACGTCGCCGCCTTATTGCATCGGTATGGAATACGAACGGGCGAAAACAGTGCATGATTTTCTACAGGCTCACAAAAAAATATTGCCCGAGATCATCCGAGTCACGAAGCCCGGTGGAAGTATTTGTTGGCAAGTTGGATATCACATCTCTAAGCAGATCGCATATCCGTTGGACTACGCAGTATTCTCAATTCTTGAAGGTAACACAGAAGTCGCTTTGAGGAATCGAATTATATGGTCGTTTGCGCACGGGTTACACGGCAGCTCTCGGTTTAGCGGCAGGCATGAAACGTTGCTTTGGTATACGAAAGGTGATGAGTATTTTTTCGATTTAGACACCGTGAGAGTGCCGCAGAAGTACCCAGGAAAGAGGCACTACAAGGGCCCTACGAAGGGAGAATTCAGTGGGAATCCGCTTGGAAAAAATCCAGGAGATGTATGGGATATTCCGAACGTGAAAGGGAACCATGTCGAGAAGGTGGGACACCCCTGTCAGTTTCCGGTTGCGCTAGTTCAAAGGCTGGTGCGTGGGCTCTGCCCGAGGGACGGTCTCGTGTTTGATCCCTTTATGGGAGCCGGCTCTGCTGGTGTAGCAGCATTAGCAGAAGGGCGACGGTTTGTGGGTGCCGAAATCAACAAGAAGTATTTTAGGTTAGCATCTGGGCGCCTCAAGGCGGCAGCAGGCGGTGAGGCGGTCTTTCGACCAATAGAGCGGCCCATTTTTCAACCCGATCCCCGTTCAGAAGTAGCAACCATTCCTCCCCACTTTTTTCGAGTTGCTGCGGAATAGAGTCGTTGATCAAACTAAGCTAAACAAAAACCCCGGCATCGCTGCCGGGGTTTTGCATTCTTGTAATCGCCTTAGCGCCTGGATCAGAAATCCATGCCGCCCATACCGCCGCCGCCCGGGGGCATGCCGCCGCCGCCGGCGGCCTTCTTCGGCACTTCGGCCACCATGGCTTCGGTGGTGATCAGGAGAGCCGCGACCGAGGCCGCGTTCTGGATCGCCACGCGAACCACCTTGGTCGGGTCGATGATGCCCTTCTTGACGAGGTCGCCATAGGTGCCGGTCTGCAAGTCGAAGCCATAGGCATAGGAGTCGTTTTCCAGGATCTTGCCGACGATGACCGAGCCGTCCTCGCCCGCGTTGATCGCGATCTGGCGGGCAGGATGCGACAGCGCCTTGCGCACGATCTCGACGCCGGTCTTCTGGTCGTCGTTCGCGGTCTTGACGCGCTTGAGCTGCTCGGAGGCGCGCAGCAGAGCGACGCCGCCGCCCGGCACGATGCCTTCTTCAACCGCCGCACGGGTCGCATGCATCGCGTCATCCACGCGGTCCTTGCGCTCCTTGACCTCGACCTCGGTCGCACCGCCGACGCGGATCACCGCGACGCCGCCCGCGAGCTTGGCCAGACGCTCCTGCAGCTTCTCACGGTCGTAGTCCGAGGTGGTTTCCTCGATCTGCGCCTTGATCTGGTTGACCCGCGCTTCGATGTCGGCCTTCTTGCCGGCGCCGTTGACGATGGTGGTGTTCTCCTTGTCGATCATCACCTTCTTGGCGCGGCCGAGCATGGCGAGCGTCACGTTCTCCATCTTGATGCCGAGATCTTCCGAGATCGCCTGGCCGCCGGTCAGCACCGCGATGTCCTGCAGCATCGCCTTGCGGCGATCGCCGAAGCCCGGCGCCTTGACGGCGGCAACCTTGAGGCCGCCACGGAGACGGTTGACGACGAGGGTAGCAAGCGCCTCGCCTTCGACGTCTTCGGCGACGATCACCAGCGGCTTGCCGGTCTGCACCACGGCTTCCAGCAGCGGAAGCAGTTCGTTCAGGTTGGAGAGCTTCTTCTCGTTGATCAGGATGTAGGCATCGTCGAACTCGACGCGCATCTTGTCGGCGTTGGTGACGAAGTAGGGCGAGATGTAGCCGCGGTCGAACTGCATGCCTTCGACGACGTCGAGCTCGGTCTCGAGGCTCTTGGCTTCTTCAACCGTGATGACGCCCTCATTGCCGACCTTCTTCATGGCGTCGGCCAGGAACTTGCCGATTTCCGAGTCGCCGTTGGAGGAGATGGTGCCGACCTGGGCGATTTCCTCGTTCGAGGTGACCTTCTTGGAATTCTTCACGAGGTCGGCGACCACGGCGTCCACAGCCAGGTCGATACCGCGCTTCAGATCCATCGGGTTCATGCCGGCGGCAACCGACTTGGCGCCTTCGCGGACGATGGCCGCGGCCAGCACGGTCGCGGTGGTGGTGCCGTCGCCGGCAGCGTCGGCCGACTTCGAGGCCACTTCGCGCACCATCTGGGCGCCCATGTTCTCGAACTTGTCCTCAAGCTCGATTTCCTTGGCGACGGTGACGCCGTCCTTGGTGATGCGGGGCGCGCCGAACGACTTGTCGAGCACGACGTTGCGGCCCTTGGGGCCGAGCGTGACCTTCACCGCGTTGTTGAGAATGTCGACGCCGCGCAGCATCCTGTCGCGGGCATCGACGCCGAATTTGACTTCCTTGGCTGACATATTTTGCTTTCCTTGAAATGGATTACGGGAGAGGGGCGCTTACGCGGCCTTCTTCTTGGCGGCGGGCAGGTCGGTGAGAACGCCCATGATGTCGCTCTCCTTCATGATCAGCAGTTCCTGACCATCGAGCTTGACCTCGGTGCCGGACCATTTGCCGAACAGCACGCGGTCGCCAACCTTGAGATCGATCGGAATCAGCTTGCCGGCTTCGTCGCGGCCGCCGGGGCCGACGGCGGTGATCTCGCCCTGCGAGGGCTTTTCCTTGGCGCTGTCCGGAATGATGATGCCGCCTGCGGTCTTCTCTTCGGCGTCGATACGCTTGACCACGACGCGGTCGTGAAGCGGACGGAATTTCATGCAGTCCTCCTAAGTTTCTGAAGATGTTTGGAGTTTCGGGAGATTGGCAGTCGCGACCAGCGAGTGCTAGCGCAACTCAACTGGACATAAGCCAGAGTTGCCCGGGGAACAAGCCCCCGTAGCAGAAAAACTGGCACTCAAACAGGGCGGCTGCCAATTTCGTTAAGTATAATTAACGGCGCTCGTCCCCCTGGAGCGGCGCTGTTAGCACCTGCGGTAAGTCGCTGCCAGTGCACGAAATATCAACACATTATTAAACTTTTAGGCTTGTGATGGGTTGGTAGCGTGCGTCACATTTGTTTCATGTGAGCGCATTTTCCACCGAGTGGCTCTCGGTCGGGCCACTGTCGCGGATGCGCTCCAGCAATGGAGGTTGGCATGGTCTCGCGGGTTGGGGTTTCGAAGGGCGGCGAAGTCTCCGAGGACTTTCGCAAGCAGGTTCTGGGCTACGGCCTGACCACGGCGGAAATCGTCTACCGCCGCCCGGATCGTCACTGGTTGCTGCAAACCTATGTCTGGCAGGATTACGACCTGTTCCCGAATTTCCCGGCGCTGAAGGATTTTCTGACCTTCTGGGAAACCAGGCTGGAAGGCCCGCTGTTCGCCGTCACCGTCGCGCATTCCAAGCTGATCAAGCCGGCCGAACTGCGCGCCGTCGACGGCGTGTTCCGGCTGCATTGAGAACTGTGCTAACCTTTCCGCGCAAAACGGAAAGGGAGGCATGAAATGGCCAAGCAGAAGCCGACATCGAGGGCCGCGGCGCGCACCGCCGCGCAGAAAAAATCGCCCGCGACCAAACCGTCAGCCAAATCCACATCGCGCAAGCCGCTTCAGGCAAAACCGCGCGCGGTGCCGATCGCAAAGCCGCGGCGGCCGAAACAGCGCGTCGCCATCAGCCATCATCGCGAGGAGGATTTTGCGCCGAACGGGCTGCGCGCCTACGCGCATTACCGCGACCTCGGCATTGCCGGCGCGACCGATGGTCTCGCGCAGGCGCATGTGATCCGCCTGATCGGACCCTGCAATCCGGCGGAGGTCTCAAAGCTGCATTTCCACGATATCGAATTCCAGATGGTCTATGTCCTGAAAGG
Organism: uncultured Alphaproteobacteria bacterium; assembly: GCA_963710045.1. GTDB lineage: Bacteria > Pseudomonadota > Alphaproteobacteria > Rhizobiales > Xanthobacteraceae > Bradyrhizobium. Next base: position 34,235 of record CAVPZO010000077.1, on the reverse strand, counting down.
CTGGGTCAAAACCTACCTGGAAGGGCAGGGCGAGACCTTGATGAAAGAGGGCAGCTGCTGGACCCAGCCGCCGCGCATAAAACACCTCATTCTGGATTATTCCGACAATTGCGAACTCTTGGAAGTCATCCTGCCGGCGGAGTTCAAGACGGTCGAACTCGCGACGTGAGAGCGGCCTGCCCCTTCGGACACACACATTCTACCGTCATCCTGAGGAGCCGCGCGCTTGCGCGGCGTCTCGAAGGATGGCCGCGGGCACTCGTGGCCATCCTTCGAGGCTCGCCGCAAGCGGCGGCGAACACCTCAGGATGACGGCAGTGTTGGTATTTGCGCCAGCAAAAAAGATCTGTGCATGCCCTAACCGCTTTCGCGGGGACGACAAGAGGTGACGCGCGCCTATCGCGAAGATATCGACTGGCTGCGCGCCGTTGCCGTGCTTGCGGTGGTGGCGTTTCATTTCGAGGCGCCGGGGGTGTTCGGCGGCTTTGTCGGCGTCGATATCTTCTTCGTCATCTCCGGATATCTGATTACCGGGATCATCCAGTCGGAAGTAAAAAGCGGCACGTTTTCGTTTCTGCGGTTTTACGAGCGCCGGGTGCGCCGCCTGTTGCCGGCGCTGTATGCCATGGTGGCGCTGACCGCGATTCCGTCGTTGCATTATCTCCTGACCTCGGAGCGGCTGGAATTTTTCCGCTCGGTCGCTGCGGTGGTGACCTTCACCTCGAACTTCTTCTTCTGGCTGCAGACCGGCTATTTCGACCACGCGGCGGTGGAAAAACCGCTGCTGCATACCTGGTCGCTCGCGGTCGAGGAGCAGTTTTACCTGGCGCTGCCGCTGTTGCTGTGGGCGCTGCTGCGCAACGGCCGGGGCAGCCGGCTGCGACTGCCGGTCGCGCTGATCGCGCTCAGCGTTGCTTCCTTTGCGCTGTGCATCTGGCTGATGAAGACGGATCGTTCCGCCACCGCCTTCTTCATGAGCCCGCCGCGGGCGTGGGAATTTTTGATCGGCGGTATCATCGCGGTCGACGGCTTTCCGGGCTTGAGGAATTTGCGGGTGCGGCAGGCCGCCCGCGGGATTGCACTGGTGCTGCTGGCGATTCCGATTTTTTCGCTGCGCCAGGGCCCGGGCTTTCCCGGCGTCAACGCCCTGCTGCCCTGTATCGGCGCTGCGATGTTCATCTGGAGCGGCATCGGCGTGCCGGCCCTTGCGCGGAGCCGAGTTTCTCCTCTTGGCGTCATAAAATTTTTCGGCCAGATTTCCTATTCGCTGTATCTATGGCACTGGCCGCTGTTCACCTTCGCGCGGTTCTCCAAAAGCAGCCTGGTGCTCGATCCGTTCGACAAGGTGGCGCTGTTCGCGCTGACGGTTGCGATCTCATATCTGTCGTGGCGGTTTGTCGAACAGCCCTTTCGCAGCGGCTCGCTGGCGCCGACCCGCCGCGCCGCGTTTCGCATCGCCGGGATCAGCACGGCGGTGCTGCTGGCCGTCGGCGTTGCCGGAATCGTCGCCAGTCAAAATCCGTCAGAGGCCGACCGCAGCGCGTCGCAGCTCGAATCCTACAACAGCTACGCCTACCAGCCGCTGTATCGTTCCGGCAGCTGTTTTACGCAAAGCTGGAGCACGTTCGATGAGAAATGTCTCGAACTGGCACCCGGCAAGACCAACGTGCTGCTGTGGGGTGACTCCTATACCGCGCAATATTTTCCGGGCCTCAGCAAGTCCGTCGATGCGCGATCCGTGAACATTTTACAGGCTACGCAGGCCGCCTGCATGCCGACGCTGAACGCGGCGTCGCAAGGCATCGCATCGTGCAAAGGTTTTGCCGCGCGAATGGACTCCTTCTTTCAGAGCGCCAAGCCCGATCTTGTCATCATCTCCGCGGACTGGGGGGAATATGCGCGACCGCCGCGGTTCGACGGCATGATCGCCGACATCAAGCAGACCATTGCACGGCTCAATGCATCGGGCATCCGCGCGGTGTTGCTGGGTCCACCGGTGCAGTTCCGAAGCCGGCTGCCGTCGATGCTGATGCGGGCGCAGCTCAGGGGCGTCGAACTGCGCGCCGGCGATTTCATACTCCCGGACATTTTCGAACTGGATGCGCGGATGCGCGCGGCGCTGCCGTCGCGCGACAGGTTCTCGTATGTGTCTGTCGTCAACGCCATCTGTCCGGCGCGGCAGTGCCCGCTGACGATCGGCGAGGACATTCCTTTTGCCTGGGACCACGCGCATCTGACGGCGGAGGGGTCGGAGTATGTGGTGGGACGGATCGGGGCGGCGTTGGGGCTGACAAAATAGACCGTCATTCCGGGGCGCGCCCCTTCGGCGCGAACCCGGAATCCAGCAGCAACATACCGTGTGTCTGGATTCCGGGTCTGCGCCCGAAGAGGGCGCATCCCGGAATGACGGACTAAGTCAACACCCCCACAATCGCGCCCATCAGACACGTCACCAGCGTGCCCGACACGATCGACTTCAATCCGAGCGCGGCGATCTCGCTGCGCCGCTGCGGCGCCATGGTGCCGAGGCCGCCGATCATGATGCCGAGGCTGCCGAAATTGGCAAAACCGCACATCGCATACAGCATGATGAGCCGCGCGCGCGGATCGAGCGCGTCCGGGCCGAGTTTTGCCAGCTCCACATAGGCGATCAATTCGTTCAGCACGGTCTTGATGCCCATCAGGCTTCCGGCGGTGATCGCCTGCGGCCACGGCACGCCCATCAGCCAGCACACCGGCGCCATCGCATAGCCGAGCATGCGCTGCATCGAGATCGCCGCGCCGCCGACATGGGGCAGGAGACCAAGGATCGCATTGGCGAGATAGACCAGTGCCACCAGCACGATCAGCATCGCCACGATGTTGAGCAGCAATTCGAGGCCGGCGACGGTGCCCTTGACGATGGCATCCATGGTGTTGGATGCGTGGATATCCGGATCGTCCAGGGCGCCGCCGGTGCGTTCGCCGCTTGTCGCCGGCACCATGATCAGACTGATCAGGATTGCCGCCGGCGCTGACAGCACCGAGGCGATCACGAAATGCGCGGCGGCATCCGGGATCAGCTGACCCAGCAGCGTGGCGTAGAGCACCAGCACGGTGCCGGCGATCCCCGCCATGCCGCCGGTCATCACCAGGAACAGTTCGCTGCGCGTCAGCCGCGCCAGATAGGGGCGGATGAACAGCGGCGCTTCCACCATGCCGAGAAAAATATTGGCGGCGGTCGATAGACCGACCGCGCCGCCGACGCCGAGCGTGCGCTCCAGCAGCCACGCCATGCCGCGCACGATCGGCGGCAAGATGCGCCAGTAGAACAGCAGCGTGGTCAGCACGCTCATCACCAGCACCACGGGCAGCGCCTGAAACGCCAGGATGAAATCGGCGCCGGGCGCCTTGAGGTCGAACGGCAGCGCCGCCGCCGAGATAGCCGAACACGAAGGACGTGCCCGCGCGGGAGGCGGCGGAGATGGCGCCGACGGCGTCGTTAATGATGGAAAAGCCGTGCGCGACGAACGGCAGCTTGATCAGCGCCAGCGCGGTGAGGAAGGTGACGGCAAGGCCGATCGCCGCCTGCTTCAGCGACACCGCGCGGCGGTTCTCGCTGATCGCCCACGCGATCGCAAGCAACGCGAATACGCCGAACGCCGATTGCAGTTGCTGCATCTCGCCCCATCCATGTCGTCATTGCGAGGAGCGAAGCGACGAAGCAATCCAGTCTTCGCTTGGCGCTCTGGATTGCTTCGCTGCGCTCGCAATGACGGCGTTACGTTGTAACGCTCACCCCCGCCCGACGAACGGCATCTTGCTGGCCATCACCGTCATGAACAGCACGTTGGCGTCGAGCGGCAGCGTGGCCATGTAGGCGACCGCGTCGCCGACCGCCTTGGCGTCCATGCGCGGCTCGGGAATCTTGCGGCCGTCCGGCTGCAGCACGCCGTCGACCATGCGGTCGGTCATCGGGGTTGCGGCATTGCCGATATCGACCTGACCGACGGCGATGTCATAGGCGCGGCCGTCGAGATTGGTCGCCTTGGTGAGCCCGGTGATGGCGTGCTTGGTGGACGTGTAGGCCGACGAAAACGGCCGCGGCGCGTGCGCCGAGATCGAGCCGTTGTTGATGATGCGGCCGCCGCGCGGGGTCTGGTCCTTCATGATGCGGAATGCGTGCTGGGTGCAGAGAAACGGCGCGGTGAGGTTGATATTCACTACCGATTGCCAGGTCGCGAGCGGCAGGTCCTCGAACGGCACCGGCGGCGCGCCCATGCCGGCGTTGTTGAACAGCACGTCGAGCCGGCCGTAGGCCTCCATCACCCTGGCGAACAAGGCGGCGATCGATTCCGGATTGGCCATGTCGGCGGTGACGGGCAGGCTCTTGCCGACATTGTCGCCGAGCTTTTTGGTCTCTTCGAGCATTTCGAGACGTCGTCCCGCGAGCACGACCGTAAAGCCGGCCTTCATCAGCGCCAGCGATGCCGCGCGGCCCACGCCGGTGCCGGCGCCAGTGACGATTGCGATCTTTTCTGCGGCGTCTGCCATGTTGTTTTCCACCCTGTTGATGTTTGAATTTCTAGGACGTTTACGCTTCTTTTTTATACGGCGGCCGCGGGATGTTCTGGTGCGCCGCGCGCAGCGCCGCCGACCAGCGCGAGCGCAGATCGTGGAAGTAGGGCTCGCCGGCCTCGATGCGGTGATTGAGGTCGGCGTCGCACACCTCCGACCGCACCACCAGCACGTCGATCGGCAGGCCGACGCCGAGATTGGAGCGCATCGTCGAATCCATCGAGATCAGCCCGGATTTGAGCGCTTCATAGAGATCGACGTCGTAATGCATGGCGCGATCGAGCACCGGCTTGCCGTATTTATGCTCGCCGATCTGCAAGTAAGGCGTGTCGGTGGTGCACTCGATGAAGTTGCCGGCCGGGTAGACCATGAACAGCCGCATCCGCGAGCCCTTGATCTGGCCGCCGAACAGGAACGAGACGTCGAAATTGATGTCTTCGGATTGCAGCGCGACGCCCTCGGTGGCGTGGACGCTGCGGATCGCGCGGCCGATGCGTTGCGCCGCCTGAAACATCGTGGGCGCGTTCATCAGCGTCTCGATATCGCCGGTGACGGGATCTTCCAGGCCTTCGATCAGGGTCGACAGCACCGACTGGCTGATCGACAGGTTGCCGGCGCTGGCGATCGCCATGATGCGGTCGCCCGGCTTGGAGAAGACGTGGAGCTTGCGAAAGGTGGAGACGTTGTCGAGGCCGGCATTGGTGCGGGTGTCGGCGATCATCACCAGACCTTCCTTGACCAGAATTCCGCAACAATAGGTCATGCCCGGTCCTAAAAACCCGATTGGAGATGATCGGCGTCACTCTACTAACCAATTTTGCAGAGGCGTCCAACCCTGTTTGGGCATTCCTGCCGAATGAATGGTGCTATTCCGCAGTGGCGCGGACAGCACCGACCGGGTACATAACGATCCGTCGAATTTTCAGGCGGGGCAGCGCATGAAGAAGCGGATGATCGTCATCGGCGCGGTTGTAACCGCGCAACTAATCGGCATTTCGGCCGCGTTCGCCGGCCCCTGGGAGGACGGCATGGCCGCCTATAACCGCGGCGAATACGTGCCGGCGATCCGGGTGTTTCGCACGCTGGCCGAACAGGGCAACGCCAGGGCGCAGAACGTGCTCGGCATCATGTTCCGCAAGGGCGAGGGCGTGCCGAAAAATCCGGCGCGCGCGCATATGTGGTTCAGCTTCGCGGCGAAGCGGGGCGACGCCACCGCGAAGGCGGAATTGCGTGAGGTTTCGCGAACCATGACGGCGCAGGAGATTTCGCAGGCGGAAGCGATGGCGCGGACCTGCGAGGCGTCGAATTACCGGCAGTGCGAGTATTTTTGATCCGTCATTCCGGGGCGCGCCTCTTCGGCGCGAACCCGGAATCCGGAAACGACAACGGTTTTATTTGCTCTGGATTCCGGGTCCACGCGAAGGCGCGTGTCCCGGAATGACGAGGAAATCACGACTGCGACTGCGACTGGCCCTGCCTTCCTGCCTGATCGACCTTGACCGCCACCGACAGGGTTTCCTTGCCGCCGCCGTAACGCGTGCCGCGCACTGGCGCTGCGCCGAGATAATCCAGGCCGATGGCGACGCGGGCGTGCGCGTCGGTGGTGCAGATGCCGTTGGCCGGGTCGAACCCGACCCAGCCGAGATCGGGCACGAACGCTTCCGCCCAGGCGTGGCCCGCCTGCTGGTTGACCATGCCGTCGGAGCGCAAAAAGTGCCCGGCGACGAAGCGCGCCGGCACGCCGCCCGAGCGCGCGCAGGCGATGAAGATATGCGCGTAGTCCTGGCAGACCCCGCGCTTTCCCGCAAAAGCCTCCACCGCCGAAGTACCGGAATTGGTCGGGTCTTCGTCGAAGGTCATGTGCTCGTTGATCTGCATCATCAGCGCATGGAGAAATCCGAGCACGTCGTTTTCGGATTCCGACCGCAGCTCGCGGGCAAACGCCGCCATCGCCGGATTGACTTCGGTCAGCGGCGTCGAGCGCAGGAACAGGCTCGGCGGAAAGCGCTCGTCGGTACCCCTGAGCACGCCGCCGGTGTCGTGGGTTTCGATCAGGCCTTCGACGGTGATGGTGAGATCGGCGAGCGGCCCATAGGTCAGCACATGCGTGACGTTGCCGAACGCGTCCTGATGCACGTCGAGCCGCGAATCGGTTGACACGTCGATCTGCCAGTCGGCGACATACTGTCCGTCGTGGCTGCCCGGCGTCATCCGCAGAATCTGAATCACGCCGGACGCCGGCGGTTCGTAGCGATAGGTGGTGGAGTGGGCAATTCGCAGGCGCATGGTTCTTTCGATCTTTGTTAGTTCGTCATTGCGAGCGAAGCGAAGCAATCCAGCGCAAAAAGCAAGAACTGGATTGCTTCGTCGCTACGCTCCTCGCAATGACGTCACAGTTCAAATCAAATATTGTTTGGCGATGATTTCGCCGAGCCGGCCATTGTCCAGAATGAATTCCTGGATGAATTCATGCACGCCGTGCTGGAAGATATCGTTCATATTGCTGTGTTCGAGGCGGTTGCGGACGCCGCGGGCGTGGCGCTGGGCGGCGCCCTGGCGGCCATAGGCGACGCCGATCTGGTCGAGATTGCGCACCAGATTGCTGTAACAGCTCGCCAGCGAGCGCGGCAGCGACTCGTTCAGTATCAGCAGGTCGGCGATCAGCCACGGTTTCAGCGTCTCGCGGTAGACCCAGTGATACGCCGTCAGGGCCGAGACCGAGCGCAGGATCGAGGTCCACTGATAATAGTCCAGCGGGCCGCCGACGTGCTCTTCCTCGGGCAGCAGCACGTGATACTTCACGTCGAGGATGCGCGCGGTATTGTCGGCGCGTTCCAGATGCAGCCCGAGCCGCGAGAACCAGTAGGCGTCGTTGCGCAGCATGGTGCGATACGCCGAGCCGTCGAAGCGCAGCGAGATCTCCTGCACGAAGCGCAGGAACTTGTTGAGCTCCTCGCGGGTCTTGGTGCCTTTGCCCCAGACCTCCTGCAACTCGATCCAGGCGCTGTTGATGGTGTCCCACATCTCGCCGGTCAGCGCGGTGCGGACCGAGCGCGAATTCAGCCGCGCATTCTCGATGCAGTTGCGGATCGAGGACGGATTGGCCGGCGAGAACGACAAATATTCGACGACGTTGTGTTCGTCGGCCTCGGAATACAGCGTATAGAAGCTGGCGCTGACCCCCGCTGTCAGCAGCGCCGAATCCCATTCATTGGTCTTGCCGATATAGGTGTTCGGCAGCGCGGTGACGCGCAGGGTCGCCTCGATGGTGCGCGCGAGATACTCCGCGCGCTCGACATAGCGGGCCAGCCAGAAGAGGTTTTCAGCGGTGCGCGAAAGCATGCGGTGACGTTACTCTCTTGAAGCTAACTCAGCTCGTCCAGAATCCAGGTATCCTTGGTGCCGCCGCCCTGGCTCGAATTCACCACCAGCGAGCCCTCCTTCAGCGCCACGCGGGTCAGCCCGCCCGGGATGATGTTGACGCGATCGCGCCCGGTCAGCACGAACGGGCGCAGATCGACGTGGCGCGGCGCGAGACCCTTTTCGGTGCAGGTCGGGCAGGTCGACAGCGCCAGAGTGGGTTGCGCGATAAAGCCTTCGGGCTCGCGCTTCAGTTTATCGCGGAACGCTTCGATGGTGGCCTTGGTCGCGGCGGGGCCGATCAGCATGCCGTAGCCGCCGGAGCCGTGCACTTCCTTCACCACCAGTTCACTTAAGTTGTCCAGAACGTAGGCCAGATCCTTTGGCTCGCGGCAGCGCCAGGTCGGCACGTTCTTCAGGATCGGTTCTTCGCCGAGATAGAATTTCACGATCTCCGGCATGTAGCTGTAGACCGCCTTGTCGTCGGCGATGCCGGTGCCGACCGCGTTGGCCAGCGTGACGTTGCCGGCCATATAGGCCGACATCAGGCCGGGCACGCCGAGCGCGGAATCGGGACGGAAGGTGAGGGGATCGAGAAAATCGTCATCAACCCGGCGGTAGATGACGTCGACGCGCTTGAGGCCTTCGGTGGTGCGCATGAACACCTCATCGTTCTTGACGATGAGATCGCGGCCCTCGACCAGTTCGACGCCGAGCTTGTCGGCCAGGAACGAGTGCTCGTAATAGGCGGAATTGTAGACGCCGGGGGTCATCAGCGCCACCGTCGGCTCGGCCGAGGCGCTGACCGGCGCCACCGAGCGCAGCGCGGACAACAGTTCGTCCGGATACTTTTCCACAGGGGCGACGCGATGCCGGGCGAACAGGTCCGGAAACAGCCGCATCATGATCTCACGGTTTTCCAGCATGTAGGACACGCCGGAGGGCGTGCGCGCGTTGTCCTCCAGCACGAAGAAATTTTCAGGTTCGGTCCGGATGATGTCGATGCCGGCGATATGGACATAGACGTCGTGCGGCACGTGCTGGCCGTTCATCTCGGGCCGGAACACCGGGTTCTGGAAGATCAGGTCGTCGGGGATGATATCGGCGCGCAGGATATCGCGGCCGTGATAGATGTCGCGCAGGAACATGTTGAGCGCGCGCACCCGCTGCTTCAGGCCCTTTTCCAGCAGCGTCCATTCCTTGCCGGAGATGATGCGGGGAATGACATCGAAGGGAATCAGCCGTTCCTGGGCTTCGGCGTCGCCGTAGACGGCAAAGGTGATACCGATCCGGCGGAACAGCAATTCGGCTTCCTGGCGGCGATATTCCAGCGCGTCAGGCGGCGTCTCCTTGAGCCAGCGGGAGAGTTCCTGGTAGGCCGGGCGGAGGTCGCCGCCGGGCCCGTTCATTTCGTCAAACGCAACTGCCATATACCCCAGACTGTTTTTACCCGACGTTTTACCCGACGTTTTCCTTGGCCGCGCAACACAGTGCATGACAAAAAGGGATGGTAGCAAGGCCCGGGCCAGCGCGATATGCATGGGCCGGACGGCATTTGGAACAGGTGAGCGGCGGCTTTGCCCGAAAAAACAGCTAGAACCTGCCCATTTCAGCGGCAAAATGGCACGGGTCCCGGGTGCGGCGAGGAGAGGTCATGAGCGATATCGTCACGGCGGGGATTCTGGTGATCGGGGACGAAATCCTGTCCGGCCGGACCAAGGACAAGAACATCGGCTTTATCGCCGAATACCTCACCAACATCGGGATCGACCTCAAGGAAGTCCGCGTCGTCGCCGACGACGAGGCCGACATTATCGCGGCGCTGGACGCGCTGCGCCACCGCTACGACCACGTCTTCACCACCGGCGGCATCGGGCCGACCCATGACGACATCACCGCCGACAGCGTCGCCAAGGCGTTCGGCGTCGGCATCGACCACCACCCGGAAGTGGTGGCGCGGTTTCGCGAGCGTTTTCAGGGCGCCGGCGAGTTGAACGAGGCGCGCCTGCGCATGGCGCGGATTCCCGACGGCGCCGAACTGATCCAGAGCGCGACCATCCTCGCGCCCGGCTTCAAGATCGGCAATGTCATCGTGATGGCCGGCGTGCCCTCGATCATGCAGGCGATGATGGACATCATCACGCCGAAGCTGAAATCCGGCGTCCGCATGCTGTCGGACTCGGTCCGCGCCAATGCGCGCGAAGGCGACATCGGCGGGCCGTTGCGGGAAATCGCCAACGCCCATCCCGACACCGTCATCGGCAGCTACCCGTTCCAGGACGAGGACAAGAAGCCGAACACCAATCTGGTGGTGCGCTCGCGCGATCCGGACAAGCTGGCGGCAGCGATGAATGCGGTGAAAGAGATGCTGGCTGGGCTGAACATCGCACGTTAGGACTTCGTCATTGCGAGGAGCGAAGCGACGAAGCAATCCAGTCTTGCTTTGCGGCCTCTGGATTGCTTCGCTTCGCTCGCAATGACGGGAAACAGGGGTAAACGTTGGACAAGAATTCGTTCTTCTGGAAAATCGTCGATGGCCGGCTGCCACCGCCGCCCTGTGCAAAGACGCTGGGCATCGCGTTCGCAGCGATCGACGGCGAGCGCGGCACGGCCGAAGTCAAATTCGAGGCCAAGCCGGAATTTCTCAATCCCGCTGGCAATGTGCAGGGCGGATTTCTTGCCGCCATGCTCGACGACACCATGGGACCGGCGCTGACCGCGACGCTGGATGTCGGCGAATTCGCGCCGACCGTGAACCTCAATGTGCAATTTCATCGGCCCGCAAAGGCCGGGCCGTTGAAGGGCATCGGCCGCGTGGTGCTGCGCGGCAAGGAAATCTGTCAGTTGAGCAGCGAACTGTTCCAAAACGACAAGATCGTCGCGACCGCGACAGCCACGGCGATCATTCGCAAGATGTAGGAGAGAGGCATGGCGGGGGAAATTCCCGAACTGAGCGCGCAGGAGCGGGCGGGCAAGCCGTTTCCGGTGTCGTGGGACCAGTTTCACCGCGACTGCCGCGCGCTGACCTGGCGGCTCAACGAGGTAGGTCCCTTTCATGCCGTGATCGCCATCACCCGCGGCGGGCTGGTGCCGGCGGCGATCGTGGCGCGCGAACTCGGGGTCCGCGTCATCGATACCGTCTGCATCGCCAGCTACGACCATACCAAGCAGAGCGAATTGCAGGTGCTGAAGAGCATTTCGGCGGATACCGCAGCACTCGGCGGCGGCACCGGCAAGGGTCTGTTGATCGTCGACGATCTGGTCGACACCGGCAAGACCGCGCGGCTGGTGCGCGATATGATACCGGACGCGCATTTCGCCACCGTCTACGCCAAGCCGATGGGGCGGCCGCTGGTCGACACTTTTATTACCGAGGTGTCGCAGGATACCTGGATCTTCTTCCCCTGGGATACCGCGCTGGCCTTCCTGCCGCCGATCCGCGACGGCGCGGCGTAGGTATCACGAACTTCCAACGCGGAGCAGCGCATGGTGACGACGCGGCCGGTCCGTCTGAGCGATCTGGACCTGATTTGCCGGCATCGCGAGGAGATGTTTCGCGCGTCGAATGCACCGGGGCGGTCGGACGAGAGCCTGCGCGCGATGACGGCATCATTCCGGGTTTGGATCGAGCCGCGTCTGGGGGGTGGAAGCTATTTCGGCTACATCGTCGAGGAAGATGGCGCGGCGGTTGCAGGCATCGGGTTGATGATCATCGACTGGCCGCCGCATCCGTTGCATCCGAACGAAGACAAACGCGGTTATGTGCTGAACGTCTTCGTCGAGCCGTCGCATCGCAGGCGCGGGCTTGCGAAGATGCTGACGGCCCTTGGCGAAGCAGAGCTCGCTAGACGCGGCGTGTCCTTCGCTATCCTGCATGCAACGCGGATGGGCAGGCCGCTCTATGAGCAGGCCGGCTGGACGCAGACGGCCGAAATGTCGAAGCGGGTGAAGTGAGCGCGACCATGCCCCTGCAAAATCGCGTCACGCCGGCCGGCGACATCGTCTCGACGCCGCAGCGCGGGCTGTTCACCGGCAACCGCGGCATCATCCACGATCCCGCGACCAGGATGCTGCTGAACCGGCGCTGGAGCAGCAAGGCGTGGATCACCTGTACTTGCGAATTCAGGGGGCGGTGGCGAGATGTGATGGGGACGCGAAGCTGGACCGAATTGTTCTTTCTCGACGAAGCGACGGCGTTCGCTGCGGGACACCGGCCGTGCTTCTACTGCCGCCGCGCCGACGCCAACCGGTTTCGCGCGGCGTGGGAGAGAGGCAATGCCGTTCGCGATGTGCGTGCCACGGAGATCGATACGGTGCTTCATCGCGAACGGCTGGATGGTCGCGTAAAACGATTGCACGCGCTACCGGCTGCCATCGATGCATTGCCCGACGGGGCGATGGTACAGGCGGGAGAGGAAAGCTATCTGGTTGCGCGGGGCCGGGCGTTGCTGTGGTCGTGGGACGGATATCGCGAAATCAGCGATGCGTTGCGTAATGCCAGCCTGCTGACGCCGCCATCGACGCTGCGGGCATTGTCGGCGGGATACCGGCCGGTGCTGCATCCGAGCGTAACCTAACCGCACGTGCACCGTCATCCTGAGGAGCCGCGCTCTTGCGCGGCGTCTCGAAGGATGGAAGCAGGTGCTTGTGGCCGATCCTTCGAGGCTCGCCGCTACGCGGCGAGCACCTCAGGATGACGGAAGTGTGTGGCGCGTCCTCACCCAAACCGCTGCCTTGCCAGCTTCGCGCCCGCACCCAGCGCCATCAGCTTGGCTTCCGCGATGCCGCGATGCATCGGCGCCATGCCGCAGTTCGTCGTCGCTACGATGTTGCTCGCCGGCACATGCTTCATCACGGCTTCGATCGTGCTGACCACATCTTCCGCGGTCTCCACGGTGTCGCTGGCGACGTCGATCGCGCCGGCCTGCACGATCTTGCCCTTGAGCAAAGCCAGCAATTCCAGCGGTACTTTCGAATTGCGGCATTCGATCGCGACCTGCTGGATCGAACTGGCATCGATGGCCGGAAAGATATCCTCGTACTGCCGCCACTCGCTGCCCAGCGTCTGCTTCCAGTCGGTGTTGGCCTTGATGCCGTAGCCGTAGCAGATGTGCACGGCGGTGGCGCAGGTGAGCCCTTGCGCCGCGCGCTCCAGCGCCTTGATACCCCAGTCGCTGACCTCATCCATGTAGACGTTGAATGCCGGCTCGTCGAACTGGATCACGTCGACGCCGTCGGCCTGCAGCGCCCTGGCTTCCTCGTTCAAGAGTTCGGCGAACGCGAACGCCATCTTGACGCGGTCGCCGTAATACTGGTCGGCGATGGTGTCGATGATGGTCATCGGGCCGGGCAGGGTGAATTTCAGTTTGTGCGAGGTGTGGGTGCGGGCGACGCGGGCCTCGTCGGCATGGACGCGGCCCTTCAGCTTCAGCGGCGCCACCACCTGCGGCACCATCGCCTTGTAGCGGTCTTTTCGGATTCCCATCTCGACCTTGTGGGCGAAGTCGATGCCTTCGACGTTGGCGAGGAAGCCGTGGACAAAATGCTGCCGCGCCTGCTCGCCCTCGGTGACGATATCGACGCCGGCGTCCTCCTGCAGTTTCACCGCCAGCATGGTGGCGTCGCGCTTGGCGCGCTCAAGTTCGGCACCTGAGGATTTCCAGGGCGCCCACAGCACGTTGGGCTCGGCCAGCCATTCGGGTTTTGGGAGCGAGCCGGCGATCGTGGTTGGAAATAGCATGTTGAAGGCGTCCTCCGGAATTCTTGATTGGTAGCTTATCTGCCATGTCCTGATCGCGACGTACATATATGTTCGTCATGCCCGGGCTTGTCCCGGGCATCCACGTCTTTCTTGCCGCGCGCGAAGCCAGGACGTGGATGGCCGGGACAAGCCCGGCCATGACGATTTCAATGAAACCGGTCATGCTCTAGGATAATGCCGCAACCGAACTGGATTTCCGATGATCGACCTGCATTACGCGCCGACGCCGAACGGCTGGAAAATCTCGATCATGCTGGAGGAACTCGGGCTCCCGTACACCGTGATCCCGGTGAACATCCGCGCCGGCGACCAGTTCAAGCCGGAATTTCTTGAGCTCAGCCCCAACAACCGGATCCCCGCGATCGTCGATCACGCGCCGGCCGACGGCGGCGAACCTTTTTCCGTATTCGAGACCGGCGCGATCCTGTTTTATCTTGCCGAGAAAACCGGCCGTTTTCTGCCCGCGGACAGGCGCGGGCGATCCAGGGTGATGCAGTGGGTGATGTGGCAGATGAGCGGGCTGGGTCCGATGCTGGGCCAGCACGGACATTTTGCGCTGTATGCGCCCGAGAAAATTCCCTACGCGATCGAGCGCTACCGCGACGAGGCGGCGCGGCTGTACGGCGTGCTCGACCGGCAACTGGGCAACACCGGCGCCTATGTCGCCGGCGATTATTCGATCGCCGACATCGCCTGCTTCCCGTGGACCATGACGCACAAGGCGCAAGGGTTTACCCTCGACGATTATCCGCACGTAAAGCGCTGGTATGCCGAGGTGCGGGCGCGGCCGCAGGTGCAGGCAGGGCTGGCGGTGGGCAAATTTGTCAAGGAGCCGTTCGATGAAGAGGCGCGCAAGAACATGTTTGGACAGGCTGCGAAGGCATTGTCGGGACAGAAATGAACCGCTGTCATTACGAGGAGCTCTTGCGACGAAGCAATCCAGTCTTTGCGTTGAAGCATTCTGGATTGCTTCGCTACGCTCGCAATGACGTGGCTGACGCATGAGTGCAACAATTAAAACGGCGCAAGCCGCATAAACAAGGAGCCCCCATGATCGAATTCTTCTTCGACTGCTCCAGTCCCTGGACCTATCTCGCCTTCCACAACATCCAGCCGCTGGCACGCGAATTCGGCGAGGAAATCACGTGGCGGCCGATCCTGGTCGGCGGCATTTTCAACAGCATCAACCCCAGCGTCTACGCATCGCGCGAACACCCGGTGCCGGCCAAGGTAGCCTATCAGAAAAAGGACATGGCGGACTGGGCGCGCTCGACCGGCCTCGCAATCAAGATGCGGCCCACGGTGTTTCCGGTGAACAGCGTCAAGGCGATGCGCGGCTGTATTTTCTTGGGAAAAGAGATGCTGCCGTTCGCGCGCGCGGTGTTCGAGATCTATTGGGGCGAGGACAAGGACATTTCGCAGGATGCGGTGCTGACCGAAGTCTGCCAGCGCATTGGCGTCGATCCGGCAAAATTCTTTGCCGGCATCGGCGATCAGGCGATCAAGGACCAGCTCAAGGCAAACACCGATGAGATAATGGCGCGCGGCGGTTTTGGCTCGCCGACGATCTTTATCGACAGGGCCGATATGTATTTCGGCAACGACCGGCTGCCGCTGGTGCGCGAAGCCTTGCAGCGCCGCAAGGCGAGCGCGGCATAGATGCCGAGAGCCGTCTTCTGCCGCGAACTCGGCCCGCCGGAGAAACTGCGGCTGGAAAATTTTGCCTCCGCGCCGCTGGCGGCGGGACAGGTGCGCGTTGCCATCCATGCCGCCGGCATCAACTTTCCGGACATATTGATGGCGGCAGGCGAATACCAGCTCAAGCCGGAACTGCCGTTTATTCCGGGCATGGAGGCGGCGGGCGATGTCATCGAGGTTGACGGCGCGGCAAGGGGCATTGCGGTCGGCGACAGGGTGATCGTGAAACTTCGTCACGGTGGCTACGCAGACGAGGCGATCGTCACACCGTCGCAGCTAACGCCGCTGCCATCGACCTTCGACTATGCCGAGGGTGCGACGTTTCTCGCCGCGCATGGTACCGCGTATCACGCGCTGGTCGATCGCGCGCAGATCAAATCCGGCGAAGTGTTGCTGGTGCACGGCGCCGGCGGCGGCGTCGGCCTGGCCGCGGTTGAACTCGGCAAGCTGCTGGGCGCGACGGTGATCGCGGCGGCATCATCGGAGGAAAAGCTTGCGGTGGCGCAAGCCCGCGGCGCCGATCATCTGGTGCTGTACGGCCGCGAGCCGTTCCGCGACGCCGTCAAGCGCCTCACCGGCGGCCGCGGCGCCGACGTGGTGTACGATCCCGTCGGCGGTGAGATTTTCGAGCAGAGCCTGCGCTGCATCGCCTGGGGCGCGCGCGTGCTCGTCATCGGCTTCACCGGCGGCATCGGCCTCGCCCGCACCAACCTCGTGCTGATCAAGGGCGCCAGCGTGCTCGGGGTGCGCGCCGGCGAGGCGGCGCGGAAAAATCCGGCGCTCGGTGTCGCGCGGATCAAGGCGCTGTCGGAATGGGCGGAGGCGAGACGCATCAAGCCGAACATCTCGCACCGCCTGCCGCTGGAAGATCATGCAAAGGCGATGCGGCTCTTGATGGATCGCAAGGCGATCGGGCGGGTGGCGTTGATGATGCGGTGATTATTTATACTCCCGCTCGTCCCACCATGGGAAATAATCCGGCATATCGGCCGACACCTTGTTCCTGAACACCGCCGGCCGCTTTTCCAGGAACGACACCACGCCTTCCTTGACGTCCTCGGAGCGCCCGCGGGCATAAATGCCGCGGCTGTCGACCTTGTGCGCTTCCATCGGATCGTCGGCTCCCAGCATCCGCCACATCATCTGCCGGATCAACGCCACCGACACCGGCGCGGTCTTCTCCGCGATTTCACGCGCCACCGCCCGCGCGGTTGGCAGCAAGTCATCCGCCGGCACCACCCGGCTCACGAGTTGTCCGGCGAGCGCTTCCTGCGCCGGAAACACGCGGCCGGTGTAGCACCACTCCAGCGCCTGGCTGATGCCGACGATGCGCGGCAAAAACCAGCTCGACGCCGCCTCCGGCACGATGCCGCGCTGGGAGAACACGAATCCGAACCGTGCATGTTCGGATGCGATGCGGATATCCATCGCCAGCTGCATGGTGACGCCGATGCCGACTGCGGCGCCGTTGATGGCGCCGATCACGGGTTTAAGGCATTTGAAAATGCGCAATGTCACCTGTCCGCCGCCGTCGCGCACATTGGGATCGCTGTAGTCGACGGCGCCGCTGGCGAGCCGCTTCACCGGCCCGCGCCGCGCATCGCGATCGAAGGTTTTGGCGCCTTCCGACAGATCGGCCCCGGCGCAGAACGCGCGGCCGGCGCCGGTGACAATAATGGCGCGGACGTTGTCGTCCTGGTCGGCGGCATCGAAGGCGTCGATCAGCTCCTTCTGCATCGTGCCGTTGAAGGCGTTGAGCTTGTCGGGCCGGTTCAGGGTGATGGTGAGAATTTGGTCGGCGACCTCGTATTTGATCGTCTCATACGCCATCGGGGGATTCCTCCAGGTTATTTGCTTTGTCATTGCGAGGAGCGAAGCGACGAAGCAATCCAGTCTTCGGTTGCGGCTCTGGATTGCTTCGCTTCGCTCGCAATGACGCTACCCTCTCGGCGCCGCCGGCCAGGGCTTCTGCGGCCCACGGATTCCCTCGAACGCCTTCGCCATCCGCAACACGCCGATATCGTCGAAGCGGCGGCCGACGATCTGCACGCCGATCGGAAAGCCGCTGGCGTTATAACCGCCGTTGATCGAGGCCGCCGGATTTTCCGACATATTCCAGGTCACGGTGTAGCAGATATGTTCGAACGGTTTTTCGGGGTCGTTGATCGGGGAGGCGAGTTCGGCGGCGAAATTCACCACCGGCGACACCGGGGAGATCACATAGTCGAGCTCGGTGAACAGCTTTGCCGCCCCGGCGCGGATCGCCATGGTGGCATTAAAACCCCTGACCACGTCGACGCCGGAAAGTTTGACGCCGGCCTCCGCCCATTTGTAGATGTAAGGCAGCGCCTTGGCGCGCTCGGCCGGCGTCAGTCTGGAAAGATCATCCCACGAGCGCGCGCGCCAGAACGCGTCGAGGCCGTCGAGCATCTCGCGCGTCAGCACGCTCGGCACCTCGGTGACCTCGGCGCCGGCAGCCTCGAACGCGCGCGCGGCCTTCACCGCCACATCGCGCACCTCTTGCTCCAGCGCCTGCCCGACGCCGAGGTCGAGCATCAGTCCGATCCGCAATTTGCGCGGCGGCAGATCGAGCGCTTTCCAGTTGATATCGTTCGGCGGCAGGCTCATGCCGTCGCGGCGATCCGGCTTCGACAGCACGCTCATCATCAACGCTGCGTCATCCACGGTGCGGGTCATCGGACCGGCGACGCGGCCGACATAGGGCGGATCGACCGGAATTCTCCCGAGGCTCGGCTTCAGCGCGACCAGGCCGCACCAGCACGCCGGCAGCCGCACCGAGCCGCCGATGTCGGTGCCGAGATGCAATGGGCCGTAGCCCGCGGCACCCGCCGCGCCCGCGCCGGCGCTGGAGCCGCCGGGATTTTTCGACAAGTCCCACGGATTGCGGGTGAGGGGATGAAAGCTCGACAGGCCCGACGACAGCATGCCGTAATCCGGCATGGTGGTTTTTGAAAAAATCACCGCACCCGCTTCGCGCAAGCGTGCCGCCGGCGGCGCGTCCGCGGCAGCGGGAACGAGTTTGGTGGTCGCCGCACCCAGCGGCACCGGCACGCCCTGGGTGGCGATGTTTTCCTTGATGGTGACGGGGACGCCATCGAGCGGGCCGGCCGGCTCACCTTGCTGCCAGCGCTCGGTCGATGCCTTCGCGACCGTGCGTGCGCCGTCGGGATCGAACGCATAGAGCGCCTTGATGTGCGGCTCCCACACCGCGACATGCGCGAGCACGTCCTCCAGCACTTCCGATGGCGAGAATTGCCTGCCGCGAAAGCCGGCGATCAGGTCGACGGCGCTGAGATCGTGCAGCGACGTCACCACTTCGTTCGATGCGGGCTTATGCATGGGAGCTCACCGGCAAACGGGTTTCGACGATGCGTGCGAACATGCTGGCGCCGATCGGCAGAATCTTGTCGTCGAGGATGTAGCCCGGATTGTGCACCGGCACCGACCCATCGTGGCCGAGCCAGAAATAGGCGCCGGGCACCGCGTGCAGCATGTCGGCGAAATCCTCGCTGCCCATCTTCGGCGTCGATCGGGTCAAAACCTTCGAAGGGTCGACGACGGTACGGGCAACGTCGGCGACGACCTTGGATTGCTCCTCGTTGTTGACCAGCACGCTGAAGATGTCGCGGATATCGACTGATATTTCCACCTGGAAGGCGGTGGCGATGCCGGCGCAGAGCGTACGCATGCGCTCGCGGATCAGCGCGCGCACGCCGTCGTCGAACGCGCGCACCGTGCCGCAGAGTTTTGCTTCGCCGGGAATCACGTTGTAGGCGGAGCCGGCGTGAATCTGCGTGATCGACAGCACCGCCGACTTCAGCGGATTGACGTTGCGGCTGACGATGGTTTGCAAGGCCTGCCCCAGCGTCATGGCGACGATAACCGGGTCCCTGGCGTTTTCAGGCATCGCGCCGTGAGCGCCATAGCCGGTAATGGTGATGTCGAAGAAATCGGCGCCGGCCATCGCCGGCCCCGGAAGAATGGCAAGCTCACCGTGGTTCAGATCGGGCGCGTTGTGCAGCCCGTAGATCTCGTCGCAGGGAAACTTTTCGAACAGCCCGTCCTTGATCATCGCGCGGGCGCCGCCGAGGCCTTCTTCCGCGGGCTGGAAGATGAAATGCACGATGCCGTCGAAGTTCCTGGTTTCCGCGAGATAGCGCGCGGTGCCGAGCAGCATGGTGGTGTGCCCATCATGGCCGCAGCCGTGGAAGCGGCCGGGAATCGTCGAGCGCCATTTCAGGTTGGTGTTTTCCTCCATCGGCAGCGCGTCCATGTCGGCGCGCAGGCCGATGCGCCTGGCGCCGGAGCCGTTGCCCTTGAGCACGCCGACCACGCCGGTGCCGCCGAGGCCGCGATGCACCTCGATGCCCCATTGCGTCAGTTTGTCGGCGACGATGCCGGAGGTTCGCACTTCCTCGAAACCGATCTCGGGATGCGCGTGAAAATCGCGGCGGATCGCGGTGAGTTCGTCGGCAAAGCCTTCGATGCGGTCGATATTGGGCATAGTGTTCTTATCCGTTGGCGAGAGAGGTTGAACGTAATTTTGAAGGCGCGAAAGCGGGACCGTTCGGCTTGACCCGGATGCCCGCACGCAACCGCGTCCACGGCAGCGCCGCGGTGTCGGCGGGCATGGCGCCGGGCGCGGCGCAGATGATCAGTTTTTCCGCGATCGGCTCGAAATCGGCGCGGAAATGCACCGAGCTCTTGTTGACAAGGATCGATTGCTCGGTCGGCTCGATCCCGACAAAGCGATACATCGCCTGATCGGCGAGTTGCGCCTTGTACGAACTGACGACAACCCTGACATCGCCGATCCGCAGGCACGCCGACGGTCCCATTTTCATCTTGCGGCCGCCGTAATAGGGACCGGGCGCGATGAATTTTCCGTCGGACAGTTTTTCGACGACAAAGGTTTCCTGGTATGGCGCATCGCCCGGGATACCCGACTTGCCGCCAAGCGCGAGCGTCACCGTGGCGCCTTCGCCGGCTGCGTGGGCGATCTCTGCGGATCCCGGATCATAGATCACGCCGGTCGCGGCCTTTGTCGCGCCGTTTCTCACCAGCGCGCGCAGCATGCCGGTGGTATCGGAGTCGCCGCCGGCGCCTGGATTGTCCTGGGTGTCGGCGATGACGATGGGTTTTTTCGCGTGCTTCGCCAGCTCCATCGCGGTGCGAACGCCTTCGTCGGGCGAAAAGATGCGGCCGTCGAAATCGTTTTCATGGCTGATGACCAGCGCGGCGATGTTGTCGGCTGCGGCGTCGGCATCGGCCTGTGTTCTGCCATAGGCGAATACGCTCGGCCCGCAATCGGGAAAATCCGCCGCCGGAAATCCCGGCGCGAATGACAGCGTCGGCACCGCGTCGCTCTGCAGCGCCGCCAGCTTGGCGAAAATGCTCTTGCAGGGCTCGTCATTGGTACATTGCCAGCTGATCGGAATCAGGAACGGCAATTGCCGGAACGACTTTGCGAATTTGCGTTCAGATTGCAGCAACAGCGCCAGATGTCTTGCGGCGGCGCGACCGGTGTCGGCCATGTCGACATGCGGATAGGTGCGGTAGGCGATCAGCGCATCTGATTGTTCGACCATTTGCGGCGTGACGTTGGCATGCAGGTCGAGACTGACGACGAGAGGCAGTTCCTTGCCGATCACCTTGCGGACCCGTGCGAGAATTTCGCCTTCGCCGTCGTCGAGATGCTCGGCGACCATGGCGCCGTGCAGGTCGAGATAGACCGCGTTGATCGCGCCCGCCGCCTGGATGCCGTCGATCAGGATTTTGGCGACGCGCTCATAGGCGTCCGTCGTCACATGCGCCGAGGGGCTGGCGGCGGCGAAAATCGTCGGCGCGAGTTCCCAGCCATTGGCTTCGGCGGCGTCAAGGAAGCCTGCCAGCCCGACATTGACGTTGCGCACTCTGAGCACGCCTTCGCCGACCGCCATCGCCGGCCAGCCGCCGCCATGCACGAAGTCGGCATAGGTCGCCCTGGTCGGCGCGAAGGTGTTGGTCTCGTGCAGGAAGCCGCCGACGGCGATGCGTGTCATGGAAAGATCACTCGAATGTTTGCGTAAGGTAACACCGCTCAATTCGTCATGCCCGGCCTTGTGCCGGGCATCCACGTCTTTCTTGAGGCGCGTGAAGTCAAGACGTGGATGGCCGGGACAAGCCCGGCCATGACGGCGAAACTGCAGCAACCGGCCGGAAGTTCGCAAAATCCCACTCCCGTCCGGGGGCGGCGTCAAGCAGCGCGCGGGTATAGGCAACTTGCGGATTTGTCAGGACTTGCGCCGCCGGTCCCTGTTCGACGACACGGCCGTGTTGCATCACCGCGACATCGTCGCAGATTTGCGCCGCAACGCGCAAATCGTGGGTGATGAACAGCAGCGCGATACCGAGCCGCTTCTGGATGTCATCGAGCAGTTCCAGCACCTGCGCCTGCACCGAGACGTCCAGCGCCGAAACCGCTTCATCCGCGACCAGCACGTCGGGATCGAGCGCCAGCGCGCGGGCAATGGCGATGCGCTGGCGCTGGCCGCCGGAGAACTGGTGCGGATAGCGCGCGATGGCGTCGGGCGGCAGATCGACCAGTTCGAGCAGGTCGGCGGCTTTCGCCAGCGCTTGCCTGTGCGGCATGCCGTAATTGACCGGCCCCTCGGCGATGGTTTCGCCCACCGTGATGCGCGGATTGAGCGAGCGATAGGGATCCTGGAAGATGATCTGGATGCGCTTGCGATGCGGCTGCAGCAGGCCGCGCGACAGGCCGGAGATTTCCCGGCCCGCCAGGCGAATGCCGCCGGAGGTCGGATCGATCAGCCGCACGATGCAGCGCGCCACCGTGGATTTGCCGGAGCCGCTTTCGCCGACGATGCCGAGGGTACGTCCCCGGCGCAGGGTCAGCGTCACATCCTGGGCGGCGGCGACCTCGCGGCCTTTGCCGAAGAACGAGCGCTCGCGATAGATCTTGCCGAGGTCACTGGTTTCCAGCACCACCGGTTCGGTGGAATCCAGGCGCGGCGCGCGGGGAATCAGGCTCGGCACCGCGGAGAGCAGATTGCGGGTGTATTCCATGGTCGGTGTGCGCAGGATCGCATCCAGCGTTCCGGTCTCGACCAGCCGGCCGCCCCGCATCACCGCGACGCGATCGGCGATTTCGGCGACCACGCCCATATCGTGGGTGATGAACAGCACGGCGGTGCCGTGATCCCGCTGCAGGTCGCGGATCAGCGTCAGAATTTGCTTCTGCGTGGTGACGTCGAGCGCGGTGGTCGGCTCGTCCGCGATCAAAAGCTTCGGCTCCAGCACCAGCGCCATCGCGATCATGATGCGCTGGCGCTGGCCGCCCGACAACCGGTGCGGATAGGACGCGAAAATGCGCTCGATCTCGGGCAGCCGCACCTGCTCCATCATTGCAAGGATACGCTTGCGCCGCGCGCGGGCATCAAGATCGGTGTGGACCCGCAGCACTTCGTCGATCTGGCGGCCGACCGGCACCACCGGGTTGAGCGCGGTCATCGGCTCCTGAAAGATCATCGCCATCCGGGTGGCGCGCAACTGCCGCAAGCGGCGGTCGCTGGCGCCAAGGATTTCCTCGCCGACCAGTTTGATGCTGCCGCCCGATGGCACCAGCGAGCCCTTCTGTAGAAGGCCCATCACCGTCAGCGACGTGACCGACTTGCCGGAGCCGCTTTCGCCGACCAGGCACAGCGTCTCGGCTTCGCGGACTTGCAGGGAGACGCCGTCGATGATGCGCTGATTGCGCGGATTCTTGCCGAGACCAACCACGAGATTGTCGATATCGAGAACGATTTCTTTGGGCGGTGCGTTCACTTGCCGCCCTCGCGCCGTTTCATGCGGGGATCGAGCGCGTCGCGGGCGGCGTCGCCGATCAGGTTGACGGAAAGGATCGCGATCGACAGCAGCAGTCCCGGCCAGAAGATCAGCGATGGTTTTATCTGAAAATAGGCGCGGCCCTCAGCCATGATGTTGCCCCAGGTCGGCGTCTCCGGGCTGATGCCGGCGCCGAGAAACGACAGGATCGCCTCGGTGAGCACCGCCGACGCGCAGACATAGGTGCCCTGGACGATCAAAGGCGCGACGGTGTTCGGCATCAGATGCCGCCACATGATCTTCGGCAGTGAGGAGCCGACGGAAATCGCGGCTTCGACGTAGGGTTCTTCGCGCGCCGACAGCACCACCGAGCGCACCAGCCGCGCCACCCGTGGAATTTCCGGAATGGTGATGGCGACCAGCACCGTGGTCAGGCTCGCGCCCGAAAGCGACACCACGGCGATGGCGAGCAGGATGCTCGGGATCGCCATCAGGCCGTCCATCACCCGCATCATCACGGCATCGACCCACCTGAAAAAGCCGGAGACGAGGCCGATGAGTAGGCCGATAGCGACGCTGATGACCGCGGCTCCCAATCCGATCAGCAGCGAGATGCGTCCGCCGTAGAGAATGCGCGACAGTACGTCGCGGCCGTAGGCATCGGTGCCGAGCAGGTATTCGGCGCTGGCGGGCTTCAATCGCAGCGCGGGCGCCAGCAATTGCGGATCGTGCGGCGTAAGCCACGGCGCAAAAATGGCGGAGGCGATCACCAGCGCAAGGCAGATGGTGGCGGCGGCGATGATCGGCGTCGCGGTCAAAAATCCGAGCCCCGGCCGGAACGGCGTGGTGATCGGGATCGAGGGTTCGGGAAGGGTTTCGATCGCCATCAGTATCTGATCCTGGGATCGAGCAGGGTGTAGGCGACGTCGATCAGGAGATTGACGGTGACGTAGATGCCCGATGTCAGAAGGATCATCGCCTGGATCACCGGATAGTCGCGCGCGAGCACGGCATCGACGGTGAGGCGGCCGACGCCGGGCAGGTTGAATACGCTTTCGGTGACGACCACGCCGGAGATCAAGAGCGCGAAGCCGGTGCCGATCACGGTGATGACGGGCACCGCTGCGTTGCGGAGCGCGTGACGCAGCAGCACGCCGCTCTCGGAAATGCCCTTGGCGCGCGCGGTGCGTACATAGTCCTCGCCGAGCACGTCCAGCATCGCCGCACGGGTCATGCGCGCGATCAGCGCGATGTAGATGAAGGACAGCGTGCAGGTCGGCAATATGAGTCGCTCGAAGTACGGCCCAAAACCGTTATAGATGCTGCGATAGCCTTGCACCGGCAGCCAGCGCAGGTCGATGGCGAAGACCTGGATCAACACATAGCCGATCACGAACACCGGCACCGAGAAACCGACCACCGACAGTCCCATCACGAAGCGGTCGATCCAGCTGCCGTGCTTCCATGCCGCGATGACGCCGAGCGGCACCGCGACCACGATGGCAAGGATGATGGTCGACACCGCAATCGAGATCGACGGCTCGACGCGCTGGCCGATCATTTTCAGCACCGGCACGTTGGAGATCAGCGATACGCCGAGATCGCCATGCAGCAGCTTGCCGATCCAGCTGAAGAACTGCGTATAGAGCGGCTCGTTCAATCCGAGCGAGGTGCGGATGCGCTCGAGCTGTTCGGGCGACGCGTTGTCGCCGGCGAGAATGGCGGCGGGATCGCCCGGCGTCAGCCGCAGCAGCAGGAACACGAACAGTGCCACCACGCCCATCACGGGGATGGCGGCAAGCACGCGGCGGATGAGGTAGCCTAGCATGCAGACTTTCTATGCTCCGCTATGGAATTTCGTCGAGACAGCCGCTCTCGTACTCTGCTGCCTTGGTTCAAATTTAGCAATTTTCGTACCATGGCGATGAAACTTCCCTGAAAGATGAGGGCGGGGCGGCGGTCAGCTGCATATCCTGGGCAGCAAGAATGGGACCCCCAAGGGGGCTCCCAAGTTCATCGCCCTTACTCCCGCATGTCTAACCGGCCACGCAAGATTGTTCGCCGTATCGTTCTAGTTGAGGGTGTGACGTCAACGTTGCGCACGCGGTATATGAATGCTTGAACCCGCAGGTATTCGCGTCAGAGGGTTCACGTCGCTTGACTTTTGGATCAACTTTTTAGTTGACTTTTGGATCAACCCCCTTATATTTGGACGGGAACAATGGACGTGAGTTGTTCGGATACAGCGCTCCGCTCACTCAAGCAGATTGCCGCTCGTTCACCGGCAGCATATGTGGAAATCGGTACGATGATTAAAGCAATTCGCCAATCTGGACTTGCAGGCGAAATGGGCATTGCGGTGTTGAATAACCGTTATGACGTTTATTTGCTCGAGCCCGCATCGCCAGGTGTTCCAGTTCTTTTGGTGGCAGATCCCGCCATGTCGGATCGTTGCATGCTCGCAGATGCAGGTCCATTTTCGGCTGCGTCGGAGCAGCAGAAACGACACGCTGCGATCGCGGCTGCCGCGGCGATGAGTATAGTACTGACCGACATCCATATTGTCCCTTGAGGAGGACACCATGAAGAATCACGAAAAGACGTTGCAAAACGCGGGGCTCACGCCGTTCGATGATGTACACGAGGACATTCTTCGCGAACGCCCTCAAGTAAATAAACTGTGGCTGGAGACGGAGCCACGACGAAGGATCAGTCTCATGTTAGTCCGTCTTCGCAAGGAAAGAGGCCTGTCTCAAAAGCAAATCGCAGAACGCGCCGGTTGGGATAAAGCGTTTGTCTCGCGGCTGGAAAGCAGCAGTGATCGCGTGCCCGATTCGGATACAGTAGCCCGCTACGCTAAGGCTTGCGGGCTAACGGCAGGCGTTGTGATAAGCGAGCGGCCTGATTCAAGGCACATGCGCGTCCTGGGCGCAGTAACGCTTCATGCGGGCTTTGAACAAGAGCTACCCAATTCGTTTGAGTTGCTCACCAACAGGACATTGGAGCTTAACGACGAAGCAGACAACAAAGAGCAAGAGTACGTCGCAGTAAATGGATGAGCAGGCGTGGCACGCTGCCTTGATATCGCGGTCAATCTCCTTGGGCTAATAGGCGTTCTGTTGCTTGCAGCTCCGGCGCTTTATGCGGCTAAATACGGCATGCTTGCTGCGCGTCTGAAGACTGCGGGGCCAATTGACCCAAACAATGCGGAAGCCAAAAAAATTCATGACGATACCCTCCAGGCGATTGCTGAGCATCAAAGCGAATGGACGTCATTGCTGAGCGGGTGTCTGAAAGGCGGCACTTTACTTGCGGGACTGAGCTATCTGCTCGGGCTCGCAAAAGCGCTTATTACGTGAAGCTGGTCCACAGCCATGCACAAGCGTATGTAATTGCCGCCCTCTTACTCCAGCGTCGCCAATAGCCCAGCCATCAGGCGGCCGCGCTCGGCAAGGCTGTCGACTTCGATATGCTCGTTCAGGGTGTGGGCGCCGTCGCCGCGCACGCCCAGACCGTCGAGCGTCGGGATTCCCAACGCGCCGGTAAAGTTGCCATCGGAGCCGCCGCCGGCGCTGCCGTGGGGGAGGTCGACGCCCATCTGCTTGGCGACGCCGCGCGCCTTTTCATAGAGCGCCATGGTTCCCGCATCCGGCTCCCACACCGGCCGCGTCACGCCGCGCGTCACCTTGAAGGTGACGTCGTTCGACGTGCCTGACAGCGCCAGCATCCGCTCCACGCCGCGGTCGAGATCGGCTTGCCGTTTCGCCATGCTCAGCGCTTCGCCGGTGCATGTGGTCGCGACGCAATTGACCCATTGTCCGCCATGCACGATGCCGACGCTGAAGGTGCAATCCTCCGTGGTCATGCCGTCGATGGCGATGATCTGCCGCGCCATCTCGCGGATCGCGGAGCGGCCGGAGGACAGCGTGGCGCCGGCGTGGCTCGGCTTGCCGATGGCCTCCAGATTGAAGCGCGCGATCGCGTAGCGCCCGGTGACCACGCCGTTGTTTGGCCGGCCCGGCTCCGGCACCAGTACGTATTTGTTGCGCGCGGCCTCCGCCTCGATGAGGTCGCGCACCGACGGCGTGCCGACTTCCTCGTCCGGCGTGAACAGCACCGTGACCGGCAGCGGCGTGGTGAATGAGGCGCGCGCCAGTTGCCGGATCGCTTCGAGCGAGAGGTAGCTGCCGCCTTTCATGTCGAAGATGCCGGGGCCGAAGCATTTGTTGCCGTCGCGGCGGAACGGCAATTTCTCCAGGGTACCGACCGGATGCACGGTGTCGAAATGTCCGGCTATCAGGATGCCGGGTTCGCCTTGCTTGGGATGCGGGAAGCGGGCGCGGACGCAGCCGGCAAACCCCTGTCGCCCCGCAATGCGTTCGATGGAGGCTCCCATGATCGCCATGTCGCGCGCGGTGAGTTCGAGCATGCGCTCGACGGCGCCTGCATCCCAGGTCGGGCTTTCGCATTCGACCCAGGTTCTTAAGCCCTGCAACATGGCCTCGGAATCGAACGGAAGATTGGCGGGGTTCATCGGACGGCTCGCATGGTTGACCGTCCTTTGTAAGGCGAAAGCCGCCCGTTGCGCCAGCGCCGATACGCCGCGCGGGAACGCGATTGACGCATGGCACGCTTGGTGCAAGTCTCAAATCCCTGAGAAGAACCATGGCGTTATGCGGCCGAAATCCACATGGCCTGCATAATGAATCATCGGCGTTTGACCAGTTTCACGTCAGGAGAGATCGAATGTTCCACAACTCGCGTTGGCTGCGTTCAACGTTTGCGTCGAAATTCACCTTGCCGGCCATCGTGCTCTCGGCGGCGCTGGCATCGCCTGCGCAAGCGGCCACCAAGACCCTCAGCGCCGTGATGCATTCCGATTTGCGCGTGATCGATCCCGGCATCACGACAGCGTATATCACGCGCGATCACGGTTACATGGTCTACGACACGCTGCTGGCGATGGATTCAAATTTCAAGATCCAGCCGCAGATGGCGGAATTCAAGGTCTCCGACGACAAGCTGACCTACACCTTCACGCTGCGGGACGGGCTGAAATGGCACGACGGCGCGCCGGTCACGGCCGAGGATTGTGTGGCCTCGCTGCAGCGCTGGGGCAAGATCGACGGCATGGGCCAGAAGCTGATGAGCTTCACCGCCGGCATCGAGGCCACCGACGCCAAGACCATCACGCTGAAGCTGAAAGAACCCTACGGCCTGGTGCTGGAATTGATCGGCAAGCCGTCATCGATAGTGCCGTTCATGATGCCGAAGCGGCTGGCGGAAACACCGACGGTGGCGCCCGGCATTCCGGAGCAGATCGGCTCCGGCCCGTTCAAGTTCGTGAAGGCCGAATTCCAGCCCGGCGTGAAGGTGGTCTACGAAAAGAACAAGGACTATGTGCCGCGCAAGGAAGCGCCGAGTTGGGCCTCGGGCGGCAAGGTGGTGAAGGTCGATCGCGTCGAATGGATCACGATGCCTGACGCGCAGACCGCGGCGAACGCGCTGCAATCCGGCGATATCGATTTCATGGAGAACCCGTCATTCGATATTCTTCCCGTGCTGGCCGGCAACAAGGAATTGACGATCTCAGCCCTGGACAAGCTTGGCTATCAGACCGTCGGCCGAATGAACTTCCTGTATCCGCCGTTCGACAACGTCAAGGTTCGCCGCGCGGCGTTCATGGCGATGAACCAGAAGGACGTTCTGGATGCGCTGGTCGGCAATCCGCAATACTATAAACTGTGCGGCGCGATCTTCATGTGCGACACGCCGCTCGCCACCGAGGCCGGTGCAGAATCGTTGCTCAAGAAAAGCGGCATGGCGGAAGCGAAAAAACTGCTCGCCGAATCCGGTTATGACGGCACCCCGGTGGTCATCATGGCGCCCGGCGATGTCGTCACGCTGAAGGCGCAGCCGATCGTCGCCGCGCAATTGTTGCGCGACGCCGGCTTCAAGGTCGAGGTGCAGGCCACCGACTGGCAGACCGTGGTGACCCGCAGAGCGAGCCAGAAACCGCCGAAGGAAGGCGGCTGGAACATGTTCTTCACCAACTGGGCCGCCGCCGACGTGGCCAATCCCATTGCGAGCCTGCCGGTCAGCGGCAAAGGCAAGAACGGCGGCTGGTTCGGCTGGCCGGAAGACGCCAAAATGGAAGAGATGCGGGACGCCTATGCGCGGTCGACCTCGCCGGACGAACAAAAGAAAATTGCCGCCGAGATTCAAGCCCGCGTCTATGAACAGGTGACCTACATTCCGCTCGGGCAGTACATGGCGCCCGCCGCATGGCGTAAATCGCTGACCGGCGTGCTCGACGGCCCGGCGACGCCGGTGTTCTGGAATATCGACAAGAAGGAGTGAGGAGGGCTGCGCAATCGCGGCAAGCGTCTATCAGACAGGTTGGTGAAGCCAGTACGCTAGACTATGCTCATGGCATAGCGGAAAGCTTCATTCAGCCCTTCGGAAACCGAAAGGTTTCTTTCCTTCGCGGCTCTGAACCCGGCGACCACAGCGGCCCCTCGCTCCGAGCGCGTTCCGTGAGTGCCGCGCGAATCCCCACCAAGGCTTCGCATGGTGGTCGCGAAGAACAATGCGGGGTAGCCCGCGTTCGATCGCGTCCTTAATCCCGCATAAAAGCCGGAAACAAAGTCAGCGTGCTGCTCCGCGCGAAACGGATTGGCCGGATCCGGCGCAAGCTTTTCCATCTCGCCTCTTTTGATCGCGATAATATGTCCGAACTCGTGCGCACAAACGGCAACGATCGCGGCGTCTGGCTTGGCCGAAACATCGAGTAACATACCGAGCATACCAAGCCCGAACAGCACCGTGCCATCGGCGCGGTCCAGAATTTTTGCCCGGGTTGCAAGGGCATTGTGATCGCCCTCGACTTTTTCGCGATAGTAGGAAAAAGCCGGCAAGACGCCGAATGTGGTCACCAAGTGGCCGAGTGCCTGCGCCAGGGCGTAGTCGAGCATCGGATTGCCCGAACGTGGTTCGAGTTTTTCATCGCCTTTTTCGACTATCGTGATGCTTGTCGCTCGGCTAAGCGCGCTTCGCTCATTGTCCGGGGGCAAGACGCATCCAAAGCGCGGAGGAGGGGCGCCTTGTGCGACCGAACATGAACAGCCGCCAATCGTCCAGACAAGCGTAAGAGCTCCTCCGCAGACCACATCCCGTCGGCTGAGGATTGTCACGGGCACATCGCCTTGTAGATCAGGCAGCCATTCGCAGCCTCATCTTTTTTCTTTAAGTCTTTGCTCTTGTCTTTGCCCCTTCCGGTTTCATCAGGCTGTGGCTGCGGCGCTTGAGGAACTGCCGGCGGCGAACCAACACTTGCTACGGTAATGTATTCGACCCTCTGGGTAAAATTGCCAATTCCAATGATCCAATAGCTTTGAACTCCACTATTATGAGTGACGCGGATCGTGTAAACTGGTCCCGCGGGATATGGCGTCTGGTTGGTAATTTCCATCCCGGTAACGGGGCCAAGTTGCTGTACGTTGTAATAACAGCCCGTGCCGTTGGTCTGTTGATGAACGGTTTGCCACGCTTGCATGCCGAGAAGCTGATATGCGGTCGGCGGCCCACAGTACTGGAACGCCTGGATCAGAGTTGCGAGACTCGCACGAGGGTCCAGGGCCTGAGCCGATAGCGGCGAATTACAGGCAGTTATTAAAAAAATAAAGGCTGCAAATGTCGCAAAAAATAGTCGAGGCATTGTCAAAGTCCCAATTCGAACAACCGCGCTTCGCTCTCGCGCCTTTCCAGTAAACCTCGCGCATCGGGTATCTCCTTCCCAAATCCGTTTCATTTTGCGGATTTGGAAAGCCACGTCGCTTTTTTTCCCGGCCTGTAATAGCTCCCTGATATTTCGCATCTCCAGCCTGCGGTCCAACCTGTCGTTTGGACTGGACCTCAGTCCGCCGCCACGGTTGTAAACCAACGAGACGAGGGCTCCGAAAAAGTCCTCCGATAGCGTCGCCGCGCCTGGAAAGGCGTTGATCGTTTCGCCCGACACGAATTTTAGCATCCGATCGAGCTGATCGCTCGCTGCCTGCCACGGGACATCGACATCCTGCACGAAAAATACGGCATCCCGGGCAGCGTTACCCTTGATGCCGCACGTATCGTCGAGTTTCTCGATGCTCGCTTGAGGGATGATTCCCCTCCAGTCCTCTTCAAACAGCGCCTTGCTTGAGTAACCAATATCGTATCCGATCCCGATCGTTACGCCGGACTGACCTTTGGGCCAGGTTGGCTTACGATATTTGGCGTCATAGGTAGATCGGCTCGAAATCTCAAATCTGATCAGTAGATCTTTAGCTCTCGGCGAAATTGTCTTGTCCGACGAGAAACGTCGAGGAAGGCCGGGCTGGGCCAAGCGCTGTTCGGAAGTCGGCTCCTGCTCTCGAAAATCCAGTTCCCGAAACGATGCGGCCCGTTCGATGTCCTGCTCGCTCGTGGCTTTCAAGAACTGATTGAACGCCGCTATGCGCGGGTCGCCTTGTGCGCGGGCCGCATGATATGGCGAGGCGGCGGATGCCCCAGCCAGCAAAGACAAAATCTGGCGGCGATCAAGCATTGCCCATCCTATCTACCAGGCAAGCAGCAAAAAAATGCCAACCGCCGCAAAGCTACAGGGTGTTTTTGGTAGACTCAATAGGAATTACACGTTCTCGATGTGTGCGCCGCAAGGTGTTGCAACAGCAGTTCGTTGACGCGATCGGGCGCCTGATCGGCCACAAAGTGGCCGACGCCCGGCAGCACTTCGAAGCGATAGGGCGCTGCGACGAAATCCCTGGTGCCCTCCGCGGCTACTCGCCCCACGGTGTCGTCGGCGTCGCCCCAGATGTACAGCGTCGGGACTTCAATCACGCCGAGCGGCCCGCGGATCGCGCCGCGCGCGCGATACCACGCCAGTGCGGCTTCCATCGCATTCTTGTTGCCGAGCACGCCGAGATGCAGCTCGATTGAGGCTGCCGGAACGCCGTTCGCGGCCAGACGTTCGCGAAGCCATCTGCCGTTGTCGGCTAGCACTACATCCGCAGCATCGGACTCGAGAAAGGCCTTATGATGCCGCGAGCGATGCGCTTGCTCGCCGTCGGTCAGTTGCAAAGCGCGATTGAAGGCATTCGGATGCGGCCGCGACAGCACCGTGAGCGACGCCAGCCGCTGCGGGAAGCGATCCGCGAGCGACCACGCGATACTGCCGCCCCAGTCGTGACCGACCAGATGGAAGCGGCGGTCGCCATAGCCGCACGCGGCGGCGATGGCCATCGCGTCGTCGATCAGGCGGTCGATGTGATAATTCGCGGTGTTACCTGTGTCGGGACGCGCGCGGGGCGAATAGCCGCGCTGGCTCGGCGCTACCGCGCGGTAGCCCGCAGCCGCGAGCGCCTGCACCTGCGCGCGCCAGCAGTGCATGGATTCGGCAAAGCCGTGCAGCAGGTGCACCAGCGGGGCGTCCGGGGAGCCGGCGGTGAGGCTATCGAAGGTGAGGCCGGGAGCGATGGTGATTTGGGAGAGGGATGGCATGGGCATCATTCCGATCAAGACGGACCCGGTCAGGCCAGCCAGCGGCACAAACCGGTTTCCACCACCCCTTAAAACACGCTAAGCATCCCGGACCAACGCGGACGTGGCGGAACTGGTAGACGCAAGGGACTTAAAATCCCTCGATGGCAACGTCGTGTGGGTTCGAGTCCCACCGCCCGCACCAACAATCCACACAAATGGATCATCGCCAAAACTCTCGCAGAGCCATACTTGCGATTGCGGCTGTCGGTATGGACAACCGTACGGCCTTTTGATCTTATAACGCAACTGAACGAAACCGCGCATATGGGCGAAATACTGGAAATTGTCGGGAAGCTGGCGGGCATCGGAGGCATCGCCCTGGGCGTCCTGATGTTTATTTTCAGGGATATTATTCGGCGCAATATTTTCTCGCGTTTGCCACCTCCGGAAACATATCGGCTGATGAGACTGATTATTGTTTGCGCGTGGAGCGCGGCAATTCTCGGAATATTGGCATGGATGATGGGTTCAGTCATCGTGCAAGAGGTTGAAGGGACAAACAGCACGATATTGAATGTTTGGGGCAAACGATGAGATTTGCCGGGTTGTTAATTTTCATGTTGTGCGAAGCCATCGGCGCCCAAGCCGCCCAGGCCTTTGTATTTCAAAGTGCAACCGGTCCATGTGCTAAAATTATCAACATCAGTATCAGCGGCGCCAATAGCGAGATTCAGGTAAAACCCTCTGACCTGAAAAAAATCATTGAGCGAACGGCGCAAACGGTCGAGTGCACAGCTCGGCGGGTGCCCGACGAGGAGGCCCGACTTGAAGTTCTAATCTTCGCCATTGATCAAATGGTGAATGTGAAAACCAGGTTTCTAATTCCCGCCATGGATCGATACTTAGCCAAACACAGCGAGGCTAAGCTCCGCTCCGTGATACGAATACTGGAAATGACGAGTGGCAAGATCGAAGCAGCGATCGAAAAATTCACGGACTTGGATTTTCAGAGCGCGTTAGCTGAGAACGATAAAGAAGCTCTCGACAAGCTCAACGATATTCTATTGAAGAAGATGGAACGCGTTCGTTATTCGTATCGGACCCTTCCGGACATCGAGTTGATTCGCGCCGAGTACGACGTAGTGCTGGCCGAATTAAAAGAGAAAAGAGAAGAGCTCGCTGGAAAGCTTGCAAGGCTGAAGGCCAAATAGGAACGCAGAGGCTAAACCGTTTGAATATGCCGGCGAGCAACAATCATTTCCCGTCCGCGACAGGATGCCCGCATTTCGCTTGCACATCTACACATGCTGCCCGCCATTAATATGAATCTCCGATCCCGTAATATAAGCCGCCTGATCCGAGCATAAAAAGAACAGCAGATCCGCCACCTCATGCGGTTGCCCCAGCCGCTTCAGCGGGATTTCCCGCTGCACCAGGGCGTCGGTGCCCGGCGATAAAATAGACGTTTCGATTTCGCCCGGGGCCACCGCATTGACGC
>CAVPZO010000076.1:0-35107 GCA_963710045.1 uncultured Alphaproteobacteria bacterium | reverse complement strand
TGGTCTTTCTCGACATCTGGCTGCAGGGCAGCAAGCTCGACGGCTTGCAATTGCTCGAAGCGATCAAGCGCGACCATCCCGAACTGCCCATCGTGATGATTTCCGGCCACGGCAACATCGAAACCGCGGTGGCGGCGATCAAGCGCGGCGCCTACGATTTCATCGAAAAGCCGTTCAAGTCCGACCGCCTGATCCTGGTGGCGACGCGCGCGCTGGAGACGTCGCGCCTGAAGCGTGAAGTGAAGGAGTTGAAGCAGCTGGCGCCGGCCTCGAGCACGCTGATGGGCCGCTCCGCCTGCATGAACCAGCTGCGCCAGACCATCGACCGCGCCGCCAAGGCCAACAGCCGCATCATGATCGTCGGCCCCTCCGGTGCCGGCAAGGAACTGGCGGCGCGCACCCTGCATCACGCTTCCCCTCGTTCCGAAGGACCGTTCGTCGTCATCAATGCGGCGGCGATCACGCCGGAACGCATGGAAGTCGAATTGTTCGGCATCGAACAGACCAACGGCGAACAGTCGCGCAAACCGGGCGCGCTGGAGGAGGCGCATGGCGGCACACTGTTCATCGACGAGATCGCCGACATGCCGCGCGAGACGCAGAACAAGATTTTGCGTGTGCTGGTCGACCAGACGTTTCAGCGTTCCGGCGGCACGGCAAAAATCCACGTCGATGTCCGCATTGTCTCCTCCACCGCGCGCAACCTGGAAGAAGAAATCGCCGAAGGGCGATTCCGCGAAGACCTGTTTCACCGGCTGAGTGTGGTGCCGATCCGCGTGCCGCCGCTGTCGGAGCGCCGCGAGGATATTCCCGAACTGATCGGCTATTTCATGGACCAGATTTCGGTGGCGACCGGCCTGCCGAAACGCCAGATCGGCCAGGACGCCATGGCCGTGCTGCAGTCGCATGTCTGGCCGGGCAACGTCCGCCAGCTGCGCAACAATGTCGAGCGCGTGATGATTCTCGCCAGCGGCGGGCCGGAGGTGATCATCACCGCGGATATGCTGCCGCAGGACGTCGGCTCGATGGTGCCGGCAATGCCGACCAGCAACAATGGCGAGCATATCATGGGCCTGCCGCTGCGCGAGGCGCGCGAAGTGTTCGAGCGCGACTATCTGATCGCCCAGATCAGCCGCTTCTCCGGCAATATCTCGCGCACCGCGGAATTCGTCGGCATGGAGCGCTCGGCCTTGCACCGCAAGCTGAAGGCGCTCGGGGTGGGGTAGTAGCGCTTGGTGAAACTCGGGCATCTCACGTTCGCCCGCCTGCGCAAAGTGCCAGGCTTCAGACATCGACGAGGCTTTTTCCCGGGGGCACGAATGCGACGGCGCGAGTTCATCGGAGTTCTCTGTGGCATGGCGTCGACAACGCCCTGGGCGTTCACCGCCCGAGCGCAACAGTCTGGTGCAACGCGGCGTATCAGCATTCTGATGAGCGGCAACGCGGAAGATAAGGAAGCGAAAAACGCCCTCGCCGCATTCGTGCAGGGGCTGCAGAAATTGGGCTGGACCGACGGTCGCAACCTGCGCATCGACATTCGTTTGGGCGCGGGTGATGCTGAAATCATTCGTAAACACGCGGCGGAATTGGCCGCCCTTTCACCCGACCTCATCGTCACCTACGGCAGCTCAGCCGTCGCACAATTGCTGCAGGCGACCCACACTGTGCCTATCCTGTTTGTGCTCGTCCCTGATCCAGTTGGCTCTGGCTTGGTCAATAGTCTGTCGCGGCCAGGTGGCAACGCCACCGGCTTTATGGCGTTCGAATACAGTTTGAGCTCGAAGTGGCCGGAACTGCTCAAGCAGATCACACCGGGCGTGCAGCGAGCGGCGGTCCTTTGGGATCCCGCCATAGCCGCCGGGATTGGCCAGTTTGCCATGATCCAGTCCGTAGCGCCGTCACTGGGAGTGGAGTTGAACCCAGTTAACTTTCGCGACATCGAGCAGGGTATAGCAGCCTTCGCACGCTCAGGCGGTGGGGGCCTAATTGTGACCGCGAGCGGTTTGGCAGTGGCCCGGCGCGATTTAATTGTCTCACTTGCAGCGCAGTACAAACTACCCGCGGTCTACAGCTTCCGCGGTTTTGTCGATGCCGGCGGCCTGATATCCTATGGGGCTGACTTCGTCGACCAGTTCCGGCTTGCGGCCGGCTATGCCCATCGCATTTTAAAGGGCGAGAAGCCGGCCGATCTGCCGGTGCAGGCGCCAACCAAGTACGATCTTGTGATCAACCTCAAGACCGCGAAGACGCTTGACGTTACAATCCCGCCCACAGTGCTCGCAGCGGCGAACGAGGTGATAGAATAAAAGCTCGCCGACTTCTGCGCTTGGCGTTTCGCGTCGTTTCGCTGCTACGCTGCAATACGTCGGCTATCGGAGGCCACGAACCCCCTGCAGCCAACGGAAGCGGCAGCGACCGCTAATACCGCCCTGCGAAATCAGCTGCGGAGAAATTCTTTCTCTTTGGTGGCTTTGTCCCGAACCCGCTTGCCTAAAAACCACGCCTGCCGTCTAATTGTGCCTGCCGGGCCCTCGGAGGGGGATCTCAGGGGAGGCTGGGCAGCCGGGTGACGCTCCATAAGAGGGCTGCAACCGGTTTAATAAAAAAAGGCGGGATAAAAACAATGGCGGCAGACCGCGCACAAAATCTACAAGACACCTTCCTTAATCACGTTCGTAAAACCAAGACGCCACTGACGATCTTTCTGGTCAACGGAGTAAAGCTGCAGGGCATTGTCACCTGGTTCGACAATTTCTGCCTGCTGCTGCGGCGCGACGGTCATTCGCAGCTTGTCTACAAGCATGCGATCTCGACCATCATGCCCGGCGCGCCGATCCAGTTGTTCGAAGGCGGCGAGGACGCGCCAGCTTGAGCAAATGTTTGAAAGACGCCTGATTGGAACCCCGAAATCTTGAAGGGGGCGCCGACCGTCCGCGGCCGGCGAGGGGGGTACAGACCGGGCGGGTGATCGTCATCGGCCCCTATTTGCGGATGCGGCGCGGCGACCCCGGCGCGTCAACGGACAGCCATGCCATCCGCAATTCCGAAGCGCGGCTTGAGGAAGCGAAAGGTCTGGCGCGCGCCATCGACCTGACCATCGCCGACGCCATCATCGCGCCGGTCGGCCAGATCCGGCCCGCGACCTGGCTCGGCAAGGGCAAGGTCGAGGAAATCGTCGGCCTCATCACCGGGCACGACATCGAGCTGGTGGTGATGGATTGCGCGCTGTCGCCGATCCAGCAGCGCAATCTGGAGAAGGCCTGGAATACCAAGGTGCTCGACCGCACCGGCCTGATCCTGGAAATCTTCGGCCGCCGCGCCAAGACCAAGGAGGGCGCGCTGCAGGTCGAACTGGCGCATCTGAACTACCAGCGCAGCCGCCTGGTGCGCTCCTGGACCCATCTGGAACGCCAGCGCGGCGGTTTTGGGTTCATGGGCGGGCCCGGCGAAACGCAAATCGAGGCCGACCGCAGGCTGATCGGCGATCGCATCGCCCAACTCGAAAACGAGATCAAAAAGGTTCAGGCGACCCGCCGTCTGCATCGCGCGGGACGGCAGCGCGTGCCGTATCGCGTGGTGGCGCTGGTCGGCTACACCAACGCCGGAAAATCGACGCTGTTCAATCGCCTGACCCGCGCCGATGTGCAGGCGGCGGACATGCTGTTTGCCACGCTCGATCCCACGTTGCGAAGCTTGAGCCTGCCGCATGGCGGCAAGGCGATGCTATCGGATACCGTCGGATTTATTTCCAACCTGCCGACCCAACTGGTTGCGGCGTTCCGCGCCACGCTGGAAGAGGTGATGCAGGCCGACGTCATCCTGCACGTCCGCGACATCTCGCACGAAGATGCCGACGCGCAGCAGCGCGACGTCGATGCGGTGCTGCGGCAGCTCGGCATCGATCCGGACGCCGGCGCGCGCATCCTGGAAGTCTGGAACAAGATCGATCGCTTCGGTGCCGAGGAGCGCGAAAACCTGCAGAACATCGCGGCGCGGCGGCCGCCGGAGCGTCCGTGTTTTCTGGTGTCAGCGGAAACCGGCGAGGGCATCGATGCGCTGCTGGCGGCCATCGAGGACCGGCTGGCCGCAACCCGGATGACGCTGGATCTGTCGATCGATGCGTCGGATGGCGCGGGCATCAGCTGGCTGCATCGCAACTCGGAAATCCTCAACAAGGAATTTCACGACGGCCGCTTCGCCATGACTGTGCGTGTCGATGAGACCAAGCGGGACATCGTCGTCAACCGTTTCGACGCGGTACCGCACGCGGTGTGAGGATTGTGGCGTTCCCCGGATGCAGCGCAGCGCGCCGCTCTTCGCGGCGTGGTGCGCTGCTAAGCCGGGGTCGTAACGGAGGTAGCGCTTGGTACGGTCCCGGTTCTGCGGAGCGGCATGAAGAATGCCGCACCGCGCCCGGGACACCAGGTCTTGTTTTGGCCGCGAAAATTTAATGTTTCGCCGCTTGACAATATTCCTTTTACAGGTTTATAACCCTAAAGCGGGATGCCTTTAGGTCGAACTCGGTTTGGGATTCCCAAATCAGGGCTGTTCTGATTCAACATACTGGCTGGGATGGAGGCCAGTATGGATGGGCAAACCATATTCAATGGATTTCGCGAGCGCGTGGTTGGCGCGGTTGGGGTTGGAGGCCTGTCCTGCCATCAGGCGGCGGCACAATTCGGCGTGGGCGTCAGCACGGCGATTGTCTGGGTGCGGCGCTTGCGCGAGACCGGCAGCGTTGCGCCGGGGCAGATGGGCGGGCACAAGCCGAAGGCAATTTCGGGCGAGCACCGTGCCTGGTTGTTGGAGCGTGCCAAGGCAAGGGACTTCACCTTGCGCGGGCTCGTCGCCGAACTCGCCGAGCGCGGCCTCAAGGTCGATTATCGGGCGGTCTGGAACTTCGTCCACGCCGAGAAGCTGAGCTTCAAAAAAAACCGTGGTGGCCAGCGAACGCGATCGCCCCGACGTCGCGCATCGGCGGGCGCAGTGGCACAAGTATCAAAACCGCATCGAGCCTGAGCGTCTGGTCTTCATCGACGAGACATGGACGCGGACTAACATGACGCCGTTGCGCGGATGGGCACCGCGTGGCCTGCGGCTCCAGACCAAGGCCCCGCACGGGCACTGGAAGACCACGACCTTCCTGGCCGCGCTACGCCATGACCGGATCGACGCTCCATGGCTATTCGATGGTCCGATCGACGGGGAAAGCTTCAGAACCTATGTCGAAAAAGTCCTCGTCCCCACGCTTCATCCCGGCGACATCGTAATCATGGACAATCTCGGCAGCCACAAGGCCAAAGCCGTGCGCCAGCTTATCCGCGCGGCCGGTGCCAAGCTCTTCTTCCTGCCGAAATACTCGCCCGACTTGAACCCGATCGAGCAGGCCTTCGCCAAGATCAAGCACTTCTTGCGCAA
The DNA here is from genome assembly GCA_963710045.1 of uncultured Alphaproteobacteria bacterium. Lineage (GTDB taxonomy): Bacteria > Pseudomonadota > Alphaproteobacteria > Rhizobiales > Xanthobacteraceae > Bradyrhizobium. The sequence continues at coordinate 29,689 of CAVPZO010000076.1, read as the reverse complement.
AGCCGCCGCGCGCTCGGTCGAAACTATCTGCACCGCGATCGGCGAAATCCTCGGAGCTTTTACACCCGACGAATGTGCCAACTATTTTCAAAATTCAGGCTATGCGTAAACCTAAATGCATCATGCTCTAGTCATCTCATCCTAGCTTGAGGGAGCGTTACTTAAGGACGCTTTGGAACGTGGGGGTGCGAGCGGCGCCTGCGGGCGGGGGCTAACGTAGCCCTTTGCACTCGGGAGGCCTTGGGTTTCCGTCCGGGCCCACTACGGGGCCCTGCCACTGTGCGTGGCTGGACGGGGACAGGCAGCGGCGCGAAATCGTCGTGAGCCGAGTCCCCGGAAGAACGGACCGAGGTCTTAAGACGCCGCGGCGGGACGCTGAAAGGCGTTGCCGTGTGCCTCTGTTTTCCGGCAATCCGGAAAGCAAGCCGCGGCTGTTACCCAAGGTGCGCCTTTCGGCGTTCCGCCTCCCTCTTTTCGCTTCGAGGGAGGGCCACTGAACCCACCACTCACGCGAAGGGATTTGCGGGCAGCGATGACGCTTGCCTCGATGGAGCAGCGAATGAATTTACGAGCGTCTCCACGCGGACAGCGTCATACGCGGGCTTGACCCGCGTATCCATCCATCTTCGCAAGAATCTTTCAAAGAAGGATGGATTGCCGGGTCGAGCCCGGCAATGACGCGGAGGTCGTCCTCGCAAAGGAAACACTTGACCGGGAAGGGCGGGGCACTATTCCATGCCGCCCAACCAAAGCGCTGAAATCAGGGAGAGTTTTGTGGCCTATTCCGACACCCAGTTATTCATCAACGGCACATGGCGTCCGAGCCACTCCGGCAGGACGATTCCCGTGCTCAATCCCGCCACCGAGGAAACCATCGGCACCGTCGCGCATGCCGACCGTTCCGATCTCGACGAGGCGCTGGCCGCGGCTGCTGCGGGCTTCAAGGTCTGGCGCGCGGTGTCCGCGTTCGATCGCTGCAAGATCATGCGCAAGGCGGCCGCGATCATGCGCGAGCGCAATGACGAGATCGCGCCGCTTCTGACCATGGAGCAGGGCAAGACGCTGGCCGAGGCCAAAATGGAAGCCATGGCCGCCGCCGACGTGATCGAATGGTTCGCGGAAGAAGCCAAGCGCGCTTACGGCCGGGTAATTCCTGCGCGCGGCCCCGGCATCTACCAGTTGGCGATCAAGGAGCCGGTCGGTCCGGTCGCGGCGTTCACGCCGTGGAATTTTCCGATCAACCAGGTGGTGCGCAAATTGTCCGCGGCGCTGGCGTCGGGCTGCTCGATCATCGTCAAGGCGCCGGAGGAGACGCCTGCTTCCCCGGCGCAACTGATCCGCGCCTTTGCCGACGCCGGCGTGCCCGCGGGCGTCATCAATCTGGTCTACGGCGTGCCGTCGGAAATTTCCGAATATCTCATTCCGCACCCGATCATCCGCAAGATATCCTTCACCGGCTCGACCGTGGTCGGCAAGCAGCTCTCCGCGCTCGCCGGCCTGCACATGAAGCGCGCCACCATGGAATTGGGCGGCCATGCGCCGGCGATCGTGTTCAACGACGCGGACGTGACGTCGGCCGCGAAAATCCTGTCGGCGGCCAAATACCGCAACGCCGGGCAGGTCTGCATCTCGCCGACCCGGATGCTGGTGCAGGACGACGTGTTCCGGGAATTCGTCGACAAGTTCGTCGAGGGCGCAAGATCCATGAAGGTCGGCAACGGCATGGACGCGGATTCGAAGATGGGCTCGCTGGCCAATCCGCGCCGGGTCACGGCAATCGAAGGCATGGTGCAGGACGCGGTGGGGAAGGGCGCCAGGCTCGAGACCGGCGGACACAGGGTCGGCAACAAGGGCTATTTCTACGAGCCGACCGTGGTCAGCGATGTCCCTAAGGACGCGCGCGCCATGAACGAGGAGCCGTTCGGGCCGCTGGCGCTGATCTCGCGCTTTTCCACCCTCGATGAGGTGACCGAGGAAGCCAACCGCTTGCCCTATGGTCTGGCGTCCTACGCCTTCACCAGCTCCACCAAGACCGCGACCGCGATTGGCGCAGCGATCGAAAGCGGCATGGTCTCGATCAACAGCTTTGGGCTCGCGTTGCCCGAAGTGCCGTTCGGCGGGGTGAAGGATTCCGGCTATGGCTCGGAAGGCGGCACCGAGGCGATGGACGGCTATTTCAATACCAAGTTCATCACGCAGACGGGGGTGTAATCCACCGTCATTGCGAGGAGCCCTTGCGACGAAGCAATCCAGTTCTTTCCGCGTGCGCGGCTCTGGATTGCTTCGCTTCGCTCGCAATGACGGAGTGACGAAGTCACTCCGTCCCTTTCGCCTCGTCCCACAGCGCGTCCATCTCTTCCAGCGACGCTTCCTCCAGCGATCTTCCCTGCGCCGCGAGCGTGCGTTCGATGTAGCCGAACCGCCGCTCGAATTTCGCATTGGTCCCGCGCAGCGCCATCTCGGGATCGGCGCCGACGTGACGCGCGAGGTTGACCAGCGCGAACAGCAGGTCGCCGGTCTCCTCGGCGAGTTGGTCGGCATCGCCACGGTCGAGCGCGGCCTCGATCTCGTCGGCCTCCTCGCGAATCTTGCTCAGTACCGCGCGCGGATCGTTCCAGTCGAACCCGACGCTGGAGGCCTTGCGTTGCAATTGCATCGCCCGTGAAAGCGCGGGCTGTCCGGCCTTGACGCTTGCGAGCAGCGAAGCGTGCGCGGCATCGCCTTGCGGCCTGCGCGCCGCGCGTTCGGCCTTTTCCTCCGCCTTGATGCGATCCCACGCGCTGTTCACACCCGCGGGCGTCAAATTTCCCTCCGCGTCGGCGAACACATGCGGATGCCGCCGGATCATTTTTCGCGTGATCGCCTCCACTACGTCACCGAACGAAAACGCGTTTTGCTCTTCCGCCATGCGGGCGTGGTACACCACCTGCAACAGCAGATCGCCGAGTTCGTCACGGAGATCATCGAGATCGCCGCGCGCAATCGCATCGGCAACCTCATACGCTTCCTCGATGGTATAGGGTGCGATGGTCGAAAAATTCTGTTCCAGATCCCACGGACAGCCGCTGCCGGGTGTGCGCAACTGCGCCATGATGTCGAGCAGACCGGAAATATCGCGGGAAGGGGTCATGACGCACCGAAGCCTGAGAAGTCGCCTGTATGCCGCAAGATGCGGGTCCGGCCCAGCGAAAGCCGCACGCTATCCCCGGATGATTGGCGGCAGCATCGAGCGATGCTAAGGGCACGGCATGAACGACCGATTCCAGACCGAAACCGCGCTGGTGCTGTTTTCCGGCGGCCAGGATTCCGCCACCTGCCTTGCCTGGGCATTGCAGCGTTTTGCGCGGGTCGAGATGCTCGGCTTCAACTACGGCCAGCGTCATGCCATCGAACTCGAGTGCCGCGGCCAATTGCTCGACGGCATGAAATCGTTGCGCGCCGGCTGGGCGGCTCGCCTCGGAGAAAGCCATACGCTGGAGATTCCAACCTTGGCCGATATCTCCGACACCGCGCTGACGCGCGACGTGGCCATCGCGATGGGCGCGGACGGCCTGCCCAACACTTTCGTGCCCGGACGCAATCTGGTGTTTCTCACATTTGCCGCCGCGCTGGCCTACCGGCGCGGCATCACCCACATCGTCGGCGGCATGTGCGAGACCGATTATTCGGGCTACCCGGACTGCCGCGATGAAACCATCAAAGCGCTGCAGGCAGCGCTCAACCTCGGCATGGCCAGGCAATTCGAACTGCACACGCCGCTGATGTGGCTGGACAAGGCGGCCACCTGGGCGCTGGCGGACCAGCTTGGCGGGGCAGGGCTGGTCGACCTGATCCGCGAAAAATCCCACACCTGCTATCTCGGCGAACGCGGCGCGCGGCGCGACTGGGGTTATGGCTGCGGCGGATGCCCGGCATGCCAGCTTCGCGCCAGGGGATGGCGGGAATATGCGGCGCGTGCGACTTAAGGGCGCGGGCTCGTTGCTATCGGGAATGTGGGCAGGCAGGCGGTGTTAGTTTCCGGCAGGGAGGAACACACATGCACAACAAAACGCTCACCGCAATTTTGATAGCCGCAGCCACCATCGGTCTTACAGGGTTTTCGCAGGCCCAGACACCGGCTCCGGCAACGCCGGCACCGGCAGCCACACCCGCTCCGGCCGCGCCGGCGGCGCCGCTGTTCGCAACCACCAAGGTCGAGGGAACCGACAACGTCTATGTCTTCCGCTACCAGAACCATCAGGCGATGTTCATCGTCACGCCCGCGGGCGTGATCGCCACCGACCCGATCAGCTATGGCCGGCCGCAGGCGGCGAAAGCCTATGTCGAGGAAATCCAGAAGATCACCAAGGCGCCGATCAAATATTTGATCTACAGCCACCACCATTACGACCACATCGCCGGCGGCAAGCCGTTCAAGGACGCCGGCGCCAAGGTCGTCGCGCACAAGCGCGCCAAGGAGCGGCTGGTCGCGCTCAAGGGTCTGGACGTCGTCATTCCCGATGAGACGGTCACCGGCAAGCGCACCATCAAGCTCGGCGGCACCACGCTGGAGCTGATCGATACCGGAAAGAACCATTCCGATTCGTCGCTGGTGATGTTCCTGCCGAAGGAAAAGATCATCTTCGCGGTGGACTTCAATTCGCTCGGCGCGGTGCCGTCGCGGCTCGCGGTCAACGATTCCTATCCGATCGAGTGGGAAGCTTCCTTGAAGAAGACGCTTGCGCTGAACTGGGACCGCCAGATTCCCGGACATCCCGGACCCGGCGGCCGGCTCGGCACCAAGAAGGACATGGAGCAGCAGCTCGCCTTCATGACCGACCTTTCAGCGGAGGTGAAAAAGGCCTCCGATGCCGGCAAATGCTTCGATCCGGCGGTGAAGGACGTGCGCGTGCCGCAGCACGGGACGATGCAGAACTACGAAGCGAACATCGAATGGAATATCCATCGCTGGTGCGGCTATTGGGGCCGCGGCATCTGACTCGTCATTGCGAGCGAAGCGAAGCAATCCAGAGTCACAAAGGGAAGGCTGGATTGCTTCGTCGCTTCGCTCCTCGCAATGACGGTGCGGTTTGATCAGAATTCATCACACTCTGCCGAAATCCTCCGGCTTCAATTCGATCGGCTGGCCATGCGGCGTGCGGTCGGCGGCGTGGTCCCAGGCGTTGCGATAGCGGTGCAGGGTATCCGACGTCGCCACCCCTTTGGCGGCGATCAGCCTTTCCAAAGTGGCGAGCCAGTGCCGGTAATAGGTCTCGCCGGTGTCGGGATCGCCCAAGCCTTGCGCGCGCTTGATTTCATCGGCCAGCGAGGCCGCCCATTCCGGCCAGGTGAACAGTCCGCGCGCATGCAGCGCCAGCGCCATCGCAAACGCCTGCGCCTCCCACGGTTCGCGAAACACCGGGCCTTCATTATCGCTGGGAATGCCGGGCACCGCGGCGGTCGCACGCGCGGCGGCTTCTGGATCGAGTGCCGTCATGCGGGTTCCAGATAGGGCTCCCAGGCATCGACTGACACCTTGAGGTTCGGATCGGAATCGTTGCCCCACAACTCGCGGCCGTCGAACGTCACAGTGTAGAGCCACTGCGGATTTTCGCCGGCGCCGATCGCGTTGCTGTCCGGAAAAACATGAAAACCCAATACGCGTTCGACGCTGCCAGCATGCCCGCGCACATAATACGGCAGCCGCGTATGGGTCGGCGGGCTGATCGTTTTCGCTCTGACGCGGTCGCCGGCTGCGAACCAGGCAGGCCTCGTCGCCTCGCGTTCGGTCGGTCCGCCCCGATGCAGCATGCCCGCGACGCCCTCGGGCGTCAGCGTCCTCGCAACCGGCTTTGCCGGGTGCAGCGGCTTTCCAGCCTCGATCTCGTCCGCTGCAACAAGGTTGCGCGCAAGCATCAGCCGTTCGAGGCCGGCGAGCCAGATCTGGTAATAGCTTTTGCTGAGATAATCCTGCGGCGGCCGGTCCTCCCTGGCGAAGCGCGACATGTCGATATTCCAGCCGCCGGGCCTCGCCATCGCCAGCGTCAGCGCAAAGGCGCGGCGCTCCCATTCGGCGTGAAACATCGGCTCGTTCGGCTCCGGCTGCACCGGGCCGGACCACGCCACGCCGCCCATGTCATGCGCGCCGTCCATCAGGCGATCTCGCTGGGCTGTTTCGGCAAGCCGGTGCCGATCATGCTGTCGCGGGTAACGAGATCGGCGAGGCGCTCTTCACTCCAGCCGTCGGTGCCTTCGGGCCGCAGCGGCAGCACGAGATAGCGGATTTCCGCGGTGGAATCCCAGACGCGAATGTCGGTACCTGCAGGCAATTCGAATCCGAAATCCCTGAGCACGCCGCGCGGATCCTTCACCGCCTTGGAGCGATAGGGCGCGGATTTGTACCACACCGGCGGCAGCCCGAGCACCGGCCACGGATAGCAGGAGCACAGCGTGCACACGACCATGTTATGCAGGGCAGGAGTGTTCTCGATCGCCACGATGTGCTCGCCCTGCCGTCCCGCGTAACCAAGTTCGGCAATCGCCGGCGTCGCATCGGCGATCAGGCGGGCGCGATAGGCCGGATCGGCCCATGCCCGCGCCACCACGCGGGCGCCGTTGCGCGGGCCCACCTTGGTCTCGTAGGTTTCGATCAACAGATCGAGCGCCGCCGGATCGACATAGCCTTTCTCGGTCAGGATGGTTTCCAGCGCGCGCACGCGCAGTTCGGTTTCGGACAGTTCCGAATGATCTTGATCGTGGTGATGATGGTCGTCATGGGGGGGCATGGCGTCAGGATAGGCGAAATTCAGGCTATGTCGAGCCGCAAACTCTGCTAGCCTTCGGCATGGGGCTTTGGGCAGGGCGCATAGCATTCGCAGCGATAACGGCCATGGCGGCGCTGCCGATGGCCGATGAGGCGCGCGCGGCCAACGGCGCGTTCGCGGTCGATGCCGCCGATATCTCCGAAGCCGGGTCCTGCAAGCTGGAGAGCTGGATATCCACGGCGACCAACGCGGATTTTTCGCTTGTCGCCAATCCCTCCTGCGTGGTCGACATCGGAAAGCCGGTGGAATTGAGCGTGCTGAGCAACCGCTCGCGCAGCGATGGCGAATGGGGCAACAGCTTTCAGCCCAAGGCCAAGACCAACCTGGTTCCGACCGGCATCGGAAAACTCGGCTTTTCGATTTATGCCGGCGGCTCGTTCGACGCGCTGACCGGCGACAACCTCACAACTTTCGCGGTGGTGCCGGCAACGTACCGGCTTTCCGAAACCATGCGGATCAACCTCAATGGCGGCTGGTTGTGGGACCGTACCGTCGACCGCCATTACTTGCTCTATGGCATCGGCTGGGATTGGAAGGTCACGGATGTGTTGCAACTGACGCTGGAAGCGTTCGGACAGGCCGGGCAGGCGGACATGCCAAGCGTGACCCGGCCGCGGTTTCAGGCCGGCGTCCGTTACCGGCCCAACGAGATTTTCTCGGTCGACCTGATCTATGGCCGCAATATCCAGGGCGAAAACGCCAACTGGATCACGCTCGGCAGCACGATCCGGTTTCCGCCGCCGGAAGGCAAACCCGCGCGCGAGCGCAGCGGCCATTTGTAAGCTAACATTCAAAAAATAGCGGGCAGGGAGGCGCGGGCGTTGGCGGATTTTGTAACTATCGAAAAGGGCCTCGGTCCCGAAGGCCGCATCGCGGTGGTGCGCTTCGACCGCGGTGACGGCATCAATGCGTTGTCGCCGGAAGCGCTGCGGCAATTGACCGACGCCGCGCGCAGTTTCGAGGACGACAGCGGCACATCGGCCGTGGTGCTTACCGGCAGCGCGAAAGCGTTCAGCGCCGGGTTCGACCTGAAAGACGCCGAAGGCCGTTCGCGCGCCACCATGGACCTCGGTGCCCTGCGCCGGCACTTAAAACTGGGGCCGCGGCTGACGCGGGCGTGGCAGGAGATGGAGCAGATCACAATCGGCGCCATCGAAGGCTTTTGCATCGGCGGCGGCGTCGCGCTGGCTGTGGCGCTGGATTTTCGCGTCATGGCCGATAACGCGCATATGCGGGTGCCCGAGATCGGGCTCGGGATGAACATGAGCTGGCAGAGCGTGCCGCGCATGCTGCATCTGATCGGACCGGCCCGCACCAAGCAGGCGGTGATCCTGGCCGACCAGCGCATCTCGGCTGCGGAGGCCTATGAATGGGGTCTGGTGCAGGAGGTGGCCGCTCCCGGCAAGGCGTTCGACGCTGCGATGGCGCTGGCCGCAAAGGTCGCGGCGCAGCCGCCGCTGTCGGTGGCCATGACCAAGCTGACCGTCAACCGCCTAGCCTACGCGCTGGACGATCTCGCGGGCCATATGGACGTCGATCAGTTCGCGCTGGCCAGCCGCACCGAGGATCACAGGGAAGGCGTGGCGGCGTTCCTCGGCCGGCGCAAGCCACGGTTCAGGGGGCGCTAATCGTTCGTCGCAACAAACAAGCTGGAAAGGAAAAGGGCCCGGCCATGATGAAGCTGAAACCGAACTGCGAATGCTGCGACCGCGACCTGCCGCCGGACAGCCGGGAAGCTCGCATCTGCATCTTTGAATGCACGTTCTGTGCGGAGTGCGCCGCCACGGTGTTCGGCGGCGTCTGTCCGAACTGCAGCGGCAATTTCGTCAGCCGTCCGATCCGCCCGGCAGCGATGCTGGCGAAATATCCGGCGTCCACGGAACGGCACCTGCGCAAGCAACCTTGCGTCGCCTGAGCGAGTGGGCGTGGAGACCAAGGCCTGTCATCGTCTGTGGCTCGATCAAATAGCGAATTCGCATAAGGTATATTATGGAATATTTATATCTTATTTGGTTTCAATGCCTTGTATACAAATATCTCTAATTTACATGAAGAACCTGCCATCGTATCTAGTAGCCGAATTTTGGTTCTAATGTTGGTTTGCGCAGGATCCGAGTTCCTGCCGCAGGCGTCGGGTTCAATCACGGGCTATCTGCTTGCGCTGCTGGTCGGGTTGATTATCGTCGCGACATTCCCGTGAATTTCGATCGGATTTCTTTGAAACGCGAAATGGACCGAATCGATGAGTGATCAGGGCCATTACAGCATCGGGCTGGACAAGACCCCGGCCAATTTCGTGCCGCTGTCTCCGTTGAGCTTTCTCGAGCGCTCTGCCGCGGTCTACCCGAACCTGCCCAGCGCGGTGTACGAAGGCCGCGTCTTCACCTGGGGCCAGACTTACGAGCGCTGCCGGCGTTTCGCGTCGTTTCTGGCCAAGCGCGGCATCGGCCGCGGCGACACGGTGGCGGCGATGCTGCCAAATATTCCCGCGATGAACGAGGTGCATTTCGCGGTGCCGATGACCGGTGCGGTGCTCAACACCCTGAACATTCGGCTTGAAGCGAATACCATCGCCTTCCAGCTTGATCACGGCGGCGCAAGGATCATTCTGGTCGATCCGGAGTTTACCGGCGTCATCACCGAAGCGCTGGCGCTGATGAAGGGTCCGAAGCCTGTTGTGATCGACGTCGACGACGCGGCTTTTCCCGGCGGAAAGCGGATCGGCCAACTTGAATACGAGGACGCCGTGTCGCAAGGCGACCCCGGGTTTGCCGCAAGGCCGCCGCAAGACGAATGGGATGCCATCGCGCTCAGCTACACCTCGGGAACCACCGGCAATCCCAAGGGGGTCGTGACCCACCACCGTGGCGCCTACCTCAACGCCGTCAGCAACATCCTTGCCGGCAATCTCGGCCAGCATCCGGTCTATCTGTGGACGCTGCCGATGTTTCACTGCAACGGCTGGTGCTTTCCCTGGACCATTGCGGCGGCGGCCGGCATCAACGTTTGCCTGCGCAAGGTCGATCCCACCAAGATCTTCGAGCTGATTGCCAAACACGCCGTCACCCACATGTGCGGCGCGCCGATCGTCTACAATACGCTGATCAACGCGCCGGATGCGCCGAAAGCGTCGACGACCCGGCCCGTGGTCGGTTTGATCGCCGGCGCCGCACCGCCGGTCGCGGTGCTGGAGGGCGCGGAAAGTATCGGCATCAAGCTGGCGCATGTTTACGGATTGACCGAAACCTATGGCCCCGCCTCGGTCTGCGCGGAGCAGCCGGGCTGGGACGATCTGGCTCCTGACGAGCGCGCGCAATTGAAGCGCCGGCAGGGCGTGCCCTATCCGCTGCAGGAGTCGGTGACCGTGATGGATCCTGAAACCATGCGCGAGGTGCCGCGCGACGGCGAAACCATCGGCGAGGTGATGTTCCGCGGCAACATCGTGATGAAAGGCTATTTGAACAACGAAAAGGCCACCAAGGAGGCCTTCGAAGGCGGCTGGTTTCATACCGGCGACCTCGGCGTGCTCGACGAACACGGCTACGTCATCATCAAGGACCGCTCCAAGGACATCATCATCTCCGGCGGCGAGAACATCTCCTCGGTCGAAGTCGAGGACGTGCTCTACAAGCATCCGGCGGTGCTGTTCGCCGCCGTGGTGGCCAAGCCTGATGCGAAATGGGGCGAGGTGCCCTGCGCCTTCCTCGAACTGAAAGACAACGCCACTACCACCGAAGCCGAGATCATCGCGTTTTGCCGCAGTCAGATGCCCGGCTTCAAGACGCCGAAGGCGGTGGTATTCGGCCCGATCCCGAAGACGTCGACCGGCAAGATCCAGAAATTCATGCTGCGCGATCAGGTCAAGTCGGCGAAGGCGATATTGGCATGACTTGGGTCATTGCGAGCGAAGCGAAGCAATCCAGAGCCACAAGCAAGACTGGATTGCTTCGTCGCTTCGCTCCTCGCAATAACGGCGTCAGCCGCCTTGTTCCAAAGTCAGCCGCATGCCGTCGTAGGCCGGAATCACATTCGGCGGCAGGCTGAGACGCAGCACCTCATAATCCAGGTCCGAATGCATGTTGGTGATCACCGCCCGGCGCGGCTTGAACCTTTCGATCCATGACAGCGCATCGTTGACGCTGAAATGGCTGGGGTGGCCGGTGTAGCGCAGCCCGTCGATGATCCAGAGGCCGAGATTTTCCAGCGCGGGCCAGCTCTCGGGCGGGATGTCGCTGACATCGGGCGTATAGGCGGCGTCGCCGATCCGGTAGCCGAGCGCCGGGATGTTGCCGTGCTGCAGGATGAAGGCGGAAAGCGGGAGCGGGCCGCCCTTCCCTGCGATGGTCCGGCTTTCGCCGGCTTCGACGGCAAGATGTTCGAGGATGGGCGGATAGTCGCTGCCCTCGGGTCTTTCGAAACAGTAGCCGAAACGCGGCAGGATGTGACGGGCGGTCGATTGATTGAGATAGACCGGAATGCGCCGGCGCTGATGCAGCACCACCGAACGCAAGTCGTCGATGCCGTGGGTCTGGTCGGCGTGTTCGTGGGTGAGAAACACCGCGTCGATATGATCGACGTCAGCATCGATCAACTGCTCGCGCAAATCGGGCGAGGTATCGATCACGACGCGCGTGACACCGTTGTCAGATTGACGTTCCACCAGCAGCGAACAACGGCGGCGGCGGTTTTTCGGATTGGCGGGATCGCAGGCGCCCCAGCCCAGCGCAGGCCGCGGCACGCCGGCCGATGATCCGCAGCCGAGGATTGTCAGCGTCAGCGTCATGCCGCAGCTTTCGCGGGCGGCACCTTGCTGAACAGGCGGAAGAAGTTTTCGGTGGTCTGGCGCGAGATGTCATCCAGCGAGACCCCGCGCGCTTCCGCGAGCACCTTGGCGATTTCCACGACGTAAGAAGGCTCGTTGCGCTTGCCGCGAAATTTGCCCGGCGCCAGATAAGGCGCGTCGGTTTCCACCATGATGCGGTCGGCCGGAAGCTCCGCCGCCAGATCGCGCAGCGCCTGCGACTTCTTGAAGGTCAGAATGCCCGTGAATGAAATCGACAGGCCCAGGGAGATCGCTTTCATCGCCAGTTCCCGCCCGCCGGTGTAGCAATGCAGCACGGCGGCAAACGATCCTTTTGTCATTTCGTCTTCCAGGATACGGCCGCAATCTTCGTCGGCGTCGCGGGTGTGAACGACCAACGGCAGGCCGGTGGCGCGTGCGGCGGCGATATGCGCGCGAAAACCGCGTTCCTGCGCCTCGCGCGAGCCATGCTGGTAGAAGTAATCCAGCCCCGCCTCGCCCAAAGCCACGACCTTGGGATGCTTCGTCAATTCGATCAGCTGGTCCGCCGCAATGCCGTCTTCCTCATCGGCGTGATGCGGATGGGTGCCGACGGAACAATAGACGTTGGGAAAACGCTGCGCGATCGCCAGCAGCCCATCGAGACGCTTCACGCGCGTGGAAATCGTCACGATGCGCCCTATTCCCGCGTCCTCGGCGCGCGCAACGATGGCGTCGAGGTCGTCGGCAAAATCCGGAAAATCGAGATGGCAGTGGCTGTCGACAAGCATCGTCTTACGCCGCCGAAGGCTCGACGTAACGCGGGAAGATCGCCACAGGCGCAGGCAAAACGGCGCCCGGCTTGATGCGCGTTGCTCCACCCAGCGCCGCAAAATCGCGTTCGCCCTCCGGTATGCCGAGACTGTCGAGCAGCCTGGCCGATGCGTCCGGCATCGCTGGCTGTGTGAGAATGGCGATCTGGCGGACCACTTCGGCCGTTACGTACAACACCGTGCGCTGCCGCGCCGGATCGGTCTTCGCCAGCGCCCAGGGCGCCTCACCCGCGAAATAGCGGTTGGCTTCCGCCACCACGGCCCAGACCGCGTTAAGCCAGTGATGGATCTGCTGCGTGCTCATCGCCCCGCGCGCAAGCCCGATCATGCCGTCGGCCTGGGCCAGGATCGCCTTGTCGTTGTCGCTGAACGCCCCCGGCTCCGGCAACACGCCTTCATGTTGTTTCGATATCATCGACAGCGAGCGTTGCGCCAGATTGCCGAGATCGTTGGCGAGATCGGCGTTGATGCGCGCCACGATGGCTTCGTGATTGTAGCTGCCATCCTGCCCGAACGACACCTCGCGCATGAAGAAATAGCGCACCTGATCGACGCCGTATTGATCGGCCATGGCAAATGGATCGACCACGTTGCCGACCGACTTCGACATCTTCTCGCCGCGGTTGAGCAGAAAGCCGTGACTGAACACGCGCTGGGGAACCTCTACTCCCGCGGACATCAGGAATGCGGGCCAGTACACGGCATGGAAGCGCACGATGTCCTTGCCGATCACATGAAGGTTTGCCGGCCAATAGCGTTTAAAGCTGTCGCTCGCGACATCCGGATAGCCCGCCGCGGTGATGTAATTGGTCAGCGCGTCGATCCAGACATACATCACGTGTCCGGGTGCACCGGGTACCTTGATCCCCCAGTCGAAAGTGGTGCGCGAAACCGACAGATCCTGAAGGCCGCTTTTTACAAAACTGGCGACTTCGTTCAGCCGTTCGCGCGGCAATACGAAATCCGGAATGCGCTGATAGAGATCGAGCAGCTTGTCCTGGTAGGCCGACAGGCGAAAAAAATAGGTTTCCTCCTCGGTCCACTCCACCGGCGAGCCGAGCGGCTCGCGGCGGATTCCGTCGGCGCCGACCGAGGTTTCACCCTCGTCGAAATAGGCTTCCTGACGAACCGAGTACCATCCGGCGTATTTGTCGAGATAGATGTCGCCATTTTTTTCGATCGCCACCCACAACGCCTGACAGGCGCGCTCATGGCGCGGCTCCGTGGTGCGGATGTAGTCGTCATAGGAAATGTTCAGCGCCGTCATCATGTCGCGAAAGCGCGCCGAATTGCGGTCTGCAAGTTGCAGCGGAGTGAGGCCCTCCGCGATCGCCGTCTGCTGCATCTTCAGGCCGTGCTCGTCCGTTCCGGTGAGGAAAAGCACATCGAAGCCGTCGAGCCGCTGAAAACGGGCGATCGCATCGGTTACCATGGCGGTGTAGGCATGCCCGATGTGCGGCACGCCGTTGGGATAGAAAATCGGCGTGGTCAGAAAATAGGCCGGTCGGACTGAATTGCTTGCGGACGCCATGACTGTGCTTTGCGGACCTTGGATCGAACGAGTGGGTTGGGTTGCGCGAAATCATCGTCGCGTCGATCAGCGCGTCGCCTCCGCGAGCAGCCCGAACACCGAGAAAACCAGCGGTTTTCGCTCCAGATTGTATTCTGCGGTCTCGCGCGCAGCGCGGCTGATCTTTTCCCATACCTCCGCCAGCCGCGCAAGGCGCGGAAGGTTTGCGTTGGCATTGGCGTCGTCGGCGCGCAGGCGCTCGGCGATCCAGCGGTCGACGCTGTCGACGAAGGCCGCGAGTACGGCGCGATCGCTGCCGCCAAGCGCATCGCCGAGGGCATGCAGCTCACGCGGATCGACCCGCGGCAGGGTGTTAAGCAACGCCGCCGTGCGCTGGTGCAGCTTCAACGCGTCGCCGCCGAGCAGGGTCAGCGCCCGCGCTACGCTTCCTTCCGCTGCTGCCGCGGCCTCCGCGAGCGCGGGATCATCGACCTGCTTCTGTGCGGCTTCAGCCGCGGCGTGGATCACGTCATCGATGGCGAGCGGCCGCAACGGCAATTTGCGGCATCGCGACTGGATGGTCGGCAGCACCCGCGCCGGCGCGTGGCTGACCAGAAGGAACAGCGACTGCCGCGGCGGCTCCTCCAGAACCTTCAGCAGCGCGTTGGCCGCATTGGCGTTCAGCTCATCGACGGTATCGACGATGCAGACCCGCCATCCTTCCACCGCCGCGGTCGAGCCGAAAAATGCAATCGTCTCGCGCGTCTCGTCAACCGTGATGACGGTGCGCAACACGCCCTTGTCGTTGAGCGAGCGTTCGAGCGTCAGCAAACCGCCATGTGCGCCGGCCGCGACGTGACGCGCCACCGGATGCGACGGATCGACGGCGAGGGTTTTGGCGGCTTGAACGTTGGGCGCCAGCGGATCGCGATGCGCGAGCACGAACCGCGCCATCCGATAGGCCAGCGTCGCCTTGCCGATGCCCTGCGCGCCGCCGATCAGCCACGCATGCGGAATTCGCCCACTGCGATAGGCGTTCAGCAGCGTCAGTTCAGCGTCGCGATGCCCGAACAGCGACATGGTTTCGCGCGGATGCGGGGCGCTGGATGTTTCAGCCTGGCGGGCGCTCATGCGAGGTTGGCTACCTTTGAAACATCGAACTCCAGGAAACGGTCACGCATGGCCGTCCAAACTCTCGCCGCGACGACGCCGGCGGCGGCATTGGCATCGATCAGCACACAGCGCTCCGGCTCAGCTGCGGCGATCTGCTTGTAGGCATCGCGCAAGCCCTCGTGAAATTTGCGGTCCTCCGCCTCGAACCTGTCAGGTGTGCCATCGCCGCGCCGCGCGGCTGCACGTTGCATGCCGACTTCGACGGGCACGTCGAGAATAATAGTCAAATCGGGCTTGAGATCGCCGATAGTGACCCGCTGCATCGCATTCAGAACTCCCGGGTCGACCTTACCCAGCCTGCCCTGATAGGCGCGCGTGGAGTCGAAAAACCGGTCGCACAGCACCCAGATGCCCTGCTCCAGCGCCGGCTCGATCACCGCATGGACGTGATCGTCGCGTGCCGCCGCAAATAGTAGCGTTTCCGCCTCGGGACCGAGCAGTTTGCCCATTCCGGACAGCAGCAGATGGCGGATGATTTCGGCGCCCGGCGATCCACCGGGCTCGCGGGTGACGAGGGTACGCCGCTCGGCGCCATGGAGGCGTTCGGCGAGCGTCTTGATTTGCGTCGACTTGCCGGACCCCTCGCCGCCTTCGAAGGTGATGAACCGTCCGCGCGTCGGGTCTTGTTTGGCGCCTGCCGTGGCCATCGTCAGAGCTTCTCGGCGCCCGCACGAAACATCCCGATCACGAGTTCGCTGGCGCCATCGATCGCCCGCCGCACCGTCGACCCTGTTGCGACCGATTCTGCCGCATACACCGGCGTTTCGACGGCGACATTGGCGCCGCGCCAGACCTTGACAAAACCGACCCGCTGGCCGGGTTCGATCGGTGCGCGCACGGGGCCGTTATAGACAATGCGCGCGATCAGCTTGTCGGTGCCGTTCTTCTGCACCATCACCTTGACCGGCTCGGGGCTCGCCAGCTTGACCGACCGGCTCTCGCCGCCAAATACCTTGGCGTAGCCCACCGGCTGCTGCGCTGCGAACAAAGTGCGCGCCTCGAAATTGCGGAATCCCCATTCCAGCAGTTTCTTTGCCTCGGTCACGCGGTCATCGGGATCGTCGAGGCCGTTGACGACCACGATCAGCCGCATCCCGTTCTGCACGGCGGAGCCGACCATGCCGTAGCCGCCGTCCTTGCTGTAGCCGCTCTTCAGCCCATCGGCGCCCTCCAGCGAATTAAGCAGCGCATTGCGATTTTGCTGGCGGATCTTGTTCCAGGTAAATTCGCGTTCGCCGAACAGCTTGTAGAAATCCGGGTAGGTTTGAATGATGTGGCGCGCGAGTTTTGAGAGTTCGCGCACGGTCATCCTGTTGCCCGGATCCGGCAGACCGCTGGCATTGGCGAACGTCGATTTCGTCAGGCCGAGTTCGCGGGCACGCTTGGTCATCAGCTCGGCAAAGGCTTTTTCGTTGCCGGCGATGCCTTCCGCGAGAATCATGCTGGAATCGTTGCCGTTCTGGATGATGGAACCGCGCAACAGATCGTCCACGGCAATACGGCTGTGAATCGCCGCAAACATGGTCGGACCGCCGGCGGGGGCGCCTCCCCTCCGCCAGGCATTTTCGCTGACCAGATACTGATCGGTAGGTTTGATGTCGCCCTGCTTGACGGCGCGGAACACCACCGCAGTTGTCATCAGCGTCATCATGCTGGAGGGCGCCCGCAGCTCATCCGCATTCTTCTCGAACAGCACGCTGCCGCTGCCGGCCTCGATCAGGATCGCGGTGGGCGCGTCGGTATCGTAACCGCCGTCGTCCTTCTTGGCGCCCTGCACGCTGTTATTGGCGGCAAAAGCCACGCTGCCGCAGGCTATTGCCAGCGCGACAATGCCCGCGATCAGGGCACCCGCCGCCGCGGCATGAAATCCGTTATTCTTGAACAATTTGAAAGCCATGCGCGAGGTCCTGAATGCGGCGTTCTAACAGTTCGAGGCGGCGCAAACAACTTGGGGCTTGCACGATCGCGGTCCGGGTCTTGCCGGATTGCGAGGGGTTACGATCAACCCTATCCTGCCGCCGTACAAGTCCAGAAAATCTTCGAAACAAGGCGGAAAAGCGATGCAATCCTCACGACCCGTTTCCGCCAATGGCATCGAGATATTCCTGACCGAACAGGGCCAGGGTCCACTGGTGCTGCTCTGCCACGGCTGGCCGGAACTGTCTTATTCCTGGCGGCATCAAATCCCGGTCATCGCCGAGGCCGGTTTCCGCGTGGTCGCACCCGATATGCGCGGCTTCGGCCGCACCAGCGCGCCCGCCGACATCAACGCCTACAGCATATTCGACCTGGTCGGCGACATGGTCGCATTGGTTGCGGCGCTCGGCGAAAAGCACGCGGTGATCATCGGCCATGACTGGGGCGCCCCGGTCGCATGGCACGCGGCGCTGTTCCGGCCGGATATTTTTCGCGCCGTTGCGGGCCTGAGCGTGCCACCTCCCTTTCGCGGACGCGGCCGGCCGCTCGATACGCTGCGCGAAAGCGGAATTAACAATTTTTACTGGCAATATTTTCAGACACCGGGCGTCGCGGAAAAGGAATTCGAGCGCGATGTAGCCTCGACCATGCGAACCCTGCTTGGCCGCGGGTTTTCCGATCCGGCTGCCTCGCTGTTCATCGAAGACGGCAAGGGGTTCCTTGGCGATGCGCGGGCCGACCGGCCGCTCCCTGGATGGCTCAGCGAAGCCGACCTTTCTCATTTCGTCGACTCGTATCAAAAATCAGGCTTCCGCGGCGGACTTAACTGGTACCGCAACATCGACCGCAATTGGGAACTGACCGCGCCGTGGCAAGGCGCGCAAATCCATCAGCCGTCGCTGTTCATTGCCGGATCGAACGATTCCGTCATCACCGGCTTGATCGGCGCCAAGCGCGTCACGGAGTTGGAGCGGGTGTTGCCGAACCTGCAGCGGAAGCTAATCATCGAAGGCGGCGGCCACTGGATCCAGCAGGAACGCCCTGTGGAAGTGAATGCCGCATTGATCGAGTTCCTCCAACAGACGTCGCTCGGGTCTGAACAACAGGCCGCTCAGTAGAGCCCACGTCCCAATAGCAACTCGCTCGGGCCGCGCTGGTCGACCGGAGCGTAAGCGGAGACCGGCCTGACGCTGGGCGGTGCATAAGCGCCGCCATTGTCATAAGCCACGGCGCGCGGATTTTCGATCATGCGTCCGCCGGAACGCGCGCGCCCCGACGCCGACATTTCCGAGGTCGCATTGATCGATGCCAGGTCCGAGGATGTATTGCCGAGCGTATAAGGCCGCCCCTCCGGCATCGGAACCTCGCCGCGGATCGCGCGGCCGTGTGCCGGGATTTCCGGAATGAAGGGTCTGGCGGAAGCCACCCTGACCGCTGACGGCGACGGCGCAGGCACGCCGGTGCGCAGCGTGGCTAGCAGCTGGCGATCGTCGGAGCCTTCCAGCGGCGCCCGCGCGACGTATTCCACCCGTACCCGCGCTACGCCGTTGCCCTTGAATTCGAGCAATTCGGCAGCTCGGTTCGAGACGTCGATCAGCCGGTTGCCGTGATAGGGGCCGCGGTCGTTGACCCGGACGATCAGCGACTTGCCGTTGCTGAGATTGGTGACGCGCGCGTAGGACGGTATGGGCAGGGTTGGGTGCGCGGCGGTCAGCGAGGCCATGTCGAACACCTCGCCATTGGCGGTGAGCCGGCCGTGGAAATCGTTGCCATACCAGGAGGCTATGCCCTCCTCGCGGTAGCTGGGGTCTTCTTCCGGCACGTAGACCCGGCCCGCGACCGTATAGGGCTTGCCGACACGATAGGTGCCGCCGCCCTTCGGCACCGGCTCGCCGAAGGCGACCACCCGCGGGCTGCTGGACACCCCGTATTTGGGATCGACGCGGCTGAATTTTCCGTTTTGCGCGCAATTCGCGAGCATCAGGCATGCGCCCGCGACCGCAGCGGCCCGTACTGCCCCGCCAACACGATTTGATTGCCGAATCCCCATTCGCCCCAAAATACCATTCCGCCCGCCGCGTGCCTATGTCAGGCGTGCAACGGCCGCTTTCCCGATGCGGCCCATCTCCGCATCAAGGTATGAATATATCGCAGGGCGAAGGCGGCGGAAATGGGGTGGGCACGGACGTGGTGAAGGAATGGTTGCACCTGCGGGCCCTTCGCGTTCCTGAACGCAAGGACCGAGCCGTCGCTTGCAATCGGCGACGCCATCGCTCAAGAGGTTCGCATTGGGAAGGGTGGCCGAGTGGTTTAAGGCACCGGTCTTGAAAACCGGCGTACCTGCAAGGGTACCGTGGGTTCGAATCCCACCCCTTCCGCCACATTCGGCTGCGCGCCGCTGGGGGTTGAGGATGTGATGCTGGACTGGCTAAAGCGCCGGCAGGCTCCATGGGACCACGCGGAAGTCACCCGCGCCCCGGGGCGCGACATCTTCGGTTCAATCGAAAGCGGGGAGTTGGTTGCGGATCCCTATCCGCATCTTGTGATCGAAAACGCCCTGCCCGTGGAGCTTGCCGATGCGCTGTTGACCGGAATGCCGGCGCTCGAGGTTTTCACACGTAACAGCCCGCCCGGCAGCAACCAACGGTTTGCACTGCCCTCGCGGATTGCATTGGCGGACCCACGCGCGTCGGAAGCCTGGAAGGCGGCGCTGCGCCAATGCAACGCCGCGATGCCGTCCTTGCTCGGGCATTTCGTGCGGCGATTCCGGAGCGATCTGTTGAAAACCTTTCCAGATTTCGTAGCCCGTTTCGCGCCTCCTGAAAACTTGCGTCCGGTGCCGCGGGCGCAATGGCTGCGGCGTCGCGACGAGATCGGCATGGATGCTCAGATGGTGGTCAACAGTCCTGCCCTGACCGCTACCAGCGTGCGCGGACCGCATCTCGACGCTGCAGACAAGCTAATTTCCGGCCTGCTGTATCTGCGCCCGCCACACGACGATTCAACCGGCGGCGAATTGCAGCTTTATGCGCCGAATACGGAGCGAATCCGATTCGACGAGAGCAACGCGGCAAATCCCGGCAATGTCCGAGTGGTGCGGACCTATCCCTATCGCCACAATCTCCTGATTCTGCCCCTCGCCACGCCGGCCGCGGTGCATGGCGTCAGTCCGCGCGCCGCCACCGCGCATCCGCGCTATCATTTGCATCTGGTGGGTGAGCTATCGTCGCCCCTGTTTCAAATTCCGCGTTAACGAAGGTTACCGGACAATCCCCGCATAGCGATTACGACACGCTTTCGGCGCGGCGAGCCGCGATGAAGCGTCAGGGAGGCGGTGCCGCGCCATAGCCGCAAAGCAGCGACAGCGGGCCGGTTCGACTTTTATATCCAATTGTCTAGCCCGGCGTCCTCGACACCGAACTTATTTCCGCCCTTAATTACCCATCCATCTTGGACGGAGCGCTCATCCCCTGTTCACATTCGAGTTCATACTGTGTGCGCTACGACCTAGCTTCCACTGGAGGAAACCATGAAACTTAAATTCGCACTTGTTGGCCTTGTTGCGCTCGGCGGCGCGGCGCTCACCGCCGGAACGGCATCGGCCATGCCGCTTGCCCCGCTCTCCCCACTCTCAAATGTCGAGAGCGTCGCGCTGGTTTGCGGTCCGAACGGTTGCATCCGCACCCGACCGGTGGTCCGGTATGGCTATGGCGTCCGTCGTGGTTATGGCTATGGCGTGCGTCGAGGCGGCTACGCCTACGGAGTTCGCCGAGGCTATCGCCGCTACTGATCAGGAAAGAGGGCTTCGGCCCTCTTTTTCTTTTGTTGTGTGCGGGGCGCGTCAACGTGATCGATCCCGAAGTACACAAAATTACTTGGGCACAGGTCGGGCGCGTTGCCGAACCTGGCCGGTACCTTTTCACGTTTGGGTGGCTGACGATCACCGCGGAAGATCTTGCGGTGTGGCAGCAATACCCGGATGCCGCCTTCACCCTGGTTGTGCAGTCGCCGACCGAAGCGGTTGAGGAATATCGTTTGGGCGCCTTCGTGTTGTGAGGCGGCCAGGACGTTTCAGCGCTCTTCTCAGTCCAGTCCCCGCTCGCGGCTCAAGCGGACCATCTGGTCAATAAACATCGCTTTTTGCTTGTCGTTGAGGCTTGCAAACAGCGGTTCGGCCGCATCGGCGACATTCCTCTGATCGACCGCGCGGTCGTTGAGGAACTGGGCCTCGTTGCGCATCTGCTCGATGATATCGTCGGGCGGATCGCGTTGCGCGCGCGCAATCCTTAAGTTCAGGCGGTCGGCGCCGTTGTGGCCGAGGTAATGCATGGCGCTGTTGAAGGCGGTCCAGTGCTTCTCCTGCTCAGGCGTCAGCTGCAGTTCGGTCTTGATGCGGTCGATATAGGCGTCGCTGTTGGCGACGATCTGTTCCGCGGTCAGTTGGGGTTCGGCGGCTTGCGGTGCTGCGGGCTGGCCCGCTTTGCCCTTTGCCGCTTTGGCTCCCTTCGCCGGACCGGACTGTTTTGCTCCGGGCTGTGATGTGGCTGCCGGCGCTTGCGAATTGTTACCGGGAACTCCGAGCACCCCGGTGAAGACACCCACCACCCCGCCGATAGCGCCGCCCAGCACGCCCCCTACCGGTCCGGCCGCCTTGTTGCCGGCCTGCGCCCCCTGTTGAACGCCCTTGACTAATCCTTGAGCACGCGCGGCAGGCGCGGCGATGAACACCACGGCTCCGGCGACGAGCGCGAAATGCAATCTCCGGCTTGTGCGCGTCGTCGGTCTCGTGAGCATTCGCTGTTCTCCCTGGTCGATCGATCGGTTGCCGCGCATCGCTGCCCGTTTGCGGCGATTCAGACAATATCGTTTTCACGCCGTGCAAGTCCACGGCGCGGATCGGGGCAGTGCGCGGACATGAGTCTGCGGCAATCGCGCACAGGCTCGCGGCTGCTGTGTGCAGCGCAGTATGTGGTCAGCCCGACGCGAGCGGGCAGCCTTACCCGCCGTATCCCCGGACGCAACGTAAGTTCTAGAAGCCGACGCAAGCTGATTTCTCGACAGACGCCGGCAATTCTGCTCTGATTGGCGAAAGCGAAAATCTCCGCGGCGCCCGGCAGTGCCCAATTGTGGCTTGGCTGGCAGATGGAGAAACAAGAACAACAGCACGATTTTAGCTCACCATGAATGGCTCACCAGGGAGAGAACGCCATGTCTCGGAAGAAGCTTTCTCGACGGCAATTTGTCGCCGCTACCGCACTATCGTCCGCGGCATTGATAACTGCGCCGTATATTCGATCGGCAAATGCCGCTGGCAAACTCTCGTTGGGTCTTTGGGACCATTGGGTGCCCGGCGCCAACAAGGCCAGTACCGACCTCATCAATGAGTGGGCCGCCAGGGAGAAGGTCGAGGTTTCGATCGACTACATTCCGAGTCAGGGCAACAAGAACCTGCTGACGATCGCTGCCGAGGCTCAGGCGAAATCCGGCCATGACATCCTTGCGATGCCGACATGGTGGCCGCACGCGCAAGCCGACCTGCTTGAACCCGTGAACGATGTTGTCGAAGCGGTCATCAAGCAGAACGGTGACGTCAACGGCACCGTGAAATACCTCGGCAAGTCCGGCGAAAAGTGGCTCGGAGTCCCGGCTTGTATCGGCAGTCAGATCAAGGGCCCCTGCTCACGAATCGATCTGATGAAGAAGCATGCCGGCATCGACGTTCAGGAGATGTATCCTGCCGGTGCTCCACCGAAAGCCGATGCCTGGACCACGGACGCGTTCCTCAAGGCGGCCGAGGCCTGCCACAAGGGCGGCGTTCCGTTCGGCATCGGTCTCGGCGAGACCAGCGACTCCGTCGATACCGTAGGCGCTTTCTTCCTCGCCTTCGGCGCGCAGGTCGTCGATGCCAAAGGCAACGTCGTCGTGAAGAATGACAACGTGCGGCAGGCGCTTGAATATTACAAGAAACTGATGGCGTTCCTGCCGTCGGACGTGGCTGCGTGGGACGATGGTTCCAACAACAGGTGGCTGGTTTCAGGCAAAGGCGCGATGATCATGAATCCGCCGAGCGCATGGGCTGTGGCCAAGCGCGATGCGCCGCAGGTCGCCGAGCAATGCTGGACCCACGGCTTCCCGGTCGGCCCGAAAGGCCGCTTTGCACCGTTCCTTCCGTATTTCTGGACCGTATGGAACTTCTCCAAGAACAAGGAAGCGGCAAAGAGCGTGCTGTTGCATCTGTCGCAACCGGCTGCGGTCGAGAAACTGGTGGCGGCGAGCGGCGGCTACGATTTGCCGGCGTTCGAGAAGCTCACCACCCTGAAGACATGGGCCGAGGAAAGCCCGCCGAAGGGCACGCTCTACCATTATCCAAATCCGCACCAGCATCAGACGCTTTCGATCGCGGCATCGCCGGCGCCGCCGAAGATCGCCCAGCAGATCTACACGCAGGCGACCCTGACCAAAATGTGCGTGCGTTTCTACCAGGGCGAAGCCATGGAAAAGACGCTCGCCTGGGCCGAGACCGAACTCGAAGGCTTCATGCGGAGCTGAAGCGAGAACCTCGCGCCGCGGTCACGCCGTTCGATCGCGTGGCCGTGGCGATGAGCCTCGCAACGAGGTTTGCGTCAGCACATGGGTGGCCGGCCACGTTGCCGGCCTCCCGTTGAATAGACCCGGGAGTTCCGGGTGCCGGTAGTTCTGAAAGGCGAGGAAGATCCCTCATGGTTGATGTCACGTTTCAGCCGAACCGCGTTGTCCAGCCGCGAACGGCGCGCAAGCGCGCCAGTTTACGGACCGCGTTAAAGCGAAAGTCCACCATGGCCTTTCTCATGACGCTGCCGCTGATTCTGCTGATCGCGCTGCTGGTGATTTATCCCGCCTTCTATTCGCTGCATCTGGCAACGCTGAACAAGTCGATGCAGCGCTTTATCGGATTTGGAAACTTCCAGTTCCTGTTCAAGCGCGAGACGTTCTGGCTGGTGGTCCAGCAATCCTGTATTTTCGCGCTTACGGCGGTGTTCTTCAAGGCGCTGATCGGCTTCATCGTCGCCCACTTCGTCCACAACATTCCGTCCAAAGGCCAGCGCAAGTGGCGTGGAATGCTGTTGGTGCCGTGGGTCATTCCTCCGGCAATGAGCACGCTGGCGTGGCTTTGGTTGTTCGATCCCTCGTACAGCGCGTTCAACTATTTACTGGCCGGTTTCGGCGTCGAGCGGATTCCATGGACCGGCGAGGCCGGCTGGGCCCGGTTCTCGGTCATTCTGGTGAATATCTGGTTCGGCGCGCCGTTCTTCATGATCATGTATCTGGCTTCGCTGAAGTCGGTGCCGGATCAGCTCTATGAAGCCGCTGCGATCGACGGCGCAAACTGGTGGCAGCGCATCTGGTACGTGACGCTGCCGATGATGCGCAACATCATTGCGATCACGACGCTGTTTTCGCTGATCGCTACGTTCGCGAATTTCGATATTGTTCGGGTGCTGACAGCGGGCGGCCCGCTGGACCACACCCATATCTTCGCGACCTGGGCATTCCGGATCGGCATCGAGGGCGGCGATATCCCGCTCGGCGCCAGCGTTTCGCTGTTCATGGTGCCGATTCTTGCTATCGCGGCGATCTTCATCCTGCGCGATATCAACAAACGCGGGAACGAAGCCTGATGGCAAGCACGGTAGTGATCGACAAGGCCGCGCCGACCCGCGCCGCCGGCTATGGCAGCATGAGCCGCGACCGCACCTGGGCGCTGCGATGGTCGTACTTTTTCCTGACGCTGTTTGCGATCTTCTCGCTGGTGCCGCCGCTCTACATGATGATCACCTCATTGAAGACCAGCGCCGAGATTTCCGCGGCGACAAATCCCTGGTGGGTTTTCCATCCGACGCTTTCCAACTACGTGGAGCTTCTGACCTCAAACCAGTTCCTCATGTTCTTTCGCAACTCGGCGCTGGTTTCGATTTTCGTGGTGACCATCACCATGCTGATCAGTGTGCCCGCTGCATTTGCGTTGGCGCGCATGCGGTTCTGGGGTTCGGCCACGCTCGCCACCGGCGTATTTCTGACCTATCTTATCCCCGACACGCTGTTGTTTCTCCCGCTGTTCAAGATGTTCGTGGTGTTCACCGACTTCACCGGGATCCAGTTGATCAACCGGTGGTATGTGCTGCTGATCGTGTATCCGACGTTGACCGTGCCGTTCTGCACCTGGATCATGATCGGCTATTTTGCGTCGATCCCCAAGGAGCTCGACGAAGCCGCCATTATCGACGGCGCATCCTGGTTCCAGACGTTGACGCGGATTTTTATTCCGGTGGCGTTGCCCGGAATTATCGCGGCGACCATCTTCGCGTTTACGGTCTCGTGGGCGCAGTTTCTGTATCCGCTGGTGTTCACGACGTCGATTGACCAACTCGTCATGCCGGTCGGCATCGTCACCAGCTTGATTAAAGGCGACGTCTTCAACTGGGGGCAGATCATGACCGGCGCCCTGCTCGGCGCCGCCCCGCCGCTGATCATCTACGCGTTCCTGATGGACTACTACATCGCCGGGCTCACCGCCGGCGCCACAAAGGGTTAGATTTCATGGCCGATGTTACGTTGCGTAAAGTCGTCAAGCGTTACGACGAGGTCGAGGCGGTGCGCGGCATCGACCTCGACATTGCCGACCATGAGTTTGTCGTCCTGGTGGGACCGTCGGGCTGCGGAAAATCAACCACGCTGCGAATGATCGCGGGGCTGGAGGACATCACCGACGGCGACATCATGATCGGCGGCGACGTCGTCAACGACGTGCCGCCGAAGGACCGCGACATCGCCATGGTGTTTCAGAACTACGCGCTCTATCCGCACATGACGGTCGCGGAGAACATGTCGTTCGGATTGCGCCTGAAACGTTTTCCGAAAGCCGAGATCAAGACCCGGGTCGACGAAGCCGCCCGCATGCTTGACATCTCCGAACTCGTCGACCGCAAGCCGAAGCAGCTATCGGGTGGTCAGCGCCAGCGTGTTGCGATGGGCCGCGCCATCGTCCGCCATCCGAAGGTGTTTCTGTTCGACGAGCCGCTCTCCAATCTCGACGCCAAGTTGCGGGTGCAGATGCGGATCGAAATCAAGAAGGTGCATCAGAAGGTCCGCACCACCACCGTCTACGTGACCCACGACCAGGTCGAGGCGATGACGCTGGCCGACCGCGTGGTGGTGATGAACCATGGCCGCATTGAGCAAATCGGCACCCCGAATGAACTTTATCACAGGCCGGCGACGCGTTTCGTGGCCGGCTTCATAGGTTCGCCTGCAATGAACTTCATGCGATGCCGGCTGGAGGATATTTCCGGAAAGCTGCATGTTCGGTTGGCCGACCGGATTTCTTTTCCCCTCCCTCCGGCGCGTGCCGCCAGGTATCAGTCGGTAGGACGAGACGAAAAGTTGCTGCTCGGATTGCGGCCGGAACATATCACCGAAGCAAGCGCGCATCCCGAGCCTGGCGTTGAGGAATTCGAGACTGTGCTCGATGTCATTGAGCCAATGGGCATGGAGACGCTGGTCTATTTCACGCTGGAAGATGCCCAGATTTGCGGAAAAGTTAATCCCAATGTGAATGCGCAGGCCGGAAAACCGCTTCGATTGGCAGTGGACCTCAACAATATGCACCTGCTAAATGAGGCCACCGGCGCCGTCATATGACGGACGCATGACAAGAAAAGGCCGAGGGTGCAGGGAATGGCGACCAACAAGAAGAAAATTCTTATCACCGAATCTTTCTCACCCAAGGGACGAGAACTCTTCAAGGACCGCGACGACATCGAAGTCGTCGAATTTCCCAATATGATATCCGCCGTCGATTTCGAGGCGATGCTGAAGCAGCAGGCGCCGGTTCACGGCGTGGCGCTGGGCGCAACGCGCTTTGGCGAACCCGAACTCGAAGCGTCGGGGGATATGAGGGTGGTAACCCGGATCGGGGTCGGCTACGACTCGGTCGATGTTCCGGCGCTGAGCCGCCGCAAGGTCCCGCTGATGGTTGCGGGTACCGCCAATTCACCGTCCGTCGCCGAACAGGCGCTGTTCATGATGCTGACGCTGGCCAAACGCGCGGTGGAGATGCACGCGCTGGTCAAGGAGGGCAACTGGGGCACCCGGCTCGGCAAGTTGCCGTTCGACCTCTATGGCAAGACCGTGCTGATCATAGGCTTTGGCCGCATCGGCACGCGCACCGCAAAACGCTGTCTCGCGATGGAAATGAACGTGCTGGTCTATGATCCCTACAAGTCCGCTGAAGAGATCAAGGCCGCCGGCTGCGAGCCGGTCGCCGACCTCGACGCGGCATTGCCGCGCGCCGATTTCGTCAGCATCCATTGCCCGAAGACGCCCGAGACGGTCGGCATGTTCAATGCCGCGCGTTTGCAGCGCATGAAGGCCACGGCTTACCTCGTCAACACCGCGCGCGGCGGCATTATCGACGAATCGGCCCTGCACGACGCGCTGGTTTCCGGCAGGCTCGCGGGCGCCGGTCTTGATGTTTTCGAACAGGAGCCGCCGCCAATCGGACATTCGCTGTTCGACCTGCCTAACGTGATCATCGCGCCGCACGTGGCGGGCGTTACGCGCGAAGCGGTCGACCGGATGAGCGAGCAAACCGCCCGCAATCTCCTCAGCGCGCTCGACGGCGAGCCGATCCGGCAGAACGTCATCAATCAGGACGTGCTCGGATGATGCGCAAGCGGTAGCTCCGGTCGCTATCGATCATATATGACTTCGATGCTTCATCATCCTCTGCGCGAGTAACATCCATGACCATCAAGGAATACGGCAGCTACGACGGGCTTGGCCTGGCCGATCTCGTCCGCACCAAACAGGTCAGCCCGCGCGAGCTGCTGGACGAAGCCATTGCGCGGACCGAGAAAATCGATCCACAGATCAATGCCGTCGTCGTGAAGCACTACGACTATGCGCGGGCGCAGATCGACAAGGGGCTTCCGGACGGTCCTTTTGCCGGCGTGCCGTTTCTGCTCAAGGATCTGGATCTTGTTGAGGGTACGCGGACCACCTGGGGCGCGAGTATCTATAAGGACCATGTCGCGGATCATACCGGCACCCTCGCCCGGCGCTTCCTCAACACCGGCGTGATCATTTTCGGCAAGAGCTCAAGCCCGGAATTCGGATTGATGCCAACCACCGAGTCGCGGCTGTTCGGCCCGACGCGCAATCCGTGGAATCTCGCGCATTCGTCGGGCGGCTCTTCCGGCGGCGCTGGTGCTGCGGTGGCCGCGCGCATTCTACCCGTCGCGCATGCCAGCGACGGCGGCGGCTCGATCCGCATTCCTGCGTCAGCGTCCGGCGTATTCGGATTAAAACCGAGCCGCGCGCGCAATCCGCTCGGCCCCGATCGCGGCGAAGGCTGGGGCGGATTTTCCTGCGGCCATGTGCTTGGTATCAGCGTGCGCGATAGTGCTGCGATGCTGGATGCGGTGCAGGGCCCGGAAGCATCGAGCCCCTACGTCGCGCCGCCGCCGGAGCGGCCTTTCGCGCAGGAAGTCGGGCGCGATCCGGGAAAATTGCGTATCGCATTCACCGACAAGTCGCCCTACGGCGATGCCATCGACCCTGAAATCGCCGCGGCGGTTCGCGACGTGGCCAAAATGCTCGCCGGCCTCGGTCACCACGTCGAGGAGCGCGCGCCCTCGCTGCCCGCCGATCCGTCCGTGGTGATGTCCACCATTGTTGCTGCCAACACCGGGCTGTCGGTGCGGATGGCCGAGCAGCGTTTCGGCCGGAAAATGACCTCGAACGATTTCGAGATGTTGACGCTCGCAAGTGCCCACAACGCACAAAAGCAAACCGCGATTGACTATGTGTCGGCGCAACTCAGCGCCTTCCAGATTTTGCATAGCCTTGCGACCTTCTTCGAGAGCTGCGACGTCTTTCTATCGCCGACGCTGTGCGCGCCGCCGCTGAAAATCGGCGAGCTCAATACCATGTCGGACGACCTGACGCATATCGCTCCCATTCTGCGGCGCTACATGCCGGGCACCAGCATGTTCAACATGTCCGGCCAGCCGGCGATGTCGGTGCCGCTGGCCTGGAATGCAGCCGGGCTGCCGCTGGGCATGATGTTCGCCGCGCGCCTCGGCGGCGAAGCAACGCTGCTGCGGCTTGCGGCCCAGCTTGAACGGGAGCGGCCGTGGAAGGATAAACGGCCGCCGGTTTGCGCTTAAAAAAGCCACAGGAATCCGCAATAAAACGTGTACTCACGCAGCGGCTGATGCTGGTCACTGCGTATTGGTTGCGAATTCGGGAGACTATGTCTTGAGCAAAAGCGACCCCACCGATCACGCGCTTGCGGCCATCGCGAGCATCCTCGATAAGCCGGAATCTCTTTCTTTTCCGGATGCTTCCGCCGCTGCAGAAAAACCGGCCGAAAAACCGGCCATCGAGTTCTTCCAGCCCGGTCGAGGCCGACGGATATTCGAAGATGGGTCCCGGCCCGTTGCAGGCGATCCGTTTCAAATGGACGGTGCGGCGCGATGACCGCGGGGATTATTTCGTCGACGAAACCATTGGCGACAATTCCGTGCCGATCAGTAGCGGGCCGATGCCGAAGGACGCCGCAATCAGGCTAGTCGACGAGCGCGAAAGCGAGGCGCGGCGGCGGTTCGCCGGCATCAAAAGTGAAATGGCCGCT